>CAYZXD010000007.1:0-11691 GCA_964482325.1 uncultured Spirochaetaceae bacterium | reverse complement strand
GCCTTCACAATTTTGCCGATTCCTCGGTACTTGTGGACTGTATCACAGAGAAATCGGACGAGGCAATACCTGCAAATCATTCTTCATCATCATCAAGGATAATTTCTTCTTCATCTTCATCAAGTTCATAGTGGATAGGTTCACGACGCTTGCGATGCGGTTCTTCAGATTCATCGTCCAACTCAGATTCATCGTCCAGTTCGGGTTCTTCATTCTGTTCAGAATCATCTACTAATGTAAGCTGCATCTCAGTCTCAGCCTCAAGTTCTTCAGGGTTCTCATCAAGGGTGAAAAGTGGGACCACATCGTCAAATTCAACTTCAGCTTCTGCTGCAAGATCGGGATCATCGAGTTGTACCTTCCGTTGAAGTTCTTTTTGTTCTTCTTCTTCAAGCATTCGCTGTCGTTCTGCAAGGGCAAGATCCAGTTCATCGTTGATTTCCTTCAAATCCTGTTTCTTTTCCACCATAACCTGTTCAGCTGAAGCTACCTGTTGTTCCAGCTCCTCTTTTTCTTCAGTAAGAGAAGCAACCATTCCTTCCAGTTCTTCCCGCTTCCTGCTGAGCTCTTCCAGTGATTCATCTCGTTGGGCAAGTTGATCTTTCGTTTTCTCAATCTGTTCAGAAAGTGTGTTCATCGATTCCAAAGAGACTGTGGTGAGACGTTTCACTGCCGTTTCAAGAACTTCAGTACGATTATTCAATTCTCTCAGGAAAGCTTGCACGGTAGTGATCATGGTCTGGAATGTTGCATCGGTATGGTTTAAAGAATCATCAAGCAGGGAATCTATTTTCACTTTAGCTTCAGCAACAGAGGCTTCCAATTGCTCATCAAGACGTGCGGCATGCTGTGCAACTGCATGGTCAAGCCGTTGCTGTAATTGCGTGAGTCCTTCCTCTGATTCAGCAATCTCGGTGAGACTTTGTTCAATGGTATGATGCACTTGTTGTACGGTCAACACTTCATCTTTTACCTGTCGGGTACGGGTTTCTGCTCTTTCGGTCATACTTTTCAACTGATTGAGTGCATCACGATAAGAAACTAACGTAGTTTGCAGCTGTTCAAGATCCTCAGAATGGGCAAAGAGAGTCTCTCGTTCTTTGACTATTTGGGAAACCAGTCTTTCCATCTCGTCGCGACTGGTAGAAAGCCGCCCCTCTACATCCGCAATCGTTTCATGCAGTTTTGTCTCGGTATTTTTCACTTCAGAAATATACTGCCCGACATATTGCCGCATGATTTCAAGCTTCCTGCTTTGTTTATCGGCGCGGCGTAGCGTACCGATAATAATCAGTGTAATAAGAAACAATACGATGGAAAGTACGATCGGAACCATTTCCCACATAACAACCCCCTAATGGAGCATTTCCGGAATACGCTCCATAAATTCCCGATAATCAGAAAAAATCGTATCAGCCTTCATACAGACTGCAGCCTTAGCCCGTCGCCGTTTTTCTGAAGTGATAGACGGGTCTATCAGGGCCGTCCGCATGCCTACCTGTGCAGCTCCCTCAATATCTTTGTGATAACTGTCCCCCACATACAGAACTTCATCACAGGGTACCGCTAACGCAGAACAAACCATTAAAAAGGGGGATGGGTGCGGTTTGAGATATCCCGATTCCTCGGTACAAGCTGACCAGTCGATCAAGTCATCCACCCCCAGTGCTACAAGTTTCTGTTCGATGGGAAAATCGGAAAGTGCAGCCACTTTCACCCCCTGATCATGCAACGCGGTGAGTGCTTCACGCAGGTGCCTGAACGGTCGGAGGCGGGAGAAAGCATGCCGCCACTGGTTGTAGAATTGGTGCTCTACCCGCCTTTGTACTTCCTCAATCCGTCCCTCTGAGATCTGATGTTCATCCGATCCCAAAAACCACAGCGCCTGTCGACGTCGAAAGCCATCACGCGATGGGGGAACCGTCAGCTCCTCTTGGTGCTCTCTGATGTATCTTCGAAACCGCTGATTCTGCAAAGCAAGACGAAGAGAAGGAAACAACGACCGGACCAACTTCCAATTGGTCATCCATTTCGGATACATCGTCCCATCGATATCAAAACAAACAACTTTGATTTTCATTACAACCGATTTGCAGGAGTATTTCGTCTCCTCTCCTTCAACTCCACTTCAACGGGAACCTGAGAAAATCCAAGATCTCTTCGAATACAGTTTTTCAAATACTGTACATACCCCTGAGGGAAGTCCTTCTTCCGGTTCACAAAGAATAAAAACCGTACCGGAGGGGCGCTTACCTGCGTCCCGTAGTACACCTTAAAGTGACCCCGGGTTCCTCTCGGCGGTTGATATGCTTCTGACCAATCCGATAAAAAGTTGTTCAGCTGAGCAGTCTCGATGCGCTTGTTAAGCTGTCGCCATATCGACCATACGCAATCCAGTAACTTCTCCACATCCACAGCTTCGATAGCACTGATCGGTACAATAGGAGCAAAAGAGAGGATGGGAAATAGGAATCTGGCACGATCTTTAATCGCCTCCAGCTGATTTTCCACACCATCAAGAAGATCTATCTTATTGAAAACGAGCACCACACCTTTCCCACGCCGGACAATAAGTTGAGCAATCTTCTTATCCTGTTCAACTAATCCCGTGGTTACATCAATCATGAGGAGAACAACATCAGCCTCGTCAATCGTTTTAATTGCCCGATTCACCGAGTAATATTCGACATCATCCTCGACTTTACTCTTTCTCCTGATACCCGCAGTGTCGAGAATCGTGTAGCTGGTTCCCTTATAAGAGAAATCACCCATAATGACATCTCGTGTAGTACCGGGGATCTCACTGACAATTGAGGTGCTTTTACCGGTAAGGAGATTGGTCAGCGTTGACTTTCCGGTATTGGGCTTTCCCAATACAGCTATACGAACGCGGTGCTCTTCATCGGGAGCTTCCTCCTGCTCTTCCATCTTCAGCATTGAGAGCAAAGATTCCTCAAGCGTATCAATACCAAGTCCGTGAGCTGAAGATAATCCGATCACCCGTTCATACCCATACCGATAATAATCCCAGATCAGATCATCGCGAACCGGATCATCTATCTTGTTCACGGCAAGGATCACTTTTTCGGTATACGGACGCAGTGTTTCCACGAGCATCTCATCTTCGGAAGTGACTTCAGTACAGTCCATCAAAAGAACAATTGCATCGGCAATCTCAAGCAGTCCGAGGCTTCGTTTGGTGACAAGAAAGTCCAACCCCTCCTGATCCAATTTCACCCCACCGCTGTCCACTAACAGCACCGGATGATTACCAAGCAGCCATCGCTCGGGGATTGGATCACGAGTCACTCCGGGAGTGGCATCAGTGATTGCCCGTCTTTTTTTTATTAACCGATTAAACAGCGTCGATTTTCCCACATTGGGTCGTCCAATTATTGCAATTATGGGGAGTCCCAGTTTACGTAGTGATAACGTCTCCGAATCTATCATGCATCCATTCCCTTACATATGTGTTAATATTGATGTACGAATCCATACGCATTACCGTTCTCACCAGCTCCTGTGCTTCGGTCAGCGTTACACTGCGGATAATATTTTTTATTTCCAACAGACTTTGCGGGCTCATGCTGAATTCGTCTAATCCCATGCCGAGTAACAGTACTGTCGACAGGGGGTCCCCGGCCATTTCCCCGCACATAGCAACGGGAATACCGGAAGCGTGTCCTTTTTCCACAATCATCTGAATAAGTCGCAAAACTCCCGGATGAAAGGGCTGGTACAGATAGGCAATCTTGTCATTTCCCCGATCCACAGCAATTGTATACTGGATCAGGTCATTGGTACCTATGGAAAAAAAGTCGGTCTTTGGAGCGAGAATATCGGTACAGAGAGCTGCTGAAGGGACCTCTATCATGGTCCCGATATCAATATCCTCATCAAACGGTATTTCAGCTTTTCTGCACTCATCTTTGACTTGTTCAAGTACCAGCATCACCTGTTCAAGCTCTTCAGGACCGCTGATCATAGGGAACATAATCTTAAGTTTCCCGTAAGCTGACGCGCGCAGCAAAGCACGAAGCTGCACACGAAAAATGTCTTTCCGGGAAAGGCAGAATCGTACTGCCCGCCAGCCGAGAATAGGATTATCCTCGCCAAGGCCTTCCATCCCCGGAATGATTTTATCACCACCGACGTCGATCGTACGAATCGTAACCGGTCCGGTATCTTTTACCCGCTCAAGAACCTCTTTATATGCTTCGAACTGCTCATCTTCACTTGCTCCCCCCTGTTTCAGGAAGAGAAATTCGGAACGAAACAATCCGATGCCATCCGAACCATGATCGAGCACAACATCGACCTCATCGACCGTCTCAATATTGGCCTTCAGTTTAACGGTATGCCCATCTTTGGTTACACTGGGCAATGAGGCAAGCTCATGCAGCTCCTGTTCGTGCTCAACCCATCGATCGTATCGTGCGCGCATTCGGTTTGCCGATGCGCTGCTCGGTCTGACGGAAACTTCTCCGAGATTTCCATCAACAATGATTTCATCACCTTTTTTGACCTTATCGGTGACTCGACCCAGGCCGACTACAGTAGGAATCTGCAGAGCCCGTGCCAGAATAGCCACATGGCTCGTCCTTCCACCTCCGTTCAGTGCTATGGCTTTTATCTTATCGGGATTGAGCGAAAGAGCTTCCGAAGGGAGCAAGGTATCGGCAACAAGCACCACCTCGTCTTCAATTGCCGCGAGATTGATCCGCCGCTTCCCCATCATCTGGCGAATTATCCGCCAACCGATGTCATACAGATCAGCACTCCGTTCTTTCAGTACCGGATCTTCAGAAGTTTCGAGCACCTCGATGAATCCCAATAACACCTGTTCAACAGCCCATTCAGCACAGATATGTCCTGTGGATATCTGGTTCTTTACTGAATCTGAGAAATCGGGATCCTGCAGCATAACCAGATGAGTATCCAAAATATTCTTGTGGTCATCAGCCACAGAATCCTGTCTCATCTGTTCCAGTTCATCGGAAATCACCTCAAGGGCACGGACAAACCGAAGTACTTCGGAGTGAACATTTTTCTCCAGAACCGTAAGATGAGGAATTACGAGCTTCTCATGTACGTAGAGGAAAACTCTTCCAATACCGATGCCCGAAGATGCTGCGATACCCTTTAATATTCTCATATGTAGAAGTATCATACGGGGTTTTACCGCCAGTGTAAATAGATACTCGCATCAGAGATACCTTCTGGTGTATGCTGAAATCATGGGAAGAGACGAGAACAACCAACATCAGAACTGGATCCTTCTTGCCTGGATCGTTGTCATACTTGCAGCGGTGCTAGCGGTATTAATTGCCTTCCCTTTCATGCACCGCGCTTATCAGGAATCGCAGGTGGGAAAGCTCATTCAGCAATATCGTGCATCGCAGCATGATCGGTCATCAGAGACCGTACAAGCTACCGTCTACTTTCTGGTTCCCGATCGCCAAGCTCAACCGAAACTGAAACCCTTCTCAGCAGCAGTATCCTCGCCTTCCTATCATGCGGCAATTGAAGCTTTGCTGAAGGGACCTCCGGCAGAAGCACTCCGAGAAGGAGCTATCAGCGGTATTCCCCCGGATACCCGCCTTCTCGGTCTGACGGTTTCGTATCAGATTGCCTACGTCGATGTCTCACCGGAGTTTGCAAACCCTACTGTCTGGGACCCTGATGGCCATACGTGGAAAACAGCACAAATAACTGAGACCCTTGTTGCATATCCGGGTATTCGTGATGTAATTATCCTGGTAGACGGGAAGATCCTTCGGCAACCAGAGCTTTGACCGTATGCTGAAATGATGCTCGATCCAGACCGCTTCGATTACCATGCAATAGCGCAAGAAATTCCCGATTCCCTTTCCGTCCATGAATGGGTGATTCAATAATTGCTGAAATGTTCACTCCATCTTCTCCGAGCGCATCATATACATCCATGAGTATCGGAAGCAGTTGCTCGTGAGCTACGATACCGGTAAAATCATCAGGTGCATCGATCAATTCAAACTGCGGTTTGATCAGCGAGATCATCCAGGAATCAGATACAAGCGAAAGAATATGAGAGGCAGCTTTTGCCGTAGAACGAAAGGAGAGGTCAGCCACCGCGGCGTTTGGTTGTGGGACAAACTGAGCGACATGCATTATATTCTGCTGTTCATGCACGATCACCCGATCATCAGTTCGCAGACGATAATCGAGCTGATTATACCCAACATCAACTGCATGAACCACAGCGGCTCCATGCTGCAGCAGACAGTCGGTAAAACCGCCCGTTGAGGATCCGGCATCAATCATAACCAGTTCAGAGACATCAATATCCCAGACATGCAGTGCATGTTCAAGCTTTTTTCCTCCCCGTGACACATACCGATCAATAACAAGTTCAATCGTACTTTCACTCGGAAATAATCCCTGCGTATCCACACACGTTTCACCCGCTATCATCACCTGGCGGCAGTCAATGAATGCCCGCAGCTGATCACGACTATATGCGGGAAACTGCTGTTGCATGAGTGTGATTAAAGGTTTTTTTCCATCTCGTTTTCCCATAACGATTGCCTTAAATGCCAAATTGTTCGTTAATTCGCTTAATAGAAATAGCTTTCCCGGTATCAGGATCAACCGTACAGACAACACCTTGTACATGCGAAGGCGCATCAAGAATCTTATTTCTGAGGGGAATCTGGGTTAATTGTCGTTCGATGGCAATATTGGGATCAGATCCGATCACTCCATCAGTAGGGCCACACAATCCAAGATCTGTGATGTAGGCACTCCCCTTGGCCAAGATCTGTTCATCGGCAGTCTGGACATGGGTATGGGTTCCCACCACAGCAGAAACGGTTCCATCAACATATCGTGCCAAAGCCTCTTTCTCCTGAGCAAGTTCTGCATGGAAATCGATAAAAATCACCTTGGTCTGACGCTGCATTTTTTCTATCAACTGATGTGCTGTCTGAAAGGGGCAGTCAATGGGGACCATCTGATGTCGGCCTTGAAGATTAATCACCCCCACCGACACTCCTCCTGCAGTTACCACAGTATGTCCATGTCCCGGGGCTTTAGGGTAGTTTGCAGGGCGAAGTATCCGTTGGTCCTTATCGAGAAAGGGTCTGATCTCCTCCCGCTGCCAGATGTGATTCCCTGTAGTGATTACATGTACTCCTAACGAGAAAAACTGACGGGCAAGTTCCTCAGTAAGACCGAATCCTTCATCGGCATTTTCCCCATTGAGTATCACAATATCTGCCCGCAGTCGCTTGATTAACTGCGGCAGACCAATAAAAAGGGCTCTGCACCCTGGTTGTCCAACGACATCCCCGAGCAACAGAGCCGTAATTGTTCGCTGTTTAGCCATACAATCCTTTTGTTACCGTGCGTATTCAACCACTCGAGTTTCCCGAATGATCGTTACCTTGATTCTTCCTGGATACCGCAGTTCAGCTTCAATACGCCCTGCAATACCCTTGGCAATATCCTTCGCTCCTTCATCAGTAACACTGTCGTTATTCACCAGGATTCTCAGCTCTCGGCCAGCCTGAATGGCATAGGCACGATCAACACCGGTAAATCCCTCAGCAATACTCTCCAAACTTTCAAGACGCTTGATATAGTTATCCAGAGTCTCACGACGTGCTCCTGGTCGTGCAGCAGATATGGCATCAGCAATCTGTACAATGACCGATTCAATGCAGGATGGTTCCACATCGTTATGGTGTGAAAGAATCGAGTTGATCACGCGAGGGTCTTCACCAAGACGTTTTGCCAAATCAGCACCCATCTCAGCATGGTTCGCATCACCATCCGATTCAATTCCCTTACCGATGTCATGCAACAGACCACCGCGTCGGGCGATATCACGATCAGCTCCGACCTCAGCAGCTATCATACCGGCAAGAATAGCAACTTCTTTTGAGTGATTCAGTACATTCTGACCATAGCTGGTTCTGAAGTGCAACCGCCCAAGGGCCCGCACCATTTCAGGACTCATATTGTGAATGCCAAGATCAAAAATTACCTTTTCACCCTCGTCCATGATCACTCGTGTAATCTCTTTAGTGACCTTAGCGACAACCTCTTCGATGCGGGCAGGATGAATCCTTCCATCCTGAATCAGCCGCTCAAGGGCTACACGGGCAATCTCTTTGCGGACCGGATCAAAACACGAAATAACCACAGCCTCAGGAGTATCATCGATGATGACATCAACCCCGGTGAGTGTTTCAAGTGTTCTGATATTCCGCCCTTCCCGCCCGATAATACGACCTTTCATCTCATCACCGGGAAGACTCACGGTAGTCACGGTCACCTCAGAGCTCACCTCCGTAGCCAACCGCTGAATCGAAGTCACGATAATATCACGTGCCAGTTTATCGGCTCGCAACTGAGCATCCTGCTCAATTTTATTCACGATAACCTGGGCATCACGCTTTGCTTCATTCTGCAAAGACTCGATAATCACCTGCTTGGCCTCATCCGAGGACATGCCGGCAACCCGTTCCAATTCCCGTGTCCAATTCTCTTCCATCTCCGAAAGAGCTTTCTCTCTCTGGACGTTACTCGTCTCTTTGTCCGCCAGTTGCCTGGAAATGGCATCTAGTTCCGCTTGTTTTCGTTCTAAATTTTCTTCCTTCTTCAACAGTCTCTGTTCTGTTCTCTGAAGCTCACCTCTGCGTTCTCTCGCCTCACGTTCTTGTTGCTGTTGTTCTTTCAACAACTGATCACGAGTCTCAATGAGAAGCTCTTTACTTTTAGCTTCTGCCTCTTTTATCGCTTCCTGACTCAATCGAACAGCTTTCTGTTCAATTGAAGTAAGCTTGAACCTCGCATACATCCAACGAATTAGCCAACCTAGAATGATACAACCAAGACAAAGAGGGATAAGTACAAACAAATTCATAGTATTTCCCCCATTGTAATGGAACAATAATACGAGAGGAGTCAAACGATTGTCAAGTGACAGAAGATAAAGATTGTGGACTCAATAACATTTTGAAAGCATTTTATCTACATTCAATGTAAAAAGATAAAACCGCCATCTAACGATGGCGGTTCAGCAGGGTCTATTGTCTGTCCCCGAGAGAAGATAGGAAAGAGTTCTACTCTTCAGTCTTCTCTTCGTCGGATTTCTTCGACTCCTTCTTTTTCTTTGGCTCTTCTTTCTTCTTCGACTTTTCAGTTTTTACAACCAACTCGAGGATTGCCATCTCTGCAGCATCGCCCTGTCGATTGCCAGTCTTCAGCACT
The DNA here is from genome assembly GCA_964482325.1 of uncultured Spirochaetaceae bacterium. Taxonomy (GTDB): domain Bacteria; phylum Spirochaetota; class Spirochaetia; order Sphaerochaetales; family Sphaerochaetaceae; genus CAYZJV01. The sequence goes on along the minus strand of CAYZXD010000007.1, from coordinate 2,436 downwards.
CGTGTGTACCCACCATTGCGTTCCACATACAGCGGAGCAATCTGTGTAAACAACTTTGCAAGAACGGCTTCGTCCTTGATGTCACGAGCAACCATCCGTCGAGCATGGACTGAATCGACCTTCGCACGGGTGATCATTCTCTCAGCCATGCGCTGAATTTCCTTAGCCTTCGCCTTCGTTGTTTCAATACGTTCATATCTGAAAAGCGAGGTCACCATATTGCGCTTAAGCGCCTTTCTCTGGCCGGAACGTCGGCTCAATGCATTAAAACCAATCCTATGCTTCATTCTCTTCTTCCTTGTTCCCTGGTATTCTGATCGAGTTCTTCAGGACACTGTAATCGGTCATACCAAGACTCAGATTCCATTCCTTCAGTTTCTCTTTAATCTCAGACAAAGACTTCTTTCCGAAGTTTCTTGTCTTCGCAATCTCTTCCTCGGTCTTCTTTGTCAGATCACCGATAGTCTTGATATTTGCGTTCTTCAGGCAGTTGCTCGATCGAACAGTGAGTTCAAGTTCCTCAACCGAAGTATTGAGCAGTTTCCTGATCCGTTCTTCTTCCTCATCCACCTCATCACTGCTATTCACCAGACTCTCATCAAAGTTGATGAAGATCGCAAAGTGATCTTTGGCAATCTTTGCAGCTTCGGCAAGTGCATTTTCGGGAGAGATTGTCCCATCAGTATATACATCGAGAATCAGCTTATCGTAATCGTTACGCTGACCGACACGAGTCGGTTCAATCTCATATTTTACCCGCTTCACTGGAGAGAAGTTTGCATCAATCGGAATGGTTCCGACCTCCTCAATGTACTTCTCATTGATCTCAGCAGGCACATACCCACGAGAAAGATCAATCTGCAACTCCATTTCGATGTTTGCATCTTCCATCATCGTAAAGAGTACCAGGTCACGATTTGTGATCTCAACATTGTTCAGTTCTAACTGAGCACCGGTTATCGCTCCGGGTCCTTTGCACTCTACGAGTAACACCGTACCTTCCACATCCTCAGGCATACTGATCTGCAACTTCTTGATTCGGGCAATGATATCGGGGATATCCTCGACCACACCAGGAAGCGGCTCAAACTCACTCGAGATGAGATGCGGTACTCCATCCTCGTTGTAGCTAGTGAATTTCACGGCGGTAACGGCGTATCCCTGGATGGAAGAGAGCAGAATCCTTCTCAACGTATTGCCGACAGTGGTACCAAAACCGCGCTCGAACGGATAGGCTATGAACCTACCCGAATCGGGCTCTACCAGGCTATGCTCGAAGGTAATTCCTTTCGGCTTCTTAAATCCTTTCAACAGGTTTTTACGTGCCATGTTTACTCCTTAACGAGAATAGAGTTCTACGACCAGCTGTTCTTTGATATCGGCAACTTCAGATACATCCGAACGTCTCGGAACCGCCAGGAATGACCCCTTCATGGTATCAGGATCAAGAGAAAGCCACGGTGAAACACCAGACTTTGAGAACTCTTTCATATTTTCCTTGATAATGAGCATCTTCTGACCGCTCGGTCCAATAGAGATTTCATCACCAGCTTTCACCCGGTATGAAGGAATATCGACACGCTTGCCATTCACAAAGACATGACCATGGTTCACCAACTGTGCAGCCTGATTACGGCTGTTGGCAAAGTGCAGTCTGAAAACCACGTTATCGAGTCTTCGTTCGAGGAGCATGATGAGGTTTTCACCAGTTTTCCCGGGGATACGTGCAGCTTCATCAAAGGTCAGCTTGAACTGCTTTTCGAGCATGCAGTACATTCTCTTGAGCTTCTGCTTTTCCCGCAACTGCATACCGTAGTCGGTCATCTTCTTTGATCGTGCTCGGGGATCTTTTCCCGGAGTTCCTGCCTTCTTGGAAATGGGGCACTTACCGGTATGACAACGTTCACCCTTCAAAAAGAGCTTTGTTTTCTCAGCACGGCAGTATCTGCATTTAGGTCCTGTATATCTAGCCATCTTTACACCTGCTCCTTATCAGACTCGTCTGGTTTTCCGCGGACGGCAACCATTATGGGGAATAGGGGTGACGTCTCTGATGCTACGCACCTTGAGTCCAAGCACTCCCAGAGAACGAATAGCCGATTCACGCCCGACACCAGGTCCCTTCACAAATACGTGCACTTCACGAAGACCATAATCCATTGCCTTCTTTGCTGCGGTTTCAGCAGCGGTCTGTGCAGCATACGGGGTCGACTTCTTTGCACCCCTAAAACCAAGTCCACCGGCACTTGCCCAGGAAACAGCGTTTCCAGCTAGATCGGTGACAGTCACAATGGTATTGTTGAACGTCGCCTGAATGTAGACATTCCCTTCATATACCGTTTTCTTGACTTTGCGTTTTGCTTTAGCCACTTTCAATTCTCCTTATTTCTTCTTACCGGCGACGGTCTTCTTTCTACCCTTTCGGGTTCTTGCATT
>CAYZXD010000006.1:0-90111 GCA_964482325.1 uncultured Spirochaetaceae bacterium | reverse complement strand
GAGTGGCTCATTATCGTCTACTCTTACGTAAGCTATGGTAATCACCCCCTTCCCAGATAACGGGATCAGTATTGCCTCATACTGCTGAAAAACACTATCTTTGTCAAGAACCCATAATTTCTTCAATTGAATGCTTATGTTTTCTCAATGCGACGATGGTCAACTGCAAGGTTTCATTGTTTCTGAAGTAGTTTCTTCCCATCCTGAACACGATGTCAACCTCATCTTTTTCTCCAAAGACAGATCCAACATCATCAGCTGCATTCCAGTAGAGTGCAGGCCAACGATACTGACCATAGGAAAGCTGCAGCTTGACATGACCCGGTCCGTTTCCCCGATTTCGATTAAGCAGCTGGATTTCATCAACTCGTGCCCCCTCGATCAGAAATTGCAGGGGTGGATTTCCTTCACCATACGGTTCGAAGGACTCAACAAGAGAAATCAACTTCGGAGTCAGGTATTCAGGAGGAAGCTGAGCGTCTATCGTAATGGGTTCATCTTCCTGATCATCACGGGATTCAAGCAGATCAATAGCATCGGCAATTCGTTCGCGCAGTGCATCAAGATACTTCCGTTCCATACTGAAACCACCAGCACAACGATGCCCGCCGAAATCGATGAATAGATCATCGAAAGCACTAAGAAATTCCCGGACATTGAAGTAATGCGGACTCCGCATGGAGCCGGTAACCCGCTCATCATCTCCATGCGCGATGACCATCGTGGGGGCATTGAACTGGCGCAGCAATCGTGAAGCCATAATCCCAGTTAATCCCCTACTCACGGTGGGATCTTCAACCATGAGGAACTTTCCTGAAAAATCCTCATGACTTGAACGGGCCTTCGGCAAAAGTCTTCCCCACGAATCTTCCCCCTGTCGCTGTCGTTCCCGATTCAACCGCATGAGTTCTCCTGCATACTCCTCACAGGTGTGCAGATCCTTTGCCAACAGCATCTGAGCTGCAATCTGCGGTTTCCCAAGGCGCCCGGAAGCGTTGATCACCGGGGTGATCTGCCACCCGATATCGCTGGTGGAGAGCTGCTTTCCCACCAGGTTCTGCATACTCATCAGTGCAAGGAGCTCTTTCCGTACTCCTTCTGACATTTTCTTCATCCCTGAGCGTACCAGAATACGATTCTCATCAATCATCGGCATGAGATCCGCGATGGTCCCCATCGCAACCAGATCAAGAATCTCTTCATACTCCGACGATAGCGAGGGGACACTTCTGAGAACATAGGCAACGAAGAGCGAATATAATACATCAAGTTCACTTGCTGTACGTGTGTATCGTACCGAACGACTGATGCGCATCAGACTGAAGAGACTTTTTTGCGCTACCTGAGGTAGCACCTGTGCAAACTGGTCCCGAAGTTCTCCCATATGAATATCGACGGCATTCCCAAAGGCCTTTTTCAGCAGCTGAGCTTCAATCTCCCGATCGAGGGCTAGAATGGGAAGCCCACTGTCGAGAAATCGGAGAATCCGGCTCTGATGCAGTTCCAGAACACCCGGAACTACCTCTTCGATGATCCGATCTTCAATGAGTAGATTCTTCACACGGGCAGCTTCAATGATGACGGTCTCCTCACCTGGAGTGGTATTGCCCGGCAAAGCGTGCAGGAGGATACAGGATTCACGGAAAAAATCGGTAGCAGCAAACCGCAATGCCCAGATACATTTGGCGGCAACGCCACATCCGGCCAGATGGGCAAAGGGGTATCCACAGCCGGGAAGTTTCGGATTGATCACCGCTTCAGCTGCAGGAATCACATCCCCTGCAATGTGATGATCAGTAATCAGCACATCAATACCCAGCGATCGGGCAAAGGCAATCTCCTCGGTATTCGAGATACCACAATCGACCGTTATGGCAAGCGTGACCCCCGCATCAGCGGCAGATTGCAGCCCATCGCGGGTAAGACCATACGGTTCATCACCTTCCGGTAACCGCCACATCGTCTGAATTCCCATCGCTTCAAGCTCCTGAACCATCAGCACCGTACTCGTGATACCATCCACATCCCGATCGCCGAAGACACATACTTGTTCATGCTCATCCCTTGCCTGAAGCACCCGTTCGACAAAACTTTCCATCTCATCAAAGAGAAAGGGATTATGGAGATAGGAAACATCAGTCTCCAAATAAAACTGCACCGACTCAGGTTCAACAGCCCCCCTGCGTGCAAGCAGCGAGGCAGTGATGTAATCCACCTTATACGTCTCGTTGAGTTTCCTGATGAGTTCAACCGAAACCGGTTCTTTTTTCCATGTTTTCATATAACAACCTTACTGTAATATTCATAACAGGACACTAAGCGGGACTCCCCCGGATAGACTCTTCAATGAGTTTCCGAGAATCGTTTCTGCATATCGGATCATGTACCGGAGCATACGCAGTGATGCACTCTCACTCAGGGGAACCAACACCGCCTCATCTTCACGCAGATTTCGGGTATATTTCAGATATCGTCTTCCTCCCGGTCCGAGATGATAAGCGTAATCTGAACTGTCCACCGTGCCGCAGTGGGCACAGCAAGGGGTATGCATGCCCGTATGGAAAGAGAGTATTTCATCATCTGCATACGTAGTGGAACATACCGGACACTCGGTAAGATCAGCTTCCAGTCCCATGATGCTGATCCATCGCCAGATATACTGAATGAGATCAAGATGCGGTGCTACTTCAGATGACGGCAAGAGCATCAATGATGTTCCCAAGGTCTGATACAGTGCCGTATAATCACCTCCATGCATCCGCAGTGCAATTTCTATCATCACCTGAGCTGCGTATAACCGTCGAAGATCTTCTCGGATGGCATCGACCGAAAAGATCACATCAACATCGGTAAGGGTAAACTCATTACGTGCCGGATTACGATACAGATAACAGGTCCCAATCGTTCCAGGCTCAATACCTCCTGCCAGTTTCCCTTTACGAGCGCCATATGCAACTGCAGTGAACACGCCAAGATCGGCTGAGAGGAGCGTTACCAGTCGATGCAGATCCCCCCATCGTCTGTGGGTAAGCACAATCGCTGAACTGGTGAGATTTCGCTCCATTAATCCCTCTTGTCGTCATCGAATACTGCATCAGAGTATCTGGTCAGTGAAACTCTGTCAACCAAACTGCAGATAGTGTGATAGAATGGGCCCATGATGAGCAAAAAACATGCACTTCGCCTGCTGACGGTGAGTCTGTTGTTTACCGTGATCGGCAGTCTTTCAGCAGTTTCCATGATGCCGCAGAATTTCCCGTCAGATCCGTATCGATCAGAGGCGCTGCTTGAGCAGACAGACTTCTTTTCACCCGACTCCCGTGAGGATGGTGATGATGTGGATTTCCTAGAAATTTCTCTTGTCACCATGGGAAGAGGTGACCCCCTGTATGTGTGGTTCGGCCACACGGCACTCGTGGTGACTCATACGGTAACAAACCGCAGCGTGATGTATGATTACGGTATATTCAGCTTTTCTGATGATTTTTATCGCACCTTTGCACTCGGACGCCTCTTTTATGAGGTATGGACCACGTCTGCCCCGGCACGTTACGATCTTGCACGCGAAGAAGATCGGACGATCACCTCCCTTTCCCTCTCCCTTGCTCCTGATGTAAAAAAAGCTCTTGTGCAATTTCTCAACTACAATATTCAAGAACCGCAGAATACCTATCTGTATCATCATTATCGTGAGAATTGTTCAACCCGCATTCGTGATATTCTTAATGCAGCAACCGATGGACAGCTGAAGACATGGGCAACTGCCATTGGAGCCCAGGCCACCATTCGGCAACTGGTCAACCGGCACACCTATTCGGATCCACTGATTTACTGGGTACTCAATTTTTTACAAAGCGGGTGCATCGACTCTCCGGCAAGTTTGTGGGAAGCGATGTTTCTTCCTGCAGTTTTAGAGGAGGCAGTAGCCGAGTTTTCCTACACGGATCGAAATGGTACAGTCACTGCACTTGCTGAATCGGAAGAAACACTGTACACGGCGACCGCAGGTATCCGGGCGGAAACAGCAACGGAAAATATTTCATTGACTGGGAAATTCGCGCTGATCGCCCTCGCTGCTGCACTGCTTTCGATCATGAGTGGACGTCTCATGCCAAAAAGTCGTTTTACCACTATTCGCAGGACGGGAATGTTCGTCTACGGTCTTTTCACCCTATCATGGACTCTCGCAGGTGGACTGCTGGCAACGTTACTGCTGTTTATGATGGCCTTCAGTAGTCATGATGTTACATACTTTAATGAAAATATTGTATTTGTATCACCGTGGCTGCTCATCATGTCCGTGCAGATCATCCGTGGATTGCGGGGAAATCAGACAGCGATGAGCCGATTCAGACGAGCAAATACAGCATTGGCAATTCTTGCGCTGGCTCTGGTGGTCATGAAAGGGGTGCTCAATCAGGTCCTGATTCAGGATAACTGGTTGATTCTTGTCACGATGGTGCCATTATACGTTGCGAACAGCACCATCGATTTCGAACGGATCACCCGCTGGGGAGTACCAAAAATCGATGATGCTGAGGCATAGCCTTACTTGACGATTTTCGTTCCCCGATCCTCGTATAATGCATCATAGATGTACTCGGGACTGGTAATCAGGCCGGTATTACCGGTAGTTCTCACAAAATCCATCATTGCCTGAATTTTTGGAAGCATACTCCCGGGTGCGAAGTGTTTCTCCTCAACATACTGCTGACACTGATCAAGGGTGATTGTATCGAGTTCCTGTTGATTTTCCTTACCGTAATTGAGGCAGACCTTCTCCACTGCAGTGGAAATAACAAAGAGATCGGCGTGGAGTTCTTTTGCCATCAGTGCGGCAGCAAGGTCCTTGTCGATTACAGCCTCTCTTCCTTCAAGCGATCCGTCTTCATGACGCACCACTGGAATACCGCCTCCCCCTGCAGCTATCACGATAATACCCTGATTCACCAAGGTCCGAACGGTCTCGAGTTCAATTATCGATACCGGTTTTGGAGAGGCAACTACCCGCCGATACCCCCGTCCGGCATCTTCGATGACATCCCAGCCATCCTGCATTCGATGGTGGTCTGCATCATCTTTCGACATAAAAGAACCGATCGGTTTGGTAGGATGGGAGAATGACGGATCATCCGGATGTACTTCCACCTGGGTGACCACGGTAGCAACCTGGGGGATCAGGTTTCTTGCGGCAAATTCATTATGTAACGCCATTTGGAGCTGATATCCTATAGCACCCTGTGTATCGGCTACACAGGAATCGAGGGGAACCATATGTAGAATCGATTTGGAAAATTCAGCTCGTAACAGAATAAAGCCTACTTGAGGACCATTTCCGTGAGCTATGACTACTCGATGCCCTGCCTCTACAAGACGAACAATATGATGTGCCGTTTTGCGAGCTGCTTCATACTGACTGGAAACTGTAACATGTTTCGAATCCTCAATGAGGGAATTCCCGCCGATGGCAATGACAATTAGTTTTCCTGTATCCATACCTACTCCATAGTGCTGATCGTGCACGTATTGTTTAGGATTAGTATACCAATTGCGCAACAAAATGCAACATATTTCTTTCCTCATTGCTTTTTTATCACAGTTGATGCAGTAACTTCTGCACAATATAGGAAACCACAATCACCATGGCCGAAATGACAAACCCGTGGACCATCGGCTTGAGTCCAGATCGAGCCAGATGAATGGCATCGGTTCTTAATCCAATCGCCCCAAGTGCCATCACCATACAGAATTTTCCCGACGATGAAATACCATCGGCAGTGCCCACAGGAATAATTCCCATACTGTTCAGGACCACCACACCGAGAAACAATAGGACAAACCAAGGGAATACGGTGCGCAGGGAAACCTGCTTACCCTTGGAACTCCTTGTTGAACACAGTTGAATAAAAGAAAAGATCAGTACTGCAGGAACGATAGCAAGTGTTCTTGTCAATTTCACAACAATTGAAAAATTCCCCGCAGTCTCAGAGAAGGCATATCCGGCAGCGACAACTGATGAAGTATCGTTTACTGCAGTTCCTGTCCAGAGACCAAATCCGGAATCAGACATGCCGAGAGCGCGCCCCATGAGGGGAAACAGAATTACCATCAGCAGGTCGAAGATAAAGGTGGCTGAAAGCGCATAGGTAATGTCTTGGGACTTAGCATCTATTACCGGGGCGATCGCAGCAATAGCAGACCCCCCGCAGATGCCCGTACCGGCAGATATCAGACTCGATTGACGCCAAGGCATACCTAACATGCGACCTAATACATACCCGCCGCCGAAGGCTGTGGCCAGGGTAAACAGCATTACTATCAGTGAAAATGATCCTATCTGTACTACTTGGGTGACATGCAGCGTCACTCCCATCCCAACAATGGCAAAACGCAGCAGCTTTCTCCCGGTAAAGAGTATCCCTTCGGTAAAGATGGAGTATCGACGTACCAGTGGGTGGAGAATCATTCCGATGACCAGCGCATACACGCTTGCACTCACGACCCCATTCGGTGTGATTTTCTGCAGGTATTTCCCTACAACGGCTAATAGTACAGATACAATGATTCCGGGAAGGAATCGCCAAAATGATACGATATTGCGAGGTGACCGGTGAGTATTCATGGCAGAAATCTACCAGATATATTCCATAATTAAAAATTATATTTTATAATATAATTATAATTTTTTCTAATGGTTGATTACATGCTTGATTTTCGTATCAATACATTTCTGGCCGTCTGTAGGTATATGAGTTTTTCACAGGCGGCAGAGGCTCTGCACATCACCCAGCCAGCTGTCTCGCAGCACATGCAGGTGCTCCAGGACAAGCTGGGGCAACAACTGTATGTTTTGCACGGTCGACAGGTGGTCCTGACTGAACAAGGCAGGAGATATTATGAGTTTGCCCAATCACTGGATCGAGATATCAAACGTTTCACCGGCGAGTTCACAACAGAGACGATTTCCTCTTCCATCACATTCGGCGCCACGCTTTCTATTGGAGAATTCATACTCCCACCGCTGCTCAGTCGACTAATAGATGCTGATCCGCAACGTAACATCACGTTATATGTTGACAACACCGAAAACCTACTGGGGATGCTCGATGAGGGAACCATTGATGTCGCTTTTATCGAAGGGGCTTTTGATAAAAATAGCTATGATTACCGACTCTGGTCTCATGAACGGTTTATTGGCATTGGATCGCAGGCCTGCCTTGAACGGCATACTGAACCTACACTGGAGATGTTACTTGAAGAACGTCTCATCATTCGTGAGAGGGGATCGGGAACCCGGGGGGTATTGGAACGGTATCTGGCAGAAAGCGGGCTCACCCCAGAAAGTTTCTCCCACGTAGATGAGATTGGCAACCTGAACGTGATCAAGTATCTGGTGAGTCGAGATCACGGAATATCATTTTTATATGAAGCTGCGGCACGTGATGCGATTGAACAAGAGAATATCACCGAACTTCCAATCAAAGAGTGGCAGGTAAGTCGGGAATTTAACTTTGTCTTCACCAAGAATTCTCAGTATACCCCACGCTTTCTTGATTTTTACCGGGAGTGTAAACGTGCAGCTGTAATAACCGAAGATCCATGAGTACCTGCTCAGCCGTTTCCATTGACATACACACCGTCTCAGTGCTACGGTTTTTATGCAAGTGTATTTGTTAATTGTATTTGCCTAAGTATGGTACACGATACGTATCCAAGGAGTTCTCCATGTATCAGGAACTGACTTTTGAACAATCGATTGGACAGCACCTCGTTATTTCACTTCAGCAGACAGAAATTGATGACCATTTCCGATACCTCGTGCAGACCTGGAAAATCGGTAATGTCTTACTGCAGAAAAGGAATATTGAGAGTGCAGAACAACTTACTTCACTGTGTCGCGATATCCGAGAGCTTATCTATACGGAGACCCAACTGGAACCGCTGATCCTGATTGCCGAGGAAGGAGGTACGTATAATACCCTGCCGGCAGAAACCCCACACATCCCGGGTGCGATGGCAGTTGGAGCTACTGCAGATCCAGGTAATGCCTACACATCCGGACGAATACTCGCCCGACAACTTCGTTCCTATGGTATCCAATGTGCAATTGCTCCCAATCTATCAGTGAGTACGAGCAGACTCCATCCAGTTACCGGTTCCCGTGCATACAGTGATCAGCCTGAGGTTGTTGCAGAATTCGCCACAGCCATGATTCGCGGTCTCACCGATAACGGTGTTATGGCTATGGGAACGCTCTTTCCCGGTATCGGGGACAGCGATCAGGATGAACAGACTAGGCTGTATGTCTGTACAAAATCCCGTGAGGAATGGGAATCTGAAGAGTGTGTACCTTTTACTGCTGCTATAACGCAAAATATACCGGCAATCCAGGTAGGACATCAGTTTATCGAAGCATTGGAGGAACAACCGATCGTAGCCTCTCTGTCACGTGCGGTAATCACTCATACGCTGCGTGAGCACCTGCAGTATCAGGGACTCGTGTGTACCCAGTCGATTCAGGATCCGCATTTCAGTTCCATAGTGGAAACAGAACATGCAGCTGTGGAATCGATCAAGGCAGGAGCTGATCTGGTTCTGCTTGGAGAACATTACGAATCGGTGGAATCAGTGGCTCAGTCACTACAGGATAGCTATCGGAATGAATATCTGAATTGGGAAGAACAGGAACAGTCACTGATTCGCATCCGAGCAGTAAAAGGACGTTTTTCTCTCCAGTTGTCAGAAGAAATGCAGGTTGATGAATCAGAAGAACATGAGAACGTAATTCGTGCGATCATGGCTCGCTCAGTCAGTGCTGTAAATCTTCCTCAACCACAACTGTTTGATCTCGGTGACCACCCGTTGATCATAGGATGTTATCCTGCTTCAGTTTCTGATAACGCATCAGCTGCTCCCTTTACCCAATATCTTGCCGATCGGCTGGGCGGAAAGGGGATCATCACACCAGAGGACCCGTCCAATGAGGAGATTATTGCCCTCATGGAAGAGACCAGAGGAAGTACCGCCATTGTAGCGGGAACGTACAATGGCCATGAAATGCGGGGGCAGCTATCTCTGGTAAACGCCCTTGCCGGGACCGGACTACCGATGGCGGTCATCGCATTCGGCAGTCCCTATGACCTATTGTATCTTGCAGAGAACTGTTTCAGTTACGCTGCCTATGATTACACTGAACAAGCTTTTGCAGCGGTCTGCAGCATTCTCAGTAAGGAACGATCGGCTACCGGGGTACTTCCCGTTCACTGGTAGATACGCTCTTTACCAAAAAACGGTTTTCCGGTACTGTCTGTGCACATATCAGACAAAAGGAGAATCGAAAATGCTCACCCGTGATCAAAAAAAAATGGTGCTCTTTGCGCTGTATCTCACCTCTATGGTGCTGGTCAATACGTTGGGATCCAAGATCACGACACTCGGTTCTGTACGGGCATCGGTCGGGGTCTTCTTTATGCCGATACTCTTTTTAGTCACTGATGTAGTCGGGGAAGTCTTTGGAAGAAAGACAAGTGCATTATTTGTCAATATTTCCTCAGCCATGTTAGTATTCATGTTTGCCATGATCGGACTCTGTATTGCCTTACCACCCAATCCCACCTGGGGCCTTCAGGAATCCTATCAGACTATCTTTGCATCCAGTATGCGCATGACAGCCGCTTCGTTGGTTTCATTCTTCATTGCCCAGCATGTGGACGTATTCACGTTCTCTTTCATGAAACGTATTACGAAAGAAAAGTATCTCTGGGTGCGCAACAATGTAAGTACCATCGTGAGTCAGTTTATTGACACTACCATCTTCATGTTCATCGCCTTCTACCATATAACTGATCAATATACGGTTCCATTCATTTTCAGCCTGATTATTCCGTATTGGCTCTTCAAGGTCTTGTTTGCTCTGCTTGACACCCCGCTTTGCTATTTGGGAGTCTGGTGGTTGAAACGGGAATCGGATGAGCAACCATGAAGCAGGTAGTGCTTTTTGGTGATAGTCTCACTGCGGGACGTATCGGAATCTCTTACCGACGATACATCCCAATGCCCTCAGAAGCACGGGGAGTGGAAGGAGAAATCTGGTCATCAACCATCAGGCGATTACTGAAGTCTCTGGAGAGAAAGACTCTACTGGGAAGCAATACGACCGTAGTGATGCAGACCGGGGCAAATGATTTACTGCTTCCTGAGATGGCACGCCGTTATCAAAGCTGGCAGTCTGCACAATTTTCCATTGATGAAGCTTTGGAAAACCATGATGAGTTTGAACAGATCTGTACTGAACAGCTGCAAACTGTTTGTACGCAGATTCCGCTTATTGTCTGTTCCCTACCCGTCCTTGGAGAACAGCTGGACTCTGAACTGAATACCAGACGAAGAGAACGCAATGCGCTGCTTGAACGAATTACAGCGCAGATACCAAATGCATCTTTCTGTGATATCGCTACCCCGGTCGAACTGACAATACGGGAACAGGGTGGTCATACCGAATATTTTCCGCCGAGTCCTGCATCGATTGCTGAGGATGTCGAGCGTATCGGAACCGATGAAGTCAGAGCCGCTCAGTGCAGCGAAGACCGGCACTTGATCGCTACAATTGACGGAGTACATCTAAATGCAATAGGGGCCCAACTGATCGGGGCAGCTATTACCGCTAAACTCCCCTGGTAATTCGCTTCACGAGTGCCTATTTTTTGATTACATTGAACGTACACATAATGAACTTAGTAATCGTACTGGAGGATAATTCATGGCAGATCAGGAATTGATGCCCGTAGAACAAACACTGCCCCATAATCTGTTCGTACTTCCCCTGGTGGGGAATCCTATATTTCCAGGCCTCTTCACGCCTCTAGTGATCGAGAGTCGGGATGATATCGAAATCGTCAATCAGGCTATGGCCCATGGGGGCGATATTGGTTTGCTGCTGGTAAAGGATGAGACAAAAGGTGACTACGATGCAGAGAATCTCTATCGTGTCGGAACCATGGCAAAAATCATCAAGCGCATTAAATTGCCCGATGGGGGTATGAATATCTTCATCTCAACGCTCAAACGCTTTCAGGCAAAGGAGTTCCACTCAAGCGGAAAGTTCATCATTGCCGAATCTGAGTATCTTGATGATATCGAAGATAATCCCACCGAACTGAAAGCATGGACCCGGCAGCTGATCACCGAGACAAAAAAACTCTCCAAAGGTAATCCCCTTTTCACTGAAGAGATGCGCCTGAATATGGTGAACATTGATCAGGCAGGAAAAATGGCAGATTTCATTGCCAGCATCATCAATATTGACCGCAGACAACAGCAACGGATATTGGAGACGTTGAATGTACGTCGTCGCATGGAGCGGGTACTGGTGTTTATTAAGAAAGAACAGCAGGTACTAGCCATGCAGGAACAGATTCAGAATCGAGTGAATGCCAAATTGGAGAAAAATCAACGGGAATACTTTCTCCGTGAGGAACTCAAGCACATTCAGCAGGAACTGGGGCTCACCAGTGACCCGCGCAGTGCAATTTTCAATAAAATCAGCAAGCAGATAGCTGCGTTACATCTTGAGGGTGAGGTAGCCGAAGCGGTAAACAATGAGCTGGAAAAATTTCAGTCTCTTGATCCGAACAGTCCTGAATACTCAATTACCCGTAATTACCTCGAAACGGTTGCAGCCTTGCCATGGCAGGAACCGAAACCCGAAGATTTTTCACTTGAATCGGCAAAAAAAATCCTTGAAAAGGACCACTACGGTCTCAAAGATGTCAAAGACCGGATAATCGAGTATCTTGCCGTCCGCAAGAAGAAGCAGGATACCAAAGGATCCATTATCTGTCTGGTAGGGCCTCCCGGTGTGGGAAAAACATCAGTTGGTCGCTCAATCGCTCGAGCACTGAAGAAAGAATACTATCGCTTCAGTGTCGGGGGAATGCGTGATGAGGCGGAAATCAAAGGTCACCGGAGAACCTATATTGGAGCGATGCCGGGCAAGGTTATTCAGGGACTGAAAACGGTCAAGACCAAGAATCCAGTCTTCCTCATAGATGAGATTGATAAAATGGGTATATCATTTCAGGGGGATCCGGCGTCGGCACTTTTGGAAGTGCTTGATCCTGAACAGAATATCTCCTTCCGTGATCATTACCTCGATCTTCCGTTCGATATTTCCGAAATTCTCTTTATTGTCACGGCAAATACGCTTGAGACCATTCCACGACCGCTGCTTGACCGTATGGAAGTCATTCATATTGCCGGGTACACCACACAGGAAAAATTGGCGATCGGTAAAAAGTATCTCGTTCCCAAGAGCCTGAAAAAGCATGGACTTACAAGAAAAGAGGTCTCCTATACCTCGGCAATCCTGCAGGAAATTGCTGAATCATATGCGCGAGAAGCGGGAGTGAGAAACTATGAAAAATCACTCGATCGCATCCATCGTAAAATCGCCCGCGAGATCCTGGAAACAGACCCGCAACTTCCGATCCGGGTTAATAAGGGAAAGGTGACCGAGTATCTTGGTCAGCCGATTTTCCGTGAAGATGAGATCCTTCGTGCAGATCGGCCCGGTATGACCATCGGACTAGCGTGGACGAGTATGGGCGGTGACACGCTGATCATTGAAGCGGTGGCATATCCGGGAAAAGGCGAGCTGAAACTTACCGGAAAGCTCGGAGAAGTAATGCAGGAGTCGGCAAACATTGCCCTCACCCACCTGAAGTCTATTGCATCAAATCATAACATTGAAGCGACGTGGTTTGACACGCATGCGATCCATTTGCACGTACCCGAAGGAGCGACACCAAAAGATGGACCCTCAGCGGGTATTACGATGGCTACAGCCCTGTTCTCATTGATAACTGATCAGGTGATTAAGCCGGATCTGGCTATGACAGGAGAGTTGGATCTGGTCGGTAAGGTGATGCCCATCGGGGGATTAAAGGAAAAGGTGCTTGCTGCACGACGGAATAAAATTTCAACCATACTCATACCGAAGTTCAACCAGCGTGATCTCGATGAACTTGATGATGAAATCAAACAGGGCATTACTTTCCACCCGGTGGCAACATTCGATGAGGTATTACAGCATGTCTTTACCCATGATGGAGCAACATCGTGATGGAGTTACTGAGTCCTGCCGGGACGCTGGAGAAATTGCACTATGCCTATACCTACGGCGCAGATGCCGCCTATGTGGGCATGCAGGATTTTTCACTGCGTACCCGGGCCGGGAACATTACCGATGAGATGCAGGATGATCTGCGGCAGATCAAGGGAAGTAGGAAATTATATGCTGCAGTGAACAGTTTCCTCCATGAAAGTGATCTCGAAAAGCTGAAAGATCGGCTTCCTATACTGAAGCAGTATCCCTTTGATGCGTTCATCGTCAGTGACATGGGTGCTGCCCGGTTGCTCAGAGAATATTTTGGTGATACACGTAAACTTCATCTCAGCACTCAGGCTAATTGTCTGAACAGTGGTGCTGTGCAGATGTATCGTGATCTCGGGTTCTCACGAGTCATTCTTGGACGTGAAACACCACTGAGCGATATACGTCGTATCAAGGATGCGGTACCCGAGATGGAAATCGAAACATTTGTTCATGGAGCGATGTGCATGGCCTACTCCGGACGGTGTTTTCTCAGTGCCTTCCTTTCAGGGCGTAGTGCCAATCAGGGAGACTGCGCTCATACTTGTCGCTGGACATACCGGTTACTTGAGCGCGAAGAGGCGAGTTCGTTACCTGCAGGAGAACTGGCACTCGAAGAAGAGAGTCGTCCGGGAGCATATTATCCTGTATACGAAGGTGATGGATATACGACGATTCTCTCTTCCAAAGATCTGTGCATGATCGACCACCTTGCTGCACTGCAGGAGGCCGGAGTTGATTCGTGCAAGATTGAAGGAAGAATGAAAAGTCTGTACTACGTGGCGACGGTGACGCGTGCCTACCGAAAAGCACTTGATGCTCTCGAGCAGAAACCGGGCAGTGAAAACTGGCAGGAATACCGGGATGAATTGTTTCGGGTAAGTCATCGTGAGTACAGTACCGGGTTCTTCTTTGATGACGAGGAGATAGCAGCTCCTACTGAAATCAGTTATCTTCGTGACTACCTGCTCATCGGCACAGTCGATACCAAACACGAATCGGGATCCTATGCGCTCAAGTTGAAAAATCGTATTACTCAGGATGAACCGATCGAATATATCGGCCCCGATACGTTAGCTATTGCAGATGAAACATTTACGCTTACCGATGCCGAAGGAAAGCCGCTTACCCATGCAAACCATCATCAGACGGTATATCTGAGAACTGAAAAGCCTATCGATAAGGGGTTTATCATAAGGAAAAAATTGAATTAGGTCAAAATCATGCAAATTTTACCCTTTTTTTACCCTTTTTTATTAAATTTTCTTGTCATTTACAACAGATATGATAGTATAATGTCAAGAATCAATAGGAGGCTTGCCAATGACTATTCATGAGCAAATTGTAGCTCAATATGAAGCTTACATTGCAGAGAACCAGAAATTTACTGAAAAAGGTATCAAAGCATCTGCCGCTAGAGCAAGAAAGGCTCTCGGAGAAATTGCAAAACTCGCAAAGGATCGCCGAAAGGAAATCCAGGAAGAGAAGAGCGAGCTGTAACTCATTCCTTTATTATGTAAGACGGGCCGATATGGCCCGTTTCTTTTTATTCAGTACTGAGGCTCTTGAGCAACTTCAGGTGTTTGGCACCCTTCTCCAGTTTCTCTTCGAATTCAGCCTTTTTATGCTGCTCTTTTTCAATGGCTACAGCTTTTGCATGGTTCATGAACTGTTCATTCCCAAGCTTCTTCAGAGTCCCCTGGAGCAGTGATTCAGTTTTTTCCATTTCAGATTTGATCCGTGCGATCTCCACTTCAACGTCTATCGCATCACGCACAAACACAAAAGCTTCAAATCCCGAACCGGCGACCGGAACAGCCTGCGCAACTGAAGATGCTTTATCGACATCGACTGTCAGTTGAGAAGCCCCGATAAATGTGGCGATCAGATCGACATGATCCTGCATGAATTGCGTTGCCGTAAAATGAGCATCGGGGCGGAAAACCACCGATAATTTTCGTTCAGCTGCAATTTGCAGTTCACTGCGGAGCGAACGCACTCCCCGCACAAATTCCTGCATGGAATCAACCATGGCTTTCTCTTCACTAAACTGGTGTTCTTCGGTAAACACCGGGTACGGTGCATCAATTACCCGTCCGGACGTATTGGGAAGTTTGCTATAAATCTCTTCGGTAATGAAGGAGACAAAAGGATGCATCATCCGCATGAGTAATGAGAGGATATCGAGCATGACGCTCACCTGTCGATCCCGTTCGCTGTCATCCTTGCAAGAGAGCGCATGCTTGGTAGCTTCTACATACCAGTCGCAGAAATCATTCCAGAATACATCATAGATAATCTGCGCTGCATCATTGAAACGATACTGGGCAAGAGCATCAGCAATTTTCATAGAGCTCTCGTTTACCTGATGATACATCCATCGATCCATGACCGACAGTTCCTCACGGACGATCGGTACCAGATTCCTCCCTTCCAGATTCATCAGCAGAAAACGGGTTGCGTTCCACATTTTATTGGCAAAACGACTCCCCAATTTAAACGAATCCATGTCGATGAGCATATCCTGACCCTGTGCAGCAAGGAAACAGAGGGTGAATTTCATGGCATCTGCACCGTAAATATCGACAACTTCGAGGGGGTCAATTCCATTACCCAGTGATTTGGACATCTTTCTCCCCTGCTTATCACGCACGAGTCCGGTAATGTAGATATCAGTAAAAGGCACTTCATCAAGGAATTCCAGCGAAGCCATGATCATGCGGGAAACCCAGAAGAAAATAATATCATAACCGGTCACCAGGGTGGATGTAGGAAAAAACCGGTCAAGATCTACGGTTTTATCGGGCCAGCCAAGCGTACTGAATGGCCACAGCCAGGAACTGAACCAGGTATCGAGTACGTCTGATTCTTGAGTCAGATGGGTGCTGTTACAGGCACTGCAGACAGTAGGATCTTCCCGTTTGACCATCATGTGACCGCAATCATCACAATACCAGACAGGAATACGATGTCCCCACCAGAGCTGACGGCTGATACACCAGTCGCGGATATGTTCCAGCCAATGGCTATAGGTATTTTCCCATCGCTTTGCATAGAAATTCAGCTTCCCGTCCTGCCAGGTGTGCAACGCTTTATCAGCCATTCCCTTCATGGAAACAAACCACTGTTCGGAGAGATACGGCTCAATTACCGTAGAGCAGCGGTAGCAGTGACCCACATCATGGTTATGCTCCGCTTCTCCCACGAGATAGCCACCGGCGATCAGATCAGCAACTACCCGCTTTCGTGCAGTAACGACATCGAGATTCCGGTATGGTTCGGGCACAAGATCGTTGAGGGTCCCATCCGGATGTAAGATATTAGGCGTCTCCAGGTCGTGTCGTCTCCCTACTTCCCAGTCATTCGGGTCGTGGGCGGGGGTAATCTTCACCATACCGGTACCGAACTCCTTGTCGACATAATGGTCGGCAATGATAGGAATCGGTTTATCTGCCAGCGGCAGTATGACTGAAGTCCCGACGAGGTGAGTGTAGCGTTCATCCTCGGGATTCACCGCTACGGCGACATCTCCAAACATCGTTTCAGGGCGTGTGGTAGCCACCGTAATGGAACCGGATCCATCAGATAGCGGATATTTCACCTGATAGAGTTTCCCCGGAAGGTTCTTATACTCAACTTCATCATCGGCAAGAGCAGTCCCGCAGTGACTGCAGTAATTGACGAGGTAATTACCTTTATAAATGAGGTTCCGTTCGTAGAGCGTGACAAAAGCTTCACGGACTGCGCGGGAAAGTCCCTCGTCCATGGTAAACCGTTCCCGTGACCAGTCACAGGAAGATCCGATTTTCTCAAGCTGTCGTTTGATGATCTCGTGATGGCGATCTTTCACCTTCCACGTCTCTTCGACAAACTGCTCTCTTCCCAGTTCATGTCGCGATATTCCCTTGCCGGCAAGTTCTCGTTCAACCACATGCTGGGTTGCAATCCCGGCATGATCAGTCCCCGGGACCCACAATGAAGGACGTCCCGACATCCGGTGATACCGGACAAGAATATCCTGAAGGAGATTGTTCAGAGCATGTCCCATATGGAGAATTCCGGTGACGTTAGGAGGGGGCATCACAATGGTAAAAGCAGGTTTCTCTCCAGCTTTCGGCTCAAAACATCCGTGTGATTTCCAATCTGCATAAATTCGATCTTCAAAATCTTTCGGATTATATGCCTTCTCCAACTCAACAGCTTTCATGAGGTCCTCCTACGCTCTGGTAACGATCACTCATACTAGCAAAATCACTAGGTTGTGACAACTGACCAATACAAAGAGAAGGCTGCCCGAAGACAGCCTTAATTGAGAGTTGGTGATATGTTATTCGCCTATCGGCTGTATGCTCTTCATACGCAGATCAACCTCATACCCACGTGAGTCAAGGTATTTAAGAATCTCTTCAAGGGGTAAGCTATCGAGCACCTGAGATGCGGCATAACCCTCTGTTGAACGAACCTGAACCATCGATCCCTCTTCTGCGGGAATCACTCGAGGGATAATTGTATCCTGGTGTACATCAGGTGAGGGTCCGATCACCAAGGCCCCGACCAGCACAAGCACAAAAGCCGCTGCAGTCATCAATAAGGTAGGAGTCTTCACTCGAAAGTCTCGATGGAAAAAGTTTACACGGTGTTTCTTCTCCATATAATTCTGTTCAATGAATTGAAACACTTTCTCTTTTCTCGGTGCCATCTCCTGTTCATCAAGGCGGGAACCGGAGACAAGCGCATGAAGTGATCGCAGCTGTTCAAATCGTGTTTTGCACGCATTGCAATAGTTGAGATGCTCCTCAACCTGAGTTTTCCACGGTTCAGCCAGCTCGCCATCTAAATAGGTATTCAGAATCTGGTCGTCAAGACACATGCATTTCCTCCCGGTCAAGCATCGATTCCATGATCTTTCGGGCTCGATGCACCCTGACCTTCACATTGCTTTCGGAAATACGAAGAATGCCAGCTATCTGTCGGTAGTTTAAATCTGCATATTCTTTCAGAACCAATACCGCTTTCAGCTTTTCAGGCAATTTCTCCACAGCCTCCCGGACCAACGTCCTCGTTTCTGAATCGATCAGCTCATCCTCTCCATTCCGCACAGGCACTTTCGGTGTTTTCTTGATTTTATCCACCATAGCCTGCTCTCTCGATTTCCGTTTCACTACATTGATTGCCAGATTTTTTGTAACTCTAATCAACCAATACTTTGCTTCGTCCACAGAACGGAATTCGATATTCTTTTCGTAGAACCGGATGAACGCTTCCTGGCAGATATCTTCAGAGACATCCATGTTGTAGGTGACATGATACGCGACGCGCATCACTACCGGGAACACCTCCTCATACACCAGCCTGAACGATTCATTCTCGCTGCTTTTTACTTCCATATGCTTAACAACTCATCTGTGTTTCCGGTTACACATTTTTCGTCACAACTGTTCCGTCACTCGTGTCAGTAAGACGATAACCGGCTTCCTCCACTATAGCACGCAACTCGTCCGCCCGGTGATAATTCTTCTGCCGCTTTGCCTCAACCCGTTCATCAACCAACTGCTGAATTTCAGGCGGCACCTCGACATCTTCATCTTCAACCGCATCAAGAGCAAGTCCCAAGATCTGATCCATCATGGCAATACAGGTAAGTTTCTCATCCGCAGCAATTTTTCGATCCTTGAGGAGATCCCACAGAGTGGCAAGTCCCCGGGGTGCATTCAGATCATTTCCCAGATGCGATGAGAACGCATCAAGATACTCCTGAGCTTCAGGTGAAATCTTCTTGGCAGGTTCATTTGCTTCCTGTTTTATCTGCCGAATCTGTTTCAGCAGATTTCTTCTGGCATTCTTTGCCGCATCCATTGAATTCCACGAAAAAACCAGCTGACTGCGATAATGGCCACCAAGACAGAAGTAGCGGTAATCCATGGGATCATATCCATGCTCTTTGAGCACGCTGAGGGTAAGAAACTCTCCCTTCGATTTGGACATCTTACCGGTTTCGTTAATCAGAAATTCACCGTGAATCCAATACTTCACCCACCGCTTACCCGTAGCAGCTTCACTTTGTGCAATCTCGTTGGTATGATGCACCGGAATATGATCGATCCCTCCACAGTGGATATCGAACGATTCGCCTAGGTACTTCATACTCATTGCAGAACATTCGATATGCCACCCGGGGTACCCTTTTCCCCAGGGAGAATCCCAAAGCATCACCTGATTTTCAAACTTTGAACGGGTGAACCAGAGGACAAAATCCTTTGGGTTTCGTTTATTTTCATCAACATCTATACGAGCACCTGATTGGAGACTCTCCAAATTCAATCTCGCCAGCTCGCCATATCGGCTGAATGTATCAATACTGAAATAAACATTGCCACCAGCAATGTAAGTATGTCCCTTGTCCTCAAGACGCTTGATGAGATCAATCATATCCTGAATATGCTGGGTTGCCCGGCAGGCTACATGGGGCCGGAGAATGTGAAGCGCATCGGTATCGGCAAAAAAGGCATCAGTATAGAGGCGGGCTATTTCATAAACATCTAAGCCCTTCTCCTGTGAACTTTTAACCATTTTATCTTCACCGGCATCTCCATCATCAGTAAGATGGCCGACATCAGTGACGTTCATCACATGTTGGACCGAATAGCCGGCAAATTCCAATGTGCGACGGAGAATATCTTCAAAGACGTATGTCCGTAAATTTCCGATATGTGCATAGTTATAAACCGTTGGTCCACAACAGTACATTCGCACGTGTTTCGCATCAATCGGCTCAAATGGTTCAACAGTTCGTGAGAGGGTATTGTGCAGTGAAATGGTCATGTATGCTCCTCCTGCAGGCAACGCCCGATACGGCATTGTATGCCAGAGGGAAATCGGATAGTATACCCACGTGGGTACCACAATACGGAAAGCAGATGAAAAAATCAATATCGATCACCTCATCCATCAGCAAGTAGCCCTTGCTCAGCTCTCCTCATATCGCAGTGGAGGCCAAGCCGATTATTTCATCGTACCGGCGAATCTTGCTCAACTCAGGGCTGCATTGCAATGGGCTCAGGAACGAGAGCTGCCGATTACCGTACTTGGCGGTGGTTCGAATGTACTTATCTCTGATGACGGGGTGGAAGGTCTTGTCATTGCCACTACCGGCCTTACTGACCACCATGTACGCGGATGTCTTTTCTGCTGTCAGTGCGGGCTCCCCCTGGACACCGCAATCAATGTAGCTATTGAACACTCACTCAGCGGTCTTGAACCGCTTGGAGGACTTCCGGGTACCACTGGCGGAGCAGTTCGCGGTAATGCCGCCGCAGGTGGGCTCTGGATATCTGAACGGATCGAGTGGGTCGATTACCTTGACTATCACGGGAATTTCTTCCGATTTCAGGGGATGGATGAGGGGTTTTCCTATAAATCCTCCCCCTTTTCCCGCATGCCGGTGATCATCTATGAGGTGGCATTCCGTCTGATTCCGAATAAAAATACGAGTGAAGCACGTTTGCAGAAAGAGGAAAGTAGAACGCAACGGATGGAATCAGGACAGTTTGATCTCCCTTCAGCCGGATGTATGTTTAAAAATCCACATGGGAATTCAGCAGGAAAACTAATTGAAGAAGCAGGCCTGAAAGGTCTCTCACGCGGAGGAGCCCGGGTAAGCACCTCCCATGCAAACTTTATTGTCAATTACTCGCATCAGGCAACCAGTCAGGATATCTATGATCTCAGCGTACTCGTACAACAGGAAATTGAAAAACAGTACGGGATTACCTTGGAGAGAGAAGTCATCCTCATAGGGAGATGGCATACCAGAAGGTAATCGCCTGATTCGATTTCATGGTAACCGCCAACTTCCCTGCTGCAAATGTATCGGTGTAGGTTATCTGGGCATCTACAGCAGCATGCGCAAACTTCCAGCTAATCGCGAGTTCTCTCTGATCATCGATTGAGAAGGTGCAGACCGACTCCAACCTATACCGGAATGATACCCCCCAGATCGCCTCGGGTGTTATCTGAACGGCTACCGATCCCACGGTGAACGAGAGAGGTATCGATATGCTCACCGTGTTCCCTATGTTACCCGAACGATTCCAGCGTCGTTGATAATATGAAGAAATACCTGCAGAAAACTGCTGTAAAAACGCATAGCGAAGATGCGCACGTGCAGATACGATCCGGCGCTGTACATCTTCAGCATAGACGGTCACCCTCCACCAGGAATCGGTACAGGAGATACGTGCCTGTATATTTTCCCTTTGATAGTGTACCGTGATCATCTCCCGTTTCATCGGTTGATCTTCTGTCGTGTAAGCAGATGTGAGAATCGCTCCGGGATATGCTGGTATCGACAATCGCTGATACGAACCACTGAGATACTTCCCGCAAAACTCCATCTTTCCCACGATACTCAACCCATCGCCAAGATAATCATCCACAACAGACCGCAATAAGAGGGAAATCTGCAATGCCCCGATGTTTCCTATGGGAACAGGAACACTTTGATACATCCCACAGAACAGCTTTGCCTGCACAGCTCTCTGTGCCTGATAATCTCCCTCCCGTTTTCGCAAGGGACCAGAACATCCCAGAGTTGCCACCCGTATCGTTCCTCTGGTCAATACATATTCTGCAAGCATCCCGGCGATCACTGCAGGGTCTTGCATGACAAACAGGTGCATGCCGAGTTTTGTGGTCACATAACTGAGCATCCATCCGAAATGACCCGAATCATGAGTAATCCGTGGCAAGGTAATTTGAGTATTATCCGGGGCACGCAGATCAAATGCAGATGAGAGTATTGCGGAAAATCTTTGGTCACTGAGTAATGAACCGCCTGCCAGTTGCATCGGTTTTCGGACCAGGAGAAGCTCCATAGACGCCTCCCAGCTGGTAAACCGCAAATCAGACTGTTGGTCCATCTCTATTTCCCAGTGGATATCGAACGGCACGGTGGGATGCTGGGTTAGGTGAGAAGCGATTGATGCATGCAGCTTATCCGGATGACTGGATACCTGCAGATCTACTTGTGCGCTGAGAGGGGAAATGGCAAAACAAACAGAGAGAAGGATGATCACTGATCGCATATGCATAATAAAACAACCGCAAAATCGAACTGAATGCTTCGCTTGCATTGATTTTTTGATCTGTACGTGGCAGAATGGTTTCCGGCAATGATACATTTTTTATCGAAAGGTTAAAGCTCACAGGAGGTCGAAATGGTGATACTCACTTTGAATTGCGGAAGTTCATCCGCTAAGTATCAGGTATATGATTGGAACAATAAAGCGGTGCTCGCAGTTGGAGTGGTGGAACGGATCGGCCTCGATTATTCCGTCATTGAGCATAAAACTACCAAAAACGGAGAGTTTTCTGATAAAGTGCAATGTCCTACCCACAAAGAGGCCATTGAGTTGATCATCCGGATGTTGCTTGACCCGATTCACGGTGTCATTACCGATGTAGAGGAGATCAGTGCAGTGGGTCACCGCGTGTTGCACGGAGGTGAACGATTTAAACAGTCCGCTCTCGTGGATGATGAAGTACTTGCACATCTCAAGGAACTGATTCCCCTCGGGCCGTTACATATGCCGGCCAATATCATGGGTATTGAAGCTGCACGAAAGGTAATGCCGGAAATTCCCCATGCAATCGTTATGGATACTGCATGGCATCAGACCATGCCTTCCGAAGCATTTATGTATGCTGTTCCCTACGAATGGTATTCTACCTACAATGTGCGACGGTACGGTTTCCATGGAACCAGTTATGTCTATACGGCAAAACGTGCAGCAGTGCTGCTCGGCAAAGATCCGAAAGAAACTAATCTTATTATCTGCCATATTGGTAACGGCGCCTCCATTTCGGCGGTTAAGAATGGTGTCTGTGTCGAGACCACCATGGGTCTTACCCCGCTGGAGGGTCTGGTAATGGGCACCCGTTCGGGCGATCTTGATCCGGCAATCCTCCCGTTCATCATGAACCGAACCGGGCTTTCTGCAAAGGAAATGGATACCGTTCTGAACAAAAAGAGCGGTCTGGTCGGCTTGTGCGGGATGAGTGATCGCCGTGATGTACGAGAGGCTGCAATGAAAGGAAATGAGCGCGCTCAGCTTGCTATCGATCTTGAATGCCACCGCCTTAAAAAATATATCGGTGCTTACGCAGCAATTCTCGGGAGAGTTGATGCCCTTGTCTACACTGCGGGCGTGGGAGAAATGGCTCCCCATATCCGAGAAGGGGCAACTAGCGGTCTCGGCCACATGGGCATCCATCTTGATGTGGAGAAAAACCGAATTGCCCAATGCAGGAATGCAGAGCTGGAAATCAACACCGATGATTCACCCACGAAAATTTTCGTGATTCCAACTGACGAAGAGCTGGTTATGACCGAAGATGCTTATGCACTGATGACAGGAACGTATGATGTGCATACCAACTTCACCTACTCGTTCCAGCATAAGGACTATGTGAACAAAGCACGTGCAGCGGGATTGGAGCAGGATCTGAAGAAGAAACCTGAACTGAAGAAACTGCTGGCATTGCCGAAATAAGTGCACAGAAGGAGTGCAAAAGAGGACCCGACGGGGTCCTCTTTGTTTAATCCTGAGCCGCTTCTATGCCCTCTTTTTCCCGAACAATGTGAGCGATTAGCGAAGCAGTCCCCGGGATACCCAAAAGGGTGGAATCAAGGGTGAGGTCATAGAACATGGCATTCCCCCACGTCCCTGCCGCATAGTAATCGTGGTACTTTCTCCGTTCTTTGTCGTACTTGCTGATATGCGAACGAGCTTCCTTGATATCGATGTTTTCATAGCGGGCGATGCGCGCAGAGCGGGCTTCCTCCGGTGCATGGATAAAAATGGAAACATGATGCGGATGATCCTTGAGGATATAATCAGAACATCTTCCCACGATGACACAGGGACCCTGCTGTGCAAGTTGACGAATGATCTCATACTGGGTAAGAAACAACGTGTCGCTCAGAGGCATATTGTATACGGCAGTCGTAGGATGACCGAGGGTGGGAATACTTGTCGGGATCGTATACAGGAACCGACTGGCGGCTTTCTCATCGAGATTCTCCAGTACTTGCTCACTCATGCCGCTTTTCTCTGCGGCCATGGAAATGAGTGCACTATCATAGAACGGCACTTCACAATAATCAGCTACCAGCCGCCCTATCTCACGTCCACCTGAGCCGAACTGTCTACTGATCGAAATGACCGTGTGTATACCCATACCTATTCCTCCTACCCCTATTGTACTGTGTGTGCCGGTACAAAGAAAGCAAAATTACCAATAACTGCTATTCATCATGCAGATTGGCACTGGGAAATTTCGGTTCACTGGTAGTATGAAGCCCCAATTTTCGCAATCCATTGGAGTCCCCCACCGATGGAAGATGGGTAAGATGTACTTCGCAACCTCTCAGCAGCGGCAACTGATCTAGGGCACACTGAGCGGATGGGTTGATCGGTGCGCTCATCGCAAGACAGATGAGGGTCTCATCGAGGTCCAGACTGACTCGTCTCCCACTGAGCACATCCCGTTTGAGCAGACGAATAGATTCAATTGTCTGCTTGGGAATGAGGTCGATGGCTTTTGGGATACCGGCAAGTTGCTTGGCAGCATTGAGCATCAACGCAGAGGCTGCATGGAGAATTTCCGAGTTTGATCCGGTAACAATACTCCCATCGGGTAGTTCCATCGCAGCAGCACAGACAATCTTATCGCGCCCCTTTCCCTTTGCAACAGCAGCTTTCAAGGCTTCTTCTGCTGCGGGAACGGTAGTACGCATCGTAACATGAAGATCCAGCGATTCCATCAACAGCTTGATGCGGTTAATAGCCTCCTGTGTCCCAATACCCCGCGCATAATCACAGGCAGATCCATAGTAACGACGGATGATCTCCTGTCCTGCAGCTTCTCGTACCGCATCATCATCGACAATACCGAACCCGCACCGATTAACTCCCATATCAGTCGGAGAGCGATAGAATGAAGGTTCTCCCGTGATCTTTTCAATAATTCGTTTCAGAAGTGGAAAAGCTTCCATATCCCGAGAGTAATTAACCGCCTGCTTTCCGTATGCGGTAAGCTGAAAGTGATCGATCTGGTTGACATCACCGATATCAGCAGTAGCAGCCTCATAGGCTACATTCACCGGGTGATCAATCGGCAGGTTCCAGATCGGGAAGGTCTCAAATTTTGCATAACCGCTTTTCAGTCCCTTCCGATAATCATGGTACAACTGGGAGAGACAGGTAGCGAGTTTTCCACTTCCTGGACCCGGGGCAGTGACGATCACCACCGGATGTTCGGTTTCAATATACGGATTAGCCCCATACCCCTCATCACTGACGATAGTATCGACATCACTTGGATAGCCATCGGTAGCCTTATGGGTATAGACTTTAATCCCTCGCCGGGTCAGTCGGTTCATAAACTGCACCGCAGCGGGCTGACCATTGAAACGGGTAATCACTACCCGGGTCACCTCAATGGCCCAGTCACTGAAATCATCGATCATTTTGAACACGTCGGTATCGTAGGTAATGCCAAAATCACTGCGGATTTTTCTCCGTTCAATATCATCGGCATAAATGCAGATGATTACGTCGATTTTATCCTTCAGCGTCTGAAATACACGCATCTTCACATTTGGATCAAATCCAGGAAGTACCCGTGAGGCATGATAGTCATACAGGAGTTTTCCACCACATTCAAGATACAACTTCCCGTCACAGGTTGCTAATCGCTCTAGTATCGCCTGCGTCTGTTCGCGCAGGTATTTCTCATTGTCGAATCCGATCTGCTTCATGCTGTGTTTTCGCTCCTGTATGGTGTCTTATCTGAAAAGAATTCGTTTGGCAACCTGCTCTTTCAATTCTGCCCCACCGAGTTTCTCGATAATGGCAAGGGAGAATTCAAACGAACAGCCTACCGCTCGGGCAGTGATGATTGATCCATCTACACACACCCGTTCAGTACCGAAGGTACAATTAGGAGAGTTCACCTCTGCTCCCGGGTAACAGACTGCTTTATGCCCTTCTAGCAGACCTGCCGGCCCAAGCACTACTGCAGGAGCTGCACAGATTGCGGCAAGAACCCCACCACTGTTGATGATCATCAACATCTTTTCATTCACTTCCCATGAGTTCGCCAGATTTTTAGATCCCAGGCCCCCTCCGGGAAGAACCATCGCATCGAAATCAGTTCCGGCATCTTCAATACGAATATCGGCCTTGATGGTAATATTATGAGTTCCGACGATCTCGGTTCCGTCGACACCCGCCACCACCACCGTGAATCCGGCACGTCTGAGCAGATCAATCGGAGTCAGTGCCTCCACCTCTTCAAATCCTTCTGCGAGTGCTACGAGCACCTTAATTTTACCGTCACTCATGGTTAAGCCTCCAATTCTTGTTTTCCACGTCGCAGGGTTTCGCAAGCCCGGCGAAGCGCCTCTTCTGTATCTTCCCACCCGATACAGCTATCGGTTACCGATACGCCGTACCGAAGTGCTTTGGGATCTTCCGGAATAGTCTGACATCCTCCAAAGAGGTTACTCTCGATCATAAATCCCTTTATCTCGTGATGTCCCCAGACGACCTGATCCACCACAGCACGTAACACCCGGCGTTGTCGTTTCGGATCCTTACGGGAGTTAGCATGACTGCAATCGACGATGATTGCAGGGGGAATCGACAGTTTTTCCATCAGGAGTGCAGCTGCTTCCACATCTTCTTCATAGTAATTCGGACCATGATCACCTCCACGAAGAATGAGGTGACCGCAATCATTTCCCGTAGTATGGTAGATCGCCGAATTCCCGTCTTTATCAATTCCAATAAACGCGGCACTCTCTCGGGCACTTTTAATTGCATTGACTGCCGTTGCATACTCTCCACCGGTACTGTTCTTGAATCCAATAGCCACCGACATACCGCTTGCAAGGGTACGGTGGGTCTGACTTTCTGCAGTACGTGCCCCGATCGCTGACCAACTCAGCATTTCATCAATATACTGCGGAACGATCGGATCAAGCATTTCACAGCCAACGGGCAATCCCATTGAGGTAATAGCAATGAGCAATCGTCTGGCAGCAGTAATCCCCTCCTGAATTGCATAGGTTCCATCCATATGGGGATCTACGATCAAACCTTTCCATCCACCGATGGTTCTCGGTTTTTCAAAGTACGTACGCATCACGATATATAGTTGATCAGAGAGTTCATCGGCAAGTTTCTTCAGTTTACCAGCATACTCAAGAGCCGCTTGTGGGTCGTGGATACTGCACGGGCCGACGATAGCAAGGAGTCGGTTGTCTCTTCCCTGGATGATATCGTTCACACACTGTCGAGAAACTCCAATTGTCTCGGTCAACTCCGGGGATACCGGATACGCGAGAGAAAGCGCCGCAGGGCTCACGAGCGGTTCAACTGCCGCTATTCTGATGTCAATATTCTTCATGATATCTGTTGTATACCACAACAACCAAACATCTACAAGAAGGGCCTTCTAGTGTTCCGTATCATCCTTATGCCCGGTAATGGTCTCTTTCAGCGAGTATAAATACCGTTTAATCTTAAGTGTGGGAGTTCGTTGAAAAGGCTCATCCTGAAGGGACACATCACGAATTCTACTAAATGAACTGAGTTCCTTATTCACTTCATCACGAATGTGTGACAAATAGGATGAGGCACTTTCCTGAGCTTCATGCACCGAGACTTTCAGCTGATCTGCCATCAGCTCAAAATCAAGCTTTATGAGAGCAGCAAGCCCGCCATCTCCCGAAAGCACCAGAGATTCCTGTACATATGGTATAGTATTGAGCATCGTCTCAATGAGTTCAGGATAGATATTCTCCCCGCTCGGGCCGAGTATCATGGTTTTCTTCCGACCTCTGATCGAAAGACGGCCTCGTTCAACTACCCCGAGATCACCTGTTCTGAACCAGTGATCCTCAGTAAAAACCTCTCGGGTGAGTTCGTCATTTTTATAGTATCCCTGCATCACATTGGGACCTTTAGCTACAATTTCTCCCACATGGGTTTTTCCATCAGGTTCATCAATGCGCAGCTGTACCCCTTTAACGGCATAGCCGACCGTTCCCGGTTTCGTCTGTTTTGGCCCGGAACCGGCAAGCAACGGTGCAGTTTCTGTCAGGCCGTACCCGATAGCATAGGGGAATTTCGCCTCTTTCAGGAATGCTTCCGTTTCTCTATCCAGGGCAGCTCCGCCTACACCGAAGAACTTCAAATGTCCTCCGAAGGTGCGTTTCAGTTTTTTGCCTATTACACTGTGGATGAACTTGCGAAACAGTGCCCGCTTATGGAGTTTTGCAAGGCGGGGATTCTTTGCAATCTGCGGGACTACTGAATTCCGATAAATCTTTTCAATTAAAAGGGGAACCGAAAGCATCACCTGAGGCTTCACACGTTTCATTGCCGGAAGCAGAATACTTGCAGCGGGGGCTCTTCCTAAATAGTGCACTTCACAACCGGTAACCATCGGAAGGAGAAATCCGATGGTAAACTCATACGAGTGACTCAGGGGCAATATGGAAAGAAAGCGATACCCGGTTTTAATTTTGAAGAACTGGCGGACACAAGCCGATGCGTTACTTGCCAGGTTGCGATTGCTCAGCATCACACCCTTGGAAGAGCCGGTGGTTCCGCTCGTGTAAATAATGGAGGCTAGGTCATCCTCCGCCTGGTTGCGTGTGCTAATGGCCTTGTTGTCGGCTTTGGTACGGAGCATATCCCGCCCCGGTGCATGTTGGAAATCACGGGAAGCGGTGAGCTCAGATGCAATGGGATCGGGAATATGGAAGAGATCATCAAGACGAAACAGTTTGCCGGAACGGGAGGAAGCAAACGGGAGCACTTTCTCAAACTGTTTTGCCGAGACGACCACGGCAGCAGCTTCGCTATGCTGCAGGATGGTCTGAATCTCCTTCGCTGAAAAATCAGGAAGGATGGGAACGGCTACCGCCCCTGCGCTTACGATGGCAAAGAATGCAACACCCCACAAGGGCTGACTCTCACCTAAGATGGCGACTTTGTCACCCGAAGAAATTCCCTGCTCTATCAGATAGGTTGCCATGGCATCGGTTTTCTTGATCAGATCTTCATAGGTAATGGTGCTCTCGGAATCCCCGATCAGAGTAAGCGCCACACGCTGTGCATGACGTTTTGCCGATCGTTCAAGAATATGGCGGATAGTGAATTGTTCAAGTTCGTGTTTCATGAGGGTACTCCTCCTGGAGCAATGCAACCGCTGTATAATTGTCCATGTTCACAAACGGTCCAGTTTCCCGTGTAGGTAAGTTTACGTGCACATAGAGAGATAATCATATCAGGTCTATTGTTTGTTTTTGAAAGGTGGCAGAAATATACTTGCGACAGCTGTGTTTTTTCACAGCCATTCAGCAGATCCAACGCATCCACATTCGAAAGATGCCCTCTTTCTCCCGCTATTCTCCGTTTCAGCATGACTGGATACGGACCGGTAGTGAGCATCTGTTCATCATAGTTTGATTCAAGAAAAAGCACATCTGATGCTTGCGCATATCGATGCATGTGTGCATCAAGAATCCCGGTATCGGTGAGGATCGTGAACACTCGCTTTTGCACCTGTACCACAAAGCCACTGGAAAAGGGGCTGTCATGACTAGTGGGAAATGCCGTAACGGTAAAGGGGCCCGTTTGGAAGGATTTCCCATGAGCAAATACCTGCAGTTGCCCTTCTGGAATACCCAAGACCTTCAGTTCACGAATTCCACCCTGATACAGACTTTCATGGACATAGACATCTTTCCCGGTTTTTCGTGCAAAGACCCCTGCTGATCGTCCGTGGTCGGGATGCAGATGGGTTATGCACAGAGCTTTGACCGTAGAAAAATCAAACCCTGCCGATTCAGAGCGCATCTTCAACTGTTTCAGAGAGAATCCGGCATCAATGAGCAGTGCATCAGTCGAGGTACCGATGATATAAGCGTTACCACTAGAACCGCTGCCCAAAACGGCAAAGCGAATCATGTGCGCTCCTTAAACTGATCAAGAAAGGTCATATCATATCCAACTGCCACTCGGTGTTTATCTCGAAGTACTGGCGTCTTCAATAATTGCGGGTGCTCTATAAGTTCCTCTTGCGCATCGTATTCACGCCACGCATACCCTTCTTTACGGTAATAGGACGATTGTTCATCAATGAGCGTTTGAGCAGCGACCCTGCTAAGAATACTCTCCCATTCACCCGGTGAGAGTGCTCGCTGTTTCAGATCTACAAACTGGTGGTCAATGGACCGTTCCTTGCAGAATCGGATCGCTTTTCGAGTCTCTTTGCACTGTGTCGTACCAATGATCTGCAGCACTCGCTACTCCTTCGGCACTACTATACTCATTTGTACCCGATACGTCCAGTTATCTGAAACGATCAGATGTTGACAAGAGACGGCATGCATGAAATAGTTTCGCTAGCACAAGGAGATGCTCTGATGAATGACCTTCGCATAGCTCAGATACGAACACAAGAACCCGATTCCCACCCGATTTCCGTAGAAGGATGGGTGCGTACCAAACGAGAGAGTAAACATGTCTGCTTTCTTGAACTCAATGATGGATCAAGCCTGAAAGGATTGCAGGTAGTCATTGACCTCAACACCTTTGAGAATACCGCACTGCTGGCCCAGATTACCACCGGGGCAGCGATAACCTGTACGGGAACACTTGTTGCTTCACCAGGAGGTAATCAGGCAGTCGAGCTTCA
This sequence comes from uncultured Spirochaetaceae bacterium, assembly GCA_964482325.1. Classification (GTDB taxonomy): domain Bacteria; phylum Spirochaetota; class Spirochaetia; order Sphaerochaetales; family Sphaerochaetaceae; genus CAYZJV01. The sequence goes on along the minus strand of CAYZXD010000006.1, from coordinate 59,189 downwards.
GGCCCAGGAAATTAGGCTGCATGGCCAAGCCCCTGTCGATACGTATCCTTTGCAGAAAAAACGCCATACCCTTGAATATTTACGAGAAATTGCCCATCTGCGGCCTCGGACGAATATTATCGGAGCTGTAGCTCGCGTTCGTAACGAAGTCTCCTTTGCCGTACATGATTTCTTTAGGAAACACCAGTTTATCTATGTCCATACCCCGATTATCAGCACGAGTGATGCTGAGGGTGCCGGAGAAATGTTCCAGGTGACTACCCTCGATTTTGATCGGCTTCCCCGTACTCCTGAAGGTGCTGTCGATTATGCACAGGATTTCTTCGGCAGAAAGGCATCACTTACGGTAAGCGGACAACTCGAAGGGGAAACGTATGCTCTGGCACTCAAGAATATCTACACCTTCGGACCGACATTCCGTGCGGAAAATTCCAATACGAAAAGACACCTCAGCGAATTCTGGATGATTGAGCCGGAGATGGCTTTCTGTACGCTTGAAGGGAATATGGAAGTAGCGGAACAGTTCCTCAAACATATATTCGGTCATGTGCTTACCCATTGCAGTGAAGATATGGCATTTTTCTCTCAGTTTGTAGAAAAAGGCGTTGCAGAAACACTCCAATCGGTAGTCGAAAAACCCTTTGTGCATATGACCTATCGTGATGCATTACACGAGTTGGAAAAGCACAATCAGCACTTTGATTATCCCGTTTCGTGGGGAAGTGACCTGCAGACCGAACACGAACGATATCTTACCGAACAGGTGTGTTCCGGTCCGGTGATCGTCACCGATTATCCAAAAGAGATCAAGGCATTCTACATGAAGCTCAATGATGATGATAAAACCGTACGTGCAATGGATGTACTGGTTCCCCGTCTAGGTGAAATCATTGGGGGAAGTGAGCGTGAAAGCCGCTACGATGTACTGGTAGATCGGATGCGATCTCTGGAATTGAACCCTGAAGACTACTGGTGGTATCTTGATCTTCGTCGTTTCGGCAGTGTACCGCATGCGGGATTCGGACTTGGTTTCGATCGAGCAGTACAGTACATAACCGGCATGCAGAATATTCGTGATGTCATTCCCTATCCTCGTGCGGCGAAACAGGCAGAATTCTAGCAGCGGCCATTTCCTGAAGATGCAATAATGCAAACAGGGCCAGCTGCTGCATGGTATGAGCACCGGTCTTGAGATAGAGATTCCGTTTGTGCGAAGTAACGGTATGCTCGCTGATATGCAGTGTATATGCAATCTCTTTGATCGAATGACCGGTAGCGACCAGGCGCAGTACCTCTCTTTCCCGTTGAGTAAATGATCTGTGTGGTGTTTCTGAAACGGCACATACCGGATACAGGGGAATTGCTGATCCCGAATATTGGAGAATTCTGGTTATCTCCCCCATGCAGGATGCAATAGTCGCAGAAGGGACTGCATTCGATGACAATCGTGCGGCAAACGCATCATGCGTGATGGCAAGAACGGCGAGGTCGGCACTGATGTGATCCGTCGCATTGCAAAAAAACCTGTACTCATTTTCAGTGAAAATCAGCGGCAGATACACACTGCATTGCAAGAGAGTTCCGTCCGATTCGGTGATGCAGAGGGTAGTTACCTCCAGCTGATCATGAAAAAACGAATAGAGCCAGCATCGGAAAATCTCGAGCATTCCCCTGTGTTCTGCAGTAATCAGGATGGTTCCGGGCATAACACGGTATACACTCCCATCAACAGGTTTCTGCTTCAGTAGTGCATACGTGTCAGTGCTCGATCAAAGGCATTGGCAAAAGCCTGGACATCACGTGGACCAAGCGGTTTGGTCTTCTCGGTAAAGACACCATATTCCCGCAATTCAGTCATATGATTGCGCAACGACAGCCGTTCCCCTACGTTTTCCTCGGTGTACGTATTACCCCGATCATCAAGCACTACCATACCGTGCTGGGCCAATCTGAAGGCCAATGGAATATCATGGGTGATGGCCAGAGCACCGCTGTGAGCGAGGGCTACCAGGTGATCGTCGGCACTATTATCCCCAGCGGGAACAACCAGCATGGTTACCAGTGGTCGCCCCTGATCATCATACAGTTTTCGCTGTGCATTCCGCTGTACATCTGCAAGAGAGCGATCAGCAACAAACACACTTGGCACTTTACGTGTGATCACCGCTTTGAGAATAATCGTACGCAGCTGTCGTGGACAGGAGTCAGCATCGATATACAATGGTACTTCAGGAATCTGTTCTACCGTGCTCATCGATGTCACCTTATCGGTAAGTCTCCCCTCCGTCAATCCGTACATATTCCTGGTGCTCTTGCACACTTCAAGAAAAATATCCTATAGTTTTTCTACATACCTACCACTTATGAGGAGTCATGAATGGAACATTCACCATTACAACAGGCGCGTTATGCGTATCAACCTAAGCTGCCCGGCATTCTTCGTGAGGAGATAACCTCGCTCAAACTGGTTAAAGGGGAACCGACAGCTCCTGCTTCTGATCAGGATGAGATCAAAAAACTTTTCCCACACACCTATGGATTACCAAAAGTAAGTTTTGCTACCGGAACAGGATCAACCGTTTCAGAGCGTCTGCACGTCGGTGTGGTGCTCTCCGGCGGTCAGGCTCCCGGCGGGCATAATGTGATCAGTGGATTGTATGATGCGATCAAACAGGCAAATCCTGAATCAAAGCTTTTTGGTTTCCTTGGCGGCCCATCGGGATTACTGGAAGATCGGTATATAGAACTTACTGATGAAATTATTGACGAGTATCGCAACACCGGTGGATTCGATATTATCGGCAGTGGTAGAACCAAACTGGAAACCACTGAACAGTTTGCCGTCTGCGCTGATGTGTGCCATGCACATGATATCGGTGCCTTGATCATCATCGGCGGTGATGATTCGAACACCAACGCTGCAGTACTCGCTGAATATTTTCTGCAAAGTGAAGCCCAGATCACCGTTGTCGGATGCCCAAAGACTATTGATGGAGATCTGAAGAACGAATTCATCGAAGTATCCTTCGGTTTTGATACCGCTACCAAGGTATACAGTGAGCTGATCGGAAATTTGATGCGTGATGCAAACAGTTCCCAGAAGTACTGGCATTTCGTCAAGCTTATGGGGAGAAGTGCAAGCCATATCGCTCTTGAATGTGCTCTCAGAACCCAACCAAACGCCTGTCTGATCAGTGAAGAGATTGAGGCAAACGGCACCAGTCTGAGCGAGATTGTCGACTACCTTGCTTCCATCGTTGCAAAACGTGCAGCACGGAAGAAGAACTACGGAATCGTATTAATTCCTGAAGGGGTGATCGAATTTATTCCTGAGGTAAAGATTCTCATTGCGGAACTGAATACGTTATTAGCTAAAGAAGCCAAGGCATACGCACATCTCACTGATTGGAGTTCACAGTATGACTTCGTCACCCAGCGGCTCAGTGAAAACAGCGCACAGGCGTTCGCCTCACTCCCGGTAGATATCCAGAAACAGCTTCTCATGGACAGAGACCCGCATGGAAATGTGCAGGTATCCCGAATTGAGACTGAAAAAATGCTGATTCAGATGGTTGAGACTAAGCTCTCAGTGATGAAAAAACAGGGAACGTTCACCGGCTCGTTCAGTGCGCTGAACCACTTTTTCGGTTATGAAGGACGCTGTGCGGCTCCATCAAACTTCGATGCCGACTATTGCTACAGCCTCGGTTACAATGCCTTCCTGCTTGCAGCCAATCAATGCAGCGGATATATCTCTGCCGTATCTCACCTTACTGATGAGGCTTCACAATGGCATGCCGGGGGATTTCCGATCACCATGATGATGAATATGGAAAAACGGCATGGAGAGATGAAACCGGTCATCAAAAAAGCTCTTGTCGATCTTTCGGGAAAGCCATTTGCCTACTTTGCTGCACATCGGGATCAGTGGGCTGAAGAATCTTCCTACCTCTTCCCGGGTGCTATTCAGTATTTCGGCCCTGCTGAAGTATGTGATATCACCACTCGAACATTGGAACTTGAACAGAACTGATCATCATATGGCCACTGGATATTTCCGGTGGCCTTTTCCTTCTAGATATTTTTTTATCGCTTTACTGATAAATTAGTGCTACGATACAGAAAAAGGGAGGACTGTCATGAAATTGAATGACACCATTTTTTCTGTATTTGCCGATGAAGCTGACCGCTCGGTAATCGGAGAGATCCACATTGGAATCGGGTATACCGCAGTACTCATGCAGGATGGTCGCTGCGGACTCTGTGCCACCCTCTGTGATGGAACAGAAGTCTATAAAATGAACAGTGACCCCAATGATTATGAGGGACGGTCAGCAATTCAACTGCTCCGTCACATTCGTAAAGATGAAACACCCACGATCAGCCGGATCATGGCTATTGCTCTGGTCAATGCCTTAAACCAACCCTTTACCCGATCATTACCGGAAGCTCCCCATGATTGGCATCATGACCTCGATCTCCCTCAGGGAGCAAACATTGCTATGGTGGGATATTTTTCTCCCGTGTCAGATCGGTTTGAAGAGAAGGGATTTACTGTCCGAACTCTTGATCTGGGAAAGAACCTCGGTGATCCGAAAGAATTCTACCCATGGGCAGCAGAACATGCGGATGCACTGGTCATCACTGCAGCCAGCGTGGTGAATAATTCCCTTGAGTCACTGTTTGCCCATTTCAATAATCGTACCCTTCCCACACTGCTTCTCGGGCCTTCAACGATTTTGCATCCCGATGTGTACGATGATCTTCCTATCACCGCACTTGCCGGATCTGCAGTCATCGACACTGCCGATATGCTGAAAGCTGTGAGAAACGGGAGAGGGAGTCTTGATGTACACCGTCAAGCCAAGTCGGTGTATCTATCACTTTGAGTTTTTAGTAGAGCCGATCAAGGAGTGAGATCAGCTGATCGCTGCTCAATGCAATGGGGCTGTTGCGTTTCGGGTTCGTCAATCCGATGCGCTTCAGCTCCTCTTGTGTGAACCCATAACTGCGCAGTGGGGAAAACTGAGCCTGAGCAACAATCGACTCGATGTGATGAACTACTGCATACGGTCCGTCAAGATGCCATAATTGACCAATGCTGCGCAATTTATCGTGAAACTCTTGCCCATCACTTTGTTGTACCAAAGCCGCATTGACCGGACCGATCAATGCTCCACAGATCACTCCGTGGGGCACGTGATGTAACGCGCCAAGCGGTCCTGCTAGGCCATGCACATATCCCAGCCCAGCATGGGCAATACAAATACCTGAGATGTAAGCAGCATAGGCCATGTCTTCACGGAGCGAGATATCGTCAAGCTTACCGTCGAGCAGCTGCGGCAGCGCCAGACCAAGCTTTCCGATTGCTCCAAGGGCAAGGGCCTCAGTATAAGGATTCGATCGAGTTGAAGTATATGCTTCAAGCAGTTGTGTAAGCGCATCCAAGCCTGAGGCTGCAGTAACGTGATGATTCACTGTTAATGCAAGGGTCGGATCAATGACTACCATATCGGGACTGTATGCCACATGACGCAATGATTTCTTAAACCCCTGTGGGCCTACTTGGGAAATCACTGCATTATGCGTCGCTTCGCTGCCGGTCCCGGCGGTGGTGGGAACCATGATCAACGGTAATCGGGATTCGGGAGCCTTGAGATCCCCCACCCCCTCCAAGAACCGCATAACAGACTCCGACTTCCCGGTTTCACGGGTATGGCGAACCATAACTGAGACGGCTTTTGCCGTATCGAGTACACTCCCCCCTCCTATGCCGATCACTGCAGTGCACCCATCTGATGCCACCTGCTTGGTAAATGAATCGACTGAGGACACCGAAGGTTCTCCTGACACCAGATACTGATGATGGGAAAGGCCGGCAAGAGGTCCCTGAATGGAGGGATTTCGCGCACAGGTGGCACTGATCATCACTGCATAGGTATGATCACCTGATGCAGCAAGCTGTTCAGGCAACTTGGCGAAGGAGCCGCTGCCGAATTCGAGGGCTCCTAATCGACCGAGGGAGAAAGGAGCTATCATGAGGGTCTCCTCAAGATACTTTTCGGAATGTGGATGAGTTGCTGCTGTTCATCAGGATTCTGTCGAAACATAACAGCAGTGTGGCCTACAATTGAGACCACCTCTGCATTGACCGACGAGGCAAGATCTTCAGCGATTGCTCTGAGCTCATCGTGGAAATCCTGAAAACGGATCTTCACCAGTTCATGGGCACGAAGAGCCTCATCAAGGGCGTGAGAGACACGCTCATCACCGCCCTGTTTGCCTACCATAACCACCGGTTGAAGCTCATGGGCTCTCCGGCGTAAAAAATTTCGCGTTGCGCTGTTCATAGCGCCTATACTACCGATCCTGATAGACTTCGGCAACCACGTGGCGCTTGATCTTCTTGGTACTGGTCATTTCAAGCGGTTCATCTGCGATGGTAAGTCGGGTAATCCGCTTGTAGGGCAGTAGCTCCTTATTGACCTTGTTCACAATTTCCTGCATATGAGCAAGCATTTTTTCGGCACGTTGTGCAGCATCAGGAGTCTCTTTTGCCATCTCCTCAGCAAATTTATCGGTAGGATGTACGATGGCTCGTATCCCTTCACTCTTTGCTTTCTTGTCTACGAGATAGCCCAAAACACAAATCTGATCAATTTCATCATACAGCTGGAACATATCTTCGATCTCTTCCGGGAATACATTCTTGCCGCCCTCAGTTACGATCAAGGACTTCTTCCTTCCCGTCAGATACACATATCGATTGGCATCAATGTATCCGGCATCACCCGTTCGCAGCCAGCCATCCTTATCGAGCACTTCATCGGTAGCTTCCTGGTTTTTATAATATCCCTGCATCACCATCGGGCCTTTGACCATAATTTCTCCGATCTTCCGGGAATCGGGATCGAGAATCTTCATCTCAGTTTGCGGTACGATTTTCCCTACCGAGTTCTCATTATAGGCATAGACAGGATTGAGGGTGATAATGGGACTGGTCTCTGTGAGCCCATATCCCTGGACAAAATCGATACCCAGCTGATTGAACAGCTTGAACGTTGAGGATGGAAGTGGTCCTCCCCCGCTGATGCAGATGCGGATATTCTCCATAGAGAGTTTCGATAGAATACCGTGGAACATCTTATGACCAGGATTCACCTTAAACACTTTTTTGATCAGTCCGCTGACACTCATCAGGAAACGGATCAGGCCGTACACCACAATACCCTTCTCCTTGATACCGTTCATCAGTCCCTTCAGCATCTTGTTGAACAACATGGGGACTGCAAGGAACATCGTGACTTTCCCCTGTTTCAGTTCCTTGAGAATCTGACTGACAATGAGTTTCTTGCCGAATACGATTTCAGCTCCCACCGAAATGGCCTCAATGAACACGGCAAGCATGGTATATGAGTGATGAATCGGCAACAGTGCATAAAATACATCGGTGGGATAGAGATTCATGTAGGACTGGGAAAGGTAACAATCGGCAACCAAATTCTGATGGGTAAGCATAACACCCTTCGGATTACCGGTGGTACCGCTGGTGAAGAGAATCGCAGCAAGATCGTTTTCTGTCACCTGATGCCGCTTCTGTGCTTTTTTTGCTTTCTTGGTGAAAATATAGTTATCATGGTTCGGTTCAAGAGAAATTTTTTCCTGCAATCCGACTGACCCATCAGTATCGACTGCATCAATGCGTTCCGCATCGATAAAGAGATGCTTGACTCCGGCAAAGGTCATGAGGAAATCCATCTCCTTGTCCGTCAGCTGATAATCGAGTGGAACCACTATGGCCCCGGCGAACAGGGTAGCCAGATATGCTACCGCCCACTCCGGACTATTTTTCCCGGTGACAGCCACCTTGTCATCGGGACCTACTCCCGCCTCTACCAGATAATCAGCTGTCTGCAGGACCTTCTCCAACGCCTGCGCATAGGTAAGTCGCAACTCATTTGGAGCAAACGCGGTAAAACAGATGTTGTCAGGATAGCGTTTGCTGGTAATTGAGAACATTTGTGGAATTGTCGGCCATGTTCCCGTAAAGTCCGTTCCCCGGTATTCATCCAAAAAATCCCAAGGTTTCTTTCCTGTTGACGCCATATGCATACCTCCATAGTGTACGATCGTACACGTTCGTTTCTTTCAGTGATACTGCTTCACATCATAAATCCTTGGACCAGTAAACACAAGTCATTAATTTACATCATGTCGCATCCTGTCAACCTGTCATATACAGGAATGACTGCATTGACCAAAAAATTGGCCTGCATTACAGTAACCGCATGCAATTTTGCGACTTTGATCAATTCTGTCTCTACATGGAATCATTTGCGAATCTGGAAAAGAAAACCGATGGGTACACCGCTCGGATGTATCGTCTTGATCGGATGCATGCCCTGTTGCATTACATAGGAAATCCTCAACACGATTTTACATCGATCCATATTGCCGGCTCCAAGGGGAAAGGTTCCACTGCAGCATTTATCGCGCAAGGATTGAGGGCTGCAGGTCATAAAACCGGGTTGTATACCTCACCGCATCTTGTCAATTATCGGGAACGATTTACCCTCAGTGGTTCTTTTTTTCGTGAAGAAGATCTGATCAATGCAGCTCAGGTACTTCTCGAACGGATGGAAGGCTTTCAGTTTGTCGATGAATGGGGTACTGCCGATCCTACTGCGTTTGAGTTGTACACCGCATTTGCGTTTCTGTTGTTTTCGTTAACCGGTTGCACCTGGGCGGTCATTGAGACGGGTCTCGGGGGCAGGCTTGATGCTACGAACACCATTGGTCCAGCAGCTTCGGTGATAACTCCCATCGAACTTGAACATACGGCAATTCTGGGTAATACCATAGAACTCATAGCCATAGAAAAATCAAAAATTATAAAACCGGGAGTTCCGGTTTTTCTTTCCCGGCAGCCAGAAGATGCACGGGCGGTATTTGTCGCGGAATCTGCGGTTCAACAGAGCAGGTTGTACGATCTGGAGGTAGAGGTTGAAGCATTAGCCACCAAAACCAGAACCGATGGGGAGCATGTCTGTATTGAGTGGACAAAAGGTGATCGTACAGAATTGCGTCTGGCAATGCGCGGTGAAGTACAGGCAGAAAACTGTGCTCTCGCGCTTTTGGTTCTGAAAACCATCGGCCAATATGTTCCGGGAACCACAGAACGGGCACTCGAAACAGCAGTACTCCCGGGGAGAATGCAAATGCTGGGTGCCGACCCACCGATGATTATCGACGGCGCTCACACGGTCGAAAGCTTGCGGCACCTGCTCAACTCATTCACACAACTCTATGGGAATCAGGGCAATACCGTTATCTACGGAGCCCTGGAAGGGAAAGATCATCACCATATGACCCAACTGCTGCTCCCGCTCTTCGACCGCATTATCATCAGTCGTCCGGGCACGTTCAAAAAAAGCGATCCAGAGGGGTTATATCGCCTGATGCAACAGGAAATCGAAGGGATGCGAAATGCGCCGGAACTGTATCTGGTCATCGATCCTGAAGATGCGCTGAATCTTGCCCGTACACGTACGGAAAAGACTCATGCTATTTTGTGTACGGGTTCTTTTTATCTGGGAGGAGAACTGGTTCGTGCCTACACTACTACACTCGAAGAAGAAACCCCGGAGGTGGCTGCATGCCCCTGAACTGGCAGGAAATTGCGCTGATCGTCAGTGAACTCCCCCTCGAGGGAAGCCTGATCCAACGCGTACACCAAATCGGTTTCCACGCCCTAGTGTGGGAACTGCATCATCCCCAGGCAGGGTTCTGGCAACTGTATGTGGAAGTCGGCACACCCCAGGCCCGAATTCATCGAATCACGGGTTCACCGAGTATCTATCGAAGAAAAAAGACACCTAAACTGCAACGATTCATTCAGTATCTGCGTGCTCATGTAGAGGGTGGGAAAATTATCGGGGTAAACCAGCCGGTACCTGATCGTATCCTGATCTGGAATATCCAACGGGGGGGACAACCCCTACAGCTGATCCATCGGTTCTTCAGTGGACCGGGAGCCAATGTGTTTGTCTGTGATGCGTCTTTGATCATCCGTGAAGTGCTCCTTCGCAGACCAAAACGTGAAGAAATTGCAGGAAAACAGCTTGTGATTTCAGAAGTTCCATATAAGGAATTTCCCATACGAGATTATCCATCAGGACAGACATTCAACTCATATATCGAACAATCATATACTGCATCTTCAGAAAGTGATCTTGATCATCTGGTTGCACAGGTAGCACAGCTACGGGATGAGCAGCTGGCCCAGCTTAATCATGAACTACGGACTGCAAAGGAAACTGCGACCCATCAAGCGGACTTTGACTCGTTCCGCCTCAGCGGTGATCTGTTGTCAGCTTCAGCTCACCTCATACAACCGCACCAGGAGTGGGTACAAGTACCCGATTTTAACCAGGGAAACCAGGTGACCATTGAATTGGATCCATCCCGCACGGCAGGAGAAAATATCGCATCATACTATCGTCAATATCAGAAGGGAAAGGTTGCCTATGAACGAGCTATTGCACGCATTGCAGAGCTCACCGAGCAGCTTGACCAGATTACCCATCATTATGATCGATTACTCGATCAGGAATCGATAGATCCAGCGGCACTGAAAAAAGAGCTTGCCCATGAGAGTCAGGCAGCCCCGCAACAGTCGCTTCCCTACGCGCAGGCACCCGGACTGCAGTTCACCTCATCAATTTTCACCTTGCTCGTAGGAAGAAATGCCAAGGAGAATGATCTGTTGCTGCGCAGGTGGGCAAAAGGAAATGATTGGTGGCTCCATACCCGTGATGTACCTGGAGGATATGTCATTATCAAAGGAAAATCGGGGAAAAGCATTCCGCTGGAAACCCTTCTTGATGCAGGGAACCTCGCGCTGTTGTTTTCTCAGGCAAAAGCGGCGCGAAAGGCTGATCTGTATGTGACTCAGGTAAAGTACCTGAAACGTCCGAAGGGGGGAAAAGCTGGACTCGTACTTCCTACACAGGAAAAAAATATTACCATTGAACTTGATGATGATCGCCTGAAAAGACTTTTTGCTCAGCAGCGATCGGGAGAACAACCGTGGACGACATAACCATTGTATATCAGGGGAAACAGGTTACGAGGATTTGCATCGGTGAGGCATCCGGCTCGCTTTCCCGTCAGCTTTTCTCCGGGGAAAAGGCTGCCGCCTATGTGGTAACCGCATCTACGGTTGAACCGGTGTATTATACCGGTATACAGGACCGTGATGGATTTCGTTATATCGATTTCCCCTACATTGAATTGCTTCCTTTTACCCGTATTACGACCACGTTACGCCCTGATGCCTTGATGCGGTTGCGCGAATTGGCCGATGCTTTGCAGAGACTTCCGAAAGACTTTGTTCATCCTGATCAGGGGATCATCGAGACATGGAGAATCTTCTTTCTCCCGGATCATGGAGTGCTGGTATTACCGCAGGAACTTTCCCATATGATCCTTTTTGGTGCAAGTGATGAGACTAAGCAGATTCACGTGACACGATTTATGAAACCAAATATTGAACGTCCCTTCGGTCTATGCCATCAGTTTGTCCAATTCCTCTATCTTGCGGCAACAACAGAAGCACCGTATGAACGAAGTGAGGTACGCGAAGATCGGTTTCGTCATATTCCGTTACACCTACGCAATTTCCTGCAGGATGCCGATTTTGCCCAGTGGATAGATCAAACCTTAGCACTGAATATGCAACAGCAACGGGAACTGGTCTCAGCAGCATATCGCGCAGAAGAAAATCTGAATTGGTTTCTCGCGGAAACAGCGTCTTTTCAATGGAATTGCAACGAAACGCAGCTATCTGAACCTGAATCAGCAGCACGCTTCAGAGAAAAACAACGTGTTCGATCTGATCGCCGACGGTTTTTGCGCAAACATGGCGCAGTACTGGCAACCGGACTGTTCATTGCTATCCTGGTAGTCTCTATCGGAGTAAGTATCCTCACTCGAGCGATGCAAAAACCATACACCGCCGATTTCCCCCCAGAGGCTGTTGTGAGTGCGTTTTTTGCCGCGCAAAACGAACTTGATGCACAAAAAATGAGTGCACCACTTGCCCGGCGGGTGCATAACCCATTTGAAACTGAGGTATCTTCACTTTTTGTGAACAGCAAAGTTCGTCAGGCTTATGAAGGAAAAGAGTCGGTTATTCCAGCCGATCAATGGATTGCTTCGGGAAAACCTGCAATTGAGGCGGGAACTTTTATCTACGGCAATACCGATCTGCACCTTACCCAACTGGACGATGATCGGTATCTTGCAGAATATCTTCTCTATTATCCCGTACCCGATGAGTCGGACACCTCGGTATTACCTCTGCAGGTGATACAGCAGGCGACTGAGTTTGTCCTCTCGAATGAAAAAGGCTACTATCTCATCACCGATATCATCAGAAGGGAATCACAGGTTCTTCAAATGATCGAAGTACCGGTTATATAAACGGGGCAATAAGCTGTTCCAAAGTACCGATATCATCGGGATGGACCCAATGCACCGGATCAAGACGGGAAAAGAACGTCATCTGACGCTTCGCATATCGTCTGCTGTTTTGCACGATAAGCTGTTGCACATCAGAGCGGCTCATGGAAAGATCGTGCTGCGCGAGAAAGAATTCCCGATATCCGATTCCCTGCATACCCGGCCAATCCTCTTGAGCTCCCATCTTCAGCAGATGGGCAAATTCCTCTTCCAGACCGGCATCAAACATTGCATTCACCCGAAGTTCTATCCGCTTATTCAGCTCATCACGGTCACGATGTAATCCGATGATCAGTGGTTTCATGCCACCTCTGGCGGTATCAGGAACCTGATAACTCGAAAGTGGTCGCCCGGAAGTTTCATAAACTTCCAATGCGCGAGTGATGCGATAGATATCTGATGGATGGATTTTCTCTGCAGAGAGTGGATCAACCTGACGAAGATAGTCATAGCACCACGCAGCTCCGTGCTCTTCACATAGCTGGGCAACCCGTTGGCGGATTTCAGGATCGCTTTTTGGCGATTTCGGCAGTCCATAGTAGAAATGTTTAAAATAGTAGGCAGTCCCCCCACAGACAACCGGGACATTCCCCCGTTGATGAATATCTGCGCATGCCTGGTCGGCAAGCTGCACAAACTCCCCTACGGAAAACTGTTCCCAGGGGTCTTTAATACTTACGAGGTGATGAGGAATCTGTGCAAGAATCTCAGGGTCCGGCTTGGCAGACCCGATATCGAGGTAGCGGTACACCTGTTTGGAATCGGCATTGACTACTTCACATCCCTGCGGGAAGAGGTGCTGTAAGAGTTCAGTCTTCCCGACTCCGGTAGGGCCGAATAGAAAAACCAGGAGGTTATTCCTTGTCGTCAACGGAATATTCAACATCTTCCGTCAGGACCTTCTCCAGAACCGTGGATACTACTTTGCCGTTGTTATTCTCAATTTCCTGATCGCCATGCGCTGCCAGCACATTCGCCATACTGATGGCAACACAGGTCATCTCATACACATTGTTTTCTTTGTCGATTAGTTCGTCTAACGGAATGCTCAAAGTGCTTCTCCTTAAATGCGATGATCAGTTATCGCAACTGCAGTATACTACTAAAATACCGGCAGTTTGCCTAGGGGGTCATCCGAGGGTGCTGCTGCACATAATCAATAATGATCTGTGCAACTGCATCCGAAGTAAGTTCATCGGTCTGGATTACCAGATCTGCGCCATCGGGTTTGGTATCATCAATACCATAAATTCGTTTGTATCGTGCCGTATCATTGGCATCCCGATCAAGCGTTTGGCGCAATCGCTGATCGAATGTGCCTCCCTCCCGCTTCAGAATACGAGCTGCTCGTTCTTCAGGTGATGCAGTGAGATATATTTTCACATCAGCATCCTTCAGCATCCAGATCGCAAGACGTGAACCAAGCACGCAATGTTCCTGTTCCATAGCCATTGCCACCTGCCGAGTATCGAGTTCACGATCGATCGAATCATCATGTTCTGCCATGCGACAGAATTCCCAGAAATCGACACCTCGTTCCTGAGCCAGATTTCTGAACGTAAAATTGATTAACGGAAATCCAAGCCGCTCTGCTACAAGTGTACTTGTAGTTGTATTGCCGCATCCACTTTTCCCCGATATCGCAATTCTCATACTGAGGCCACCTACTCGATATTTCGTACTTGTTCCCGAATGTTTTCGAGACTGTCTTTCATGCCCACCACATGTTGATTAACTTCAACGATGATGCTTTTGCTTCCTATGGTGTTCACTTCGCGATTCATCTCCTGACAGAGAAAATCGAGCCGTTTCCCGACACTCTCCTGTGTATCGAGTAACTCACGAAACACTGTAAGATGAGTCTTCAAACGTTCAATTTCTTCATTTACCGAGTATTTTGCCAGAAGCAGCGCCACCTCCTGCAGAAATCGGTGCTCATCATAGCCGCGATTGCCAAGCATTTCGTCAAACCGATTCAGCAAGGATTGCTTCAGTCGATCTTCCAGTTCCTGTGCATAGGAAACCACCTGATCAAGTTCCTGCTGAAAAAGCAGGCCCAGATGCTGCAGGTTCTTACGTGTAGCCTCCCCCTCCCGTTCTTTGGAAGCTTTAAATGCAGCAAGGGCTTCATCAAGCAGTTCCATGAGCGGCTGCTCATACCGGGAAACATCGGTATCACGTATTGAGACAATCACGCCATCAGCTTGCGCATAGTCGGCAAGCACAGCGCTTTGGGTTCCGGTGATGCTGCTGATCTGCTCGAATGCTGCCTGGTACTGTTGGAGAACTCCCTTATCGACATGCAGATTGATATCACTGCTCAGCTGCCTGAGACGGATGTTCAATTCGATATGACCACGGCGTGCAACCGTTTTGATCCGATCATCCAGTACTGTTTCAAATCGGGAAAGCGCATTCGGCATCGTATGATTGATTTCCAGATATCGATTATTGTACGATTTCACTTCGACGGTAAGAGAAATTTCATCAGTAAGTCGTTCGGCATATCCGAACCCTGTCATGCTCAGCATGTGGCACTCCTCCTTCTTGCCGCCGCAATACGTGCAGCGAGACCTGCATCGTTGCCTGCACCCATCGTAACGCAGACATCATCGGGACGCAATAGATCTGCAACGGTAACAACAAGGGTAGCTTCATCTGCCGCAAAGTGTGCATGCGATAATTCTGCCAACTGCTTCCCTAATTCTATGGCAGTATCGGAAGATCCATCCTGCCGGGCACTGGTGAACACCGAACGGACGAAAGTCATATCAGAAGCCCTGAGTGCCTCAGCGGTTTCCTGCAGGAACTGCTGAGTTCTGCTTACGGTGTGCGGATAGTATATGGTGACCAGGCGCCGATCGGGATACTTCTGTGCCAATGCAGCAAGCGCGACCCGGATCTCTGAAGGGTGATGCGCATAATCGTCCACGTAAGTTATTCTATCCTCAACACAGAGTTCCTCAAGGCGACCTGCGGTTCCGGGAAACTGTTCAGCTTCCCGCATCAATGCTGCACATAAGGTACTGTTGATATCGAAGGACATCTCAAGATGATCGCTGAGCATGCAATACGCGAGTAAGGCAGCTCCGATCGTATCGAGACACAATTCCCACGAACCCATCTGATTCCACCAATTTCCCTCAAGGGGACTCAGGCGATACCATGGTCCATCACGGTCAACGATACGCACCTGAGCACTCGGATCCAATCCGTAGGTAATCAGATGCAGGTCGGAACGGTGCTCCTGTACCCAGGAAACAAGGCGTCTGGACATCGGGGTATCTACACCGCAAACCAACGGAGCATCTTGCGGTAATTGTGAAACAAAGGTGGCAAATGAAGTAAATACCGCCTCTTCAGTGGAAAACCAATCGGGATGATCATACTCTAGCGAGGTGATCAAGGCTCCGGTAAGCTGGTATGTGAGAAAATGGTCACGGTACTCACAGGCTTCAAATAGTCCATATTCGGGATGCGGTGAAATAGAACTGCCCGTTCCCTGAAGGGAGGAACCGTAGAGGAAGATGCTGGGAAAATCGGTGTAGCGGAGTATCCAGTCACAGCAACCTGCTGCGGTAGTTTTCCCATGGGTTCCTGCAACACCGTAACTGATCAGATTCCGGCTCATGAGCGCAAGAAATTCTGGATAACTGTATATATCGATAGATTTCTGCTGTGCCTGAATCAGCTGCGGATGCACATCACGGTGATACGCAGCCGAATGGATGACCAATTGTACATCGTTCGGGAGAGCGTCCGGATCATCCGTAGAAATCCAGGGGATATCAGCCGCTTTCAGTTTCTCATCGGTGTTGAAGACCTGTTCGACATCACTGCCGGTCACGTATGCACCTAGCTGCCTCAGCAGAACTGCAAGCGATGCCATCCCGGTCCCCTTGATCCCCACGAGAAAACAGGATGTACCGCTTATCAGCGTTTTAATACCCACGAATGCTCCCAAAAAGCACAAAAAAAGACTGTCAGAATTGCGACAGCCCTTTTCCGCGTGCCTGATATGTTACTTTGCGTTTTTGAATGTCGCGTTGCACTGCTTGCAGATCATGGCCTTTGCGCCATCAACTTCATGTTCATAGCCCACTTTGATGCCACTTCTTTTACAGACTGGACATGTTCCTCTTCCGTGGCTGACCTGATCTCTGATTCCTGCTCCTCTATGTGCTTTTGCCATGCATTACTCCTTCAGCTGTTGATCAATACGTTATGACTATAGTGATCGAAAAAAAGATTGTCAAGCACACTCACAGCTTCCATCGTAAGCTTCCGGTAAACCGCATCGGCCGATCATCCAGGGGGATGCTCAAGGCAGTATCGATAGTGAAACTGCCGATCTGACTGCCGACGCCAGCGGTAATGGTCCCGTTACCGGCAAAGGAGAAAAGGGACTGTCCCAGTGGACGCACCTCACGGTACCCTCCCCGGATAGCCACCCAGAAATCACTGAGAAATTGCAGTTTCCCCTCAAGACCGATCCGTACTGCCCGGGTATCATCACTGCCCAGATCGGTAACATCAAATGCCCCGATCGCCATCACCCGATTCAATTCATTCGTTCTGTTGTAGGCTGGAGTTGTCAGCGCCACACCCAAAGCCGTACCGTCAAATACCTGAGAGATATCAAGAATCAGCTGATTTGTTATCCCGTCAAGAGCAAACAGCGAATCGGTAAGCAATGCTATCGATATCCAGGGGTACGAGAGGAGCACGCCAAGTCCTGAAGCAAAAAGTTCGCCGCTATCGCCAGAGCTCGTGTATCGATCAAGATAGGTCTGTGAAAGATAATCGAACAGAGCGCTAGTGGTGCTGATGGACACATCCCGTTGTGTTGCCGTCCCTCCCTCGGCAAAGAAACCGAAAGAAATAGGCGCCCAGCCATAGCTTGCGGTGAGTTTAATTCGTGAAAGGTTTCGTGCAAGATACTCTTCCCGATCAGCAGGATGAACTTCCTGCTGTGCTTCCAGAACATTGGACAATCCGATGGAAAGTCCCACAAATGGATTACTGAAAACCAATTCGAATGAAGCTGCAGGACGTTGAATCCATGATATCGGTGAGTTATCTGATTCAAGGAGTTCTCCGTACCGTCCGGTAATGATAAATTGTGTACCACCGGTACGAAACAGCGCTGCAGGATTATGATGAAAAGCATCAGGAGCATCCGAAAGGGCGATACCGGCTGATCCCATTGCCAGAGAGCGCAGATCAGTGGACCGATCCTCGGTATCAAAGACCGCGGCAGCAAGCGGCATGCTGATCAGCAGTACGATTATGCAGAAGAGCGCCCGGGTTTCACCTTTCACTCAGATCCTCCTGCTGTGCATGATACGATAGACGAAGGAAGGAGTGCAATCGTTCATGTATGGGTAATGAGTTTGTATCAGCATCTCCTAATTGTTCGTTCAGTTGATCAAACCGTGATTCAATGTCACGTATCTGATCAGGTGTTGCATCTGTTGCCATGTGACGGACCAACTGGAACAACCGCTTTTCCAACCGGGAACGGCTTACCCCATCAATGATTGATCCAGCATGAATACAAGCAAGATACAGCACGCTCATCGCTTCATCGGCACGGGTACACACCTGCTGCTCAAGATAGGCAATGTGAGCATCAAGGACCTCCAACGGATACTGTGCAAGCACTTCATAGGAAGGTAATCGGTCGAGCAGAAGCCCTGCGATAAAAGTAAAGGGAGGCCGATGCTGTACCGTACGGAAAACAGAATGGGTCAGGGCATCAAGCCGCTCCATACGAGAAAGCAGTGCCAGACCTCCGTCAACCGAGAGAGAAAAGGAGCTCTTGGGGCCGGTAATGAACACCTGTTCAATATGATTCTTCCCCCCCGCACCCTGGCGTCCACCCTGATTTGGTTTAAAGAGCGGAAGAATTGATATCGGGGTATGCCGCGCACTGAGCAATTCATAAATACGTTCGGCACTGACGATGCCGTTACGTGGATAGGTCAGCACAATATGGCGGGCGTCAACTGCATTGAGGAGATGCACGAATGCTGCATCAGCATCTTTTTGGGAGCAGAACGGACTTTTCGTCTGACGCCAATCTTTACGAATTCCCGAACGATCAACCAATCTTCCCTGTGCATCGGTAGCTTCCGAGGGGATATAATTATCCCACAGAGTAATCGTGTTTAGTAAATGATAGGCACTTCCATACTGCTGAGCTGAAGAGGGAGGATCAAGAAAACAGATATCGGCTCGATACTTTTTCACAAATTCAGCAGCATCACTAATCGACACTTCTCCGGTCGGAAGCGAGGTATCGGGAAGAACCGGAGGACGGAGTGTACAGCTCTCAGTTATCCGTGAACGTAATGGACCCCGTTTATGGTACGAAGTAAATGTGCCCGATGTATTTGCCTTTCGTGAAGCTTCATACAAAATCGATGCAAGAATAATGGCTTTTTCACTTGCAGTGATTCTTCCCTCAACCCAGGTTGTTTCAATCTCCTGCCGGACGGTATCAAGAAATCGTGCGTTTGCTGCAGTAAAGAACAGCCGCTGCTGATTCCCATCAGGATGATCGTCATCCTGGGGTGCATAGTACCTGCTGAGATACTGAAATGAGGCATGCTCGTGAGCGTGTGCCGCATATAATCCTTCCAGATTCAGCATACTGAGGTAGGCATCTAGTCCACCGAATTCACTGAACAGAGGGATAAGATCATCGCTGGAAAGGCTCAGATACACATGAGCTGTGATAAACGAAAACGGTTCAAGATCGCATGCACTTACCTGCATACCAAGATTTCGAGCAATGCGGGAAACCAGGCCCGAACCACAGAACGGATCGATAAAACGCATCCGTTGTGGCTGTGAAGCGAGGGCACTCAGAATAAGCTTAAGCTGATGTGCTACAGGCCGTTTACTGCCGATCACGGAAATGAGCTGGTCTGTCTCGTATTGCGGTAATGCAAGTGCCACTGCAGCTCCTTGGTGGTCCTGACTTGTACTTCAACGGGAACGCTGGTACGATATAAACCAATGAAAAGACTATCAGTGTTGTGGGCAAATAGCAAGCTCCGCTCTGCTTGTATCATAACAGGTGATCAGGATCCTCTGGTGCAGAACATTACCTTCATTGCACAGCAGTGCGCCGCTCACAGCATATATGTCGCAATTGTAGGAACTCATACCGACGGACATTTCTTCATTGAAGAGGCCATTGCCCGTGGGGCTCAGGTGATTATCCACTCACATGACTGTGATCGTTACCACCCGCACGTCACCTACATTGCTCATCCGAATCCCCGCCGGATCGCATCGTTATTCAGTAAATCTCTTGCCGGGGTGCTTCCTGCTACCATTATCGGTATTACCGGTACTGATGGAAAAAGTACGACCGCTGATTTCCTCTACCAGTTGTTACATCATCAGGGTGTTCGCTGTGGATTGCTGACCACCGTGTCAATGGATGACGGAACCGGGAAAAGAGCGAGCCCCTATCGTCAGAGCACCCCCGAATCGTACATCCTCTACCCCTTCCTTGCTTCATGCAAGAGCCATGGTATTGATGTGGTTATTCTGGAAACTACGAGTCATGCATTATCTACAGAGGGATCTCGCCTGACAGATATAGCGTTTTCCGGTGCGGTGATTACGCCGATTACCAGTGAGCATCTAGAATTTCATGGTACCCGCTTGCGATACATTGATGCAAAGATGAACCTGGTAAGGCAGCTGAAAAAAGGGGGATGGGTAGTTTTTCCTCAGGATACCACCTTGCGAACCGCTATCACCGAAGCTGCAGATGCCTCGGTGCAGCTGCATGAAGAAAATTGGGCAAGTCAGACAAAAGCGGTCAGTCTGACTTCGCGAGTGCTTCAAAT
Source organism: uncultured Spirochaetaceae bacterium (assembly GCA_964482325.1). Taxonomy (GTDB): domain Bacteria; phylum Spirochaetota; class Spirochaetia; order Sphaerochaetales; family Sphaerochaetaceae; genus CAYZJV01. Next base: position 38,799 of record CAYZXD010000006.1, on the reverse strand, counting down.
TAATCATCAGGGGAGCCGGTATACGGCCACCCTGCCCTATGGGCAGGCATGTTATCAGGAAAATTTTCTGTGCGCCCTCACTGCAGCAGGGTGCATTACCGGTACGCTTCCTTATGAAATACCCAAGCTGAAACCGGTACCGGGGCGATTCGAAGTGGTTCCGGCAGATGTCCCCTGGACCATCATTATTGACTTTGCTCATACCGCCCGCGCATTCACCCTCCTGTTTGAACATGTTCGCTCGATGACAGCTAGTGGACGGATCATTGCCCTTTTCGGTGCAGCGGGAGAACGGGATCGTGCGAAAAGAAGGCCGATGGGATATGCAGCAGGATCGGCTTGCGATATCATCATTCTCACCGATGAGGATCCGAGAGGGGAATCAGGGGATCAGATAGCGGATGATCTGGCATCGGGGATACGTGAAGCACATTTCACCGGTACCCTCATGCGCATCGCTGATCGAACAGCTGCGATACAGACTGCTATCGGAATGTGCACCCCCGGTGATGTCCTGCTGCTCCTTGCCAAGGGGCATGAAGGGACCATACAGTATCGCGATCATACGGTTGAGTGGAACGAACGGAAAGTAGTACTAGATGTGATACACGCTTGGAGGCAACATGCAATCTGAATCATTACGTATCGGCCTGGTCTATGGCGGTCAGTCGGTGGAGCATCAGGTCTCATGCCGCTCGGCTGAAACAGTAGCTCATCATCTGCAGCAGTTAGGACACACCGTCATTCCTATCGCCATTTCACGCAATGGAAGGTGGTCTGAAGGAAATGATGCCTATACTGCCTCATTTGACGCTGCACGGGAATTGGGGATTTGTCCCGCAAACGGACTTTTTTCGGTGAACACATCCGAGCCGTTTCCCATCGATATCGCATTTCCGGTAACCCATGGTACTGGGGGGGAGGATGGAAAACTTCAGGGGTTGCTCGAACTTGCCCACCTGCCATACGTTGGATGCGATAGTGAAACCTCCGTCTACGGCATGCACAAATATTCGGCAAAGATGTTTGCCCATGAAGCTGACATTCCCACACTAGATGCCCTGGTAGTGGATTCCAGACGACTTTTTTCGGTCGATTCAGCTTCCGATCCCTTTATCATCGAGATAACTAAGCAGATACAACGTCATATCGGGGATGCAATTGTTATAAAGCCTGAGGATGGAGGCTCTTCGGTGGGAATAACGGTGGTGCAACCGGTTACCGCTTCAGCTCTTTTTGATGGATTGATGATGTGTAAGGCATTTACGCAATCGATCATGATCGAACCGTTGCTCAAAGAGATGATGGAGCTTGAAGTCGCAATCCTCACCGATGGGGATGAGCTTCTCGCCAGTGACCCCGGCCGTCTGATGAATCCGTCACAACAGAGTGATCGCTTTGTCACGTATGAGCAGAAATATTTAAGTGATCACTGCGCCTACATGCAGATTCCGGCAGATATCCCGAGTGAGCTTGCACAGCAGGTTTCACACTACGCGCTGCAACTGGCTCGAAATATGGGGGTACAGGGGTATGCACGTGTCGACTTTTTTTACCGATCGACCGATCATGCACTCTTTTTCAATGAAATCAATAGCCTTCCTGGTATGACGGCAACAAGTCATTTCCCCCTGCTTGCGCAGAATCTCGGGTATCAGTGGCCGCAGTTACTTACGCTACTGCTTTCCGAGGGCTTTCGTGCACATCACAGACGGGAGGAACGACAGGTGTACGCGGTGGAGTGACTATGGAAACGGTATGGTTTCACGTCGATATGGATGCCTTCTATGCATCGGTAGAACAGCTTGACCATCCTGAATATCGGGGGAAGCCGGTAATTGTCGGTGGACAGAGTAATCGAGGCGTGGTTTCAGCCTGTTCCTATGAAGCTCGAGCTTTCGGCGTCCATTCTGCAATGCCGATGTACCAGGCAAGAAAGCTCTGCCCGCAGGGACTGTATGTGAGAGGAAACATGAGCCGCTATAGTGAGGTAAGCCGAAACGTGTTTGCCGTACTTCAGCAGTTCAGCCCAACGGTACAGCAGATCTCTATTGATGAAGCATTTCTTGACATGAGCGGCACTGAACGGTTGTTCGGAAAACCCCGAGATACCGCCGTACTGCTCAAACAGCGGATCCGTGAAGAGACCGGATTGGTGATCAGTGTCGGTATCGGATCAAACCGCTTCATTGCCAAAATGGCGAGCGATTATGATAAACCGGATGGATTATGCCGGGTGTCGGTGGGTAAAGAGATTGCATTTGTCGATGCAGTCGGTCTGAAAAAATTGTGGGGCATCGGGGATACGACCCTCAACCGTCTGGCAAAACACTCCATTACCACGGTGGCACAACTGCGTTCCTATGCACAATCTCGGTTACAGCTGATGTTCGGAGAAGCAACTGGTACGTATCTGTATCGCTCGTGTCGCGGTATTGATCCGGGGGTGCACCATACAATCGCAAAATCTCGCTCTATCAGCACCGAGATGACCTTTCCGGTAGATGTTTGTGCATCTGGTGTGCTTGAACAGAATCTGTTGGCAATGAGCCATGAAGTGATGTTCAGGGCTATGCAGGAAGAGGTACGGGCACTGACGGTCTCCATCAAGATACGCTTCAGCGATTTCACCACGATCTCCTGTCAGAGTACAGCGGCAACACCTATTCGGTCAGCGGAGCAGATTTATCATCAGGCGAAGGAATTGCTGCATAAACGATGGAGGGTGGGTGTACCGGTGCGGCTGCTCGGTGTCGGCTTGCTCAATGTACAGGAGAAAAAACAGGAAACCCAGCAGGAGCTATTTGAAGATCCGTTCAAGCGCAAAGAGAAACTTGAGCAGACGATCCTTTCGTTACGGAAGAAGGGCCGTTCTGTACAGAAAGCCTCATTGTTGCATCCTGAGAAGTGAAACAGAGCCAGCACCCTTGCTGTCAGAGCGGCAATGGTGGTACAGTAGCTAGGAATCACACAGGGAGGTGCAGAAGTTCATGGCGTTGCATATTGTGCTGTTGGAACCCGAAATACCACAGAACACCGGCAATATTGCCAGAACGTGTGCAGCATTGCACGCTACGTTACACCTCGTGCATCCACTCGGATATACCATCACAGACAAACAGCTGCGTCGGGCAGGACTCGATTACTGGTCGATGCTCGACATCCGTCATCACCAGTCAGTTGCCGACTTTTTTGCCGAACATGGACAGGATCCCCTCTGGTTTTTTACTACCAAGGCGCAGCATACCTATGCAGACGTCGTATATGACGATGATGCTTTCCTAGTTTTCGGTAAAGAATCTGCCGGTATTGATGAAGAGATATTGGTGCAGTACCCCGATCGATGCATTCGTATTCCCATGCGCTTGGGTGCCCGATCGCTGAATCTCTCAAACAGTGTAGCCATTGGAGCTTATGAATATGAACGTCAGCGACAGTTTTCAGGTCTAAATTGTACTGGAGAGCTGCATCGACTGACTTGGGAATAACAAAGGAGCACAGAGCTATGAAGACGATGGGATTCATCGGCTGCGGAAATATGGGAGGATCCATAATCCGTAGCGTCGGACCGACAAAGATGTGGCGAACACTCGTGTACGATGTTCGTCAGGAAGTGGCAGAACAGGTGGCCCAAGCATCACAATCTCAAGCATGTTCTTTCGATGACCTAATGCAGTCATCCGATATCGTTGTCCTTGCGGTAAAGCCGCAGATCCTTCCTTCGCTCTATGCTTCGCTGAAAGGCTATCGCGGAAAAAAATGGATATCGATGGCAGCAGGAGTATCTCTCGACACCCTAGCGAATGCATTGGACTCAGTTGAAGTGGCTCGTATTATGCCGAATCTGGCTGCATCGGTGCAAAAGGCGGTCACCGCCGTTGCTGTGCATCCGAAAGCATCCGCAGATCTCACCGATTTAGCCATGCAGTTTGCATCGACATTCGGAGCGGCTCACAACCTCCCGGAACAGCACTTTGCCCCGTTTATCGGTGTGTCGGGTTCGGGAATTGCCAGCGCATTTGCTTTTCTGCATGGCATTGCTCTGGGAGGAGTACACGAGGGCCTTCCATATCGCAGTGCCCTAGATCTGATCTGTGATACAGTTGAAAGTGCCACTGCACTTATCAGAGCGGGAAAGATGCATCCCGAAGAGCTGCTTACACAGGTATGCTCACCCGGGGGAACTACCATTGAAATGGTGCAACTGCTGCATGAGCAGGGATTCAAGGGGACGCTTATGCAGGCTGTCGAGGCAGCAAGTCAGAAGGCGCTGCTTCTCGAAGAACAAGCTAAAACACGATAAATGAAGGCGAGGATTGTATGATCGACATCAGAGAGCTTAAAACACGAAAAGAAGAAATCGCTGCTAATATTGCGCATCGGGGAATGCACGTTGATCTGGATAAACTCCTGGAGCTGCAACAGCAGCGTTCCGAGCTGTTGCAACAGAGTGAACAACTTCGTGCAAAACGGAACGCCCACGCAACATCAATGAAGCAGAAACTTGATCCGGAACTTCGTCAGAAGATGATAGCTGAGGGGAAAGAGCTCAAGGAATCGATCGCATTGCTTGAATCACAATTGCAGACCGTCGAACAGGACTTTCTTGCATTGGCCAAAACCGTTCCTAACTATGCTCATCCCGATGCGCCGGTAGGAAAGCTTGATAGTGATAACCGCCAAGTGCGTACCTGGGGGACTATCCCGCAGTTCTCTTTTCCACCGAAAGATCACGTCCAACTCGGAGAGGCCCTCGATATCATCGATTTTGAGACTGCCACGCGTGTTTCCGGTGCCAAATTCTACTATTTGAAAGAGGAGGCCGTACTGCTCGAACTTGCCCTGGAGCGGTATGCGCTTGATCGGCTTCGAGCTCATGGCTTCACCCTGACGATTACTCCCGATATCGCCCGTGAAGAAGTTGTTGAAGGGATCGGTTTTAACCCTCGTGGGGAAGAGAGTAATATCTATACTATTGAGGGGACCGGGACCTGTCTCGTAGGAACCGCAGAAATCACTCTCGGCGGCTACCATGCGGGGAAAATCCTCGATGAATCGGAACTGCCGATCCGTCTTTCGGGATTATCCCACTGTTTTCGCAGAGAAGCAGGTAGTGCGGGACAGTATGCAAAGGGACTGTATCGTGTACATCAATTTTCCAAGGTGGAGATGTTCGTCTACTGCAAACCTGAAGAGTCCGAAGCAATACATCAGCAGCTTTTGAGTATTGAAGAGGAGATTTTCCAGGGATTGGAAATTCCCTACCGTGTTGTGGACACCTGTACGGGAGATCTTGGAGCTCCGGCCTATCGGAAATTCGATATCGAGGCATGGATGCCGGGTCGGGGAGAATCGGGAGAATACGGAGAGGTAACGAGCACCAGTAACTGCACCGACTACCAGGCAAGACGATTACAGGTCCGGTATCGTGATAGTGCAGGAACGGTGCAATTTGTACATCTGCTCAATGGAACTGCTATTGCAGTCTCGCGTGCTTTAGTTGCACTGATCGAGAACTTCCAGCAGGAGGATGGGTCGATCACCATACCAAAGGTCCTGATTCCGTATACAGGATTCAGCGAAATTCGTCGCAGCTAAGCAGGAGGAAAGCATGATTCTGTCCGCATTATCAACTGATTTCTATGAACTGACCATGATGCAGGGCTATTTTGCCACACAGAACAATCCCCGGGTTGTGTTCGATATGTTCTACCGGACGAACCCGTTCAATGGAGGATACATCATCTTTGCCGGTCTCAACGAACTGCTGAAACAGATCGAGACCTTCACCTTCAGCACAGATGATATCGATTATTTGCGATCATTGAAGACGTTTTCTGAAGAGTTTCTTGCGTATCTTCAGGATTTCCGATTCACGGGAACCATTCGAGCCATGGAAGAAGGATCAGTTGCCTTCCCCAGCGAACCATTGATCCGGGTAGAGGCGCCCCTGATGGAAGCTCAGCTTATTGAGGGGATGCTCCTGAATACCATCAACTTCCAGTCGCTGATCGCGACAAAGGCCTCTCGGGCATACTATGCATCACAGTGTGGGCAGATCATGGAATTCGGCCTCCGACGGGCTCAAGGACCCGATGGAGCCATATCGGCTTCCCGTGCAGCTTACATTGGAGGCTGCAGTGCCACCAGCAATACCCTCGCCGGTAAAATTTACGGCATTCCGGTAGCCGGGACGATGGCTCACTCGTGGGTGATGTCGTTCTCCGATGAACTTGAAGCATTCAGAGCATATGCGAACCTCTATCCGGAAAAGACCATTCTTCTGATAGATACCTACGATACGCTTGGTTCAGGAATTGCACATGCGATTACGGTGGGCAAGGAACTGCAACAGCAGGGGCATACGTTCGGCGTACGCATTGACAGTGGCGATCTCAGTTATTTATCCCGAGAGATTCGCAAAAAGCTTGATGCGGCGGGACTTGAAGATGCCCGTATTTACGTTTCCAACGATCTCACTGAGGAGATCATCGAGAACCTCATACACGATGAAGTCCCGATCGATTCCTGGGGAATCGGAACTCATCTGGTCACCGGAGGTTCTCAGAGTTCCCTCAACGGGGTATATAAACTTGCAGCACGACAGTTACCCGATGGGAGTTGGCAACCTACGATGAAAATCAGCAATTCTTTTGAAAAAGCTACCAACCCGGGCTGCAAACAGGTTTGGCGATTTCTTGATGTCGAAGGAGCTGCTCTGGGAGATCTGATTACACTAGAACATGAAGAACTTGCGGGTGATCGGGACTATATCTTTCACCATCCGATCAATGAAGCCGATTTCTTCACGATGAAGAGCTCTCGTTTCACCTCGATGGTCCCCATGCTGAAAGTCTGCATGGCAGGGGGTGTTCGTACCGATAGCAGTCCGCTGCTTCAGACTATTCAACAAAACGTAAAGGATAATCTTGCTACACTGCATAAAACCTATCGACGTATGATTAATCCCCATATTTATAAAGTTTCGTTATCGAAAGAGTTGAAGCATTTGAAGACGCAGCTTGTGGTAGAGGGGAGAATCCGAATTAATAGAGATTGATATAATCGGCAATACCTTCAGCGATTGCTCTCGCAATCGATGCCTGATATGCCAAATCGATAAGAGCTTGCAGCTCTTGTTCATTGCTCATAAAACCGATCTCAACGAGTGCTGACGGATAGACACTTTCTGTGAGTATCCACACCTCCTGTTCCTTGATTCCGCGATTTCTCACAGCGGGGAGGTGCTGCATCAATCGCTCATTGATAAAGGTGGCCAGAAGTAGATTCTCTCGATTCAGCTGATGATTCAGCTCACCTGACGTGTGATTTGCATAACGAAACAAAGCCCAATCAGGAGTTCGCTGAGATAAAAATGGTACCGTACGGTCGGTGGGTTTCATGAGAATTTCCACACCGCGGGCATCACTGGTATGTGAAGCATTGGCATGTATGGAAACCATCACTGCAGAGGAACCTGCTGGGAGGGGGTGGTTCATGGTAATGGCAACACGCTCATCAAGTGAGATGAATTGATCTTCAGAACGGGTGAGCACTACCGTAAGATCGGGAAACCACTGCTGAAGATATGCTGCTAGGTTCTGGGTAACAGATAGAACAATATCCTTCTCCTGATGATCACCAGCTATGGCTCCCGGATCATATCCTCCATGCCCGGCATCAAGAATCACCGTTTGTATCGGCATTTGGTATGGCGTTGCACTGGAAAAACCGAAAGAGAGGAAGCTGAAGATGATTGCAATGATCAGATAATAGAAAGACTTCACCGCTGCTCCTGAGGAACATCCCACTGGGAAATGAGTTGCTGAAAGTCGGTTTTATATAGTGCAAGACGTTTTTTCACCTCAGCATGCACCGAGGCATCATGGTATTTCCCTGCCCGTTTTGGATAATTCTTTCCATTCATCTGACGAATGCCCAAGGCTCGGGTATGAACCCGCTTGATTCCTTCATGTTCGCTACGGTCTTCAATGATAAACTGCCGATTCGTGAACGTGCATGAGAGGCCGGGGAAATTATAGATCGGATACCCATAGAGCCAGCATTTCAGTCCAAAGTCGAGCACCTGCCAATAGACTCCCTCCACGAGATCGTCAAAGCCTCGCAACCGTTGGAAAAGTGCACGCTCATACAACCCGACCCCTAAGAATGGATAGAGTGTTGCCTGCAGCCCGTCACTTGGTAAAAACGGGATGGGATCGATGAGATGATTTCGAAGTAGCGGAACTTGAACCACGGGTACGAGTTCACCCTGTCGATTGGATAACACTGGGGTTATCACCGCAGGTTTTTCACTTCTGTTCAACAGGACAAGGGCCTGATCAAAATCGGTGTTCTCACAGGTCGCATCACTTCTTACCAGATAAAAGAAGGTGGTATAACACTCATTTGCCAGTACATTGGCCATGGTCCCAAACGAAACGGGAAGCGGAAATACCATAAAGGTGACAAAGGGAAACCGATTTCGTAACTCCCCGATGTACCCCTGTTCTTCATGCATCATGACATGGAGCGGATAGTTGCTTCTCTGCACAAGATTCTCGATGGCGCGGGCAAGGGTTTCTCCTGAATCAAGAGCAACCATACCTATCGAGAGAATCTCTTCCCGATGAAGTGTACTGATACGTCTTCCGATATCCTGCTTCCGATGATAGATCTGGTAATTATGCTTCATGATCTAAAAACACTATATCCTCCGGCCGAAATAATACATCAGCCTTTCCTTTTCCCAGCACCTTGGGGATATCCCGGCTCTGGCACCCCGCCATATCACTGATTTCAGTACTGTTATAATACGGGACAGCTTTGGCCACCGTATTTACCATGACCACATCACCGGCATGAAATACTCCCGAAACCGAGACTACTCCGGAGGGGAGGAGACTTTTATGATGACGCAGTGCCGATTCGGCTCCAGCATCAATCCAGATAGTACCCTTGGGAACACTATTGAGAATCCATCGAGCCCGTTGGCTCAGACGCTTGTGAGGAAGCACATATGTACCAAGCGGTTCTCCGGTGCATATGCGTAATAGGGCATGATCTTCATATCCGCTTGCGATGACGGTCGAACATCCTCCGTTGGCAGCAATTTTGGCTGCCAGTAACTTTGTTTTCATCCCTCCGGTTGAGAATACACTGCCGGCAGATCCGGCATAGTTCATCACCTGATCATCAATCTGTGCAATTTCCTGTAATAACTGTGCTTGCGGATTAATTTTTGGATCTCCGGTATACAGTCCATCGATATCGGTCAGCAAAACCAGAAGATCAGCATCAGTTTTACTCGCAACAAAGGCACTGAGCCGATCATTATCACCGACAGCTGTTCCTATTTCCGCCGTGCTTACCACATCATTTTCGTTGAAGATGGGAATCACCTGCAGATCCAGAAGAGCGGCAACCGTATTTTTCAAATTTACAAAAGTGCGTCGTTCATTGAGATCGCCCCGTGTAATGAGGACCTGAGCACAGACACACCCGAGGGCTTTGAAAGCACTGCGATAATGACTCATCAACAGCGGTTGACCGATTGCGGCACAGGCCTGACGTAACGCAGTCTGCTTAACCGCACCTTTACGTCCCAACTCAGTTGCTCCCAATCCGATAGCTCCAGATGATACTAACATCACCTGCAGTCCCTTCTCACGCAACTTCACAATATCGACAGCTAATCGTTCGATACGCGCTTCATTGATACTGCCGCCATCACTGAGCAGATTGGATCCAATTTTCACCACAACACGACGGACGGCAGAGAAATCGCGGTTCATGTCCGATCTCCATCAAAGAGTGACGGTCCATCAAGGGATAGATCGACATGGGTAAATGGTTTCCCTTCAGCATATGTGCTTACCCGATGTCCTTTCCCTGCTAAAAGCCACTTGCCGATAACCAGGCCATCGAGACCTACCGGACCACGCGCATGAATCTTCTGGGTACTGATTCCTACCTCGGCACCTAACCCAAATCGATTCCCATCAGCAAATCGAGTACTACAATTCCAGAACACATCAGCAGAATCGACCTGACGCATGAAGGTACGGGCATGATCGACATTTTCGGTCACGATAGCATCGGTATGCCCCGACCCATGTGCTGCGATATGATCCATGGCCTCATCAAGAGAGGAGACGACCTTAATAGCTATCTCATACCCGAGGTATTCGGTATCCCAGTCACTTGCCGCAGCCGGCACACAGTTAATGTAGTTCTGTACCAGATCGTCACCATGAATCGTCAAAGACCACGGAGTAGCTGCTTCCTTGAACTGCACCAGAAATTGAGGGGCTGCCTTTTTATGTACGAGGAGCGTTTCAATCGCATTGCAAACCGCAGGATACTGACATTTGGCATCGATAGCTATGTCTACAGCCATGGAGATATCAGCTGTTTCATCGATGAACAGAGCACAGATACCATCGGCATGGCCTAAAACAGGTATTCTCGTATGATCCATAATATATCGAACAAACTCATTCGATCCTCGCGGGATCAGCAGATCGATCACTTCATCGAGACCGAGAAGCATATGAACATCCTCTCTGCTTTCCAGATGCACAATCCATGCGCTACCGACCTGAAACGGCTCAAGGGCTTCACGAATCACTGAAACCAGCTTTCTATTGGTCTGCAGAGCTTCCTTGCCCCCTTTCAGTACAATAGCATTTCCGCTTTTCAGACATAACGAAATAATCTGCACAAGTGCATCAGGTCTTGACTCAAAGATCATACCGATTACACCGATAGGCACATCCACCCGCTCCAGAAGCAAATCAGGGGCAAGCTCCCGCCGTTCTCTCACCCGTCCGATAGGATCGACCAGTGCAGCGACTTCACGCACCCCTTTGCTGATAGCATTTACTTTCTCGACGGTACAGATCAGTCGTTTTTGCAACGGAGCACTCAACGATTCCTGTGCGGCACGTTTCAGATCCTCACCATTTGCTGCCTCGATAGCCTGTGCCTGTTGTTCAAGTGTATCGGCGATTGCGTGGAGCATAGCCGTGCGTTCATGTGCAGGAAGAGCACCTAATGTCCGTTGTGCTGCCTTGATACCTGCTAATTGATTTGTAATTTCCTGATTTCCCATGGGCGGCCTCACTTACTGTCAGATTACCGCGATTCAGCAAGTGATGCAAGCTTGCAAAAATCGAGCATAAGTATATATCATGCATTGTATTTTTATAAATATAATGGTACTATGCCGCATACTATTTACACGGAGAGGAACAACCATGATACACACACGAATAAAATCCATAATTTCCCTGCTGCTGCTCCTGACAATTCTCGTGTTTCCTGTTGGAGCACAAGGTGCACAGGAGAGTGGAACAACGCAGCGTATTGAGACTACTGCAGTCGATGCTCTGGGGAGAACGGTCTCAATCGAAGGTCCGGTGCAACGGGTCATGATTGTGGGAAGAGCCGCGGTTATGCCGGCTGATGCCCTGTTTCTGTTTCCTGCGGTTACCGATATGGAAGTGGTTCTGGCAAAGACTGACCAGGGACTCGGTGATTTTTTTAATCTTATCCGTCCGGAATTTGCTCAAGCGGGAAGATTGGGACAACAGGTCAGTGCAGAGGAGATCATTGCTCATAACCCCGATCTGGTACTGACAAAAACGAGCAACTATGATGCAGTGGTATCGTTGGTCGAACCATTCGGGATCCCCGTGTTTGTGATGGATCTCGAGACTCCTGAGGCATGGAACCGTGAGATTGTTCAGCTGGGCAAACTCCTTGGTGATACTGATACTCCTCAGCGGGTAATTACTGTTTTCGAAGAGAGAAAGCAGGAAGTGGTAGACAAGATTGCCCCTCTTGCTGAGGAAGAAAAACCTCAGGTTCTGATGATGCAGGCAGCTAGTGCCGATGGCATCACCGCCTTCAGTGTTTCTCCCGAAACCTGGATTCAAGGTTCTTTGACTGCGATGGCAGGAGGAATACCCGTATGGAACGAGAGCACCATTGATGCAAACTCATGGAGAAAGATATCATTCGAACAGATTGCTGCTTGGGATCCTGAACGAATTCTGCTCATCAGCTATCGGATGCATCCCAAGCCATTTCTGGATCAGATCGAACAGAGCAGTCAGTGGCAGCAGCTTCGTGCAGTGCAGCAGGGGAAGGTACAGGCAACACCTGCAGATATGATGAATTATTTCCAATCCGATTCCCGTTGGATTCTGGCACTTCAGTGGCTTGCTGCTGAACTGCATCCGGAGCTCTTCCCCGATTTCTCGATGGAGGAAGCGATTACCAGTTTCTATGAAGAGTTGTATGGTATCACCGATGAACAGATTCTCAATACGCTCATTGAACGGTATCATAACTCACTAGGCCATTGAGTTCATGAACAGTCACTATACAGAGGTCATGCACACATACTACCGGCGACTGGTGTTGCTGGTAGTATTGTTAGGATGTACGGTCGTATTGGCCCTGCTCTCGGGGAGATATCCTCAGGCAGGTATCAGCAATCCATTCTCTCTTTCGGGCAATCCGATGCTCCTTCAGGTAATCACTCAGGTGCGCCTGCCACGAGTGCTTCTTGCCATCACCGGGGGAGCATCGCTTGCGGCTGCAGGGTTTGTTTTTCAGATGCTTTTTGCCAATCCTCTGGTTGAACCCGGGTTTCTCGGAGTAAGCCAGGGCGCTGCATTTGGAGCCGCCGGTGCCATATCCCTGTTTGGATTCGCCCCTGCAGTCGTACAGATCAGTGCTACAGCCTTTGGATTGCTTGCATTGATCAGTTCCTACTATCTTGCACGACAATTTCATTTTGGCGGCTGGATTCTGCGTCTTATTCTCTCAGGAATCGCCATCGGTGCACTATTTTCTGCAGGTCTTTCGGTCATCAAACTGGTGGCTGACCCGACCACCAGTTTACAGGATATCACCTTCTGGATGATGGGCGGGTTGTGGAACAGTACCTGGGATAATGCCTGGAGTGTGCTTCCGACTATGTGGATCGCCCTTGCGATTCTCTTTGCAGTCCGCTGGCGGATCAATATTCTTTCACTTGATGAACGGACAGCTCACGCTATCGGCATAGCGGTGAGCAGAGAGAAAACAACCCTTTTATTTGTCGCTACGGTAGCAACTACCGCAATTATTTCAGTTGCAGGTCTGGTAAGCTGGGTGGGGTTGATCGTACCCCACCTGGCCCGAAGAATTCTCAGTTCCGATTCACGATATGCGCTGGGAGGTTCTATGATCATAGGAAGCCTCTTTATGCTGATCTGTGACACGATCGGTCGGACCCTCCTTCCCAGTGAAATCCCTCTTGGTGTACTTACCAGTCTTATCGGAGCAGTCCTGTTCATATTCATTCTCTCCCGAAGAAAGACGGAGGTGCAGCTGTGAGTGAAGCGTTCAGTCTGAATCAGGTCACCTACACCTACCCCGCCCGTGAATATCCGGCAGTACTTGATCTCTCCCTTAAGATCACAGAAGGGAAGACAACGGCACTTCTAGGTCCCAATGGAGCAGGGAAATCTACCTTGATGGACCTTCTCCTTCGCTGGAGAATTCCCGAAACGGGAACCATTACCCTTTTTGGCAAACCATTGCATACCTATGCCAAGAGGAAACTGGGCCAGACGGTGAGTCTGGTGCCGCAGGAAGAGGGGGCCCGTTTCAGTTTCAGTGTGCTTGAGTATGTCCTGTTCGGTCGATCACCCTATCTGCACCAACTGGCTTCTCCCACAAAGCATGATGTACAAGTCGCCTATGATGCTCTGCAGCAGGTGGGTATTGAATCCATCGCTCATCGCTCCACAACTACCTTAAGTGGTGGGGAACATCAGCTGGTGCTCCTTGCCCGTGCACTGGCTCAGCAACCGCGCATCTTATTGCTTGATGAACCGACCAGCAGTCTGGATCCGGGAAATACCGCAAAGGTCATTCAAATTATCCGGCAACTGGCAGACCAGGGTATTACCCTCTTTTTCACCACGCACGATCCCTCGGTGGCCGCAGAATGTGCACATCAGGTTGCCATGATTTATCGAAGCAGATTGTTACATAGCGGGCCGACAGAGGAAGTCCTTACCGGGTCGTTACTCTCAGAATTATATGGGACTCCCATGGAGACTTTCACCAGAAAAAATCACCTGGTTGTAACACGGATGCAGTAAATATATATTTTCTTATTCAGGCAAAAATTTTCTCTTTTACTGCTCATTTCATAAATTTTTCTGTACAAATGAGCCACTTGGTTATAGAATAACATCGTCATATCATTCACTTATTCAAGGAGAGCTCTTATGGAAAAATTCTTCAAGCTCGCCGCGCATAAGACTACGGTGCGAACCGAAGTGTTAGCCGGTGTGACTACGTTTCTGACGATGGCTTACATTCTCATCGTCAACCCAGTTATCCTGTCGGATGCAGGGATGGATTTCGGTGCAGTGTTCACCGCTACTGCACTTTCGGCTGCCATCGCCACCTTGGTCATGGCATTTCTCGCAAATCTGCCATTTGCTCTGGCACCGGGAATGGGACTAAACGCATTCTTTGCCTACACCGTGGTCATCACCATGGGGTACAGCTGGCAGCAGGCACTGACTGCAGTCTTTATTGAAGGTATTATCTTCATTCTGTTGACCGCATTCAACATCCGTGAAGCTATTGTAAACTCGATCCCTGCAAACATGAAGAAAGCTATCAGTGTTGGTATCGGTCTGTTCATCGCATTTATCGGTTTACAGAATGCAGGAGTGATTGTTGGTGGAGCTACGTTGGTTGAACTTGGTGATGTTACCAGCGGTACAGCCCTGGTTGCCATGATTGGATTAGTTATCACCAGTATACTTGTCGCATTCAAGATAAAAGGCGCGCTCTTACTTGGTATCGTGGGTACCACCATTGTCGGTATCCCCTTTGGAGTTACCACGTGGGCAGGAGGAAGCTTCCTTCCCCCATCCATTGCACCGACTTTCCTGGCTTTCTCATTTGCTGATGTCTTTAGTATCGACATGATCGTGATTGTGTTCACCTTCCTCTTTGTCGATATGTTTGACACCGTGGGAACCCTCATTGGTTGTGCAACCAAAGCTAATATCCTGGAAAAGGATGGTACTATTCCCAAATGTAAAGAAGCGTTGTTTGCAGATGCTATCGGAACCACTGTGGGAGCTATGCTCGGAACCTCGACAGTTACCACGTATGTAGAGAGTTCAGCAGGAGTCACCGAAGGTGGAAAAACAGGTCTTACCAGCCTTACCGTTGCAGCCCTGTTCATCATTTCTCTGTTCCTCTCCCCGCTGTTCATCTCCGTTCCCGGAGCAGCAACAGCCCCTGCACTGATTCTGGTTGGACTCTTCATGATCTCACCGGTTAAGGAAATTGATTTCGATGAACCGACAGAAGCAATCCCAGCATTCCTGACGATTCTGCTCATGGTAACTTCCTATTCAATCGCCAACGGTATCATGTATGGTGCATTGAGCTGGATCATTCTGAAGCTGTTTACCGGCAAGACAAAACAGATCAGCCCCACAATGGTGGTCATTGCGATTCTCTTGCTGATTAAATTACTGATTGGATAATCTGAGGTCTGTATACTCCAGGGGCCGTCGCAAAAGTATAATTGCGATGGCTCCAATTTTATGTCCACAGGAAATTGAGCTAAGAAAGGTCGACTCGTTGGGAAAGCCTAGCCGGTATAGCGGGTTTTCGAGCACAGAACCGTAAGAAATGGGCATAGATATCCTGAATGAAATGGTATTCAGAGGTAATTGGATACAGCGGGTGTTCAAGCAGCCGCTATCCGGTGTTATTGATGTAATACCAGGAAGGAATACCCACGGTTCCTGCATTGATCTTGTTTTGCAGTTTCAGCGTATTGGTAGCCATGCACAGGAGAATCCATTCGGTCTCGACATTCAGCAGCCCCTTGTGGAGGAATCTTCGGATACCGAGTCCGTCTTTGATCAGGCTAAACGATCCTTCTGCCTGGATGCTTCGGTTTACCCTGAGTTCGACACCTTTGCCATTGGTGATATTCTGTAGAGCTTGGAGTCTGAATGCCTCAGCTTCAGGATGGTATTGAATCTGTTTGAACTGTTTTCGGCCGGCTTGTGATTTCATACAGGAACTTCTCAATCGACAGGTCACACAGCCTCGCTTTGCTTGGTACACCGAAGTCCCGTATCGTTTTCTTCCCGTGTTGTGGAGTATCGTGTTGTTGATACACCGTAGCTGATCATGCTTTGCATCATAGCTCATAGCGAATTTACTACCCGGATCCTTACCAAACGAACGTTTCTTGCCCTGCTCAAAGGTCTGCGTCTTGATGTATGCGAGCATCTTTTGTTCATCCAAATACCGATAGTTCTCGACACAATCGTAGCCACTGTCGGCACAGACTCCCTGATACCGGAATCCCAAACGATGAACCACCTGTTCCATCGCTGGCACGAGCGTATGATAATCGGTTCTGTCCCTACTACAATAGGTGCTGACAATGTAGCCGGAATCGACGATGTTCTGGATGTTGTAGGCAGGTTTCAACTGGCCATTGCGCATGTAGTCTTCTTTCATCCGCATGAAGGTCGCATCGGCATCGGTCTTGCTCATGCTTTTCCGATGCTCCGCTTTCATGCGGTCCCGGGCACTGACGTATCGATCCAATTTCTCAGCATATTCGACAAGACGCTTGGCCAATCGTACCTCAAAAGGTAGGTGATGACCTCTGCCGCGTTTGACCGGTCTCTGTAGCATACACGCGGGGTCGACTTTCTCCAGCATGTCCGCAAGTGCTGCACGAGCATCTTGTTCGTTACGCACAGTGATGGTTGCTTCCCGATCATAATGCAGCAGATACTCCCCATACAAGGTGCGAATGTGCTCGATGAGCTTTGGTAAGTTCTTCTCAATTGCTTTGAGCCAGACGAACGTGTACTTTCCTGCCTTCGATTCGACCTTGGTCCCATCAATGAAGGCAATCTCCCGCTTCAGTTCTCCCAGCTCATCGAGCTTCTTCACACTCTGAGCGAAAATATTCCTGATAGCATCTCCGTTGGTGCGGATGAAACGATCGATGGTACTATGATCGGGTGCCTTCCGACCTTCCAGTACATGGATACAAACGAGATCTCGTTGACATAAGGCTTCCACTTCTCTACTGCTGAAACACCCGTGCAGACGTGCATAAACCAGAATGAACACCATTTGCCGCGCGGTGATAGCATGAGACGTCCGCTGACTTTCTTCTCCCGCTTGAAGCAACCGTAGTCCAACGACCAGAACAATCTCCGCAATGCTTCCAGTGGATTGTGGAAGTTGAGATCAAGGGGAACCGAGAGGTTGAGATAGAGTTGACCTTCCTGGTAGAAAACGGTACTATGCATATGTGCTCCTAATTGTTTGTGGTTAAACAAATTGTAGCACATGAAGGGTTGCTTTGCAACCCTTCTTTTCATGTATTTCGTTCCAATGCATGTCTTTAGATACAACGAAGCCGTCGCTCAAGTCCTTTTAGACTTTTGCAACGGCCCCTTTTATTATCTGGTGATTTCCAGTGGAACATGGGTAAACTGATCGACATCGAATAGCCCCATATCGGTCACTTTCAGATGTGGTATTACCGGAAGTGCCATAAAACTCAGGGTCATGAAGGGATCAATATCATCATGGATATGCAACGTATTACGGGCAAGGGACTGCATGGTGTTCAGTTTTTCGTCAACAAACGCACCTCCCTCGTTCGTCATGAGACCTGCTATCGGCAGCGGCAGAGCATCAAGCACCCGATTGTTATGGACTATAACAATTCCACCACCGAGTTCCCGTAATTTCTGTACTGCAAGAACCATATCTTCATCATTATCTCCAGCGACGATGATATTATGAGAATCATGTGCTATCGTTGTCGCAACAGCTCCTTGGGTTATACCATAGCCATGAAGCAGAGCAAGACCGACATGACCGGTTGCGTGATGCCGCTCAACCACAGCAAGTCTCACCACATCTTCTCCACCGGCAAAATTCCCATCATGATCGAGCGATACCGTAGCTTCCTCACTGGTAGTTACTACCGAACCACTTTGGATACCTATCACGCGCACCTGTGGGGAGCGTAAGGGCATCAGCAATGATTTTTGTGAAAAGGATCCGATATTCACCCGGGAAGAGACTCTCGGGTCAAGGGTTTGCTGTGCCGCGTGATTGCGATACGGCACTCCATTGGTGATAACTTCCGAGACGGTAAAATCTTTCAGATTATCGACGAGAATCATGTCTGCTTTACGTCCCGGGGCAATAGCCCCCCGATCGTACAGATGATAGCACTGTGCTGCATTGAGAGTTGCCATGCGGATGGCAAGTATCGGATCGAGTCCCATGGATACGGCGATACGCAGATGGTTGTCGATATGGCCTTCTTTCAGAATACTGCTCGGTTGTCGGTCGTCAGTACAGAACAGGCATCTATGGGCATTATAAGGCGTTACTCCCGGAAGCAGATTGCGCAGATCTTTACATGCAGAACCTTCCCGCAGAAGTACATACATACCGAGGGCTATGCGATCATGCATCTCCTGGATGGTGGCACATTCATGATCAGTATGTATCCCGGCAGCTGCATATGCGGCAATGGCTGAGGAATTAAGATCGGGAGCATGTCCATCGATAAGTTTTTCAGCTTGTTCAGCTACAGCAAGTTTATCGAGAATGTACTTTTCTCCAGAGATGGTTCCCACCATATCCATCATTTCTCCAAGACCGAGAATTCGCGGGTGCCCAATACGTTGGGCAAGCGTCTTTGCATCCAAATTTGCTCCTGCATGCTCAAATTCCGTTGCCGGCACACAGGAAGGAAGCATAAAGAATATATCCTGCGGAAGGTTCTCTGATGATGCGAGCATATAATCGATGCCGTCCAGACCACACACATTGGCAATTTCATGAGGATCTGCAATTACCGTGGTAGTGCCATGAACCAAGGTGAGCTGAGCAAAAGAGGAAGGATCAACCAATGCAGATTCAATGTGTACATGAGCATCGATCAACCCGGGAAGGAGATACCTCCCGGCAGCATCAATACACGTATCGGCAGTATAGCTACCGATACCGGCAATCAGGTTACCCACAATGGCAACATCTGCACGCTCTATGGTACCGGTGAAGACGTTTACCACCTGAGCATCACAAATCACGAGATCAGCGGGAACCCTCTTTGCTGCAACATCAATCAATCGCTTACGTACGGTGCTATCCATGCGAATCCTCCTGTATTGAGCATATCATCAGAACATGTAAAATTGCAACAAAAAGCAACACTCCATGATATCTTGTCGTTCTTTATGGTAATGAGTATTTTTTCTTTCAATGGAGGTGTCTATGGAAACAGAAAAACAACCGATGACCGGGCAGAGTCAGGCTCATGCTATCGTAGCACTGGTATTGGGAATTCTTTCGGTACTTGCACCGTTCCAAGTGCTTGCTCTCGGTCCACTACTGGGTATCATCATGGGAATTATTGCCCTGTATCAGGTGGCGGTGGCAAATCGCATAGGTCCGAGCAGTGTGGCACATTCCGGGAAGGTACTTGCCATTATCGGGATTTCAGTATCAGCAATTACGTTGATTGTAGGAATTATATTCCTGATGCAGATGAGCAACATGCTGCATAGCTGGCAGACCGTTGAACAGTTCACTTTCACCGGTCCGCGCTTTCATTATCTCTGGCGACCATGGTTCTGACATGCCGAATAGTGGGCATGTCAGATAAGTAATTATTTGACTCGCTGCTGAGCATCTTCCAGTAACTCTGCGAGCTTGGCTGCAGGGTTCTGGAACTTGCTTAAGAAGATCATTGCCGCAATGATGTACGGCTTGAAGGAAGCTTCCTTGTACAAGGGCACCCGATACCGATCGAATACCGAAGCGGCTACCTCACCCTGTTTGCAACTCACCCCCGTGATATCAGCAGGGAGGCAGTGCATATAGAGTGCTTTACCGTCTTTAGTTTTCTGCATTAGTTCTTCGGTGCATTCCCAATTCTGGTACTTGGCATTGTTTAATAGGCAGCGCTGCTCGAGCTCTTTCAACTCATCAAAACGTCCCTCTTCAACCAATTGAGTTCTCTCTTCCATTACAGCAAAAGGAGCCCAGCTCTTTGGATACACGATATCGGCATCAGCAAATGCCTCTTCCATGCTCTCCACCCGCCGGTACGAACCACCGGAAGCTTCAGCCTGTTTCTTTGCGACCTCTTCAACTTCACCCATGACATTGTACCCTTCCGGGTGAGCAAGGACGACATCCATACCGAATCGTGTGAACAGACCAATGATTCCCTGAGGAACACTGAGCGGCTTTCCATAGGAAGGACTGTATGCCCAGGTCATTGCCACTTTCTTTCCCTTGAGATTTTCAACACCACCGAAGTGATTGATCACATGAAGCATATCAGCCATCGACTGGGTCGGATGATCGATATCGCACTGCAGATTCACCAATGTCGGACGCTGCTCAAGCACACCATCTTCATAACCTTCCTGTACCGCTTCAGCAACCTCTTTCATGTAGGTATGCCCTTTGCCGATGTACATATCATCACGAATACCGATGACGTCAGCCATGAAGGAGACCATGTTCGCGGTTTCCCGTACGGTCTCACCATGTGCAATCTGACTGGTCTTTTCATCAAGATCCTGAACTTCAAGTCCAAGAAGATTACAGGCACTGGCAAAACTGAACCGTGTTCGGGTTGAGTTATCACGGAAAACGGAAATACCCAAACCGCTGTCAAATACCTTCGAGGAGATGTTTTGCTCCCGCATTGCACGAAGTATTTCCGCAACAGCGAATGTCGCAGCAATTTCATCATCACTCTCTTTCCATGTATGGAAAAAATCATTGAGATACATATCCTGAGTCTTCAGGGTTTGTAACTCTTCAATCATCTTCTTTATGGCAGCAGTATCTTTCATATGACCTCCAGTTGGTTTTTCATGAATCTACACAGGTTGCGGGCAGTATATCATGAGAGATGATACCTGTCCATATATTTTGTTGCATTTTGTTGCAACCGGACACCTCAGCATCCGGCTGCATATCCTTACGAAATCTTCCCCATCTCGCGGAGAATCTTCTCCGGTGTGAACGGCCAGGAACGAATCCATACGCCTACTGCATCATGAATTGCATTGGCTATTGCCGGAGCAGCTCCGTTGGTAGCAATTTCACTAATCGACTTTGCTCCATAAGGTCCGAACTCGTCATCTTCATCGATCAGTACAGCTTTGAAGTCCTCAGGAATTTCACTGGTCATGGGAACACCATAGGTCGTGAAATTCGGCGTGAGGCAGGTCCCTTCTGCATCAAGGATCATATCCTCATACAGAGTATGACCGATTGATTTAAGAGCAGCTCCATACATCTGGCACAGGGCTAGTTCCGGGTTGATCGGAGTACCGGCATCTTGTAGGGCATAGAATTTCTGCACCTTTATCTGCCCGGTCTTCACGTTCACTGCAACCTGAGCAAAGTGGGCACCATAGGGGATTGCCGCATTGTTCGTCGCAAAGGCTCCGTACCCCATCAGCTGACCACGCCCTACACCCGAGACGGCTTCATGACTGAGCGTAGCATAATCGAGCCGTTTCCCACTCTTTTTGGAAACTACCTCCCCTGGTGCCTGAACATCCAGATCTTCCACTGACTCACCCATCTGCAGCGCTGCTTCAGCTAACACTTTCTGTTTAAGATCCAAAGCTGCTTTCAATGTGGCGTTTCCAGAGAAATAGGTACCGCTTGAAGCGTACGCACCGGTATCAAACATGGTGTTGTCAGTATCACCCGAGAGGATAGAGACGACATCCATCGGGACGCACATCACTTCACTGACACACTTCACACTGATGGTATCGAGTCCGGTACCGATGTCGGCACCACCACTATGGATAATAAACGTACCATCGGTGTGCATTACCACATCACAGGTCGAATGGTCCAATCCGGGAAGCCCCGATCCCTGCTGTATCATGGCAAATCCTTTACCGATACGCCAGTCAGGATCTTCAACGGTATCTTTTTTACCCCACTCGATCATCTGAGCACCTTCATCAAGAGCTTTCCGCAAACCACAACTTCCTACCGGAACCACGGCTCCTTCACGTCCCTCTCCCAGGCTTTTGAGAATCTCAAGCATATACCCACGTTCTACATGATTTTTTTTCACGAAATCGAGTGGATCCACCCCAAGTGCATCAGCCATTTCAGCCATACAGGTCATCAGAGCGTACGTGCCTTTAGGCGCTCCATATCCCTGATACGCTCCCGTTGGCGGTATGTTCGTATAATAGGTAGTCACGTCAAATTTCATATTCGGGCAGGTGAGCAACGGTAATGTCTTGGAACAGGCGTTCATCGGAACGGTAAGACAGTGGTTTCCATAGGGTCCGGTATTTGCCCGTACATCCATGTAGACTGCACTCAACGTACCATCGTGCTTCGCCCCCATTTTCACCGTTACCCGCATGGGATGTCGCGTACTGTTGGCAATGAACTCCTCTTCCCGCGTATTTCTATACAGAATGGGACGACGGGTAATCCATGTCGCATAGCTGGCAACATCTTCCACCAGGATATCCTGTTTGGAACCATAACCGCCACCGACACGTTCCTTGATCACCTGCACCTTGTTCTCTTTGATTCCACATACTTTTGCCACAATACGGCGGACATGAAACGGTACCTGTGTCGATGCATGTACAATCAGCCGATCATTGTCGATCTTGGTATATACAATGTGGGGTTCAAGGGGCGTACACTGAATCTGAGAAGTCTGGTAGGTCCGTTCGATGACCACATCAGAATCAGCGAATCCTGCATCCACATCACCGATGGCACCATGCGCTGCAGCAGCAACATTATGACGATTATCAGCATGAAGTGGGAAGGGATAAACAACCTTGCCATCCCGCGGATCGGCTCCCGCGTTGTATTGATCGAGATCATCGGGAGCCCCGCTGAGATATTCTGCTACACCATTTTGCACAATCGGTGCATCGGGAGCCATAGCCTCTTCAACGGTAAACACCGGCTTCAATACTTCGTACGTCACTTTGATCTTTTCCCGTGCTGCAATTGCCTGATCTTCGGTCTCCGCTACAATGGCAGCTACCCGATCGCCGACATGTCGCACCTTCCAGTTGAATAGACGACGATCGTAGGGAGAAGGCTCAGGATTCCCCTGACCAGCTGACATATAGAATACATCGGGGCAGTTTGCTGCGGTAATAATGGTTACCACACCTTCCATCGTTTCCGCTTCTGATATGTCGATATCGGTGATGTAGGCGTGAGCGTGGGGACTGCGAAGCATCACTAATGCACACGCTTCAGGATCTGCTCGATCTTCGACAAAGGACTTCCATCCTGCAACCAGCTGCCGGGCATCCACTTTTGGTTTTACCTTGCCCACATAGGAGAGTTGATCGCGAAACTCCGGAGCAATTGCCGTCTTATATGATCCCTTTTCCAGTGCTTCCCGGGCAAGCTGAACCGCGATGAAGTAATGTTCATATCCGGTATCACGGATAAAGATACCGGAAAGGACATCACGAATTTCCTCACGGGAGGGATCGGGGTTGTGTTCGAGCAGCCAGGTAAGCAGTAACGCTGCTGCAGGAGCATTGTAGGCAGATTGCACCACCCCGGCATCAATCATAGCCTGCTGCACAACAGAAAGACGTCCTTTCTCTGCCAGAGCCTCGGGAGTGCGAATAGTTGCACCTTCTACTTGAGCTGCAAGCATGAGGTTGGCATACACGGGAACATCGTCCATCAGGA
Source organism: uncultured Spirochaetaceae bacterium (assembly GCA_964482325.1). GTDB lineage: Bacteria > Spirochaetota > Spirochaetia > Sphaerochaetales > Sphaerochaetaceae > CAYZJV01. The sequence continues at coordinate 14,973 of CAYZXD010000006.1, read as the reverse complement.
CGGTATCACTTCCTGCAAACCCTTCGCCATCATCACTGTCCCGTACAGCAAAATAACCGAGGCGAACCAGCATGGCTCGCAGGGTTTCCTGTGCTGCTACATCAACAGTGAGGGATTTCCCATTTATCGTACAATGAACAATCATGACGCATCTCCTTTGCCCATGGCAGTCAGACATGCCCGATACAATTCAGATGCGGCGGTACCGAGCATATACCGTTTGTACGCGGCGGTACCGGTAATATCGTCAACAAAGGCGATATCGGTCGCCGCAAGGGTCGCAGCATCTTCAACGGCGGTAAGCTGACCATTGGAAACAGCCTCCTCAACCGCTATCAGCCGATGAATACCGCTCCCTTTGATTGCAGCACAGATACGCACATCGTGAGCTGAACCGCTGGAAATGTCAGCACCAAATGACACGGTAATCGCTGCAGGACTTTGAACTGTTCGTGCAAATCGGGTAGAGGTTACAAACCGATTGGGTTTGTTCAGAACGATACGAAGAATCAGGCTGTCGGCAAAATGCTCTCTGAACGCATGAAATTCTCGTATCGGTACATCCTCTTCGGTGTAAGTTCCATCTTCAGAAATATCGGCAAGGACAAGACGCACCTTTGCCGCTATCAATGTTGAAAGCAGATAGGAATCATCACGACTGAGTGCAACGTTCCCGCCGATTGTGGCCATATTCCGCCGTGTTCGGGATCCACAGAACCTGAGTGCATCTTTTAGATAATCAGGCACCAGTTCACTATCAATAGCCTGCTGAAATGTTACCATAGCACCGATGGAGACCACCTGAGATTCACGAGAAATTTCATTGACCGCCACCTGTTTCAGCGATACCACCTTCTGCGCATTAACCGAGGACCCTAACCGGTTGATTTCGGTTCCCCCTGCCAGAAATGCGGCAGACTCTGGTGATTCCTGTATTGCTTTCAAAGCCTCTTTTGGGGAAGCTACCTGTACAAATTCGGTAATCATACCTCCTCCTTCCGCTCGGCTTTCGCGAGCATCTCGTTACTGATGGCATTGGCCTTGTGGACCAGCTCATCTTCATCAAAACCAACTAACTGTCCATGTTCAACAGCAATCTGACCGTTAACAATAGTATAATCTGTCGTATGATCATACCCGCAGAACAGCAGTGCTGCAACGGGGTCTGAAAGGGAACCGGCGTACCCCAGTTTATGCACATTAAAAATTGCCATATCGGCAGCCCATTGTTCTTCAAGTCTTCCTACTTGAGAGAAGTTAAGCAGCTTGGCTCCATTCTCGCTCGCCATGGTGAAAACCTCTCGTGCAGTGAGGGCAGCTGCTCCTTTCTCCACCCGCTGGAGTAACAGAGCATTGCGTAGTTCTCCCAGCATATCGGAAGAGTCATTGGAGGCAGAACCGTCAACGGCCAATCCTACGTTGATACCCATCTTCAGCATTTCCTGTACGCGACAAATACCCGAACCGAGGCGCATATTTGAAGAGGGACAATGTGCGATATGAGCACCGGCGTCTTTGAGAATCCCCAGTTCTTCATCATTGAAGTGAATCCCATGAGCATAAAATACATCAGGCCCAATGAGTTCACACTCCTGCATGAGCGCTACGGGACGTTTACCGTACATCTGGATGCAGAAATCGTTCTCATCCCGCGTTTCCGCAAGATGGGTATGCAGACGTACTCCATGTGCCCGCGCTAATCGTGCACTGTCGCGCATCAATTCCTTGGTAACACTGAAAGGACTGCATGGAGCGAGAACAATCTTATGCATGGCCATCGGAGAATCGTCATGGTACTGCGTAATCACCCGTTCACTGTCTCTGAGTATCTCATCAGCTGTCTGTACGACAGAATCAGGTGGGAGTCCCCCATCCTTCTGACTGAGTGACATGGAACCTCTGGTGGGACTGAATCGCATGCCGAGCTTGTCTGCAGCGGCGAACTGCAATCCCATCAGATCGCCATCGAAGTTTCGCGGATAGAGATAATGATGATCGGTAGTACAGGTACATCCGGTCTTTAACAATTCGCCCATTGCAAGAAGCGATGAATAATATATCGCATCAGCATCAACGTATTTCCACACATTATAGAGAAACCGCAACCAGTCGAATAATTCTGCATTCTGTACCGCAGGATGATTGCGTGTCAGTGTCTGATAGAAGTGGTGGTGCGTATTGACGAAACCGGGAACTACTACGTGTGATGAACAATCGATCACGCGAGCACCTGCCGGAATCTCCAGATTGCCTGTGGGATCGATCTTTGTGATCACATTCCCTTGAATAAGCATGTCGGCCCCGGAAAGAGTTTCCTTGGCAGGATCTGTCATCAGGGCATGTATATGCTTGAGTACGATAGCATGAGTGTGCATGCATCCCCCTTTCCGGATGATTTTCTGAGGTAATCCGATCCGGAATCAGATTACTCAGGGCATATCAGGCGCTTAGCGCTCTAAGCGCCCTGACATGCATCCCGATTAGCAAATCGGGGTTCTAGTATACCGCTATATAGCCGATGATTCTAGTTTTTCTGCTCAAGGCTGTATGGAAGCATCGCATAAAAAGCCGCACAGATCTCAAGATCATCAACCCGGTTGATTTCATTCGGTGCATGAGCCTGTGATTCATCCCCAGGACCAAATCCGATAGCTGGAATCTTATGGCGACCAGTGGTTGCCACACAGTTGGTACTGAAGGTCCACTTATCGACAATGGGATCTTTTTCAAACAGGTCCCTGTGAGCAGACACTCCCGCCTGCACGAGGTAATGATCAGCATCGATTTTCCAGGTAGGGAAATAGAGTTCCTGATGATAGTCTTTCTGAGTCCAACCCAGTTTTTCATAGATGGGCATCTCGACTTTGATGTCGGAAGGATCATCTCCTGTTGCCTTGGCAATATATTCACGTACCTGACTGATTGCAAGATCGGCATCTTCTCCCCAGGTAAGGCGGCGGTCAAGGTACAACATCGCATAATCAGCTACTGCACACTGACTCGGTCCCCGAACATCCATCTGTGATACAGTGATGGTTCCTTTTCCGAGGAAATTATCTTCATCCGGCTGCAAATCCTGATTGAGCTGTTCAATCGCAAGGGTGGCACGTGCTGCCTTGTATGCGGCACTTACTCCCCGCTCGGGAGCGCTGCCGTGACAGCTGATACCACGCAGGAACGCGCGGATTTCCATACGACCGCGGTGACCGCGATAGAGACGGCAACTGGTCGGTTCGGTGGAGACTACCAGATCGGGCTTGAACTTCTCTTCTTCGATCAAGTATTTCCAGCACATTCCGTCACAATCTTCTTCCATTACGGTAAAGGTGAAATAGACTGAATAGTCGCCACCGTAGCCAAGTTCCTTGAGGATTCGGCCGGCGGTGATCATTGAGGCAGCTCCGCCTTTCTGGTCACTGGATCCACGTCCGAAGACTTTTCCGTCTTTGATCTCGCCACTGAATGGATCGAAATCCCAGTTATCAAGATTTCCCACTTCAACGGTGTCGATATGGGCATCAAATGCGATCTTCTTGGGACCATTTCCCACTCGACCGATCACACTTCCCAATCCATCGATACGCACTTCGTCAAATCCGGCCTCTTCACAGAGCCCAACAATCAATCTACATACATCCTCTTCTTTACTGCTGTAGGATTTCACCTGCACCATCTTCGAGAGGTTCTCTGCTGTATACTGTCGGTATTCAGCTGCTTTTCTTCTAATGTCTTCCTGTATTCCCATAGTAATCTCCTTGCTTTCCTGTCACCCATCATGCGGGTGTTGTATATTATGGTGCGATGGTATCGACCTTCTTCCAGATTCGTTTGGCGACTTCTGCCGCTTTTGCATAGATTTCCTGAAGATCAAGATCAAATGCTCGATCCTTCATGACAAAATTTCCTTCAACCATCACTGAATGCACGCTGTTACTGCTCATACCCCATACGATATGCCCAGCAACGTTATCAGCAACCAACGGGGTTGGATTGTGATAATCGAGCACCGTGATATCTGCAGTGTATCCGGGAGCGATACGACCGAACTGTCCGCCAAAATAGCGTTCAAGTATGGCATTACCCCGAGAAAGCACCGTGGCAAAGTCACCTGGCCACCACGGACCACCACCGTCCTTGTGTTTGAAGAAAGCAAGTTTGATCTCCTCAAACATATTCCCTCCGCATCCATCGGTTCCCAATACGAGGTTATCGACATCGGTAAGACATCTGCAGTATCCGACATGATTGTTCATATTGCTGCGCGGATTATGTGCAAGAAATGATTTCCGTTCATTCAGCAGTTCTATTTCCCGATCATTGAGGTGCAGTCCATGTACGAGCAATGTATTGTCCCGCAGCAGCCCAAAGGAATCAAGTCGCTGCATGATATCCTGATGATACATGTGATGTGAGTGTACTACATCATACTTGTCTTCTGCGACATGCAAATGTATGCCTCGACCGGTTTCATCGCAGGCGTTCCGCATCAGCTCTAGTCCCGCATCGGGAATGGTGAAGGGAGCATGACCACCGATCATGGCTTCCACTAAGGGGCGTTTTCCTGCTGCCCGCTCGGCATCAACCTGCTGAGCAAATGCGATATTTTCCTGAACTCCTGCCCTGACTTCGTCCAGTCCGCCGTTTCGATCGGTCACCTCATAGCAGGTGGCTCCACGAATTCCCACTTCACGCATCCCGCGTGCAATCGTATCAAGTGATCCGCTGATGAAGTTCGGACTTGCATGATGATCGATTGCAGTGGTAGTACCGGCAGCAATGGCATCAAGCGAACAGATCAGAGACGAGTAGTAGAGCGCTTCTTCATCAAGGGCACGATCGAGTCGCCACCACCACTCTTTCAGTATCTGAATAAAATCTTCCTGCACTCCTGCCTGCACCAGCATTCCCCGCGATAATCCAGAGTAATAGTGATGATGGGAACACACCATACCGGGAATGATCGTCTTCCCGCTGGCATCGAAAACCTGCGCATCCGGATATCCCTTACCGGCATCTTTCCCTACTGCAGCAATCACCCCGTCATGGACCACAACATCTACCGGGTCAAGAACTGCGAACGGGGGTGCCGTCTGAACAACTCGTGCTTGCGTAAAGATTATATCTGCCATCGTGTTTCCTCCCTACACTTCCACCGCACCGGTAAGATAGGCGTGGTGAGTGATGATCTCCTCAATAAGGGCAGAGACCTCTTCAGGAAGCTCGCCATCCACCGTTCCATCAGCTCCGATGGTATGTCGGGAAACCTGATCGCCTAACCGGACAGTAATCGTATTCTGCTCTTTAAAGAATCCTGAGTTCTCAGATTGTTCAAAATCATCGAGCCTGCTGAACAGGGTGAATTTATCCCGGTACGGAGCGCCCTCCCACGGACAGAAGGTGGCGCAGTTGCCGCATTCGTTACAGAAGGCATCAAGATGCACAATCTGATAGGGATTTTCAAACAAATCATTACGGTGTCGCATGTCAAGAGCAACATTTGCACGGTTGGGACACACTTCTACACACTTATTGCAGATATATGAACACTCGAGACATCGTGAAGCCTCCCGTTCTGCAAAGGCCGTTGTCGAACTATCTTCAGGAAGAGAGACGATGCGTTTCCCTTTCTTGGCCCGTATTTCGCCGAAGAAGGCATCTTCCTCTGCTTCAATTTCTGCAAGCTCTTCATCGCTGTAGGCCTCTTCGTCATTGTCATCGTCATCACCGCAACAGCAATCGTCGTCATGATCGTGGTCACAGTCGCAATTATGTTCATGCTCTGCTTCCATTGATGTCAGTACCGCATCGATAGCTGCTTCAACAGCCTTGCGTGCCGATGCAATACATTGCACTACCGTGGAAGGTCCACTCTGAGCATCTCCGAGTACATAGACACTGGTTACGGGAGTTTCCAGAGTCTGCTCATCGGTTACCGGCCACCCCTTTTCATTCACCGGAAGACCGAACCACGACAGTCGTTCACTATCCGGTTTTTCACCGATTGCGGTGATCAGAGTATCAGCATGCACTGAAACAGTCTGTTCAGTTGGTACCGGGCGTCTCCGTCCGGATGCATCGGGTTCTCCCAGTTTCATCACCCGACAGGTCAAAGTCCCATCATCTGCATATGATTCTGGATTGGTCAGGAAGGTGAAGGTGACCCCTTCTTCCTGTGCATTTTCGTACTCTTCGAGATCGGCAGGCATTTCCTTTTCCGTTCTTCGATAGAAAACTGAAACCTGTTTTACTCCCGGAACTCGAACTGCGGCCCGTGCACTGTCCATGGCAGTATTACCACCACCTATGATGACTACCTGTTCTCCTAACTGCACAGCATCGGCATTACGATTAAATGCTGCAAGGAATTCCAGAGACGGACGAATCCGGCTGCGGTCTCCGGCAAGCGGTATTTCATTATCCTTTTCCGCACCGATAGCGTAGAAAAGATGTTCAAAGCCGTTACCGTGCAATGCTTCGGTGGTCAACAGTTCACTTGAAGCGCCGAATACGAATTCAACCCCATGTTTCGCAATGAAATCGATATCGGCCTGGAGGGCGCTTTCGGGAAATCTGAAATCCGGGATGATATGGCGCGTTACGCCTCCTGCATTCTGCTCTCGCTCGAAGACTGTTACCGCGAACCCGGCTCGTGCAAGAAAATAGGCAGCGGCAAGTCCGGCAGGGCCTGCCCCGATAACCGCAGCTTTCACCACGGCTCCTTCAGGTTTTTCCCACCGGGTGATGTATTCAGCAAACCCCTGTTCTGCTGCAATCTTTTTCATTTCACGAATCTGTACCGTCCCTTCATAATCGAGGCGCGTACAGTGGTACTGGCACTGATGGTCACAGATATAGCCAGTCAGGTTGGGCAGCGCATTATTTTCATAAATCACTTCAAGGGCATCGGCATAGCGGCCCTGTCCTACTAAGTAGATGTAATCGGGAACATTCTGATGAATCGGACACGCCTGAACACACGGTGCAATGTAACAGTCCAACAGCGGAAGTTTTCCGGGAACTGATACGGTATCGGTACCACGGAACTGTTTCTGGATCGTCGATCTGCTGCGGGCTTGCTGTGCAAGCTGTTCAAGTGCAGCTACGTCAATCTGTTGTGCATCCCAGCGGTCACTTTGCTGTGCCAGAATATTGACCATCTGCGTCAGACGTACGTACCCACCGGGTTTGAGCATATCAGTAGCTACAGTAATCGGCCGGATTCCGGTATCGAAGATATCCTGCACGGTTTCAGCATTTGCTCCTCCGCAGTAGGAGATCGGTAATGTACCGGCGAATTCGCTCGACAATCGTGATGCTACCGAGATACTGAGCGGAAACAAATTCCGACCCGACATGTACATTTCATCACCGGGGAGTACTCCCTGATCATTCACTGAGCCGAGGGTGTTGGTCAGTTTTACTCCGAAACCAAGCTGCTCTGTGGCAGCAAGGTCTTTCAGGCGATGCAGCATAGCCAGAGCATCGGTAAATTGGAGATCATGTGCAAAGGACTCTCGGTTGAGTGTGACATAGGTAAATCCAAGATCATCGAGGATGGAACGGACGGTATCGAATCCCAACAGAGTGGGGTTCAGTTTCACAAAGGTATTCAATTTCTTCTCTGTAAGCATATAGGTGCAGATGGCTTCAATTTCATCAGGGGGACAGCCGTGCATGGTACTTATGGTCACCGACGGACTGATCTTTGGAGAAATCTGAGCAGGAAGCTGCATCAGCTGTTCTTCCATTCCTTCCCATTCGGTTCCGTTAAACAGAGCTTTTTCTTCAAGAAGTGCACGAAGCGATGCGATAGTATCGGTAAATACTTCTGACTGGGAAGCATCGATCATGGAATCGATGAATGTCTGCATCTTGGGAGTTTTGATCCCCGCGAGATCGTATCCTACGCTCATGTTGAAGATAAAATCGATACTTTGAGCTGTCCCTTTGTTAAGCAAAGCATGAAGCAGATGTACAAGCACCCATGCTTTCACGTATTCATGCAGGGCTTTCGGCAAGGTATATTCTGTGGACCATTCCACGTTGTATCCCTCATCACGTGCATCAATACATGGCTTATCGATTTCCAGGGTATCCATCTTCTGGACGGTTTTCAGTTCAAAGAACCGACCTCCGGTAAGGTAGCTGGTCACGATGTTCTGGGCTAACTGCGTATGAGGTCCGGCAGCGGGCCCTAATGCTGTTGCACATTTCTGTCCAAACACCGTGATCGCTTTTGATGGATCGGGTGTACAGAATTGGTCGCGGTGTATACCGAATATAGATTCGCTTTGGCGATACTCGGAAAAAATTCTGTTTACAAGTTCCTCGAACGGAACGGGTCGCATAATATCTCCCATATGGCAAGGCTCCTTGGGGTAGGTTTCGGGGCAATAATCCCCGCATTCATTGTATAGGAGTTTCACCAGAAGTCAATCATTTTTGCAACAATTTGCAACAGAAAAGGGCAATTATTCGGTCTTTTTTTCCTCTTTTCCCCTATCTTGCAGAGGTCAATTTAGGAATACATAACTTAGGGAAAGCGCAATTTAATTGCGATTTTTCTCGCATAGACAAATTAAAAAATTATATATTTACATTTCTACGTAACCTATGCTAGTGTATTACCATATACCAATGAACAGGTGAATCCAGGGAGGTATCACGGTGTATCAATTGATCAATCTGAACATGCATACTGATGTCCGCGCAAAGAATATACAGCGCTGTCGCGAGAAGGGAATTGTCCTGCCCACCTTTAAACAGATGGTGGATCCGTCACAGGCACCCGAGAAGGTTAAAAAGGCTCTCAGCTCCATGGGGCTGTGGGACGTCCACTCAGAGAATCTGTTTCGCATCAACTGGAAAAATGAGGGTGTGGAAAAAGGCGGTGGTTTCGGTAAAGTGAACTGGGTAGAAGTACCGAAGGCATTGACAGGAACCAAGGCTCGTATCTTTGCTTTGGCAGGAAAGTGGTTCCCCACCGGTGGCCACAAAGTCGGTGCAACTTATTCATGTCTTGCTCCGGCACTGGTAACAGGAAATTTTGATGCAGTGCACCAGCAGGCTGTATGGCCTTCAACGGGCAACTACTGCCGTGGCGGTGCATATAACAGTGTTCTGCTCGGCTGTGAATCTATTGCCATTCTCCCGGAAGAGATGAGTCAGGAACGGTTTAATTGGCTTAAGGCAATTGCCGGTGAAGTCATCGCCACGCCGGGATGTGAATCCAATGTGAAGGAAATTTTCGACAAGTGCCACGAACTGAATGCACAGCGGGGTGATTCCATTGTTATCTTTAATCAGTTCGATCAGTTTGAAAACTATCTCTGGCATTACACCGTAACGGGAGCTGCAATTCGTGAGGTACTTGAAGAACAGGGTATTAAAGATGAAAATGTCCGTGCTTACGTCTCTTCAACCGGTTCTGCAGGTACCCTTGCTGCCGGCGACAATCTGAAAGAACGGTATCCGAACCTGAAGATCGCGGCTGGAGAAGCCCTGCAGTGTCCGACTCTGCTCAGAAACGGATTTGGCGGTCACCGCATTGAAGGTATCGGTGATAAGCATGTCCCATGGATTCATAATGTAAAGAATACCGATATGATCGTTGCCTCTGATGATCAGGACTGCATGGATGTATACCGGCTGTTCAATGAACCTGAAGGTATTTCGTACCTGAAGAGTATCGGTTTGAGTGAGAGCGAAATCGATGACCTGCAGCTGTATGGAATCAGTGGAATTGGTAATGTACTCCAGGCTATCAAGGTCGCGAAGTTCTATGAGATGGACGAAAATGATGTGGTCTTTACCGTCCTCACCGACAGTTCGATCATGTACACTTCCCGTCTTGCTGAACAGACCGAATTGCAGGGATCTTTCACTAACGTCGATGCAGCTAAAGTACATGCTTCCTGTCTGTTACATCAGGGAATTGACCACATGCAGGAACTTGGATACTACGATCGTCTTCGTGTGCACAATCTTAAGTACTACACGTGGGTGGAACAGCAGGGTAAGACCTATGATGAGATCAATGCCCAGTGGTATGATCGTTCATATTGGAAACAGCTTGCTGGTTATGCAGATAAAATTGATGAGTTGATTGAACAGTTTAACGCAGAGGTAGGCCTGCTCGACTGATCGTCTAACATCTTTTTATACCGGGCCTTCGGGTCCGGTCTTTTTTCAGAAGGGGGAGTACCATATGAGATTTCGCTATGTCTGTAATGATTGTAACGCTGAGTTTCGCACTGATGAGGTGATGTATACTTGTCCTCATTGCCAAACACAGGAGGGAGAATTCCGGAAGGGAAACCTGATTGTACAGTATGAAACGGAGGAGCTGAAGGCACTGCAGCATGTTGTCGATCTCTCAGCGTTCGATTTCTTTCCCTACCCCATAGAACATCCTGATTGTTTCCCTGTCGGTGAAACTCCCATCGTCCGTCCATTTCGCTTATCACAGCAAATCGGATTGGAAAATCTCTGTTTCAAACTGGACAGCGCCCTCCCCTCTGGTTCTTTCAAGGATCGGGCTTCACAACTGATTGCCGCTCAGGCATTAGCTCATAATGAACATAGCATTGCGCTAGCTTCTACGGGCAATGCAGGTGCTGCTATGAGTTGCGCAGGAGCTGCTTATGGGTTAGAAATTATTTTATTTGTCCCGGAGACCGCTCCAGTGAATAAACTGATGCAGAGTGTCCTGTATGGGGCTACCGTAGTACCGGTCAGAGGTTCATACGATGATGCTTTTGCTCTTTCAATTGCCTATACTGAACGATTTGGCGGCATTAATCGCAATACTGCCTACAACCCGATGACGGTTGAAGGAAAGAAGAGCGTTTCTATTGAGCTCTTTCTCCAGTTGGGTCGTCAGGTTCCCGATGTCGTCTATGTTTCTGTGGGCGATGGCTGTATCTATGGTGGTGTGTGTAAAGGATTTCTTGATCTCTATCAGGCAGGTCTTACCGATAAAATCCCGCATGTGATAGCGGTTCAGTCAAAACAGTCGAATGCCATTGCACAGGCTTGGAAAACACAAGAGTATCATACTGTTTCGGCAACCACCCGTGCCGATTCCATCAGTGTCTCTTCACCGGCAAACGGTCGTATGGCTGTACGGTATATTCATGAGACTGATGGATGGGCTGTTGAAGTATCAGATGAAGAGATTCTCGCGGCACAGCTGGAGCTGACTCGTGAAGCAGGAGTTTTTGTAGAACCGGCAGCAGCTTGTGCATGGGCGGGCTTACGTAAGGATGTGCAGCACGTGAAGGATCGATTTGGACAAGATGTCAACACGTGTGTATTACTTACCGGAACCGGTTTTAAAGATATGGCGGTCTTTGAGGGAAGAATTGCACTTCCCGAGTCCATCGACAACTCAGTGGAAGCTATGATCAAGCGTTTCAGCTAGATTGAATCGCAAGGTTGTGCGTGCTATACTTCCTGCACAAGGAGATATGGTCTATGGAGAACATCATTATCGGTGTCGCAATCGGTTTTACCCCTATGCTGGTGATCCTCATCGTTCAATCAGCGAAGCATGCTGCAAAGGTCAAAGAACACCGTCAGGAGATTGCACGTCTGAAATCGATGCTCACCGACCGTATGGATCTTGAATCTGAAGGACTTACCAAACTCAAAGAGGAAGTTGCTGAGCTGAAGATGCAGAATGAGAATCTGCGTATCAGTCTGCGCACCTATTCCCAGAAGCCGGGAAGAAAAGAGATTGCCCGGCTTCAGGTATATCAACAGGCTGCCGATCGGCTCACGATCAACAGCCCGGGATTCGGGGCAGCCTGGCAGGCAGCTTTAAAAGAGAGTGAAGATGAATTCGAAAAGACTTTCTATGGGGTCCAACCATTCATCCGTCGGGTCATTCCTTTGAAAAACTCTGATGCCAATGTAGTCGGCCGTATCGAGAAGGATGAGTCCTGATCAGTCATCTTCATATAACTCGTTAATAACATCCCATGCTCCAGCCTTCCCTTCCCGCAGGCCGCACAGCAGTTCATACTGACTTAACAGCATACCCAACTGGGTGGTAACCACCTCACCTGGAGATGTGTGATTGATCTGCACCAGTTCGGGATCATCATCAGGAAGCTGTACCAGCCTATCATATTCTGCCAGTACATCCTTTTTCCGCCAATAGATAAAATCATCAGGTTTGATGAGCATCATCGGCTCAAAATACCGCCTTCTGAGGCTTTCAGCTGTTACGCGGATCTGCTCATCAGTGGCATCATCAGGTAATTGCTCAAATTGGCTTCTGGTGTATTGCATGTCGCCTCCTAAGTATCTTGATATCTTCATTGTACCACGACCGGCAGGGGAAACATACCGGTTATCTTACCTGATCGGTAGTAATGAACGCCACCTTCCCATCGAAATGGTCTACCGGCCCATAATGGCTTTTATCAACAGAGTAAATGAGATCAGTTACCGCGTACACTTTTTTCTCAGGAGCGAACTCTAATAAGTCCAGCAATGTCTGCTTCACACAGTAGTCTCCGGCAAGACCGAATACATACACCTCATCTCCGGTAATACAATCAATATGTTTTCCCTGGGTGAAGGCAGAAAATTCATCAAAGTTCAGATTTTCTCCTTTTATAAGCAGAAGATCGTCGCCTACGTCCAGAGCCAACTCGGCCCCATGAGTACCCGCTACACAATGAGGAGGAAAGATGGAGAACGAACTATGACCTTCCGGATGCTTATCGGCGGTGAAGATAACCTGATCAAAGCGAGATCGAATTTTCTCAATGCTTTTCACATACGCATCATCAGCTCCAGCAACCGCCAACGATCCCCCTTCAAGAAAATCATACTGCAGATCTACAATAATTGCTGTTTTCATCAAAGGCCTCCTAACCGAGAACAATCCGGTTATCTCGACGGTACTGAGGAACAGCCATTCTGTCAACGTTACCATATGTTCTACTGCCCCAGACGATACATTGGTTATATCATAGAGCCTGGAATGAGAAGCGGACCGTTGAGAAATGGTTGGGATACCGTATCCAAAACAACGATTCATACTTGATATGAAAGAGTGATAATATAATCCTCACAGGATTTGATATCGAGTGACTAGACTTCAATGTAAAGCAACTATAAAGTAAGCGACATATGGAAAAGGATTTGATGAAAAAAATCTCATCACTTGATGGGGAAGAAGCAGTTACCATCCTCAGAGCTCTTGCAAAAAAAGACTCTCAGTTCGCAAAAGCCATACGTACAGAACTAAAGCATCAGTTCTCGGAAGTGTCTGTTGAAGCAGTCGCTGATGCAGTATTTTCTTCACTCAATTCTGTGCCAATTGAAGATTGTTGGGAACAGGCAGGGGAAAACCGTTGGGGTGGCTATCGAGATGTAAATGATGTTGCTCTAGATATTGCAAGTGATATCATAAACTTATACTCAAAAGAAATATCACGTTATGGCAGATTGGGTGGAATAAAGCTGGAACGGTTGTATCTACAGGGAGTACTCCTTGGTCTCTATCAATATCAGTCCGAGGCAAATTCAGACTTTTCCATCTGCATAGAAGAATTACCGGGTAATGCTGCTGAATCTCTCGTAAAAAAGTGGCAAAATCTTCATAAAGAAGAGCATGAAGAGATCGAAAACTTGCGTATTTTTCTGATGGTTTCATGTCCCGAGTGGGGTGAGCTGCTACCAGAATCATAACAATTTAGTAAGAACTATCTCAGGATCATTTTTCCACCGAGACTTTTGCATCTTTCAAGCATGCTTTTTACGCTGATGATGCATAGCGCCGAGCGTAGATAACCAAAATGTAATTCATCGGATAACCACATGGGAAAAATAGAAGCAAAAGGGATTATGTCCTGACTCATCTCATTGAGTGAGGATTACTTGAAGATCAACAGGGCTCTGATCAGACAGGCAGCTGTGGATACTGTGGGAGATTCTCTAAATTATTGTCCCACGAAGCTCTGCTTTCCATGTAGATGTGTCCTTTTGGAGAAATTTGAGGATCACTGTCCAATGAGCCAGCGGGCACTACTAATAACGTGTCTTTCATCTGCAGTGTGGGTAGAGCAGATCCACAGTGTGGGCAAAAGCTTTTGGTATGCTCAGTTCCTTCAACTCTATAGGTTTTTACTTGCTCTTTTCCTGAAATCCATGTGATTTTTGCGGAAGATGAAAATAAATTGGATGCATGAGCTGATCCGGTATCCTTTCGACAACGGGAACAATGGCAAAGATAGAAGTCTTCAAATTCACCCTCAATTTCAAATGTAATACGTCCACAAAGACATGATCCTGTGTGTTTCATGATCCTCCCCCCTCCTAGATCGATGTGACAATATACTATCAGATGGGGATGAAGACAATGGCGGATCATGGGTGTACAGAGCTCCTCTAGTGTCGCATGAACAGTCACTCCATCCCCTACTCTCTGTACGGTAAATACCCATGGATAAGAAACGTATAATTCCCAAAGAAATCCTTCTGGTGAATTCCGTTGAGGACAAAACTGGAATAATACGTGTTACTTTCCTGAAGACCGTGGGAATAAAAGTGTTATGTAATCCACAGCTTTTCAAACCGGCTCCACTTTTCATAGAAGTTTTTATTCCATAGAGAAAAAAGTTTGTAAAATTATAAGTTTTTTCTTTGTAGTGAAAAAACTATCATAAGCGCCTCACAAATGGCGCAAAGAGACCCCCCCGCATAGGCGGGAGAGACATAAATCTATACTGGGGGATATACTACTTGAAATATGAACAGAACCGAAACATAAGTAATATATGTGATTGAACATCCGAAAATGCATATGTTCACGAGGTTAGACGATATCTGGATAAGGAAGATATTCCGGGATCTCCGCATGGGGGCTTTCATGTGTCAGCGGGAATTCATATATGTACAGGAAGGTTTGCCGAAAGCGGGACTTGAACCCGCACGTCCTAACGGACAAGGGATTTTAAG
>CAYZXD010000005.1:0-96378 GCA_964482325.1 uncultured Spirochaetaceae bacterium | reverse complement strand
CAACTAGAAGACCTCCAGCTACATACCGATCCCACAGAAAAATGAGTTGAGCCAATAAAATCCTTCAATGAATACCTGACTCATTGAAGGATGCTTGGTAATGAAATATCGGGCTGGGCGGATTTGAACCGCCGACCCCATGTCCCCCAGACATGTACGCTAAACCCCTGCGCTACAGCCCGTTTCGTGCATTGCACTCCGGTGAAGATACCATGAATCAGAATTATGTGTCAATAAAAGACCTCTAGAGAAACTCCTGTCTTGATCTGTCATAAGATGCAAACATTAATCGATGTTTTTAGGAAGAATTTGAGCAAAAAATATCTCGTCCTGTTAAGTAATCGTGTGTAACAACCATATAACAGACTTACAATTGACATAAGTATGCAATTCTCGTATGCTGAATCTGTCGGCAGATTTATGCCGATGGTGAAGATAGTTATAATTAAAGGATGGATATTGGCATGAAATCGTACGGAGAAGTGACAGAAAGACCTTTGCACCGGATACGTTTGAATGGTATGATGCACGTTATGAATAGGAAATTTCTGGTAACACTTCTCGTGCTGGCTTGTACATTGGTACCGCTTTTTGCCTTCCAGTTTTCTCCCTTGGAGCAATCCTTTGCTCCAACAGGTGCCAACAGTACCAAGACCTACACCATTGTGAACGATTCGAATGATAGTATCGCTGTAGAAATATCTGCGCTTACACGGGATATGGATCGTTCAGGAAAAGAACTTAATGAACCTGCTTCGGCTTACTTCTCGATAGTGCCGAGCAAGGTGATTTTACGCCCGCAGAGTTCGCAGATTGTTCGGGTGCAGTATCGGGGACCGAGAACGGTACCGACCGAGCTGTCCTTCCGGCTTCGAGCTGAACAGATCCCCTACTCACAAGGAAGGGCTACTGAAGGGCAAAGCATGTTTAACTTCCTGTATGTCTATACTACCAGTTTGTACGTTAATCCTGCCCGTTCAACAGCTCGGGTGCAAATAGATGCTGCAAAGCCTACGCTGACTTCCGACGGCAGACAGGTTATGACCCTGACGGTAAGCAATACCGGTACGATTCATCAGATTCTTAATGGCGTGCAAATTGAAGTTACCAATAACGCCACAAGACAAAGTGTGGTGTATCAGGGAGATGCTCTTGGGTTCGTCAATGGCCTGAATTTATTGGCAGGAAAGACTGTTTCTGTACAGGTGGCCTGGCCGCAGAATATGCAGTTCCCTGCAAATTTAGCTAATGCCGAGAGGTTGTTTACTACAAAAATTACTTATAACGATTAGTGAATTATCACCTAGGTAAGGGACATAGTACATGAACGATGCAGGGAAAAAACGACTAATCGGAGTGTTGGTCGTTGTGTTGGTGTACCTGATCACTCTGCTCGGGTTCGTTTCATGGTGTACTTTACCCACCGAAACCCAACAAACTTCCGTCTCCATACCGGAACCAATCGGTGAGATACCAGAATCTCGTGTAGAACAAACACCTTCTGCGCCTGCATTAGCTGCAGTTCCTCAAGAACCCTCTGTACCAGCGGAACCTGAAGAAATACTCAAAGAGGAAAAGGTAGTTGCACCCTCCCCCGAGTCATCAGATTCGGTGATAACGGAATCTGAATTTGCAGAAACACCACCGGTTGCGGTAATTGAAGATGCACCACCTCCTGAACCAGTTATTATTACATCACCGGAAGAACCTCTTTCAACTGAGGTGGAAGAAACCTTCGATGATTTCGAAATAGCTGAAGAGTCGGAAGATCCGTGGGCCGATTTCTACGTAGCTGGTGAAGAAGACTATTCCATCTTTGATGATGGTGAATACTATGTCCCCTTAATAGTGAATACCGAATACTTGAATGATATCACAGTGACTTTCTTATCTGATACCATCTATGTAAATGTGGCAGAATTTGAGTTGCTCGTCTCAGAACTGCTTACCGAAACCTATGCCCGTGAATTATTCAGTACTACTGAAGAATATTTTTCTCTTGATTATCTGAATGAACAGGGAATTGAAACCTGGTACGATTACCAGACCTTCGAACTCTATATGAATTTCCCGACATTTATGATGCCGACACGTGTGCTCTCTATCAATCAGGGTTCACTTGCCCGTTACAGTAGTTACAGCATGGGCGGCAGTACCTTTTTGGAACCTGAATTCTTTTCTTGGTTTGCTAACCTTTCGCTCTATTCCCTAGTGGAGCTTGCAGAGGCAAACCAGTGGGAAATCTCTCCCACTTCATTATTAACACTGCAATCGCGGAATTCGTTGGCAATTGCCGACCTTGGTTTTGATTTCTCCTATACGGTTCATCCCGGTAGAGCATATAACGAACTGTTGGATACCTGGTCAAATACCTGGGAGGATTATCTCACATTTCAGGGAATTCAAGGATTCTACGACTATAAACCAAAAAGTTTAAGGTTTGTATTCGGTAACGTAAATGATTATCTTGGCTATTCGCTGGATACTATCGGAGTTGGGGTAGAAAAGCGGTATTCATACGGTGATGCGCGACCCAAAAATCATCAGTATGAGTATGAAATTCTGATTGAAGAACCATCGCTCGTTGAAGTGTTTATCAATGAGCGCAGTGTATACCGAAGAGAACTACAGGCAGGTATTTATAAACTACGGGATTTTGCCTTTGCTCAGGGGGCAAACAATGCGCGTATTGTTGTAGAACCGATTGCGGATCCCACGCAGATATCTGAATACAATTTTGTTCTCGGTTTTGATTCCCGTCTGCTTGCCCGGGGTGATACGCTCTATCGTGCGAGCCTCTCATTTCCCCAGTATGATATCGCAAATACCGTATTACGGGTTGATCAACAGTTCGGTCTTACCGATGAAATCACCTCACAGTATGCCTTAGCCCTGAGCACTTCTGCAGTCAATGTCAGTCTTTCCCACATTATTGCAACTCCCTTCGGTTCTTTCGATGCGTTAACTGCAGCAAGTTATAATCATCCACAATCATTGGGATTCAGAGGTTCACTCAGTTATCGGATAAACGGAGATGAAGAGTCGCTTTTTGGATCTTTGAATCTTTCAGCTGGATTTGCATCAAATCGTTATACTACCAGCCTCTCCAGTCCTAGTATTGCACTCGGTCATACCTTTGATGCAAGTCTCTCCTTCACCGGACGAATTACTGAATCGCTTCGGTATAGTATTGGTGGTAGCCTCACGTGGATGACTCATGAACAGCTTCCCTCTTGGCGTCTGTCTCTTTCAAGCGGAATTCCCCTTATTCCACGCATGACGGTAAGCGGATCAGTATCATTGTTTGCCTCACCCGCATCCCCTGTGCCGGAATTGCGTGGACAGATAAGTCTGAACTATTCGTTCTCTCCGGATCTCAGTGTTTCTGCCTCTACAAATCTTGAGACGTCGGCAAATGTGAGCTCTTCCTGGCGTCCTTTCGGCTCCTCGAATAACAGTGTGCAAGCATCCTTTACTGGTATTAACTTCGACAACCCTACCGATCATCAGGGAAGTATTTCATATAGCAGAAGTGCAGATCGTTATGGTATGTCAATTCGACAACAGTACAGCGATTCATTCTCACGGTTCACTACGTCCCTGTCGCTCAGCACCTCTATTGCTTATGCAGGGGGAATGTTCGGAATGACTCGCAGTATCTCCGATAACTTTTTGCTTGTGAAGCCAGGTGGAGCCATGAAGGGCAGTGATGTTGCCGTTACCCGGACAATGACTTCAGAACCCACAGCACTACCTTCACTGTTCGGTGTGGGTACCTACACAGGAATTACCACACATCAGCAGAACAATGTAGTAGTATACGGTATTGGGGATTCACTGATGGGAAATAGTGAATCATTTATCTACGATTTCCTTCCAAGACCGCGGCAGGGGTATGCTATACGAATCAGCAGCGAATTATCCTATTCGCTGGTCGGAACCCTGTTACGATCACCAGAAGCTGCTTATAGTCGTTACACCACCGATATCGCTCAAGTGGTGACTGACGAAGATGGCAATGAAACGCTCATATTTGACGAAACCCGCTATCTCTTTACCGATGAATATGGATTCTTCTATGTCAGTGGTCTCACTGCCGGGGTGTATCAGTTCAGCCTGTTCCTCCCAAACAGTTCGGAAGAGGATCCTCCGGTCGATGTACGTTTTACTATTGAAGAAGATCCAGATATGGAAACCGCGCAGGTCTTAGTGCTTGAAACGTTCACAGCCAGTGAAATATCTGATGCACTAGAAGAGGAATTCTTCGCTGAAGTGATGGGAGAAAGCGTTGAAGAAACCATTTTTGATGAGAATGGATTCTACTGGCTGACCATTACTGAAACGATGGATGAGATGACGTTCTGGGATAGTTATTATCCAAGCATTCAGGTGGTTGATTCAGTCTCTGAATCAGAAGAGGAATATTCAGATTTCTATGTTGAGTTCATTGATCTGATGGAGCGACCGGTAACGGCTCTTGAACGGATGCGTCAAGATGATCTGCAAAGATTGTTCAATCTCTCTCGTTTAAGAAGTATTGTGCAACCCTATATTGATGCCATTGTACCACAGGATGGCTGGAAACCTGATCTCCCTCGATAATCCTCTACTGATTGCTTGATATGAAGTGGATAAAGCATTAGTATGGCACTATGCGCAGTGAACTCATCAATGAAATTTTCACGGTAGAATCAGAAGCGGAGCATATTGTTTCCGAGGCGAAAAAACAGGCTCAGTCAACTGTGGTTCAGGCACAGCAGGATGGGGATCTTCGTCTGAAAGATGCTCTTGAACAAGCTCGAGCTGAACGGGAATCCACCGTAGCTCAAGCTGAAAAAGCATCTCAACAGCGCATTGAAGCGGTCCGACAGGATCTTGCACAATCGGAACAGGAAAGTAGCGAATTGCATGCATGTGCAGAGCAGATTGCAGATCAGATGGTGAAATTACTCTGTGGGTCCACCGTTGGAGAAGTGCAGCGATGAGCTTTCGTGCTCTCGGCCGATACGCCTTCATACAAGCCAAGTTGCGTACCCGCATCGGCTTAATGTTAGATGATCAGCAGATTGAGCAGCTGATGAGAAGTCAGACCCTGGAGGAGCTGTTGCACGCGCTACAGCAAACTCCCTATGCCCCACTGATGGAAATCTATGATCAAAGTGGCGATGTGCAACGTCTGGAAGCATGGCTATTTGCCCGTAATGTTTCGCTGCATCAGGATGTCACCGAATTACTTTCCGGTGTGCACTCAGATGCAGTTGCGGCACTCACCCGAAAACTTGAAGTGGAAAATCTGAAAAGTGTCCTCCGCCTCTGGTTCAGTAACACGGTAAAACACCAGAATATTGATTATCGATTCGGATATCTCTATCAACAACCTATCGTGGGTGATATTGATTGGACTCAGATCGTTAATGCCCAGCAGTATGAGGAAATTGTAACTGCGTTGACAGGGACCCTCTACGAGGAAACCATACGTCAGTTTACTCTGCAGCAGATTACTACCGATGGATTATTTTTTCTGGAAACTGCTTTGGATCGGACGTGGATGCATCAGTTGCGTAATGTGGTCTTGCACCTTAACCGAGAAGATCGAGACTTGGCTCTATCGGTACTGGATCGGGATGTCGATTTGAAAAACAGCATTAACCTCGTTCGTTTCGGATGGATGTATCAACTTGAAGAAGATCAACTGCGTACCTTAATGCTTGAAGGCGGGTCGTTACAACAGACGCGGGAATTTGAGCAGTATCTCAAGAGTCCGATAGCGAAACGATCTCCACAGCAACTTGTGGCAAAACGGTTCCCCGATCTTGCCAAGCAGTTGAAAGAGATGGATAAAGCAACGCCGGAAGAACAGACTCGGGCGGTGCAGCAGTACTTATTCACTATCCGCAGACGATCATTTCAGGTGATGCTGCGAGGCAATCCATTTACGTTCGGTATCATTTTAGCCTACTTTTTTCTTGAAGAGCGTCAAGATGCGCTTATCCGTACCCTGATCAATGGAATACACTATGGATGGTCTACTGAAACTATCCGGGAGTTCGTCATATGAATGTGTTTACGGTACCAATGAAACTACTAACTGCAGTGGTTCTTGATGAAGCTACCGAACAGGTGAAACGGGCCCTGCTTACTTTGGGAGTACTGGATTTTATCCAGGTATCGCGCCTCGCTCCTGAGCAGGCTTCTCGACTGGTTGGGTCACAACAGGGAGAGGATCCACAAGTGTATGCAAATTTGCGGGTACGTATTGAAACTCTCCTGATGCAATCTGCGGTGGCCACTCCATCTACGGAGCAACTCAATCCTGAAACGATGGAAGATCTCGATACCAATCGTGCAAAAGCTCTTGTTGATCGTATTACTACTGATGTTTCTGCTCTCAGGGAACAGCAGAAACAACTGAGTCAGACACGTATTCGTGTTGAAGAACTCTATCGTTACGTTGCAGAACAGAAACTTCAGTATATCGATATACACATCGGAAAACCCGAAAAAGGGACAGCGGAACTCATCAGATCTCGATTGGCAAATCAAGCCAATGTGGTATTACAGATTGATGAGTGGAATGATATCGTGCTGTTGACATTAAAGCGGGACCGCCAACAGATAATTTCATTGATTGACGCAATTGGCTGGACTGAAAATCCTGATGGAACATTGCAGAAACAGGCGCAGGATGCTCTGGAGCATCACCTGAACGAACAGCTCCAGTCTATTGATAGAGAAAATACCCGGGTGAAAGATCAGATAACCCAGCGAATACTTGAGGATCGTGAAAAGCTGGAACAACTCTGGTGTACGCTGCGACTTCATGAGTTGCTCGGGGAGATTACCAGTAATTTCAGTCATACACGAAACACCACACTCTTCTCAGGATGGGTGCCAGCTGCTGATGCAGCAGCCCTGGAATCAGCTATCCGTACCGCTTCGCAGCAGGCTTGTGTTATTGAATGGACTGATGCACGACAGGTTCCTCGGGAAGAAATTCCCGTTGCTGTCGAAGATATCCCGTTACTTCGTCCCTTCCAGCGCCTAGTGGATAACTATAGTGTTCCCGAATACGGTACTATTAATCCAACGCCATTTGTCGCCGTATCGTATTTGTGCATGTTCGGTCTGATGTTCGCCGATGCAGGACAGGGGTTAGTTATACTCCTGTTGGGATTGCTTGGACTCAACTACTATCGTAAACATCCGCAAAGCAAACCACGGATGATCAGCCCAAATCTGACTCAGTTATTTGTCTATCTCGGTGGAGCTTCAATTATATCGGGAATCCTCTTTGGGTCGTATTTCGGATATCCGCTTTTGCCTCCCATCTGGTTCGATTATCATGCGGCAGTAGTCGGTCACGGTGGGAATCGGGATGTCTATTCCATTCTCGGCATCACCATCTGGTTCGGTATCGTGGTAATCGGAACCGGACTTGTGCTCAACTGGATCAACCTGATTCGAAAAAAAGATTACTTTCATCTCCTGATGGATAAGAACGGGGTACTTGGCGGATGGCTTTTCGGCTGTGGTATCTGGGCTGCGTTTGCCTTTGTAGCAAGTGATTACCGGCAATTGCCCACGGGTATGTTTTTACCGCTTGCCTTTGGTATTCCTCTGCTTCTGTTTTTCGCCAAGGTGCCACTGCATCGTTATCTCGCCAAGCGGGAAGGCCAGACTCTTGAACCAAAGAGTCTTCCCGCCCTTATCATGGAAATGGTGCTTGAGTGGATTGTTGATCTTCTGGAAATATTCTCCGGATTTCTGGCAAATACTCTTTCGTTCATGCGAGTTGCCGGGCTCGGCATAGCTCATGTAAGTCTGATGAGTGCTTTCGCCCAAATGGCTGACCTCGCTGGTGGTGGTGTGGGTGGATTCATCATTTTAGTGCTTGGTAATGTCATGGTCATCGCACTTGAAGGGTTATCCGCGGGTATTCAGGCTTTACGTCTCAACTACTATGAATTCTTCACCAAATATTTTACTGGTAGAGGGTTGTCATATAATCCCATTTCGTTACGAAAACGGACGGGGAATCAAATCATTTCGCATACTTAGCTAGGAGGGTTCATCGTGACCAAGCTTATGTTTAAAAAACGGCTCACTCTTTCTTTCGCTTTGACTGCGCTGCTGTTGGTGCTTTCTGCTATTGCGTTTGCACCGCCACTGTTTGCCGCAGATCAGACAGCACAGGCACCATCTGAATCATCGAGCAACTTGATGTGGGTAGTAATTTCTGCTGCTGTTGCCTTCAGCTTTGGCGCTGTTGCTGCGGGATTTGCCATTTCTCATGTGGGAGCTGCTGCAATGGGGGCAATGAGTGAAAAACCGGAAATCGGTTCGCAGGCGCTTATCTTTATTGCACTTGCAGAAGGGCTCGTCGTCTTTGGATTTATCACCGCACTGATGATTTTAGGAAAAATATAGAAAATTATGCAATATTTTGTTATTGGTGATGAAGATACTGTTCTTGGGTTTTCTTTAGTCGGCACAAGAGGTATGAGTGCTTCCCTTCGTGAAGAAGCGCTTGCGGCTCTCAACACTGCACTGGAAAACCCCGATTATGGCATTATTATCATCACACAGGATGTTGCCGATACCATTCGCCATGAAGTGGATCGATATATGTTTTCTGAAAGCTTTCCTTTGATTGTGGAAATACCTAATGCGGCAAGCGGAGGTAAGTCCAGAGATCTCAGGGCATTAGTGAATGAGGCAATAGGGGTTTCCTTATGAGCAGTGAACACACAGATCAACTATTTGAAGGTATTTTACAGAGTGCCCGCGGTGAAGCTGATGCCATTATTTCCCGAGGGGAACGGGACGCTCAGGTCGTGAGAGCTTCCTCTGATGTAAAAATATCTGCTGCTGTTGAGCAGGAACAGAAAGCTACGACGAAACGGTTGGACCAGATTGCTCGAATGGAAGAATCCACCATCCGGAATCTGCAGCGCAGGCACGAGGTATCCTACAGTGAACGCTTACGCAAAATGGTCATTGATCTGGTATCGCAGAAAATGGCAGATCTGGTGAAAAGCCCAAAGTACCGTTCTGTACTCGTCGGATGGATTGCAGAAGCCTCCGTAGGTCTAAATCTTTCTGAAGCCGAGGTCTCCTGTTCTTTTCGAGAACATCTCGATGAGCAGATGCTCCTCGATGCACAAGCTCTTGTCAAACAGACTACCGGGAAAACGGTCCATCTCCAACTGAGTGACCGGGTATTGAGCAGTCAGGGGATTGAAGTCTCTTCGCTCGATGGGAAAATTGCCTATAATAATCAGGTAGGAACACGACTGATCCGACATGAAAGGGATCTGAAAGAACTTATGGAAGGACAACTGCCATGCCGGAACGTATAGTAGGACAAGTAAAACGGGTTAATGGCCCGGTTATCACCATACAGGGTATCACCGATGTCATGATGATGGAGTTGGTGCATGTAGGTGAGCAACGGCTTGTCGGAGAAGTAGTAAAACTTGATGGGGACCAGGGGATTGTACAGGTATACGAAGATGCTACCGGAATCTCCCCCCGTGATAATGTATATGGAAGTTCCATGCCGCTTTCGGTGGAACTCGGTCCTGGTCTGATCGGGACGATTTACGATGGGATTCAGCGACCGCTGGAGCGGCTGCGTCAGTTAAGCGGCGATATGATCAAACGGGGAATCGAAAGTCCTGCGATCGACCGCAAGCGCCTGTGGGATTATCATGCTACGGTTTCTGTTTCTGACCAGGTAACTCTTGGCCAGGTGATTGCGGTAGTTCAGGAGACAGAGCGGGTGGAACACCGGATTCTTGTCCCACCGTCTCTACCGAGTGAGGGGCCCTATACCGTTGTAGAAATTACTCCTCCCGGTAGCTATGCAGTCGATCAGGTGGTCTGTGTACTGCAGAGTCCTGATGAACAGCGTCACGAAATCCGGATGATTCATAACTGGCCGATTCGTGTACCCCGTCCGGTTGCTGATCGTATTCCTTTATCGATGCCGCTGATCACCGGACAACGCGTTATTGATATGCTGTTTCCCCTTGCAAAGGGAGGAACTGTAGCGATTCCCGGAGGATTTGGTACCGGGAAAACCATGACACAACATTCCATTGCCCGTTGGTGTGATGCCGATATTATTGTCTATATCGGATGTGGAGAACGTGGTAATGAAATGACCGATGTACTGAGAGAATTTCCCCATCTCATTGATCCACGTACCGGTCGTTCGTTGATGGAACGAACGATCCTCATCGCCAATACATCGAATATGCCGGTAAGTGCTCGAGAAGCAAGTATTTATACGGGAGTGACCCTCGCAGAATACTATCGTGATCAGGGGTATCATGTAGCCATTATGGCCGATTCCACCAGCCGATGGGCTGAGGCACTGAGAGAATTATCCGGAAGAATGGAAGAGATGCCGGCAGAGGAAGGATTCCCGGCTTATCTGCCGACCCGCATTGCCGAATTTTATGAGCGGGCAGGGTATATGCGTACTCTTGATGGATCGGACGGTTCGGTTTCGATCATTGGAGCGGTATCTCCTCCGGGAGGTGATTTCTCAGAACCGGTTACGCAGCATACCAAGCGCTTTGTACGCTGTTTCTGGGGACTTGACCGATCGCTCGCCAGTGCCCGTCACTACCCGGCTATCAGCTGGTTGGAATCCTATAGTGAATATGTGGAGGATGTCGCCCCTTGGTGGGAGACACAGGCTGCCGGTTCCTGGAAGGAGAGCAGAGAAGAGATTATGGAACTGTTGCAGAAAGAAGTACGGTTGCAGCAGATCGTGAAACTAGTCGGTCCGGATGCTCTTCCTGACAGTCAAAATTTTATTTTGGAAGTCTGCTCCCTGTTTAAAACCGCTTTTCTGCAGCAGAATGCCTTTGATGATATCGATCGCTATTCCTCAGTGGAGAAGCAGATGCGTATGCTGCAGCTGATTCTTTCGTACTGGCATCTGGGATCTGAAGCCATTGCCAAAGGGGTGACTATGGTGAAGCTCAGAAGAATGAAGGTGGTTCAGGATATTGCGAAGATGCGGTTTACCGTATCTAATGATGCCGTGCAGGACCTCGATAGGATAGCAGTACGACTGGAGCGTTCGATGAGTCAGCTGGGAGGTATCTATGACGAACGACAGTAAGCTCATCGGTCTTGATAGAAAACTGTTAAGTGGACGTGAGTATGTTGGGGCAAGTCGTATAGACGGACCCTTGGTATATATGCGCAATACCCATCCGGTTGGATATGGCGAGCTGGTGGAGTGTCGTGACCCACAGGGGAATCGACGTACCGGACAGGTCCTCGATACCAGTGATGAAACGGTGGTGGTGCAGTTATTTGACGGTACCAGCGGTTTAACGTTACCGGGGACACGCATGCGTTTCATGGGTGAACCACTTACATTACCCGTTTCGGAACATATGCTCGGGCGGGTACTCAATGGGCTGGGCAAACCGCGTGACGGAGGATCTTTGCCGATCGAGGAGGAGGAATTGGATGTGAACGGGCTTCCCATCAATCCTACGGCCCGAGAATATCCAAGAGATTTCATTCAGACCGGTATCTCGGTGATTGATGGACTGACAACACTCATCCAGGGGCAGAAATTGCCCATTTTCAGTGGGAATGGCCTTCCCCATAACCAGCTGGCTGCGCAAATTGCCCGTCAGGCAAAGGTGTTAGCGAAGGAGCAGGAATTTGCCATCGTATTTGCTGCGATGGGAGTTAAATATGATGTCGCCCGGTACTTCATCGATAGCTTTGAGCAATCAGGCGTCCTGGAAAATGTAGCGCTATTTCTCTCACTTGCCGACGATCCTTCTATTGAACGGACCATTACTCCCCGTACGGCACTGACCCTTGCCGAGCATCTTGCCTTCAATCAGGGTAAGCAGGTTCTGGTGATCATGACCGATATGACGAACTACTGTGAATCGCTACGGGAAATTTCCACCTTACGAGGGGAGATTCCCAGCAGAAAAGGATATCCGGGGTATCTGTATTCCAATCTTGCTGAGCTGTATGAACGCTCCGGTAAAATCACCGGAAGAAGCGGTTCTATTACGCAACTGCCGATTCTGACGATGCCCAATGATGATATCGGTCATCCGATTCCCGATTTGACCGGATATATCACGGAGGGGCAGATTGTATTCGATCGTGAGATGCATGGCAGAAGTATCTATCCACCTATCAATGGATTGCCGAGTCTGAGCAGACTGATGAAGGATGGAATCGGGGAACAGATGACCCGTAAGGATCATCCGCATCTTGCCAACCAGCTCTTTGCCTCGTATAGTCATGTGAAGGATGTGCGAAATCTCGCTTCAGTAATCGGTGAAGAGGAACTTACCACCCTTGATCACCAATATCTTGAGTTCGGTAAACGATTTGAACGCTCTTTTGTGCATCAGTCGTACACGGAAAATCGAAGCATCGAACAGACGTTGGATCTTGGGTGGGAAGTACTGAGTGAGCTGCCTGCCGAGGAGCTGCAACGGGTAACCGATGAAGAACTCTCAGAGTTTTATGGGAGGTAGTGATGGCCCGTAATGTGGCCCCGACACGAAGCAACCTGCTTAAATTAAAGGATGAACTCCAATTTGCATCCCTAGGGCATGAGTTGCTTGACCAGAAGCGTTCTATTCTGATGGTTGAGCTGCTCACACTGATTGACCAGGCTGTTGAGTATCAGAATCGTGTTGACGAGGCACTTTCTGCAGCTTCATCATTGATGCAGAATACGGTAATGGAGATGGGACGATTGCGGGTTGCTAACCTGTTCGGTGCTGTTACAATCACGAGCTCTATTGAACTTACCGATCGAAAAGTCATGGGAGTGCATCTACCGCGGGTTGATACTACCTTTGTTGAAGGTGGGCCCTATTTCAGTCCTGAAGGAACGACACTTGCAGTGGAAGATACTCTTGCGGCATACCGGGATGCGCTCAAACTGATGGGACGTCTTGCTGAACTGAAAGTTTCCATCATGCGGCTTGCACGTGAGGTGAAGAAGACGATTCGTAAGGTAAACGCACTGGAGAAAATAGTAATACCTGAACTACAGGATACGTTATCATATACGAGAAGCCGTATTGAAGAGGCTGAACGGGAGAGCTTTATGCTGATGAAACAAGTGAAAGATCGGATGGAAATCCAGCGGGAACGGGCAGCAAAGGAGCGAAGATGAGTGACGCATTCAAGAATTTACTGGTTTATCTTGATGGTTCGGAAGAATCGGTGACTGCAGCCATGGCTGCGATTGTATTGGCGAAGCAACTTGATGCCACGGTGACTGCGATGTACGTGGTAAATACCCGCGCGTTGCAGGATTTGGTGAAAGCCCGGATTTTCCTCGATATCGAAGAGCAGGAATACCGGAGAGATATCGAAGGTGATGCTCAACGATATCTGAACCATGTCCAACGGCTCGGAGAACAGAAGGCGGTACCGGTTATCCCGGTCAAGGCTTCGGGAACGGTACATACCGAGGTCCGTTCCTATGTGCAGAAAAATCATGTTGATATTCTGGTACTCGGTGGTATCAGTGAAATTCACAGCAGGCGTGATGAACTGCTGAGTGAAACCGACAGAATGATGCGTACCGCTTCATGTCCCGTCCTCGTTGTCCGAGACAGCGATTCTGTGTGGGATATGTTCGAAGCCGTACCGGATGCCATGTAGGAGGCAATGTATGACACTGATGGATGTATTGGATAAAAACCTCATAAAAATTCCCCTTGCTGGCGAAACAAAGAGCGAGATCATTGAAGAGTTGGTAGACGTGCTGGTCTCCCATCGTGCACAACTGAACCGGGAGGAAATCCTCTCTGCAGTGCTTGCACGCGAAGCGCTCGGGAGTACTGGATTATCTGATGGTGTTGCGATACCCCATGCCAAGACAACAGCGATCAGCTCAGTTTCTCTTGTCATCGGGATTGCCGGCAAACCGGTGGATTTTGACGCACAGGACGGTAAAGGTTCTCAATTTTTCTTTCTTGTTGTGGCTCCTGAAAATGAAGCTAGTGCCCACATTGAAGTCCTTGCTTCAATCGCACGTGCAACATCTTCAGCGCCATTTCGCAGGCTGCTTTCAGCGGCCAGGACAACAGAAGAAGTGATGGAGCTGTTTATTGACTGATCAATAACCTAATTCCTCACCCACAATGAGCACCATAATACGACCTTTTCGACTTTGATGCCCCATCACCACCATGTTACTGCATATGCCAGAATCGCACGTGCCCACCGGTATGCTCATCAGGTGCCGTTCATCACAGTATGGCGCAACACAGTGACCAGTGTTCGCACAGGGAGTATCCTTTTCCAATCGCATGGCGTTCGCCGGAGCTGCAATACGTTTTACTCGATTTACTGCATCGGCGAGGGTGGGGACAATTTTTTGATAACCGGCGATGACAATAACCCGTTTAGGACCAAATAGCATAGGGGCTACTCGAGTGCTTGACCCATCAACGCAATATAATTCTCCATGCTCGGTTATCGCGTTTACACTGGTAATAAACACATCAGCAGAAAACCCGGCAACCAGTCGTTCGTGCAACTGCTGAGAAGAAAGACCTTTTTCGTAACGATCAACGAAATGGTACTGTTCACCAGAGATCAATTTGAGGACTCCAGTTTGCGATAAGGTCATAGACCCACCGACTGCAATGGTTGATTCTTCTTCAAGTAGAGAACGGAGCATAGGCACCACATCTGCTCTTTCTGGAAGATATGCAGTTTCCATCTGATTCTTCTGTAGCCGTTCCATCGTACGGGCAATAGATAATTCAGCTACGCGGTTTCTATGAGCATCCATATGCGCTCCTCCTTTTTTTTCCATTCTACTGTACGGCTGTACCTTACCTCAAGGATGATTTCAAGTGGACAGAGTGAGTGACACCGGGTATGCTGAATACATGAAACTGACATTTATCGGCGGTGCTAGAACTGTCACGGGTAGTTGCACTCTTGTTGAGTGCGGTGGAAAGAAGTTGCTGGTAGATTGTGGTCTACCGCAAGGAAATGATGAAAAAAAAATTGGGATGGAACTCCCGTTTTATGCCACAGATATCGACTATGTGCTCCTTACGCATGCCCATATCGATCACTCTGGAAGAATACCCCTGTTGGTGAAGGAGGGATTCAGAGGGACGATACATAGTACCGAAGCCACTGCTGATCTGTGTTCCATCATGCTTGCAGATTCAGGACATATCCATGAAATGGAGGCTGAATGGCTGAATCGTAAACGGAGACGAGCGGGAAAACATGAAATTGCCCCGCTGTATACCGTGGAAGATGCACAACAATCGATGGAGCTGTTCACCGGCCATCCATACAATATGCAATTTACCGTTGATACCGGGATTGAGGTCGAATTTACTGATGCCGGACATCTGCTCGGATCTTCATCTATCCAAATCTGGCTGACGGAAGCTGATGAAACGCGACATTTTGTGTTCAGCGGTGATATCGGGAATCTGGATCAACCGATCATTAACGACCCGGTTTATCTGAAAGAAGCTGATTATGTCATCATGGAATCGACATACGGAGATCGGCTTCATCCGGAATCAGCACATAGTTCACAGCGAATTTCTACTGAGGAGCGAGCAAAACAGCTTGCTCAGATTATTCAGAAAACCTTCCTGCGAGGTGGGAATGTCATTATTCCCTCGTTTGCTGTAGGAAGAACCCAGGAACTGTTATATCTGCTCCGCCATATCATCACGCATCATATGCTTCCCGACTTCCCCGATATTCCTGTGTTTCTTGACAGTCCGCTGGCAATCGAAGCAACCCGGGTGTTCTCCAGAAACATCGAAGGATATTTTGATGAAGAAGCCATGGAGCTTGTCGCTAAAGGACTGAACCCACTCATGTTCGACAGTCTTACCCTTTCTGTGACAGCTGATGATTCACGAGCACTGAATCGAAGAAAAGAGAGTGCTGTCATCATCAGTTCAAGTGGTATGTGTGAAGCAGGACGGATC
Organism: uncultured Spirochaetaceae bacterium; assembly: GCA_964482325.1. Lineage (GTDB taxonomy): Bacteria > Spirochaetota > Spirochaetia > Sphaerochaetales > Sphaerochaetaceae > CAYZJV01. The sequence continues at coordinate 80,383 of CAYZXD010000005.1, read as the reverse complement.
AAACACCATCTGAAGCACAATTTGTGGAGACCCGAGAGCACCATAGTCTTTTGCGGGTATCAGGCGAACGGTACACTCGGACGATCAATTCTCGATGGAGCAGAGAAAGTAACCATCTTTGGTGAACATATTGATGTGCGAGCATCAATTGAAAAACTGGAAGGTATCAGCGGGCATGCAGATCAGCAAGGGTTGTTGACATGGGTTTCGTCATTCAGTGATATGCTTCGTCATGTGTTTGTGGTACATGGTGAGGAGCAGGTAGCCCAGTACTTCGCTGGTCTGCTGGGCTCTGAATTGCATATCAATGCTTGGGCTCCAGAACCGCAGCAAGAGTTCGATCTCCTCGAGGAGACATTACCGGTAGCGAAGGCGGAAAAGCTTTGGGTATCGGGACTGCAGGATCTGAAACGGGCACTTGGGCAACTCGAGACCACGCTTTCCGGTATTTCTACAGTGGCAGATCGGATGAAGCAGCATGGTGATGAGGTTTTTTCAGACCCCTCAAGTCGAGATGCACAACGGCTTGCTAATGCGATTATGCGATTTTCAGACGATCTGGAGTCTCTTCAGAGTCGTTGGAATGGAAACGGAAGCTGATTTTCAGGTGAGCTGCTGCAGGATCATGACCATGCCGGATACCCCAACGAATCCATAGACCAGCTTTTTTAATTGGGCATGAGGAATGCGATTGAAAAGCTTCAGTCCGAAAAAGGTTCCTGCGGCTATACCGGTCCATCCGGTAATGATTAGAGGAGTATCTGACCAATGCAGCGCCCCGTATCCCGTTCTGATGATGATGGTGCTGATGTTGGATAAGAGGAAATAACACTGAATGGTACTTAAATATGATCGTTTCTCCAGTTGTGCTGAAAGGAGGTAAATTGCTACCGGAGGCCCCCCGATACCAAAGAATCCATTTCCCGTTCCACCAATCACACCAAGAGCCATACCGTTTGCCAATGTTGGTCGGACCGTGATCCGTTCACTGAAGCGAACGGTGAAGATACTGATTACCACCAGGGATGTACCCAGAATAATTTGGAGACTTTCCTGGGGAAGCTGCAGGGAGCTTACAGTGACAATGGCTCCGGTGATCAGCGAGACGAGCAGGAGGGGAGCAAGAATTTTCCACTCGATATAGCGGAAAAATCGGATACTGAGAAAGGTGGTGCTGGCCATGGCTATCACCTGACAGAGTGCCACTGCCGTGGAAAACGGGAAGAGTGCAGGGAGAAAGATCATGGCAAGAACAGGAAAGCCGAAACCGATGACCGTCTGCAGAAAAGATCCTGCTACTGCAATGCAAAATAAGGCAATTAATGTGAACACCATAGGCATATCATAGCAGAGTCTCGTATTTCATGGTATGCTTTTTCTGCCGTTTAGGAGGCCAAACGTATGAAAGTATTAGCAATTGGTGCACACCCTGATGATGCCGAACTGTGTTGTTTCGGTACATTAGTACGCTGTATTGGTCGCGGTGATTCTGTAGTGATATGTTCAGTGACCAACGGTAATCAGGGACATCTGAAAATTGCTCCGGATGAATTACGGCTCATCCGTATGGCAGAAGCTGCGAAGGCAGCTGAGCTCATAGGAGCAACCTACAGTACCCTTGATGTCGATGATATGACCCTGCAATCGACTGACGAATCGGTTCAACAGAAAATGACAGCGATGCTCTGTTCGGTACGTCCCGATGTAATTATTACCCATGATACGGAAGATAATCATCCGGATCATATCCAAACGGCGCAGTTGGTGCTTCGTTGCCTCATACAGGCTTCCCTTCCACAAACTGACAATCCGCTTACCGAAAAAGTGACCGTGTATCATATGGATCGGGTAGGGGGTGGACAGTTTTCCCCTACCCATTATGTTGATATTACGGAAACCTATCCTCTCAAATCGGCAGCTCTCGAATGTCATGTGAGTCAGTTAGATCTCTTTGAGCAGGAAACACCTCGACTGAATTTACTGCGGGCGATGCGGATCATCAGTGAATATCGCGGATTACAGTGTTCCTGTCAGTACGCTGAAGCTTTCAGAATTTCAGATCAGCAGCAGGTCTCAGCGGTGCGGTTGCTTCCATAAGATTCTGCAGGCGTTTGATCGTCAGAGGCGCACTTCCTTCATAGTGGTTATTCACCTGTACATACACCAGACGACCGTCATCTGCCAGATGCGCGATCGTTCGGGCTACATGAGCAAGCTCACGGTCCTTTGGATGCACGAGCGTATTCCATATTTCTCCTGTTTCTTGCTCAATCTCTTTTCGATCTTCCCCGTGTAATCTGATACTTACCGTATCACCGATAAGCTGTTCGTATCGGTGTATCGTTTGCACGATATCATCCATCCAGTAACCTTGTATGAGCACGGGGGCAATGTTGTGATCTCGGAGAAAGGTGAACCAGGTGCCATTAAGATACTGCGGGTTCCGTATTTCAATTCCATAGGGGAAATCGGTATCCAGTGAGTCTAAAAAGGGGCCAAGCCGTTTTAAAAATGCCTGCTGGGATGGAAACATGTCTCGATTCAGATACCCGAATTGAAACATCAGCAATCCGATTTTTGGGGTTAATTGTCCCAGCGTTTCCACAAATGCATGCATGAGATCAGAATCGAGAAAGAATCTATTTTTTTTGCGTGATTCACCGGTTTTTTTTGGATGGGCATACCAGGTCAGTGCATTGGGACATTTTATGGTGAATCGGAAATGATCGGGAGTTGACGCATGATACTCTGATACCGTATTTGCATCGGGTAACGCTGCACTGTTGTAACCGAGCGACCAGAACCATTGGTCGATTTCCACCATATCATAATGAAGCGCATATTCGGCAAGATAATTGGTGCTATCAGACCGTCGGTATACGAGATGTTCCCAGGAGGGAAATTTCCATGAACAGGTACCGTATTTTACCATCCCCATGCAGATACGGTACTGTACTGGATGCCATTGCGCAAGACGAATTACTTTGACACTGTACTTGTAGAGCGTGTACTGTGTGCCCATGGCGTATCTGATTCTGATCCTGACGATGCTCTTCTTCTCATTATTTGCCCTCTATATTACCCGAAAGGAGAAACGGAGTTTCCGCAGCTGGATGAGTGAGAAACTCCTCAGATACAATGTGAAAAAGGGCTGGTTTCATGCTTCTGTCGATACGCAACAGTTTCTGGAGGAACAACGGAAAAAAAATGAGATTCCCTACCAGTTTCCTGTCGCTCTGAAACTGTTATGTGAAGTCAAGACCCTCACGCTAGGGGCCATTCCCAGTATCATACTGCATGAACGTGGGCCACAGAAACCGGTACACATCCTCTATCTCCACGGAGGGGCGTATGTGGAACATCCGATATTGCCCCATTGGCTGTTTCTCGACCGGATCAACAATCTGATCCAGGGAACAATTACGGTACCAATTTATCCCAAGGCACCCGTGCATACTGTAATGGAGACGATTGACCCACTCAGGGATCTCTATCGGAACATACGGCAACAGCATAAAGGACATAAGGTTATCATTATGGGGGATAGTGCCGGAGGAGGGCTGGCTCTTGCACTTGCTCAAGAACTTGTATTACGGGGAGAAGTGATGCCGAAAGAGCTGATCCTCATCTCTCCTTGGCTCGATATCGGGTTGCGCAACGGCGATATAGACCAGCTTGAGCCAAAAGATCCGATGCTCAACCGGCAGCACCTTCAGGTGATGGGAGATGCCTGGGCGGGAAGTCTGCCGAAAGAAGATCGTCGGGTCAGTCCAATCAACGGTCCAATGGAACATCTCCCGCCGCTATCTCTGTTTATCGGCACCCATGAGATTCTCCTAGCCGATGCACGTAAGTTCCGGATACTGTGTACCCGAAGCGGATCTCCCATTACTTATCGAGAGTATCCGAAAATGAACCACGACTTCCCGCTGTTCCCTATTCCTGAAGCAAAACAGGCTATCAGAGAAATCGTGGCCATAATCAACCGATAATTTACGCTTTTACATACTTCCCATCGCGGAACCGGAGCACATCTCCAATCTGCGAATTTTCAGGAATGTCCTCAAACGGAATATCCACAACTCGTCCGTCTGTGGAATTACATACTGCATAATCCTCTTCAAATCGTTCAATGGTGTACAAATTGTTCATACATCCTCCTTGTGTGGTGTGGTATAGATTGAGTAAAGGAAATTACCAAAATAATGGGGATAAGGGAAGTAAAATCTTCATTACATGAGAAATTTTCACCACTTGCAGCGGCATGACGGTGCTCATGTATGAATGTATCACGGGTCCAGGTGGTCGGATTAACTGCCATCGGGCCTCCTGCATCCAGTATCGTTGATAAAGCGGGAGCTGTCAAATAAGAAGTCCGTTTTTACTTTGCTCAACCTCAATCAAGAGGTTGTTGATTTTCATGTATAGGTAGCGTATGATATACGGTCATGAATGAGGCAAGTGCATGATTGATGTAAGAATCCACTCTTCTCGCCATCTTGAGACAAAAATTACCTACCCCATCCCCGAAAAGCAGTCATATGAGCGGGATGTGAATTATTATATCTTCACTCCGTATCAGTTGCACGTCTCTTCCGAATTTATCAGCGATGAGGCGATGCTGAGAAAGTTTCAAGCACATGCGCGGTACAGTTCTCCCCAGATTACTTTGGATGAACTGCTTGATCGGGAAAACAACAGCAGTCCCCTGGTATTACTTGAAAGTTATACCCAAACACGTACTACAGGGAAAGGATATATTACCGATACTCTTTTTATTCATGAGTTGCAGAGTCTATCAAATTCGTTCCGTCATGAATCCCAGATAATTCTTGCTGAATGCAGAGACCTTGCACAAGAGCGGCAGATCGAGGAACTCAAAGGAGTCCTTGGAGACTGGTGCAGAGAAACGGCCGAAGCAATCAGTCGACTCAGAGAACAGTTGCGTGCAATGCGTCAGTTTTATCCTACCGGAAATCGTATTGTTACTGCATTTGAGTGGGCGGATGAAGCAATCAGTCTGGTAGTTGAAAGTACCAGTTTGGAGATGTATCTCTCCCTTGAATCCATGTTTGGAGAATTACAGGATTCGGCATTCTCTCTATTGAGACTATCCAGATTTGAGTTGAGTTATCGGAGAGAACAGCACTATGCTTCAGTGGTCAGCAAAGATAATCGCTATTCATCGGAAGCCGTTGCATACCGTTCAGGTGAACTGAAGAAGTGGACGCAGTCAGTTCTCTATCTCACACCGGTTCTTTCCAAAGCCCCCAAGCGGGTAGCGGGTGTGCTTGCTGGAACTGCAGCGGCCATTGCCATGACCTTTGCCACGCTCGCTGCAATTTTTGCAGAAACTTTCTTTCTGAAAAACAGTATGCAATGGGCGTTGTTGGTCATACTTGCCTATGTTTTTAAAGATCGTATCAAAGAGGGATTACGAGCCTTTTTCATTCGCGTAGTTCCCCGCGTCTTGGCCGACCAGATATTTTCTTTCATCTCTCCACGAACCGGTAAGCGACTGAGTAGAATGAAGGTAATCATGCGCATTGTAAAAGCATCTCGAGTTCCGCTGCTGATTCAGCAGAAACGATCAAAGGGGGGCAATCCCTTCCAGGATCTTCTCCCTGAGGAAGATGTGGTTCACTTTACCCGATATGTGAAGATTTTTCGAACTCACCGGGAGCGAGCACTCGGGCCATGGATCAATGCCATCACCGTGATTACTCGTATTCGTATTGATGACTGGCTTAAAGAGATGGATGATCCGAGTGATGTGGTCTATGTCTCTTCTCATGAAGGAGATCTCGAACAGCAGAACAGCGACCGCGTGTACCACCTGCATCTGGTCATAACCGAAGCGGCGAAGAACAAAGAGATAGAAGAGATCCATTATTACCGCATTATCCTGAATAAGAAGGGGATTCTCAGGTTGGAAGCTATTCCCTCCTAGCCTATGCGAGATCCAGTTCTGCAGCGACTGTCCTCATACCCTCGATAGAGAGCTGAATAACCTGTGAAAGGTCCATCTGCAACATCTGAGCACCTTTAGCAATCAGATCACGATCAACTGCTGCACTGAAACCCTTGGTTTTCCACTTCTTTTTTACCGACTTGACTTCCAGGTCCACAAGACTCTTTGATGGGCGCATGAGCGCAGTGGCTGTGATGAGGCCGGTAAGTTCATCGATGGTGAACAATACTAACTCCATCGGATGCTCAGGTTTGACATCACTGCACAATGTCCAGCCGTGGGATAGCACTGCATGGATCATCTCTTGTGAAATCCCTGCCTCTGCCAGCATCTGCGGGGCATGTTGCAGATGTTCTTCCGGATACTGTTCATAGTCGATATCATGAAGCAGCCCGACGATTCCCCACCAGTCAGGATCATATCCCAGTTCCACAGCGAATCGGCGCATTACCGCTTCAACGGCGAGAGAGTGGCGTAGCAGACTTTCTGATGCATTATATATTTGATATAGTTCAAGAGCTTGATCACGGGTCATAGGATTCCTCCAGGAACAGTTGTACCATTTGTTCTGTTTTACGGCAATAACTGAGTAATTCTTTTCATCACCTCTTTATTACAGCGCTTGTTTGTGATAAGATTCACCTGTTCACCACACTGCCTTGCGGCGGTGTATCTGACCAGCAAGGAGGATGCTATGTCTGTTTCAGACGATGGCGGGAGTTTACGCTGTCGCCCCTATTCACCACATATTACAGCACTCCTTCCGAACTGCATGGTACATCTGATACGGTAAGACACTTTCCGTGGTTCCCAAGGAGTGGCAGGAGGAACCATGATCACCATAAGAAACAATATTGCCAGCCGCATTCCGGGTGACACTGCATATGCAGATGGGTACACATGGATTGATGCCCGTGAAATCACCCGAGACGATATCACCGAGTTGCAGGATGATTACGATATCAATTCAGAATTGCTCGCTGATATCATGGACATTGATGAGCAGGCTCGAATTGAAAAAGAAGAAGACTATGTAGCTCTCATTGTCCGTCTTCCCGCATTTGCCGATGACAGTCACGGAATCAATCAGTATTGTATACCGCTCGGTATAGTCATCAAGGACAGCACCATCATTACCATCTGTCAAAGTGATAGTGTTATCCTTGAGGATTTTGCCAGAAACCGTTTCCGTCAGTACCCGATTCAGACACAGGAAGGATTTGTGATCAGCCTGATGGGGAGAGCTTCAATGGTGTTTATCCGGTTGCTGAAGTACTTGAATCGGCAGAAGGGACTTATTGAAGAAGAGCTGCACCGTTCGGTGAAAAATGATGAGCTCATCCAGTTACTCTCCATTCAGAAATCGCTCGTGTACTTTACCACCAGCCTGACTACCAATGAAATTCTCCTTGAAAAGCTCCAGAAATCACCCTATTTCAAAGTCCATACTGAAGAAGAACGAGAGTTTCTTGAGGATATCATCATCGACAACAAACAGGCTATTCAGATGGCCGAGATTTATTCTTCAATTCTTACCGGAACTATGGATGCTTTTGCTTCGGTTATCTCAAACAACTTAAGTATTATCATGCGGCGATTGACAGTAATTTCCATTGCATTTATGCTCCCCACATTTCTTGTCGGGTACTATGGGATGAATATCAAGCTTCCTTTTGCACAGAACCCGGCGATGATGTTCTGGATCATCGGTATCAGTCTTTTTGCCGGTTTTCTCAGTGCATTTATTCTCAGTGATCACCGTTCCCGAAAGCGGGTGGATCGAAAGCTAGAATCAGAAAGAAAGCGACGCGATCGAAGACGTAAAATTGCGAAAAAAAAGGGGACGGCAACAAAAGAGGCTTGAAGTCTACCGGTTCTTTTCTCCTTTTCGTATCAATAAAAGGCATATAATCATGGCAACCGGATAGATTGTTCCTGTGAGCAGAGCGGTACGGAGAGGAGACAGCGCAGTGCTTTGTCCCAAAGTATCTGCGATAAACCCGATAAGCCAGGGCCCTATCGCGGAACCCGTATCACCTCCAGCAGCAAGTAGTGCAAACAACGAAGCTCCCGCTAAAGGAAATCGATGGGCAGCCATAGTGATGGACCCCGGCCAGAGGAGCGCGACTCCTAGACCGCTGAAAGCACAGGCAAGAAGGGAAATGAACGGACTTGGGGAAAGAGCTGCAACCACATAACAGATAGCGGCCAACACTGAACCCCAGAGCATTACATGCCACACATGAATACGTTTGCCGTATAGTCCATACAGCATCCGACCGATACCGAGAAGTAGTGCGAATAACACCAACCCCACCAGATCTCCTACCTGTTTTGAAAGGCCGAGAGTAGTTTCTGCATAGGTGCTTGTCCACTGTGATATGGTTACCTCTGCAGCTCCTCCGATGGCAATGCCGAGCACCAAGAGCAAAAAATAGGGAGTAGTGGTTAAGAGTTTGATTCCCGTTCGCTGATCATGTGCCACCTGAGGAGCGAGCGGTACCCGGAGAAAAGCAATAGAATTGGCCAGCGGCACCAATGCCCACATCACATATGCCCACGGCCAGTGTTCACTGGATAACAGTGAAAGCATGATGGTGGTGATGATGATCACGGCGATAAATCCCCATGCATAAAATGAGTGGAACAGGCTCATGGCCGCTGCTTTCTCCTCTCCGGGAATTGATTGAATAATTGCACTGAGCAGTAATTCAAGCAACCCGCCACCGCAGGAGAAGACAACCGTAGCGAGAAGCATTGCCGCATACGGTGATTGGACAATCAGTGACTCAGCAAACGCAAAGAGTATAAAGCCCAAGGCGACCAATGCATGTCCGGCAGCGATAAAAGGTCGAACTCCGTACCGATCTACCGGTCGACTGAAAACAAGGTCGGTAATGATCTGGGTAAAGAAGTTTACCAGTACCAGACGTCCGACCTGCTCGAATGAAAGGTCGTACTGCTGCATGAGGGTGACAAAGAGGAGGGGAGAGAGGTTGACCACCAGTGAGCCTACCAAATTCCCTACATAGCATGCACGAATTGTCGCTGTATACATGAAGGGGAGTATAAACTAGCGTGACGTTCGGTGTAAACAGCGCTATACTCGTATTATATGCAAAATAAACCAAAAGCAATGTTACTAGATCTTGATGGCACGATTGCCAACACCATTGGCGATATCACCGATGCAGTCAATACCGTAATACGCAGTATTCCTGCGCGGGAAATTACGGAAACACAGTGTATGCGCCATGTGGGAAATGGCTTGAAAAAAACGCTCCTGGGAGTACTGCAGGAGGTGGGAATAGTCCCCGATGATGCAGATCTCGAAACGTATCTGGATTTGATGATTGCTACGTATCGGGAACATCCCTGTGATCGTACCTATGTATACGAGGGTATTGACCGGTTTCTGCAAAAAGCAGTTGCAGGCGGAATACAGCTCGGGGTACTATCAAATAAGGATGAACAGTTGGTGCAACAGATTATAAACGAATTACTGCCTCATGTGCCATTTGTGAGTGTTCGCGGTGCGTCGGATCAATTTCCCCGGAAACCCGATCCCTCCCTTGCTCACCGATTTGCACAGGAAGTCGGTTGCGCTGATGAATCGGTGGTATTTATCGGAGATTCCGAGATAGATTACCACACCGCCCAAGCTGCAGGCATGCAGGTCGCACTGGTCACCTGGGGCTTCAGAAGTCGTAGTGAGTTGGAAACCAGTAAGGTCGGACCGCTGTATGACTCAGTTGAAGAGTTGGAATCGGAGGTGTTTTCATGGTAATGACTGAACAGGAACGGAAACTGATTTACCAAAAGGCAGAAGAGTATGTACAACATGAGGATGAGTTGCTCTTTCGCAAAGAAGTAGCCGATGCACTTGATGAGCATGCTGATGATGATCTGTACGATCGATTCTATACGGCATTGGCTTTCGGTACCGCAGGTATGAGAGGCGTCATCGGTGGTGGAACCAACCGAATCAATCCCTACATGGTCAAGAAGGTCACACAGGGTCTCGCCGATTATCTGCTCAGTCAGACTACGCATCCTTCGGTGGTGATTGCATTCGATTCACGAAATTTTTCACAGCTGTTTGCCCAGCAAGCTGCGCTCACCCTCTGCGCTAACAACATCCATGTCTATTTGTTCAGTGAACTGCATCCGGTACCGATGCTCTCCTTTGCGTTACGGAAATTGCATGCCACCAGTGGTATTGTGATCACCGCAAGCCATAACCCGGCCAAGTATAACGGTTATAAAGTCTATTGGTCAGATGGCGGCCAGGTAACCCCACCGCATGACGAAGGAATGGCGGCACGGGTAGCGGCTGTGGATGCCGGTTCAATTCGGACCATGAGTCTTGCAGAGGCCAAAGGGGCAAAACTCCTGGAGATGGTACCTCCTTCCATTGATGATGAGTATTATGCCATGGTTGTTGCAAGTCTCAGTAGACCCGATGTGCTTGCATCAAGTAAGACTACAGTTGCCTATACTCCGCTTCACGGGTCAGGTAACGTCCCGGTTCGCACCATTCTGGGAAAACTGGGAGTACACTGTGAGGTAGTACAGGAACAGGAACAACCTGACGGAGATTTCCCTACGGTTTCCATGCCAAATCCTGAAGACCCGCAAGCGATGCGGCTTGCCGTGCAACTTGGCATTGAAAAGAAAGCCGATATCGTACTGGGAACCGATCCCGATGCAGACCGCCTCGGCATTGCCATCCCTGCCGATGATGCGAAAACAAGTTATGCGCTTTTAACCGGTAATCAGATAGCCGTATTATTGTGCGATTATGTGCTGCATACGTGGAAAGATAAAACCCGCCGAAAGGGAAAACAACCGGTCATCGTAAAATCGATAGTTACCACCGATCTGATTCGACATATGGCTGAAGATCACGGTGCTCAGTGCATCGATGTGCTTACCGGTTTTAAATATATAGCTGAGCAGATGCAGCGGCTGGAAACCGATGCCGAACAATTTTTCCTATTTGGATGTGAAGAGAGTTTTGGCTATCTATCTCATGCCAATGTACGTGATAAGGATGCGGTCTCATCTGCGGTTCTGGCTGTGGAAATGATGAGTTACTATGCAGAGCATGATAAGTCACTCCAGGAACGCCTACAGGAGATCTATCGCAAATATGGATATTATACGGAAAAAGTACTCTCTTTCACCTATGAAGGCAGTAGCGGTAAGCAGAAGATGCGTGCAATTATGGAGCGGTTCCGCGCGTTAGGGGAACAGGAACAGTTTGCCGGATACACTATCACGAGAAAGGACGATTTGTTGGATAGTCAGGCAATCGGTCTTCCCGCTGCCGATGTGGTGATACTTACCTTCTCTACAGGGGAGAAAATGGTGATCCGACCATCGGGAACTGAGCCGAAAATAAAATATTATCTTTTCTTCTCTACCCCCGATGCACAGCGGGAACAGTTTGAAAAGAATCTTCAGTATCGTGTAGCTGCTATTAAGTCGGCACTGTGAGCGTATACGCATGAAAGGATGTTTTTTACTTCGCAGAGCCCATAAAGCACCACTGTACCTTACCCCGTTTGTTGATCCGGCTCAGGCGGCTGCGTGGGATGAGGATGAAGATATCCGGTGGTATGTTTCCACCGGAGTGCTTGCGCAGGAAAAAGATGAAGCGCTGCTTACGTTATATCGGCAGATTGACCGGGGTGTTGATCGGTGGATACAGGATGCGCGGTATATACCACGATTGCTGATCAGTGCTGGTGTCTTTTTACTCACCTATTTTTTCTTCTCTCTAGCCGTGCGTGATCCGATTCCCATGATAGATGAACTGCTTATTTCTGTTGCAGCTTCTCTGGTTACCGCTACGATGCTTGCCCGCCGTGATAAGAAAAGTGAGATGGCTATGAAGCGAAGACTCGCTTTGAAACAACAAGCATCTCAGTGTGATTTCACCGTACAGGAAGAACTCACTGCCTATGAGGATTATCTTGATGCATGCGATGCGATAGAGACCATAGATCTCGCTGAGCGGCTTACGCTCACTTCTGATGATGATCTTCCCGCTCTGCTGCATGCAGATGAACAGGAGCAAGAACACGTACATAGTCTGTTGCTGCAACAGGTGAAACTCTATGATAAAAATCTCTATCGACGCTATGTATCGGTGATGGAAGTTAGACATGCAGGTGTTCCTAACGAAGCATTAGCGGCTCATCTGGTGAAATTGGCGTTACCCGGCACGTTTGATTTGCCATTGTTGGCTTTCCTGGTCGCACTCGAGAAGTAATTTTCGGGTTTCTGCCGTACATCTTTTATGATCTCCAGTTTTGCAGTAGGTGAGGCGTGCGCACTTCTTCTTCCAGTAGTCATTTTGGATATCGGTCCCCAGGTGTTGACTCCTGTGCTCGCAACTATCTCATTAGTTACGTGTGGTGCGTTTACACTCGGTAACTTTACCTCACGTATTTTCTGCATATCTAGCATACTCGTCTGTTTTGTGTGCAGTATGATTGCATTCGAGCAGTATCAGGGGGAGCCGGAATTTCCTTACCCTCTGGAGACTATTGTTCAGATCCACGGGGTGCTTTGTAGTGATGAAAGTGATCGAATTGATGGGAGCACTTTTGTCACGGTTGCTCTGTCTCAAGCTGTCACATACAGAGGTGATACCGGCAGTGCTTCCGGAAGACTGCCTGTGTTAGTTGAGACCGATCATGATCTGCTATTGGCAGGACAGGAAGGTATGTTCTCTGGGCAGCTGATCAGTGGGGAGGATCAATCGCTTTTTATTGCCGATAAGATCAAGATGATTACTGACACGCGTTGGCATCATCTGCGACGGGCAGCAATTCAGTGGATTACGCAGCAGTTGCATGCCCTGAAAGAACCTGAATGTACTATTGCATGTGCACTGGTTATTGGAAGAATACCATCCTCTGCTTTACTATACGATCAGGCGATTGCCGCCGGCTGTGCCCACATATTAGCTCTTTCTGGAATGCATGTGCATATCCTGCTTGGAGTGTTTGCATTCGTGCTGTATCGGATAACCTCCCGAAGATACGCTTCAGTGCTGCTCATGCTCCTTGGTTGTGCGTATGTTGCGATTATCGGCCCGAAGCCTTCCCTCATTCGATCAGTGCTTCTTTTTGTGATTTCTCTCTGGTTCCCCTTTCTTTCTCTACGAACGAGGTTGAGTCTCTGCCTGGTCTTGCAGGTGATGTGTTTTCCTGCAACAAGTATCGCTGTTGGCGCTCAGCTTTCCTATACGGCACTCACTGCAATCATCCTCGCCAGTGGCCAGATAGCAAACCGATTAGCCGTTGTGATGCCGCAAGCTCTTGCAAAAGTTGCAGGGGTAACGATTTCAGCATCGCTTGGTACTGCCCCGCTGAGTTTTTCTCTATTTGGTGCATGGCGGATCGTAGGACTGGTCAGTGGTCCGTTGATTGCTCCCTTGGTGGCCATACATCTCCTGCTTTCCTGCGTGTATTTGGTCTTTCCCGCATCGATTTTTCAGATACTGCTGCACCAGAACGCATTACTGTTTTCCCGCATGCTCGACCGAGCTGAACAGTGGTCGTACCAGCATGAAACATTGAATGACGTCAGGGTCTTACTTCTCTGCATGGTGATACTGTTGACCTCTCTGATCATTCTCCAGTATGCTTGCCGAGTCACATACAGGAGGCATCAGAAAGCGTATGATGTGGGATTTTCCCTACGATTCCCCCCAGGCAATAACACATCTTCTTGGTGAATATGGCTATGCGCTATCGAAGAAATTCGGACAGAATTTTCTTATTTCCTCTTCAGCCCGTGAACGGATAGCTGCTCTGTTGCATTTAGAGGAGAACGAACACATTTGGGAAATCGGGCCGGGAATCGGTGCACTCACACATGCCTTGTTGCCGTATCATGTGACGATTACTGCCTTTGAGATAGATCATGGATTTTCCACCATCCTTCGAAACCGAGCCTGCGTCGACGAACCCAGATTTCATTTGGTGGAAGGCGATGTACTGAAAACATGGAAATCCCAATTTGATGAAGAGGGGACTCCGGATGCCATTTGTGGAAATCTTCCCTATAACGTTGGGTCGATCTGTATCGGTCGGTTTCTCGAATCTCAATGTCATCCCACACGTATGGTCTTCACCCTCCAAAAGGAGGTGGCAGATCGGTTGGCAGCGCAACCGGGCTCAAAGCAGTGGTCAACACTGGCAATTCTTGCACAGATTGATTATGACGTAACCACAGCGTTTCTTATTCGTCCCGGATCATTTTTCCCCCCGCCGAACGTTGATTCTGCGGTGGTGAGTATGCAGAAACTGGATAAACCGATGATCAGTGATCACTTGCGGCCGCTTTTTCTGCAGCTTACTGCTGATTTGTTTACTCAGCGTCGTAAAACCATACGAAATAATCTGCTGCGTGGTAAACTGATTCATCGGTATCCGAAGGAGATGATGCTCGAGGCTCTGTCAAAATCGGGTATCAGTGAACAGGAACGGGCAGAAAATCTCGGTATTGAACCGATCGCAGCGATTGCAGAGGCGCTGCATCATGGTATCGGTTAGTCTTTCCACGCATATGTCCACTGATTATGATGGTAACGACGATAGTTGAGCATGCCGCGAACTACAAGATCAGCTACCATACATCCCCAAGCAGCCTCAAGACCGAAGTTGAAGCCGATGATCAGAATTGATGCAGGGATCAGGCGGACTATCCACATACCGATCAAGGAGTTGATAAACGGCCATCGGGTATCTCCCGCTCCACGGAGAATTCCTCCGATGACGATACTGGTGGCGAAGAACGGTTGAGCAAATGCTTCGATACGCAAAACTCTGGATCCGAGCGCAATAACTGCAGGGTCATGCGTGAAAAAGCTCATCAACTGATGAGAGAATATGAACATCAGCACCCCGGTCGAACTCATCAGAATGATCCCCCATCGCAGACATTTTTTTGCGAAATCAAGAGCCATTTCCCGTTTTTCAGCTCCAAGAGACTGGGCTACGAGTGTGGTGGCTGCCATGGAAAATCCACTCACCGGCATGTAGGTTACCGACTCTGCGGTAATAGCAAGGTGATGGGCTGCCAGCGAGACCGTGCCGATCCGGGTAACGAGTACCGTAAGTACGATCTGTCCAACTGATAAGGTTGCCCGTTCAAGGGCCAATGGAGTGCCTAACCGAAATACCTGACGCTGTAGTTTCCAGTCGACTTTCCACGAAACGCCTCGGAACGGGGTACGTAACGGACCCTCTTTGAAAATCAAAACACCGAAAAGAATCAGTGAACTGAGCACCATCGCTCCCGCCGTGGCGATAGCCGCTCCCTGTACCCCCATGCCGGCTCCTGGAATGGTCACCGTTTTTCCGAGCAGTACCACCTGACGCGTAGGGAATATCAGGAGGAAATTCCCGATAATATTTGCCAGATTGGTGATGATATTACTGATCAGCGGACTGCGGGTGTCGCCGCTGCTTCGGATGAGGTTTGTCATGAACATAAACAGGATCATAAAGGGATAGGACGCTGCCACATATTGGATATAGATAATTGCATCGGGAGCGACTGCCGCTTCGACGCCGATCCAGAGAGGAAGCACTGGAGCTATACGCAGCATCACGGTGGTCAGCACTACTGCCAGGGCAACGACAGCCAGAAGAGCCTGTCGTACCGTGTGGTGTACTGCTTCGTGGTTTTTTGCTCCGATCTGGCGGGCAGCTAAAACGGCAAAAGCTGCACCAAATGCGTACATCATACCGTTTACAAGCCAAATAGTGGAAGAATTGGCTGCAACTGCTGCAGTAGCCACTGCGCCAAGAGAGCCGACCATGGCAGAATCAACATACTGTACCATGGTGTGAAAGCTCTGATCCAGGATAACCGGCCATGCAAGAGCCCAGATTACACGTGATGAAGAGTGGGGGGAGTCAATCAATGATGCATGCGAACGGGAATCCATATGGGTACCTTAGGCCTTTATGTACAGTTTCTCAGAGTATTGAATGTAGTGAAGTATAAAGAGGAAGGCAAGCTGCAGCACCGAGGTGCCGCAGCAGTTATGATACTATGCTCCTGCCTGAGCGAGCGTGATGGCACTGGTAACTACGATATCCTCAATACTGCATCCACGGGAGAGATCACTGACCGGTTTTGCAAATCCCTGCAGAATCGGACCAAATGCCTCGGCGCCAGCGAGTCGTTGTACCAGCTTATAGCCAATATTACCTGCTTGAAGATCGGGAAATACGAGTACGTTTGCCTTTCCCGCAATGGGTGAATTGGGAGCCTTGCTTTGACCAACTGATTCAATGATTGCTGCATCAAGCTGCAATTCTCCATCCGAGGCAATGTCGGGTCGTTTTTCCTGGAGGATTTTCAGTGCCTCTGTGACTTTATCCACCATGGGGCCCTTAGCGCTTCCTTTTGTCGAGTAGGATAACAGTGCAACGGCAGGTTCCACTTCAAGGAATGTCTTACAAGACTCGGCTGAAGCTTCTGCAATTTCTGCAAGCTGTTCAGCGGTCGGGTCAGGTATCGTTGCGCAATCACTGAAAATAAAGGATCCGTTCACACCGAGATCTGTCTTATCAGTTGCCATGACAAAGCAGGATGAAGCACTCTTGATTCCCGGCTTGGTTCTGATGATCTGAAATGAGGCTACCAGGACATTGCCAGTCGTATTTTCAGCTCCGGCAACCATGGCATCTGCATCACCCAGATTGACCATCATGGCTCCGAATTTAAGCTGTTCGCCGATCAGCTGATAAGCCTCCTCTTCGGTCATCCCCTTATGCTTTCTCAGTTCCCAGTAGTGATGGGCATAGGCTTCTCTCATTTCGCTCGTTTCAGGATCGATCACGTGTATGCCCTCAAGAGAAACTCCAGCTTCTTCTGCAGTGGAAATAACAGCGTCGGTTTTTCCCAGCAACGTAACCTGTGCCGCCAGTTTCTCATCAACAATGCGGCGTGCTGCCGCTACCGTCCGTGGTTCGGTTCCCTCCGGCAACACCAGGTTCTTCTGAAGCTGAATTGCCTTTTTCTTCATCTTTTCTGCAAATGTCATGTCTGTCTCCTGTAATACGAATTTTTCCCATTCACCAGAAGGATACCACATTGGGCGATTGAGTTGAATCCCTTTGCCGATTGTCTGTAATCGGTAAACTATGATACGATGCGCGCATGAATATTGGTGTGTATGGATTGGGAAGATTCGGTTCATTCTTTTCTGGTGAACTGGCAAAAGTACATAGGGTACTGGCATGTAACCGTTCTCAGGTATCGTCGCTGCCACCCGGGGTAAAGTTGGTGAGCAGGGATGAGTTGCTGTCGTGCGATACGATTATTCTCTGTGTAGCAATCTCTTCATTTCGGGAAGTACTTCAATCGTTTGCCGGTCAGCTTAAACCGGGTACACTCGTGATGGATACTTGTTCTGTGAAGATGTACCCAGCTCAAGTGATGCAGGAACTGCTGCCCGAATCTGTGGATATCATCGCAACGCATCCGATGTTCGGACCCGATTCAGGGAGTAACGGTATTGCAGGACTTCCCCTGGTCTTTCACCCGATCAGATGTTCAGCAGAGCGTGCTCTTCAGATGAAAGAGCTCTTCAGTGCGCTTCAACTGCGTGTGTTGGAAATGAGTTGCGAGCAGCATGATCGGGAAGCTGCCTACTCACAGGGAGTCACCCACTTTGTCGGTCGGGTTTTGGATGCATTGCACCTGACCGATACCGATATTGCCACCGTCGGGTACAAACAGCTCCTTTCCATCGTGGAGCAGACCTGTAACGATCCCGTACAATTGTTCTATGATCTGCAGCGATACAACCCCTATACGTATGAAATGCGCAGTGAACTGACCCGGGCAATTGATGATGTATTACAAGTGTTGGCAAAACAGGATGTTGAACTGAAGGAGCTTGTTCGATCATGAATGTGCTCATGTATACGTTGGGGTGTAAGTTAAATCAATGTGAGAGCGAAGCTATTGCCGATGCATTCAAGCATGAGGGATTTTCTGTTGTTACAGATTATGAACTTGCAGATCTCTGTGTGGTCAATACCTGTACCGTAACCAGTAAGGCAGAACAGAAAGCACGGAGAATGATCCGAAAATATGCATCGGGGAAAGCGCAGCCGGTAGTGCTGGTGACCGGTTGCTATGCACAGATGGAGGCACAGGCTCTTGAACAGCTTGATCCACGGGTAGTGGTCGTATCACTTGATGATAAACCCGCATTGCTGAATCTTCCAAAGTACCTTGTAGAACGTCACCTTGCAGGATTTGCGTTGCTGGATGCCGTGCGCTCCTTTGTCGATGAACCCTCACCATCGTCCAGCTCATTTTCCTATGATGCTGCCACGTTTTCCTTTCACAGCAGAGCATTTCTGAAGATTCAGGATGGGTGTGATAATGCCTGCGCCTATTGTCGTGTCACGATTGCCCGAGGTGATGCGCGCAGTCTGGATGCAGATGAAGTCATACGCCGATCGGTGGCACTTGAGGATCAGGGGTTCACAGAACTGGTGCTTACCGGGGTGAATATCAGTGCATATCAGAGTAATTCTCTGGGCCTTGGAGGTCTCTTACTGCGGCTGCTTGATGAGCTTGGGCCACATATGCGTATTCGTCTCAGTTCGCTCGAACCTGATACCATTGACGAACAACTGATACAAGCCATCAGCGATCCCCGCGTTCAACCTCACTTTCATATTCCGGTGCAATCAGCATCTGAGTTGGTGCTCAACCGGGTAAACCGTCTGTACCCGATGCAGCAAGTACGCACGGTGATTGAACGGCTTCGTCAGGTGAAATCAGATCCTTTCATAGCTGCCGATATCATTACCGGATTACCGGCAGAAACAGATGAAGCCTTCGGCGAAACGGTTCGATTTATCAAGGAGATGGATCTCAGCCAACTGCATGTTTTCCCTTTTTCTCCAAGACCGCAAACGGCACTGTATACCGCTTCGGACCGGGTTCCGGAGAGTCTTCGTGATGTACGCGCAAAGGAGCTTCGTGAACTTTCTGCGATACAGTTTCATCGATATATGTCCCGGCAGGTGGGAACTGTGGTTGAAATGATTGTAGAACAGAAATCGGATGGAACCTGCTCTGGATTGACCGGGAACTACTTGAAAATAGCAGTTTCCGACGTACCGGAGTCGGTACAACGAGGCTCGCTGATCCGGATTGCACTGAATTATGATAAGCAGTCAGGGCATCTTTCCGGAAGATATGTCAGTGTGATCCATCATTAAATTCTTGCATTTCAGCCGAAAGATGGCTATTCTTTTACTTAAGGTGAGGAATATGGAAGAAAAAACCAGTTCGGATCAACAGATGGGTGCTGAAGGGTTCATGCCGGATTCAATGAATATGGTACAGATTGAACGACGGTATGAAATGGAACAGGAATTATTGCACGCAGTCAAATGGGGAAATCCGTATAAAGTTGAGGATCTTCTGGAAATGCGTAAAAAACTGTTTCCCGATTTGGTATGCTGTGCAGATAAAAGCGCATCAGTGGCCTTGCGCTGCTGTAAAAATGAGTTAGTATCACTTAATGCATTGTGTCGATTCTCGGCCCGTCAAGGTGGGGTGCAACCATTATATCTCCATAGTCTGGCAAATAAGTATGCACTGATGATTGAAAATGCGGTTTCTCTTAACTACCTGAATGAGGTGCTGTATCCGCAGATTGCACTCGATTATGCCCATGCGGTACTTGAATTCTCAGTCAACAGTTACAGCCCGATGATTAAAAAGATTGTCACATATCTGACCGTTCATCTTACGGAGGACGTGCGCATCGAACAACTGGGCAGGATGCATAATACGCACATTTCTCACATTTCCCGAAAATTTAAAAAAGAGACAGGTATGTCCATACCTGCTTACGTGAGCAAACAACGTATCGGACTGGCAAAACTGTACTTCGAAGATGGTAAGACCTCGATCAGAGAGATTGCCGAGCTGCTGGGATTCAATGACAGCAACTACTTCAGCAAAGTATTTAAGCGATATGCCGGAGTAACTCCGTCAGAATACATCAGTTCGATTCATAACCGCTGATCTTTCCCGATTTAGTATCGCATGAGGGATCTGCCCGTTTAGGTGAGATCTCTCGCATGATGCTTGTCGGTTCTTCGTTTTGTACGAGCGTGTTCGGTGGCACATCATGTCGTATCCAACAGTTTGATCCGATGATGGCATTTTCCCCTACCGTGATATCGCCGAGAAGGGTAGCGTTTGCATATACGGTGACGCGGTCATGCAATGTGGGATGTCGTTTGCTTCCTCTAATGAGATTGCCGCAGGCATTCTTGGGAAAACTTAATGCACCTAGGGTCACTCCCTGATAAATTTTTACCTGATTGCCGATCACGGTGGTTTCTCCGATCACCACTCCCGTTCCATGATCGATAAACAGACATCGGCCGATGGTTGCTCCGGGATGGATATCGATACCGGTCTGTTTGTGCACCGTCTCGCTCAGCATACGGGGAACCAGAGGTACTTTCTCTTCATAGAGAAAATGAGCAATCCGATGGATCGTGAGGGCTCGTACACTCGGGTAGCTGATAATGGTTTCTCTGATAGAGGTTGCTGCAGGATCACCTTCGAATGCACTTTGCGCATCTTCCTTCATCATAACCCGAAGTGCCGGTAACGCTTTAAACAGTTTTATCAGGGTTCTGTGCGCAAGGTCATGGTAGCTTTGCGTTTCATTGTCAGCAAGCTGCAGCGGATTTTCGTGGTACCATGCAACATACATTTGATTTTCTAGCGTCTCTCCGATTGACTGAAGTAATTCAGTCACGATTTCCCGTATGCGTCCCGTCGATATAACCCGCTTGCCGCTTCTTCCCGGGAAAAGGAGTTCAAGAAATTCTTCTACGATATGCTCAGCTGCCGCCATGCTCGGGATAGGACGAAAACTGATAAAACTAGCCTGACCGAATCGATCGAAACTATCGAGGTACTCATCCAAGTACTGAGTATAGCCTGTGTCTGGTACTTTCATACGTCCCCCCCTGACTGATAAAACCATACACCAACGAAGACGGTTGCTCAATAAGGGGCAGGACTCTTGAAGTAAAGGTGTGAATTTCCGTATAGTAGCATCGATGCGCAACGAGCGTTGATGGAGTATGCCTATTATGATGGAACAATTGCGAAATACGTGGAAGACCATAGTGACTGATGAGTTATCTCATTATGCTGCTGAGATATTCGGGACCGATGAAGCTGTAGTAGATGCGGGACCTCTGGTGGTGCAGAAACCACCGAAAGTTGAACTGGGAGATCTTGCATTTCCCCTCTTTGTGTATGCAAAGGTATTCAGGAAAGCTCCGCAGGTACTTGCACAGGAACTCTGCAATCGCCTCAGTGCAAGAAAAGATATCCCGCGCGGTGAACTATTTGCCGCAGGACCCTATTTAAATGTTCGCGTCGATATGTCTCAGTTTACCGAACAGGTGTGTGATCGTATCAAGCAGGAGGGTGATCGGTATGGCTGGTCGGATCGATTATCAGGCAAACGGATTATGGTGGAATTCAGTTGTCCGAATACTAACAAACCGCTGCATCTAGGACATTTGCGCAATGATAGTATTGGTGAGAGCATTTCCGCTATCCTTAAGGCAAACGGCGCTGAAGTCAGAAAAGTGAATCTGATCAATAACCGGGGAGTCCATATCTGCAAATCAATGCTTGCGTATCAGAAGTTTGGTCATGGAGAAACTCCCGAGAGTGCAGGGATCAAAGGTGATCATCTTGTCGGTGCATACTATGTCCGGTTTGCCCAGTGGGAAAAGGAAGACCCCTCTGCCACTGAACAGGCACAGCAGATGCTGAAAAAGTGGGAAGAAGGGGACCCCGAAGTACTTGAACTATGGAAGTTGATGAATAGCTGGACACTTGATGGGGTGCGTGAGACCTATGAAAAAACGGGAGTATCATTTGACCATTACTATTATGAGAGTGAAACCTATACACTGGGGAAGGATTTAGTACTTTCCGGATTAAACAAACAGGCGTTCTATCGGGAAGACGATGGATCAGTATGGGCCGATCTTGCCGAGATCAATCTCGACAAAAAGGTCCTGTTGAGAAAAGATGGTACCTCATTATATCTCACTCAGGATCTGGGAACTGCAGTTTCCCGCCATTCCGACTGGCCGTTTGATTCTTTGATTTATGTGGTTGCCAGTGAGCAGACCTATCATTTTAAGGTGCTTTTCTATGTCCTCGATAAACTCGGATATCCATGGGCTCGTGATTTGCATCATCTTGCCTATGGTATGGTAAACCTTCCAGAAGGGAAAATGAAAAGCAGAGAAGGAACGGTAGTAGATGCTGACGATCTCTTTGCTCAGCTGACTCAGCTTGCTTCTGATGAGATTATCAACAAGGGACGGGAAGACGAGGTCGGTGATGTCCAATCCACAAGTGAATCTATCGCTCGTGGTGCACTAAACTATTTTCTCCTTCAGGTCAATCCGATGAAGGACATGGTATTCAATCCGGCGGAATCCATTGCTTTCAGCGGGAACACCGGTCCTTATTTGCAATACATGGGTGCGCGGATAAGCAGTATGATGCGAAAATATCAGGAGATGGCTCCCGAGCATGATCAGATTGCATTTGACGGTTCACTCCTTGCGTTGCCCGAAGAGCGGGAGTTGGTGAAATTAATTGCGCAGTTTACTGAGGTTGTTCAGGAAGCCGGGCAGGATTTGAATCCTTCTGCGGTAACTGCCTATCTCTATGAACTTTCTCGATTGTTCAGCAGGTATTACCATGACCATCCAGTGCTCAAGGCTTCGTCAGCCTCGCTGATAAAAGCACGGGTTACGCTGGTCTCTATGGTTCTGCAGGTTTTCCGCAATGCGTATGCGTTAGTGGGAATACCGTTTTTGGAATCTATGTGAGTCGAACGGTACCTCTTGTCATTATCGAGTCGTTATGCTATAAGAGAGCCTGCATATTTTTTAGTAAGGATGTATATATATGTACGCACTGGTAGAGATTTTAGGCAAACAGTACAAGGCGCAGGAAGGCGCTACACTGAAGGTCGACAGGATTGATATGGAATCGGGCAAAGAACTTGAGTTCGATTCAGTAGTGGCAATTGCTGACGGCGAAAAGTCGGTTTTCGGTACTCCGTATGTATCGGGAGCTAAAGTGGTTGCAACATTGGGTGATGTCGTAAAGGGTGAGAAGATCAAGGTCTTCAAGTTCCATCGCCGAAAGGGTTACCGGAGAACACAAGGCCATCGCCAGAAGTATTCGATGCTCACCATCAAAGAAATCAAGGCGTAAGGAGATAGGCAATGGCTCATAAGAAAGGTGGCGGTAGCTCAAAAAACGGTAGAGATTCCAATTCACAGCGTCTCGGTGTCAAACGTTTCGGTGGTCAGTTGGTTAAAGCTGGTGAGATCATCGTACGTCAGCACGGGAACAGATTTCATGCGGGCGAGAACGTCGGTTGCGGAAGAGATTATACCCTCTTTGCAAAAGAAGCCGGCGAAGTGGTTTTCCATACTCGCAATAACCGCAAATACGTTCGTATCCAGTCAGCTGAGTAGGAACAGGCGGTAAGCCAGAGCAGGTACATGTTTGGATTTTCAGATGAAACTTATATAGACGTTGCCTCCGGAAACGGGGGCAACGGTTGTGTTTCCTTCCGCAGAGAAAAATACATTCCCAAAGGTGGTCCCGATGGCGGGGATGGCGGTAGAGGAGGCGATGTGGTCTTCGTGGTGCGTGAAAACCTGCGCACACTTGCCCATCTGAAACAAATCCGAACGTTTAGGGCTGAAAACGGAAAAAACGGGATGGGAGCACGCTGTTTTGGTCGTGATGGACGAGATGTCGAAATACCGGTTCCTCCTGGGACAGTAATTAAAGATGCACAAACCGGCGAGATTATCAAAGATCTTACTGACGAACAACGATGGGTCTTTCTTCGAGGAGGACGTGGCGGTCAGGGTAATTGGCACTTCCGTTCAGCAACTCGACAGACTCCGCGGTTTGCACAACCGGGCGAGAAGGGTGAAGCGTTGCGCGTCGGAGTAGAACTGCTCGTTATTGCCGACATTGGTTTTGTAGGCTTCCCCAATGCAGGAAAATCATCGCTACTGAATAATCTCACTAATGCCCGAACCAAAGTGGCCGGGTATCCTTTTACCACAAAAATTCCTCAGCTTGGCATGATGCGCTATGATGATCATGATATTGTACTTGCCGACATTCCCGGTATCATAGAAGGGGCGAGTGAGGGAGCTGGAATGGGATTTAAATTTCTCCGCCATATTGCTCGAACCTCAGGACTTGCCTTCTTTATTGATCTCAGTGATGAGCGTTATCTGAGTGCGTACGGAACTCTAACTGAGGAGCTTCGTTCCTATGCACCGCAGCTGCTTGAAAAACCGCAGGTTATTATTGCTACAAAACTTGACGAGCCCGATGCTCCCGAGCATCTGGAAGATTTGAGAAAGTCTTTTGACGGTGTCACCGTTCTCGGATTATCAAATATTACCGGTGAGGGGCTGGACGGGGTGAAACAGGCATTTATTCGTCTTGTCGGAACTGCTGAGAAGCCGGTAGATGATGGGTTTACCACCGTGGTAGACACTGAAGCAGAGTATCGAGAGGAACCATGAAGACAGCAGTAATTGGCGGAACCTTTGACCCTGTGCATTTAGGACATCTACACCTCTTGCACTCGTTGGTTGACTTGACCGATTACGACCGTGTGCTTCTCATACCCGTAGCTAATCCTCCTCATAAACAACGAGAAGGCACCGTCTCGGCTCATGACCGCCTTACTATGCTCCACTATGCACTTGAAGACTATAAGGCTCTCTATCCCGATGATCGTGAAGTTGAACTCGTGGTGGAACCATTGGAGATTGAACGAGGTGGAACGAGTTACATGTTTGATACGGTCCAGGAACTGTATCGAACCTTTCAGGTGACAGGACCCATTGGCGTGGTTATTGGTGATGATCTTCTTTCTGGATTGCGAAGATGGTACCGATTCAGTGAGCTGCGGCAGATTGTACAGTTCATTGTGTGTAGAAGATCTCCCATACGCCCGAATCAGAGTCTCCCACCTGGGAGTGCAGGCATGTTCCTCGATAATCCCGTTATGGAAGATTCGTCGACTCAGATTCGTACGATGATAGCACAAAACAATACTACAGTAGCAGAACTTGCTTCTCTGCTTCCTCAATCGGTTGTACACTATATCTTGGATCATGGATTATATTCCCATTGAGCGATATGTCGCTTCTCAGGTTAGGTATCAACGATATCTCCATAGCAGAGCAACTGCCTTGCAGGCAAAACAGCTTGCAGCGCATTATCTTCATACTGATTCGCTTGACCACCTCATTTTCCTGGCGGGTATCTGGCATGATAGCTCACGTGAATGGCCTGCATCGGATTTGCTTGCATATGCTGAAAAACATCATCTTGAGATGCTCACCTTTGAAGCTAAAAGGCCGATGCTGCTTCATGGTCTTGTGGCAGCGCATCAATTACGGTTACTGAAGCCCGATGTAGCACCTCAGGTGCTGCTGGCTATCAGGTGGCATACGCTCGGTTCGCCGGATATGGGTATGCTTGGTGCACTCATCTATATTGCTGATTATCTCGAACCGCTCAGAAAACACCTTGATGATACCCAACGGAGAGATCTCCTTCGGACCTCTTCAGTGGAACAGCTCTGTCTTGCGGTAGTAGAGCAACACCGGCAGCATTTGGCAGAAACCGGACGAATATCGGCTCCGAGTACCGATCTGCTTGCATCTTATTTGTCTCATGGAGGAAGTTTTACATGAGACGTTTATCTTTTGTACTGCTCGCCGTAGTGTTATTCAGTGGATGTATGCATGAGGAAAAAGTTACCCGATGGTACGGATTCAGCGATCGCTATGGATTTCTTGTGGTACACTCGCAAGCAGAACCAGCTGTGGTAGTGTGTACGATCCCCATGGATACCGTTGAGTATTTTCAACGGCAGCTTGCCGATTCCGGTATCCAATCTGACACGCTTGGAGTGATTCAGCATGTATTCGGATTACCTGCTGATCATTATATACGAGGGTCGAAAGAGCGGTGGGATGAACTTGCACGTGTGGTTATGGAAGCAGAAGGGTTGTCTTTTTCAGGCATACGACCGTCAGTTGAAGCCTTGATGCAGTTACTGATCACCCATGGGGAGCTCTTGAGTAAAGACGATACGCTCGATACACTACAGGCACTTGCTGGCGTACGTACCGATGCGCAGGATATAGCAGGGCACTTGTCTGCTGCTGCTGATCAGATACCGCAGGTAAGCGTGTATCACACAGAGCAGTTTCTTCCATCAGAAGCACCCTACGAACATGTCCGTTCGTGGGTCCGGCAATGGACGCTTTCGGTGCTACAGAAGGAACTGCAATATGAAGGAGAATTGAATAGATGATAGATGAAAAAACAACCGTATTGGCATCAGATATTGCACGGTTCATTGCGGATCACAAGGCTATCGATCCTGTAGTGATTGATGTGTCTGAACAGGCAGGGTGGGCTGACTGTTTCATCGTAGCTACGGTTACCAGCCTCGGGCACCTCAAAGGAGTGACTCGTGAGTTGTGGGGGTTTCTGGCCGATCGGGACGTCCACGTAATCAATCGGCATAAAAGTGTCGCTGGTGATGGATGGGAGTTGATTGACTGTGGAAGTATTGTGATTCACCTGATGAGTGAAGAACTCAGAGAATTTTATGCGCTGGAAAAGCTATGGCATACCGGTAAAAAAGTTGATTTCATGGCGGTGCTTGAACAGCATCCGTGATCCCAGAGATCCAAACAGCAAGCAGCACCCCGATTTGGGGTGCTGTTTTATCAAGTTACCAGCAGATCTTCGTCTGATGCATATTCCTGACGTTTAATTGATTTGAACTTTTCAACTAATTTCGGGACCGTGAGGTTCTGTTTTTCCTCTTCATTCAGATCCAGAATAATTTTTCCTTCATCCATCATAATCAATCGGTTCCCGAAATCAATAGCGTGCTGCATATTGTGGGTAACCATAAGCGTTGTCAGATGATACTGATTGATAAATTTAGTGGTTAGATCCATCACTATCTGAGCATTGCGGGGATCAAGTGCAGCAGTATGTTCATCAAGCAGCAACATCTGTGGCTGACTGAGCACGGTCATCAGTAGAGTAAGTGCCTGACGTTGTCCTCCGCTGAGTAATCCGACATTCTCCCGCAGACGATCTTCAAGTCCCATGGAGAGCTGTACTAATTCCTGCTTGAATTGCTCGCGAACCGCAGCATTGAGACTGATTTTCAGCCCTTTCATTCCTTTATGCATTGCGGTGACCATATTATCTTCAATGGACATCTTCGCTGCAGTTCCTTTCGTCGGATCCTGAAAAATTCTTCCGATAGTGAAAGCCCTGCGATACTCGGGAACCGAGGTGACATCCTTTCCATTCAGGGTGATGTGGCCTCCGGTGACCGGATACGTACCTGCTATCAGATTAAACAGGGTACTTTTTCCCGATCCATTACTTCCGACAACAGTAATGAAATCCCCATCCTTTACGGTGAGGTTCAAATATTCTATTGCTGTTTTCTCATTTACGGTACCCGGGTAGAAGACCTTCGAAACCTGTGAAATATTAAGCATGGTTGGCCCCCTGTTTTTCCGCTTCCCGTCGTTCCCGATTTCTTCTGAGTGCTTTTTTCCGTGCATCTGCACTGGAGGCTGCGCTTCGTGTCTGCGCAATAATGAGAGAGACAATCACCAGGATACCGGTAAGGAGTTTGAGGTCACTCGGGGTGAGATTGATGTAGTACCCGTAATAGCGGCCGAAGAACATCAAAGCCTTGTAGATAATAGCACCGAATACAACACGCAATGTGATCAGCGATATCCGGTTGCTGTCAAAGAGAAACTCACCGATCATAATAGCTGCAAGACCTTGCACCACCATGCCCTGTCCAAGGTTTGCATCGGCAAATCCCTGGTATTGAGCGAGCAGTCCACCTGAGAGAGC
Organism: uncultured Spirochaetaceae bacterium; assembly: GCA_964482325.1. Lineage (GTDB taxonomy): Bacteria > Spirochaetota > Spirochaetia > Sphaerochaetales > Sphaerochaetaceae > CAYZJV01. Next base: position 52,335 of record CAYZXD010000005.1, on the reverse strand, counting down.
AATTAGACCATTAGACAAAGCCATGCCGATCACCTTAAGCAGTTTCGGGTTCATGCCCATGCTTACGATCATTTGTTCATTGCTTCCCAATGCTCCAATAGCAATTCCCAGATCAGTACGGAAGAAGAGATCAATAATAGATTTAACGATCAACACGATGAGCAGTGTACCGACAAGAAGCGCCCACGACGATGAGAGAAATGCAAAAAACTCGGGAAACTTCGTATACAGCGTGGTGATACGCAACAATGGGACATTTGCTCTCCCACCAAGAATACGGATGTTTATCGAATACAGCATGGTCATCGTGAGAATACCGGCAAGGAGTCCCGGCACTTTGAGGCGGTTATGGATTGTTGCCGTGACTACACCGGCTAGAGCGCCTGAAGCGACAGCAAGGATGAGTGCTGCTGTCAGCCCCCATCCCTGTACAATAGCCATAGTCGCTACGGCGGCTCCTGTAGCAAAGGAGCCGTCGCAGGTCAGATCAGCAAAATCCAGTATTCGGTATGATATAAGCACACCAATTACCATGATGGAAAATATTAATCCATCAACAAAAATTCCTTCTAACATTCAAACTTCCTAGTTGACGATTTTTTGTCCGTCCTGAATCAGCACTGCGGCGGAGTTTTTCAGGTCTTCAGGTATAGTTATACCTAATTTTGCAGCAACGTCAAGGTTGAACCAGAGTTCGAAGTCTTCAGGATCAGTTAAAAATACCGTTCCAATTTCACCAGGCTGCTTGCCATCAAGTAGATCAGCAATGATTTCGCCTGTGGCAAGACCAATCTTATAATAGTCAAAACCCCAAGCAACCAGAATATCGAGACCTTCAACATTGGATGGGTCCGCTGCCATTAAGGGAATCCCTGCTTTTCCCGCTACATCAGCGACTGAGGGCAATGCCGAAATGACGGTATTATCGGTGGCAATATAGACTGCGTCAACTCTTCCCATGATTGACTGAGTAGCCTGCATCACTTCAGCAGTGTTTGCGACCGCTGCAGTGACAAACTCAAGACCAAGTCCTTCAGCAGCTGCTTTTGCCTGTTCCATGAGAGCTACACCATTTGCTTCACCGCTTGCATAGACATTTCCGATTACTTTAGCACCGGTAAGACGGGCAAGTAATTCAATCTGTGCATCAACCGGGTTCATATCCGATACTCCAGTGGTGTTTTCTTCATACGGAGTTTCGTAGGTGGAAACCAGCCCGGCATCAAGCGGATCGGTGATAGCTGAGAATACTACCGGGATATCGGTAAATACGTTTACCAGAGCCTGAGCGGTAGGGGTTGCAATTCCTACAGCGATATCAACCCTGTCGGCTTTGAACTTCTGCGCAATCTGTGCTGATGCAGAAACTTCGGCATTGGCATTCTGAAAGTCAAAAACGACTTCTTTGCCTACTGAATTCAGATAATCTTGCATACCAACTTCAACTGCGTCGAGGGCAGGGTGAGCAAGAAATTTTGATACTCCGATGACCGTTGGTCCAGATTGTTCCTGGACGCCCTGTGCGAACAGTGGAGAGAGTAGCACTAACACGAGTACTGAAATTAACAATGTAGCCTTTTTCATACATAACTCCTTCGAGTGTGATTTGATGGTCACTATAAAACGCCCCTCACATTTTGTAAAGATGGATATACATTATAATGCATAAAAATACGTTATGTATTCAGCGTGTGATGTTTTCTCCATCAACACGAATCACTGCAGCACTCGCAACCAGATCTTCATCTATCACAATGTCCAATTCAGCTGCCTTATCCAGATTGAACCAGAGTTCGAATTCTTCAGGATCGGTGGTGAATATGGTCCCCAGTTCTCCAGCGGTTTTTTCACCACGTAGTACCTGTGCCACCGCCTCTCCTGTTTTTCTGCCATGCTTGTAATAGTTGAAACCCCATACCATGAAGTATTCAATATTGACAGCACTGGTTGGATCAGCAGTAAATATGGGAACTTGTGCTTCATCGCAGACAGTTGAAAGACTGGCAATAGCCGACACAACGGTGTTGTCTGTTCCGATATACAATCCATCAATCCGATTGACGATACTGAGGATTGCCGATTTTACCTCTGCAGAATTGGAGACGCCGGCCTCAACAAATCCCAGTCCTAAATCCTGCGTCGCCTCGCGAACCATATCACGTAGCTGCACCCCATTCGCCTCACCACTGGTAAAGACAATACCGATAGTTTCTGCACCCGTGATTTCAGAAAAGAGTTTAATCTGGTCATAGACCGGATTCTTATCCGATACCCCACCTACATTACCTGAGTTGCTTTCATAGGTCGGCACCAGACCTGCTTCGAGTGGATCCGTAATCCCACCGAAAACCACTGGAGTTTCGGTAAACACATTTGCCAGTGATTGAGCAGTAGGAGTACCGATTCCGACAGCAAGATCAACCTGATCAGCCTTGAATTTCTGTGCAATAGAAGCAGCAGTGGAAATATCCCCGTTGGCACTCTGTGAATCATATTGAATAGAAAATCCCTGTTCAGCCAAATAATCCATCATCCCCTGTTCAATCGCATCCAGTGCATCATGTGTGACAATTTTTGATACTCCGATCGCATAAGATTCTTGTGATTCCTGTTGAGCTGCAGCGAACAGCGGTGATACGCACAACGCAAGTAATACTGCACCGATTAATCCAATAGTTGGTCCTTTTTTCATATTTTTATCTCCCATTGATGACGTACTGTATCGTATCATGGTGTTTCTGTAAATAGAAACATAGAGAAAAAAACAAGAAAACATGAAAAAACCCCACCGGAATTTGGTGGGGAGTGTTATGGATACAAGACTATTTAGTAGTCAAAGGGATCTTCTTCTTCCTCATCGATCAGGGATTCGTCGAATAAAAGGTCATCCTCATCATCGTCATCTTCATCTTCAATGACCTCAGTCTCTTCGTCGTCTAGGAAGAACCCATCAAAATCTTCATCGTCATCTTCATCTTCAAATTCATCGTAATCATCATCTTCCCTGAGTTCATCGGGGTCGAAGTCGTCATCTAGATCATACGCTTCGTCTTCATCAAGATCGTCATCGAAGTATCTGTCTTCCCATTCATCTTCATCTTGATATCTCATGGTAACCTCCTGCCACTCAAGGCCTGATACGTACACAGTAGGCGAGAAGAATCCATCTGTCAATTAGGTTTTTCTTACATATTACGACTTTTGTGATTCTCTTGCGTTGGTGCCGGACAGTTGGTATAGTTTGGCACAGGAGAAAATGCATGATAAATAAGCAGAAAACGGTCCTGGCTATACCTATGGGTGACCCTGCAGGGATAGGTCCCGAGATACTGCTCAAGGCTTTAGCACATGGGATGCCCTCCGATTCAGTAACTGCTGTCGTGATTGCTGATCGTGCGATTATGGAGAAAACTGCTTCTGACTGTGCTATTGGGAATCCGTTTACCGCCGTGGTCTCCACCGATGCGGAATGCACTGAAGCGATCATACACCATCACATCATTTTGTATGATGTTCCACTGATAGATATTTCTCAGTTCTCCTATGGAATGATCAGCAGTATGTGCGGGAAAGCTGCTTATGAGGCAGTGCGGATAGCAGTACGTATCACCAGTAGTGGTATTGCACAGGCCCTGGTGACACCTCCGCTGCATAAAGAGGCTCTGAGAGCTGCTGGAGTGCATGCTATCGGTCATACAGAAATTCTTGGTGAATTGACTGACAGTCCATCTCCGATAACCATGTTTGAAACCCTCGGATTGAAGATTTTCTTTATGACACGTCATGTAAGTCTCCTGCAGGCCTGTAATCTGGTAACTGAAGATCGAGTGTATCGGACTTTCAGGGAATGTTACCGACTAACCGAGCATCCCGCTTTTGACGCAGCACTCCCATTTGCCGTTGCAGCCTTAAATCCGCATAGTGGAGAACATGGGTTGTTTGGTGAAGAAGAACAAATTGCAATTTTTCCTGCCGTGCAGCGTGCTCAGGAGAGAGGAATGAACGTTGTCGGACCTATCGGTGCAGATTCTGTTTTTCACCTTGCCCATATCGGCAAGTATCGTGCAGTCCTCGCGTTGTATCATGATCAGGGACATATAGCAGCAAAAACGCTTGATTTTCATCGAACAGTTTCAGTTACCTGGGGTTTACCGTTTCTACGTACCAGTGTGGATCATGGCACTGCTTTCGATATCGCAGGGAAAGGAGTTGCTTCTTCGGTAAGCATGCAGGAGGCAATACGCGTAGCGTTGCGTTATCTAGATTCTGGTACGGAACGCATATGATAGTGATTGACCAACTCACAAAAAGCTTTACGCACCGTGGGAATCGAAAAACAGTACTGAAGGGAATTACCTGTACCGCCTATGATGGTGAAGTGTATGGATTGCTTGGCCCCAACGGTGCAGGAAAGACGACTACACTGCGTACGGTTGCCACACTGCTTCGCCCCGAATCGGGGACAGTCACCGTTGATGGACATGATGTGACAACCGAAGGCCGTTTGGTCCGAGACTCGATCGGATTTCTCACCGGAGAAATGCGTCTCGCCGGACATCTTTCCTGTAGAGAATTACTCCGTTTTTTCGGTCGACTGAACCATATGTCACCGCAAGCAATCCGGCAACGCATCGAGGAACTTACTGCCGATTTCGCTATGGAGTCTTTTCTTGATACGCCTGTGGCAAAACTCTCAAGTGGTATGACTCAGAAGGTTTCCCTCGCGGTCAGTATTGTACACGAGCCACACAATATCGTCTTCGATGAACCCACAAGCAGTCTTGATGTGTTGGCAGTAAAGGTGATCTCTGATTTTATCCGCTTAGCGAAACAGAGTGGGAAATGTGTAGTCTTATCTACACATGTCCTTGCCGAAGCTCAACGTCTGTGTGACCGAATCGGGATTATCCATGACGGTCAGCTTCTGTGTGAAGGAACCGTTGATGCACTCCTTGAAACCCACCAAGTCCCCGATATCGAGACTCTGTTTTTCTCACTCGTTCCTGACAAGCGAGGTCTTTTATGAACGATGCCTGCATCATCTTTCAGAAGGAACTTCGTAATTTTTTTAAAGATCGACGAACCTTGTTTTCTACATTTCTCCTTCCCTTGCTATTGCTTCCTATCCTATTTATCGGTATGGGAACGGTGATCAATGCCCTTGAAGCTGATGCGCAGAAAACTACCTATCACATTGCTATCGAAGGGGTTGAAGATGCTCGGCTGCACATAGTTCTAAAAGAGGTGCTCAATTATACTATTGTGGAATCGGCAGATGCCGATGTATCCATTGTATTCCCTCCCGGGTATGCTCCCGGTATTTCATCTTCCGTTGTAATTTCCTACGATTCCAGCAGTCAGAAACTGCAATATGCACATCAGCAAGTTCTCATCGCCTTGCAGCGGTATCAGGAGATACTGGGTGAGCAGCTCTTGAACCTTCATGGTTTGACCACAAGCGATCTCCAGTCTCTCAACCTGCGTTCAATTGATAGGGCCTCTCAAGCAGTACAGTCGGGAGGCTCGGTTCTTGCTATGCTCGTTCCCTATTTTCTCCTGATATTCCTGTTCTCCGGGTCAATCAACGCAGGATTGGATACCACCTGTGGTGAGAAGGAGCGGGGAAGTCTTGCTATTTTATTGGTGAATCAAGTACCGAGAACCAGTATTGCCTGGGGAAAGATCTGCTACGTTTCAGTTGTAGCTATCTGTTCTGCAGGTGCTACATTTCTCGGTCTACTTATCGCAATGTTATCGCCAGGAGGTGCTGATCTCTTTTCCAGCAACGCACTCGGTGCAGGAGCGATTTCACTTTCGGCCTTGCTTACAATTATTATTGTGCTCTTTGCTGCAGCATTATTCACCGGTTCGATCGTGGCGCTTCTTGGAAGTCTGGCACGGAGCGTGAAAGAGGGAACTACCTATGTGATGCCATTGTATATGCTCGTAATTCTGATAGGGGTAATTACGATGTACATGGATCCCACGCAAAACGGCTGGTTCTTTTTCATTCCCATGGTGAATACCATTTTTGTTATGAAAGAGATATTCATGGGGATGGTGACTCCATGGCATGTGTTGGTTACCGTCCTGAGCCAGATAGGAGTCTCCGGGATATGTGCATATCTGGTTGCCCGGCTATTCAATTCTGAAAAAATACTGCAGACTGTATAATATGAACCATCGGGTATTCCATACACTTGCTCTTATGATTATTGCCGGCATCCTTTTTCTCCCAGGCTGTGCTACCCGCATTCCTGTTACAACGTTGGTGCCCGCTGAAGTTAATTTACAGGAGTATCGATCTATTGATGTGAGTGAGGTTCTTCCCTATCAATTTCCCTTTGGCGACGAACCTTCCCGGACGGTAGCCGACTTTACCGGTGATGTACCGGTAGTGGTCTATTCAGGATTATCCCCGTTTGCTTCGAGAAATCTGCGCAGTTTTATCTTTGAAGAACTTACCGGTCAGCTCATTGATACTCACTATTTTTCTCTTGATACCGGATCGCCTGCAGCAACTGTCGGCATGACCATTATCGATATGGATATTGACGAATATGTGTATGCCCGAGAGGAAGAGGTCTCAGATGAAGACATAAAAGTATATTATCTTCGGCAACAGATCCGTCTGTCGTTTTCCGGTACCGTTACCGATAAAAATGACCAGTCGGTTATCTACAGCACTCGCCTGAATAGACGCAGTGAGCAAACCTACCGGATAGATACCGATGAGGGATCGGTACTGTTCGCTCCTTCGCTGGAGGAAATTCTTGAGGAGCTCACTCGAGATGCCATCAGGGAATTTGTTCAGCAGATTGCCCCACGCAAGGCGACCATCCACGTCTCGCTCATGAAAGGACCAGATGACAATCTGCTATTTGCCGAGGCTCTCTCCCTTGTCGAAAAAGGCAGCTACGCAACTGCTTTGCAGCATTTTCTCACCTTATGGGAAACACAGCATCTGCATGATGCTGCATATAATGCTGCACTCGTATCTGAATCTCTCGGGGAACGTGAATCAGCTATCGAGCTGATGAACCAAATCGATTCACAGCGCGCAGAAAAACAACTGAAACGAATGATGTACTATCGTGAACAAAGTGAAACGGCACAGAGTCAGTATTGACTGTTTGAGGAGGAAATCATGAGCCAGAATGAAACGGATCGGATTCCGTTGACGATACTATATACAGGGAATGGGAAGGGAAAAACAACGGCAGCTATGGGACTGGTTCTGAGAACGCTAGGACATCAAAAACAGTGTGCCGTGCTCCAATTCATTAAAAGTCCCGATCTCAAAACGGGAGAAAAGGCGTTTGCACAGGAACATGCTCTCGTATGGGAAAATTATGGTGAAGGGTTTTTGTGGAATCTTGAAGATGAAGGGGCAACACGAGATGCCTGCCGAACCGGTTGGCAACGAGCCAAGGAGTTGATCGAAACCTATCAGTATGAGTTGATCGTACTTGATGAATTTACCTATCCACTTGAGAGAGGCTACGTGGATGTGCATGAAGTGATATCCTATCTTTCGAAATTGGCAAAAGATAGTCGCATGCCACATCTTGTGATCACCGGAAGAGATGCTCCTGAAGCACTGATTGAAGCTGCCGATATGGTGCATCAGATTGTTGAAGTGAAGCATCCCTGGCGAACAGCACAGGTTCCAGCGCAGATATGCATAGAATACTGATAGGACATTAATCAGTGCCTGAAATAAAAGAAAGCTCTAAATAATCTGTACCAATTGATTGAAACAGGGTATAATCGCTGAGAGGATACCATGGGATTGATTGAAAGCCACGCACATTTACTACCATTTGTCGATGACGGAGTCCGCACGAAGGAAGATTGCATCAAGGTATTACACGCCTATGCAGAAGCTGGTTTTGATCGGGTGGTCACGACCCCTCATCTTTACAATCCTCAAGTAACGACACGAGTTGAACATATCCGCACGATGTTCGCATGGGCTCAACAGGAGGCCCGACAACTGGGGATTGAATTTATACTCGGTGGGGAGACGTACGTTGGAGGAGCGCTTGATCCATTGGTCCTCCCGTTTTTACAAAACTGCGTATTACTCGAGGTGGACGTCAGCACAGAACCGCTGTTTCTTCTTCATCATGCCTATGCGCTGCAGAAACGTGGGTACACGGTAATTCTGGCACACATTGAGCGATATCACTGGTTTTCTGTCAATGGGAAGATCACTGAACAGCTGAGAGAGATCGGTGTCTACTTCCAATGTAATGTGGAATCTGTGGAAAACCATGAGGCACAACAGTATCTTGATCGGGATATCGTGGATATCATTGCTTCGGACAATCATGGAGATGAGAGTCTGCCAGCACGCATGGCGGCAGTTCTTGAGGAGCATCCGCTGATTCTTCAGCGCATGGAATATATATTTGGATTACGCACGTAGTGCAGGAGGGAACCTACTTATGCTACTGGACATGTCTATAGAGAATTTCCGTTCAGTACGTGACACACAGACAATTACGTATGAAGCTATCAGGGATGGGAGACTTGATGCTGACAAAGTAGTGGCTGTGAGTGACAAATTGAACCTTATTCGATCTCTTGCGATCATCGGACCGAACGGTGCCGGAAAGAGTACCTTTGTGAGAGCGCTTGAGGCACTCAAGGCAATCGTTACTGCCGACGAAGAGATGGAAAATCCACTGCAATTACTAGCAGGAACCAGCTTTGCCTACTCAGAGGTAAAAGGAGCTCCTGCCAGTATCATGGTCGAAATGATTATGGGAATTGATGAAGAAAGTGAGCAGGCAATCACCGGTTCCTATCTGCTGAAAGCTGATCGTCAGAAAATCTGGGAAGAATCGTACCACATCTACGTTGGCCGTTCCCGGAAGCTGATGTTCGAACGGAAGCTGAAGGATGGACAGACGGAAGTACCGGCTTACTCGTATCGGTGGGGGAAGATGTTCCGAGGTGAGAAGAAGCGCCTCGTGGGAAAAGTTCCCCACAATCACACCTATTTCGGTGCCGCTGCCCGTAAGGGAAGTGATACGCTGGTGCCATTGTACCGCTGGTTCACCGAAGAACTGATGATCCTGCCGTTTGGGCTTTCGAGCATCAGCGAGAAGGTGATCGTGGATCAGCTCAAACGTAATCCAGGATGGAAGAAGGCACTTATAGATTTCCTCTGGAGTGTCGATATTACTGATATCCGGGATGTGAGATTCCAGGACGATCGTCTGATTTTCGTCCATACGAATGTAACGCAGCACTACGCCTCCTATTTTTCGAATGAATCACTGAGTCTGAGAAGACTCACTTCAATTGCTGTTGCGATGTTTGAGAGTTTTACCAGAAAACGGCTTCTGGTTATTGATGATTTCGGTATGCTGCTTCACCCGTATGCACTTGAGCATGTAGTGAAAGTCTTCGAATCAAATAGTGCTGAAACGGGTTCTCAGCTGATGGCTGTAGACTGTAATCCGGCCCTGTTGAAGGATGGAGTTCTTCGACGTGATGCAATCTGGTTTGCTCAGAAGAGCGCTGATTCAGCAACCGTCTACTTCAGCCTTGCAGACTTCAAATTTTCTAAAGCCAAACGGGATTTGACTGGTCAGTTCTATCTCAATGGGTCGTATGGAGCACTGCCGATTACCAGTGAATTCAAGTTCTATGATACTGATACAAAGGAGCAGTCAGATGAAGCGTAAAAAACACAATGAAAAACCGCGAAAGACATTGCTGATCGTCACTGCTTCAGAATCTGAGTCGCTCTACTTCTCTCAGATGCGGAAGGATTGTCGGTATACCAACATGACGGTTGCCTGGGCAGAGGGAGCTCAAAGTCTTGAAGAATTGATTCAGTATGCGTATAAGATGCGTACCAAAGGGAAGTTTGACAGCACTTGGAGTTTCTTTGGATTTGAAGATTATGCAGTGCGTTCCGATCACGTAGCAGAAGCTCTGCAATATGCTACGAAGAAACGGGTACAACTTGCCTGGGTGCAACCGGGACTATCGTTGTGGTATCTGCTGCACCTGCAAAGTCCCCGTATGCCGATTTCTGATTCCACGCTCATAGCAAGCACGCTGAAAGGAGTATTCCACGGTTTCTCTGGCGATGCTGATTACTTGTTGCATGAGGGTGCTGCTTTGCACCTGCGACTGTTTTCAGCCAAAGCTCAGGCTGTGGTAAATGCAGGTGCCTACAATGCGATGGTGCAACAGCGAAATGCATCGCTGCCTCCGGTCAATATGACGAAGCTGCTTAATGAAATTTCAGATATCTGCGGCACTGCTGATATGAGCCATAACCAGAAACTGATCGGCTTGAAGAATGGCTGATATGACGGGCCAGGGATTCACACTGCTTCTCTATATGTTTGCTTTTGCCACAGGGTGCATGACACTCGTGCTCTCTGTGGTCTTTCATATCCGTGAATCATACGAATGGACAAAATATTTTATTATTTTTCACACGTCACTGCTACTCGTGATCGTACTGCAGGTGTTAAGTGTATTTGTTGAGGTATTCCTTGGTGATACCATTGCCTACATCACCGGCTTGGTGATTCAAAGCCTTCTTGTGGCGAATGTGAGTTTCCTGATCATCTTTATCCCATATTTCACCACATGGATTATCGCACATCCCTGGCGTTATCCGTATCGGGCTATCTTCTTTGTTCTTGCAACCTTCTATCTGGCCTTATCGGTGCTCTACATGATCTTCTCATCGTTGTGGGTATTACAGACAGTGATGATGCTGATTTTTGTCGGTACGCTGTTTTTCTGCATTGCGGTGATTATTAAGAACCTGAAGACCATTGAGCAGCAGGATGTTCGAACGGTAAGCAAATCGATCATAATACTCTCATTTGTGATGATGCCGTTGCTGATTATCAGTCTGATCTTTCCCCAGTGGCGGTACATCAGCTATCCTATCTACTTTATGGCGTTTTCCATCATTATCCTGGTGTTTCTCTTTATCTACTTCAGGCGCATACCGCAGGTAGAGCAACAGGAACTGACGCGGGAACGGGTAGCTCAGTACCACATCACCGATCGGGAATACACGGTTATTCAGCGAATCCAAACTGGCATGACCAACAAGGAAATAGCCGCCGAACTTGACATCTCGGTGAACACAGTCAACAATCATGTTGCCAATATCTTTGCTAAAACGCAAGTTCGAAGCCGGATTGATTTGTTGAACCTGCTCAACGGGCAGTAAAAAGGGGGTGGTATGCAGATTCGTACATGTGCTCAACCGATTGAATTGGTGCATGATGTACCAGCTGAACACGCAGTGGTCTGTTTGCATGGATATACCGGTTATCCCGGTGAGTTGGCACTCCCAGCTCAGCTGCTTTACCAGAGCGGGTGCGATGTGTTTGTTCCACGGTACCCCGGACATGGCACCAGTGGTTCCGATTTCCTGACCACCGGTAAGCGTGATTGGATCACCGCTGCTGAAGATACCCTGCGGCGGGCGGTTAACGCCTACGCTACGGTATCTCTAATAGGCCATTCCATGGGTGGGGCTATTGCGATAATACTCGCCAATCAATTTTCCATCAAGCAAGTAGTGCTCTATGCCCCGGCATTGATTATCCCCGGTCTTTCCCTGATAAAAGTATCTTTTTTTGGGCTCTTCATACCACGAATACGGCAGAGTTGGCAAAGTGATCCTCGCTATCAATTCTTTGATGAACGTGATGAGGATGATGATGCCTACATGGGCTCGGAATACTGGAGTTACCTCTATCCCCGACAACTTCGCCAGTTGGAACTGATTCGTCGAGAAGCTGTGCAGCAACTGCCGGAGAGTACCAGCAATATTCTGGTGATCACCGGTGGAGATGATGCGACTGTCCCAAAAGATGTGGGGCAGATGGTTGTTGATGTCGGATGTGGAGAAAATCGTTGGGTACATGTAGAACATGCAACACATATGATACCCTATGACTACCACAACGACGCTCGAAAACAGGCAATGGAAGAGACGCTGAACTGGTTGATTCCCCGATAGCATAAAGCCGGGTTGTTGCTACTTTTGCCGATTTATACTAAAACTGTACCCACTGGGTTCCGCAAATCTGGATAGGAGGAGAACTCCCCATGAGTGTTCGTGTTCGTTACGCGCCGTCACCTACCGGTATGCAGCATATCGGGGGAATCAGGACGGCATTATTCAATTATTTCTTTGCTAAAGTACATAATGGTTCGTTTATTCTACGGGTGGAAGATACTGATCAGGAGCGATCCACGCCTGAAGCTCTTCAGGATCTCTATGATACCCTTGCATGGCTGGGTGTTAGATGGGACGAGGGACCGCAGGTCGGTGGCCCATATGGACCGTACGTGCAGAGTGAACGGATAGATCTCTATCGGAAGTATGCTGAGCAGCTGATTGCAGAAGGAAAGGCGTATCGCTGTTACTGTACTGCTGAACGGCTCGATACGGTGCGAAAAGAGCAGATCGCCCGTAAGGATAAGCAGCAGGGCTATGACCGCCACTGCAGGAATCTTTCAGACACAGAGCGTCAGGAACGAGAAGCCCAGGGGTTGCCTTCTGTAGTACGTCTGGCTGTGCCATTACAGGGAAAAACCACATTTCATGATGTGCTCATGGGAGATATTACTCGGAGAAACAGTGATGTCAATCCCGATCCGGTACTGCTGAAAAGTGATGGATATCCTACCTATCATCTGGCTAATGTCATTGATGATCATCTTATGGGTATTACCCACATCATGCGGGCCCAGGAGTGGATTCCCTCCGGTCCGTTACACGTATTGCTCTATGAAGCTTTCGGCTGGGATCCTCCAGTCTATTGTCATCTTCCCATGGTTATGGGCAAGGATGGACAGAAGCTGTCTAAACGACATGGGTCAACCGCTGTTCGTGATTTTCGTACCAAAGGATATCTACCTGAAGCATTGATTAATTATGTCAGTATGGTCGGGTGGTCCTATGATGGAGAACGTGAGTTCTTTACAAAAGATGAACTCTGTAATCTGTTTTCTCTGGAAAAGATCAATAAAGCTCCCGGGATTTTTGATTACCGTAAGCTCGATTGGTATAACGGTATGTACATCAGACAGAAAACTGATGAAGAGCTGGTAAATCTCCTGACTCCGTATCTCGCTGCATCACAGTTCATACAAAGCTCACCGACTCCTGAAGAGCTGCAGAAGGTGCATCGACTGATCCCTCTGGTGAAAGAACGTCTGAAAGTACTTTCCGATATCACCGATATGGTACGCTTTCTCTTTGTCGATATTCCCGTGCCTGAGACGGATTCCCTATTGCCGAAAAAACAAGATATTCCGACCACCATCACGGTGCTTGAACACGCTCTTGAAGCAATTGCATCTCTGGCTGAGCAAAGTGATGAAGTCGTGGAACAGCAACTGGTGGAACTTGCCGGAACACTCGAAATCAAGGTGAACGGGGTGTTCATGCCGATTCGCGTAGCGATTACCGGCAGCTCCGTCAGTCCTCCGCTGTTTGACTCTATCAGAATGCTGGGGTTGGAAACTGCATTGATCCGTATCAAACGGGCTCTCGAAAAACTAACACATGAGGTTGCATAATGGCTGAAACAACAACAATGGACAAACTGGTCTCGCTGTGTAAGAGACGAGGATTTATCTTTCAATCAAGTGAAATTTACGGTGGTCTTACCGGTGCGTGGGACTATGGCCCGCTCGGAGTGCAGTTGAAAAACAATATCCGAGATTTCTGGTGGAAAGAAATGACGCAGATGCACGATAATATTGTCGGACTTGATGCCTCTATTCTTATGCACCCTAAGGTCTGGGAAGCGAGCGGTCACGTCTCAAATTTTACCGATCCCATGGTTGATTGTCGGCAGTGCAAAAGCAGATTCCGGACCGATCAGATTGAACTTGATAAACCCTGTCCAGTATGTGGCACTGCCGGTTCGTTTACCGAACCACGAAATTTCAATCTCATGTTCTCAACACATATGGGTGCAGTGCACGACGATTCTTCCGTGGTGTATCTGAGACCAGAAACGGCACAGGGCATCTATGTTGATTTTAAGAACGTGGTACAGAGCAGCCGGGTAAAGATTCCTTTCGGTATTGCTCAGGTGGGAAAATCATTTAGAAATGAAATCACTACCAAGAATTTTATCTTCCGATCCTGTGAGTTTGAACAGATGGAGATGCAGTACTTTGTAGAGCCGGGTACTGATGAGCAGTGGTTCTCCTACTGGCGTGATCAGCGAATGGCCTTTTATCATAAGATGGGTATTCGCGCAGACCATCTGCGATGGCATCGTCATGGTGAGGATGAATTGGCATTCTATGCAAAAGTTGCCTATGATATTCAGTTCCTCTTCCCCATGGGTTGGCAGGAGCTGGAGGGAGTCCATAATCGAACTGACTATGATCTCACACAACATCAGCAGTTCAGTGGAAAGGATCTTACCTATCTTGATCAGGAGCAGAAAAACCGCTATGTGCCGTATGTCGTAGAGACCTCAGCAGGTCTGACACGTAATGTGCTGATGGTACTAAGCGATGCCTATGACGAAGAGACCCTTCCTGAAGGAGATACTCGTACCGTATTGCATTTCCACCCGTCTCTAGCTCCGGTCATGGTAGCAGTGCTGCCCTTGGTGAAAAAGGACGGTATCGGGACCTATGCCGAACAGTTGGAAAAGAATCTGCGTGAAGAATTTTCCACCTTCTATGATCAAAGTGGTGCTATTGGAAGAAGGTATCGGAGAATGGATGAGATTGGTACCCCATACTGTATCACAGTAGATTACCAGAGCCTGGAGGATCAGACGGTCACTCTGCGATTTAGAGATTCCATGCAGCAAATACGCGTGCCGGTGGCAGAACTGGTTCAGCGTATCAGGCAGGAGACAAAAACTTACACAAGAGCATAAGGGAGCAAGGGATGAACAAAGCTTTAGCAGTACTGCAACAACGAGGATTCATCAGGCAATGTACCGATTATGACCGATTGAGTGATCTGATGGATACCCAGCCGGTGACCTTCTATGTCGGCGTGGATCCAACGGGAAAAAGTATCCATATCGGTCATATGGTCCCATTCTTTGCCATGCACCACCTTCAGGAAGCAGGGCACAATCCTATAGCCCTCGTCGGTGGGGGCACGAGTCTGATCGGAGACCCTTCTGGGAAAAGTGAGATGCGCAAGATGCTCACAGTGGAGCAGATTCAGGAAAACAGTGCATCACTGAAGAAACAGCTCGGAACCGTTGTCGATTTTTCATCTCATCAGCAAGAGGGAAAAGGGCATGCGATCATGCTGAATAACTATGACTGGTTGGGGAATCTGAACTACATCGAATTTCTACGTGATATCGGTCGACATTTCTCGGTGAATCGGATGCTTACCTTTGAAAGTTATCGGCAGCGACTCGAACGAGGCTTATCGTTTATTGAATTCAATTATCAACTCTTGCAGTCGTTCGATTATCTGACACTGTATCGCGAACAGGGCTGTCGACTTCAGATCGGCGGAGATGATCAATGGGGGAATATCGTTGCCGGTATTGAACTGGTCCGGAAGGTGGAAGGAGCAGAATGTTACGGTCTTACCTTCAATCTGATTACTCGTGCTGATGGCCATAAAATGGGAAAAAGTGAAAAGGGCGCCGTATTCCTTGATCCCCAGATGTTCAGTCCCTACGACTTCTACCAGTATTGGCGAAATGTCAATGATGCTGATGTAATCCGGTTCATGAAGCTCTTTACCTTTCTTTCACTTGAAGAAATTGATGCCTATGATCGTCCTTCAGTCAACATCAATGAGGCAAAGGAGCGTCTTGCGTATGAACAGACGCGGATTATTCATGGTGAACACGAGGCTGAAAAGGCACGAGATGCCGCTAAATCGATGTTTGGGAGTGCTATGCCTGCCGATGCACGAGCAGGTCTTCCTTCAATTACCATCACCGAACAGGAGCTGCAGCAGGGTATTTCTGCTATAGAACTCTTTGCCATGACCGATTTGTGTAATACGAATTCTGATGCACGCCGACTGATTCAACAGGGTGGTGCAACGATTCAGGATCGAAAAGTCGAAGATGTAAAGCAAGTAATTGATCCATCTTGGGCTCAGCAGGGTGAGATGATTCTGCGAGCGGGTAAAAAGCGGTATTTCAGAATCATCGTCTCTTCCTGATACAAGGCACGTCGAAGGCCTACTTCGGCATAAGGATATGGTTCGTATGAACAAGAAACTGGTTTTATGCATGCTCATTGCAGCAGTATTCCTCATTGGGAATCTCGGTGCACAGGGTGTGCGGGCAACTGAAGATTCAGTTGATGCCCCGGTATCCATCAATATGGCGGTGATGCAGGGGCCTACTGGATTCGGTACGATTGGATTGAATCGTAATGATGGCATGATCAGTGAAAACGCTATGGTGGATGTCTCAGTATTTCCATCACCGAACGAAGTGATTGCCCGATTAGCAAATGGTGAATTGGATGTTGCTGCATTGCCTACCAATGTAGCGGCTAATTTGTATGCTAAAGGGGTGAAAGTGAAAACTGCGGCCGTTATCGGCGAGGGGATGCTTATGTTCCTTACCAACGATCGCTCTATTACCGAATTAGCAGACTTAGCAGGAAGAACTATCCATATCCCCGGGGCTGGAAGTACTCCGGATCAGATGACAAAGATACTGATCAGTGCTCTTGGGTTTGATTATGAACAGGATGTGGTGCTGGATTACAGTATTGCCTCACCGGCACAGTTGGTGCAGATGCTTATAGCCGGGAAAGTGGAACTTGCGGTGATTCCAGAACCGTTTGTTACCATGGCATTGAACTCAACCGATACCATTGTACCGCTGTTGGATATGCAGGCATTATGGTCTGCTCTTACCGGTACGGGTAATTACCCCATGACTGTTGTGGTAGTATCGGATGCTTTTGCCGAATCTCAGCCCGATCTGGTTCCTCTCATCATGCATGCTATTGAAGACTCTGTGCACTGGGTAACAGAGAATCCTCAGGATGCGGCAGCTCTGATTGAAGAAGCGGGAATCATGAAAGCAGCTATGGCTGCCCCCGCCATTCCTCGCTGTAATCTTGTGTTTAAAACAGCCCAACAAGGGTATGATGCCATGGATACCTATCTGAAGGTCCTCCACGGATTTGATTATACCTCGGTCGGGGGTACGGTTCCCGATGCATCGTTCTACCTGGATTACTAGAGCTGTCATCGCACTCTCGGTCCTGGTGTTGCTCACTCTGTGGCACATCGGGGCTGTTCTGCTTGATGCCCAAGTTCTCCTCCCTCAACCAAGTACCACAGCTGCAGCTCTTGTATCGCTTGTACAGCAGAGTCCGTTCTCTTTGAATGTACTTGGAACCATAGGGCGGGCATTGCGCAGTTTTCTGATCATTTTTCTTACTGGAGGGATCCTCGGTATCCTCGCAGGATATGAGAAGCACTTCCATGCATTTCTCACTCCTCTGGTAGTGATTTGTAAAGCAACACCGGTCATGTCAGTGATCCTACTAGCCTTTATCTGGTTTTCCAGCGGGACCGTTCCTGTATTCTCAGCCTTTCTTATGGGCTTTCCGGTGATGTTTGTCCAAATGGAACAGGGGGTGCACCATATTTCTCCCCGATTGCAGGAGATGACCGTAGCTTATGGCTTTTCGCCGATGCGTCGTCTGATTCACCTGGTAGTACCCTCATTGGTACCTTCCATCATTACCGGCGCGAAAGCTTCTCTGTCCATGGTCTGGAAAGTGGTCATAGCTGCTGAGGTGCTTACCGTTCCTCGGTATGGTGTCGGTTCACGCATGCAGCTGGCTCAAGTGCATCTCGATACTGCAGAAGTACTTGCCTGGACCTGTATTGCCGTACTATTGACCGCGCTGGGAGATCTGCTGTTTATTGCTCTGTTGCGCATCCCTGCCTTATTTGTGAGAAAACATCGCAAAGAAGTCCAAGAGGTTCGCCCATGATAATCAATTCGGTAAGCAAATCTTTTTCTGTCGGTGGCAAATCTCTTGATGTCCTTGTTGATTTTTCCTTAACGCTGCCCCCAGGTTCCATTACAGCCTTTGTCGGTCCCTCCGGTTGCGGGAAAACCACGCTCCTTAGGCTTATTGGAGGTCTAGAGCAGTGTGATCGTGGGATAATCGAAAAAGCAGTATCAGAAGAAGGTCCCTTCAGCTATCTCTTTCAGGAACCGCGGTTGCTCCCTTGGCATTCGGTGATCAGCAATGTGGAATTGGCACTTCGTGATTGGTATCCTGATCGCAAGAGGAGAATTGAGCGATCTATGGAATTTCTGCGTATGGTAGGACTCGAAGCGTACGCCCGATTCACTCCCGACCAACTTTCCGGCGGGATGCGCCAACGGGTGGCCATAGCGCGTGCATTTGCCTATCCCGGGCATATCATGTTACTTGATGAGCCGTTTCAGAGTCTCGACACACATTTACGCTGGTCGCTGGTAGAAGCGTTCCTTGCCCTCTGGAAGGCCGATAAGCGAACAACGGTATATGTTACTCACGATGTGCCAGAAGCACTTCTTATGGCCGATACGGTAGTGCGTCTCTCATCGAGACCGATGGAAATTGTACAGACTTATGCACTCAAGACGCCAAGAGAACAACGGTCACTTGGACATCAGGAGTGCATTGAAATACAACGCGATTTTTATACGTATCCCTGATCAATCATGGCATGAGCAACCTGAAGAAATCCTGCAATATTTGCCCCATCAACAAAGTTTCCCTCACTTCCGTACTGTTTCGCGGTATCCCGAATGGTGGTGTATATTCCCTTCATAATCCGCTGCAGGTGCTGATCAACTTTCTCACTCGTCCACTTGATCCGTGAGCTGTTCTGCGCCATTTCCAATCCGCTGACAGCTACTCCACCGGCATTGGCAGCCTTCGCCGGAGCGAAGAGCACTCCCTGATCCTGCAAAAGTTCAACACCTTCCAAAGTGGTGGGCATATTTGCACCTTCGGCTACGAGCTTCACCCCGTTGTTAATAAGATGCTGTGCATCAACTGCAGAAATTTCATTCTGAGTTGCACAGGGGAAAGCGCAATCGGCCGGGAAATTCCATACCTGATTCTCCGTCATCGGTTGTCGGACAGGGAAGTATTCCGCCTCGGTAAATGTGTCGGCATATGCGGCTATCCGTCCACGCGTGACATTCTTAAGCGTTTTGACATAGGCGAGTTTTTTATCATCAATACCGGCTGGATCGTAGATACAACCTGAGGAATCGCTCAGTGTCACCACTTTAGCTCCCAAAGCATTCAATTTTTCCACAGTATATTGGGCTACATTACCACTTCCAGAAACGAGACAGGTTTTTCCTTCGAAGCTCTGTTGTTGATCATGAAGCATTGCTGCTGCAAGATATACGAGGCCGTACCCGGTAGCTTCCGGACGGATATAAGAACCACCCCAGAGCGGTCCTTTACCAGTTAGTACTCCGGAAAATTCATTACGAAGTCGTTTATACTGTCCGAAGAGGTACCCGATCTCTCTTCCACCCACTCCAATATCGCCGGCTGGAACATCGGTATCAGCACCGATATGCCGGCTCAGTTCGGTCATAAAACTCTGGCAAAACCGCATTACTTCGGTATCGCTTTTGCCTTTTGGATCAAAATTTGAGCCTCCCTTACCTCCGCCCATATTCAATCCGGTAAGACTGTTTTTAAACGTTTGTTCAAAAGCAAGAAACTTGATGATACTCAGATTTACTGAAGGATGAAATCGCAACCCTCCCTTATACGGACCGAGTGCGCTGTTCATTTGTACCCGAAAGCCTCGATTTATCTGTAACACACCATCATCATCTGTCCAGGGCACTCGGAAAAGGATAGCACGTTCGGGTTCAACAAGCCGTTCAAGCACCTTATGGTAGACCACATGAGGAAGATCATCGATAACCTTGTCGACAGAAATGAGGAATTCCTGAACTGCCTGTTGAAACTCCGCCTGATACGGATCGGTGGTTTTTACTTGGGAAAACAGTGATGCGGTTACTTCTCTCATAGAATGCTCCTTGTTGTGGTGCGACAGTATTTTTTGTCTGCGTGTGCACTATAGAGAGCTGAAAAAGTTTGGTAAAGAGGGGGAGGGGAAGCGGAAAAAGCGTGCGTGCGATGCAGTTTATTGCCCTTACGCAATCATATATATAACATTTATGTATCGCGCAAAATGGAGTATTGAAAAATGAGGTTTACATAAACTGCATAAATATACAAAAAATATTAAAAATTTGTGAACGCCATAAATCCCGATAACCAGAAGAAGAGTGTTATCAGGGAAAATACCGTAGTAAACACCACCATCTGGCCGGCAAGATCGGCATCG
Source organism: uncultured Spirochaetaceae bacterium (assembly GCA_964482325.1). GTDB lineage: Bacteria > Spirochaetota > Spirochaetia > Sphaerochaetales > Sphaerochaetaceae > CAYZJV01. Next base: position 31,973 of record CAYZXD010000005.1, on the reverse strand, counting down.
CCATCCATCTGCTGAGCCATAGCGAAGGAGGATACAGCTGAGGGAGCTGCAAGAAATGAGAGTAAGAGCATCAGTTCAAGGTCGCGAAATCCGGCAAGGACAGAGATCGTGATTCCGATCGCCGGAAGAATGATGAGGCGATTGATCACGCCGATTATCAGGGGTTTTCGATTGAGATGTACAGAGGAGAACGTTACTGATCCACCAAGGACAATCAATGCTACCGGGGTAGAAATCCCGGCAATCTCAAATACCAGATTTTCCAGCGCCTGAGGAAGCCGGAGGCCGGTTATAGTGCACACTAGTCCGAGAGCTCCTCCGATAATTATCGGGTTTTTCAGAATCCCGCGCAGGATTTTCCCGTAATCAGGACGATTGCCGCGAAAGTATTCTAAAGCCACCACGCTGGTCATATTCAACAGAGGTACCACCACACCTACCATCAGTGATGCAATACCCACACTGGTACCACCGTACAGGGTGGTTGCAAGCGGCATACCGAAAAAGATGAAGTTGCTTCGAGTAATACCCTGTACCAGAACTCCTCGTTTTGCATTATCGCTGATCAGTTTGGGTATCACGATCATGTAGCTACTGAATGAAGTGACAATGAGGATGACCGAAAACCAAAGAAGTTTAAAAGATTCAATGGTGGAAAAGTCTGTTTTATAGAGATTGGAAAACAGCAGAACGGGCAGAAGTACCCGAAACACCATATTATTCAGTTCTCGCAACGACCGTTCGGTAAGTATTCCAATCTGACGTAATGCAAAGCCAATTCCTATTTTTGCAAATAGCGGAAATAGCACCGAAAATGAGGTGATAAATACCATACTAGTTTTCCTGTTTCAGGGTATTCCAGCGATTATTCACTTCCCGGATAACCTGCTGTGTGTCGATAGTACGTAATTCATGGTTTTCCATAAGAGTGGTGCCTGCGCAGATAACCGTATGCACATCCGAAGATGACGCGGAAAATACCAGGGCACTGAAGGGATCGTTCAATGGGGTCATATGCGGTGATTCGATATCGATGAGGATGATATCGGCATCTTTTCCCGGTTCAAGGGTGCCGCACTCTTTATCTCTTCCAAGAGCCCGTGCTCCGCCGATTGTTGCCATCTGAAGGAGGTCATAGGGGGTGACAGCTTGTGGCTTTCCCGTAGATGCACTGCTGAGCATGGCTCCAAGACGCATCTCTTTGAACATGTCGAGGGTATTATTTGAAGATGCACCATCGGTTCCCAGAGCGACAGAGACCCCATCGTGCACCAGGTCAGGTACCGAGGCAATGCCGCTTGCCAATTTACAGTTGCTGCTTGGACAGTGTACAACCGACCAATGCTGCTCAGCGAGAAGCTTTCGTTCTGTTTCGGTGAGATGAACTCCGTGCGCTCCATAGAGTTCAGTATCGCAGAGGCCTGAATGATACAGGTGCATCAGCGGAGTTTCCCCATACATCGTAAGGCAATCGGCGACTTCTTGAGCTGTTTCACTGATATGGGTATGTACCCGGCAGTGATGCTCACGTGCAGTCCCAGCAGCTATGCGATAAGTTCCCGGGGTACAGGTATACACAGCATGGGGGGCGATATCAATTTTCAGTAAACCTGACGATTCCTGCTGAAGGTTTTGTAATGGGGGAAGATATTCAGTTACTCTTCGATTGGATTCTTTCTCATCACCGAACAAAGTCAACCCGAGATTGGCTTTAATCTGTGACTGCTGCACCGCTCGAGCCGTTTCCTCCGGGAAAAAGTACATATCTGCAAAGCAGGTTGTTCCCGAGGCGATCATCTCGGCAATACCCAGAAGCGATGCTGGATAGATATCCTGCGGAGTCAGATGAGCTTCCAATGCCCAGATTTCCTGAAGCCAATGCTGCAAATTGGAAACCGAGTCTCGAAAGTTTCTGAAGTAGGTCATACTCAGGTGTGTGTGGGCATTGACAAATCCCGGCATGGCAATTTTCCCTTTCCCCTCAATGATGGTATCAGGGATAAAATCCGATGGAATCGTACCCACCGAAACGATGCAACGTCCGCTGATCGCAATGGATCCGACTATGATTTCCGGTGAGGTCATTGGTATGAGTATCGTATCCCGTATAAGGGTATTCATGGGTATATCCTATCATGGTTCAATAATGGGTGTCAGTACTCTTAAAACCAATTATCCTGAGCATTGACAGAGTATCCTCAGGTGCTTCAGACTGCGTAGTACCGAAAGATGAGAGGTGAGAGGTGAAGATAGTTGTTCTTGACGGATATACCGAAAACCCAGGGGATCTGAGTTGGGAGGGATTTTCGCAGCTGGGATCAGTGACGGTGTACGATCGCACCAATGCAGATCAAATTGTCCAGCGCATAGGAGATGCTCAGGCAGTAATTACCAATAAAGTACCCATTACCGCTGAAATCTTGGCAGCCTGTCCCTCCATTACCTATATCGGAGTACTTGCTACCGGGTATAATGTGATTGATACAGAAGCGGCTGCACAACGAGGGATTGTGGTAACTAATATTCCCAGTTATGGAACACAGGCTGTTGCACAATATACTTTTGCGCTCTTACTTGAGCTTTGTCACCATATCGGGCACCACAATCGAAGTGTTCAGGAAGGACGTTGGGCGCAATCGATCGATTTTTGTTACTGGGATTACCCATTGATTGAACTTGCAGGAAAAACAATGGGAATTATTGGGTTCGGTAGAATCGGTCGTGCCGTTGCTGCCTTGGCACAAGCGTTCGGTATGAAAGTCCTTGCATACAGTCCTTCACGTGATCCGCGCGATGAACATGACATGTGTTCATATGCTGATTTCGATGAGGTACTTGCTTCATCTGATGTGCTGTCACTGCATACACCCCTTACGGAAAAAACATCGAAAATGATCAACCAGTCAACCATCTCCCGAATGAAGGATCACGTAATGATTATCAATACTTCTCGTGGTCAGGTAATCGATGAGCACGATCTTCGTGATGCACTTATTACGGGGAAGGTTGCGGGGGCGGCAGTTGATGTCGTTTCATCTGAACCGATCAGCGGTGATAATCCGCTTCTCGGCCTCGATAACTGTATCATTACACCCCATATTGCCTGGGCCTCAAAAGCTTCCCGGCAACGACTTATGAATATTGCCGTCGACAATCTCCGAGCTTTCATTGCAGGAAAGCCCGTTCATGTGGTAAATCTATAAGCCTCTTTTTCCTTAACTGATTCCTCGCAGTCTCTCAATGGTGCGTGATACTCGTGAGCGTTGAATCTTTTTCGTACTGGTCATAGCCATCGGTTTATCGAGAATGGTAATCTTGCTGATTTTTTTATAACCTGGAAGCTTTCGGTTCACTTCACTGACCACTTTCTGAAGATCATGATTGATGGCATCGTCTTCAAGATGCTGCTGTTGATAGTAATCACTGTTGGGATACATGAGTGCTTCGATACCTTCTGCACGAGCTGACTTGTTGGCAATATACCCTCTGATCATCAGTTGTTCTACCTGTGCATACAGTTGAAACAGATCTTCTATCTCCTCCGGGTAGACGTTTTTCCCCCCTTCGGTGACGATCATATTTTTTGCTCGTCCACGCAGATATAAATACTGCTCTTTATCAAGAACTCCTAAATCTCCTGTCTTGAGATATCCATCTTCGGTAAACAGTTCTCTGGTATTGTCAGGATCCTTAAAATACCCTTTGCATATATTGGGTCCTTTTACCTGGACTTCACCGACACCGAAGAGATCCGGATCTGCAATACGCATCTCTACCAGAGGAAACACCTTTCCGACCGATTTCACTTTAAAGTGTTTTTTCGGATTCAAGGTGAGTATGGGCGCCGTTTCGGTAAGTCCATACCCCTGTACAAAATCAATACCTAACTGTTGGTATTGGGTAAAAGTTTTTGGTGAAAGCGGACCTCCCCCACAGATACATACCACGTTATCAACCATGCCAATTCCATCGAGAAGTTGATGAAACCAGATTCTTCCCGGATTGAGGTGGAGTGTTTTTCTGACTGTACCGTTGATCCACATGAGTGTTTTAATAAACGTATAGGTTACAATACCTTTTTCTCTGACCTTTTTCATCAAACCGGCAAGCAGTTTATTGTAGAGCAGTGGGATAGCGAGAAAGACGGTCACCTTTCCGATACGCATTTCATTTAGTACCCGTGAGACTACGATACCTTGGCCAAATAATAGTTCACACCCGTGTTTTATTGCTTCAAGAAAGACCGCAGTCATTGTATACGAATGATGTAGCGGCAGTAGGGCATACATAACATCATGTTCAGTGATTGAAAGAAACTGGGGATCACATGCCTGATACACATCGCTGATAAAGTTTCCATGAGTCAGTACCACTCCCTTTTCATTTCCGGTGGTCCCACTGGTAAAGAGGATCGCTGCAGTATCATCTGCATCAGGAAGTTGTTCGGCGAGAGAAAAGTCTGATGCTTCAGGAATAGACGATAGTGATTTCCATTGGCTCTCATCATTTCCCAGAAGTCTGAGTTTTAATGGGACAGAGCGAAACCAGGGTGAATCAGATAGTTTATCAAGTACATCCTGATCTCCAATGAACGCTTGTGCTTCGCTGAATTCACCAAGAGCAAGTACTCTATCAGAGGGCATCTGATTGTCGAGGGGAACTGGAATTGCCTGTGCACTCTGTACCCCAAGGTATGCAATAGCCCACCAGGGTGAGTTTTTCCCATTAATCACTACGGTACTTCCCTTACCGATACCCTGTCTCTTCAAGTAATCTGCTACTCCGAGTACTGAAGCGAATAATTGATGGTAGGTAATGGAGTGTTTGTGTTTCCCTTCAATCGTGGAAAATGCAATGCGTTCGGGATACTGCTCTACAGTAATTCGTAACATTTCTGGAATTGATGGCCACTGCTTATGAAACAGCCTACCTCGGTATGCATCAAGCATATCCCAACTGTGCTGCATTGCACTCCCCCTTAAATACCTAGTGATAAATAACCAGATGTACTAATACATCATGGTGGAGCAAAAGGGGTAAAATGTCAATTGTTTATTATAAATAGGATAATTTCATATAGTTAATCTATACTATAGGCAATTTCACACCTTTTTTTCTATGAGATCGCGAAGTGTTACTGAGTCGACAATCGATTCTACTGCTGTATGCAGCTGCTGCCAAAGCGGGAGGGTTTCGCAATCACCATATCGGATACAGCTATCACAGCCGTCAACAACACAAGCAACCGGGGCAAGATTTCCTTCCATGGATCGGATGATCATGCCTGCAGTGATCTGTTCAGGAGGCAGAGCAAGACGGTAGCCGCCTTGCGGTCCTCTCGTACTGATGACGTAGTCTGCCCGTACCAACAACATAATGATCTGTTCAAGATATTTCTGACTGATCTGCTGTTTTTCTGAAATAGTACGTAGAGATATTTGATGATTGGGATGTTTCGCTAATTCAACCATCAGACGTAATGCATATCTGCCTTTCGTAGAAACTCTCATGAGGGCCTCCTGAAAAGCAGTATAACACAAACAGGTAAAGTGCGGGAGCAGTACAAAATCACATACTGCTCCTGAAATCACAATTATTTCAGCGAGAAAAGAGATACTGGTTAATCAGGTTATTCAGCATCTCCTGCTTGCCACTGATCTGTTCTGGTTCTTTACTCATCCCCAGATGTGCCAGCTCTGCCAAGGTCATCTGTCCGGATGCAAATGCTTGGCCTTCCTGCGTGTCGAAAGATGCATACCGATTTGATACAAAATCAGCAATTTCTCCATCATCTATCATCTTTTGTGCACAGGTCAAACCGAGGGCAAAGGTATCCATGCCGCCAATATGAGCAATAAATAGATCTTCAGGATCGGTGGAATTTCTTCTTCGTTTTGCATCAAAGTTTAATCCACCCGTGGTGAATCCTCCGTTACGAAGAATGATCAGCATGGCCTGTGTTGCATCATAGACATTTGTCGGGAATTCATCAGTATCCCATCCATTCTGGCTATCACCCTGATTCGCATCAACACTTCCGAGCATACCGTGGTCGGCACACACCTGAAGATCGTGGGCAAAGGTATGCCCAGCCAGAGTAGCGTGATTATTTTCAATATTGCAGGTGAAATCTCCTTCGAGCCCCTGTTCTCTAATGAATGCAATTGCAGTAGCTGCATCGTAATCGTATTGGTGCTTGGTAGGTTCCATCGGCTTCGGTTCGATATAGAAGGAACCGGTGAACCCGATTTTCCGTCCATAATCACGGGCCATTCGGAAGAAGGTTCCCAGATGATCCTGTTCCCGTTTTGTATCAGTATTCCACAAGGTCATATACCCTTCACGTCCTCCCCAGAAGGTATATCCAGCACCACCTAAGAGAACATTTATTTCCAAGCTAGTTTTTACCTGTAATGCAGCTCGGGCGACAACGGAAAAATCGGGGTTGGATGCTGCTCCATTCATGTATCGGGGATGAGAAAAGAGATTGGCCGTATTCCAAAGAAGTCTTACCCCGGTATCCTGCTGCAGTTCCTTAAGATACTCCGCGATGAGGCGGTAATTATCTACATACTCAGTTGCACTCGTTCCCTGAGGTGCAACGTCTGCATCATGAAAAGCATAGTAGGGTGCCCCGATTTTAGTAATAAACTCAAAAGCAGCATCAGCGCGGTTTTTTGCCGATTGCAGCAAATCACCAGTATCCCATGGGAATTTCAGCGTAGGTGCACCGAATGGGTCTGATCCGTTTGCACAGAAAGAATGCCAGTAGGCGATAGAGAATCGTAGGTGCTCTTTCATCGGTTTTCCTGCGATGATACGATCAGGATCATAGAACTTGAATGCCAACGGGTTATCTGATTCAGGTCCTTCATAAGTGATTTTTCCGATATTCGGAAAATATTCTGAATTTCCAATGTGATAATTATTCATTTTTCACTCCTTTTCATTTGAATAACGGTTCGACTGTATTTGCATATTTACGGTAATTTTCGTAGACAGAACGATAAGACTCAACATCTGATGCAACGGGAATAGATATCCCTTGTGGATCAATGGCAACATGTTCGTCAGTGATTTCCTTGATCGTGAGGTGCTCTCTGTGATGATGGCACAGGCACCAATATGCCTGGAGTGCAGCACCGAAAGCAGCCGCTTCCGTCACCTGCGGTCTCACCACCGTTATATTGCAGATATTGGCAACTAAGGAACGCCAGAGCGATGATTTCGCGCCACCGCCAATCAGACGAATCTCTCGTGCATGATAATCGAGATCTTCAAAGATTTCGAGGCCGAGTTTCAATCCGAAAATTGCAGATTCCAAAGCAGCTCGAAATATGTTTGCTTCGGTCATATTTGATGCATGCAACCCCATGATGCATCCTTTTCCCCGCGGGAGATTGGGGGTACGTTCTCCATTATAGTAGGGGAGCATAATCACCCCATCAGAGCCGATAGGAGCTTGTGAAGCAATAGCATCAAATTGGGAAATACTGCGACCGAAGAGGTGACGGCTCAATTCACTTGCCACCGTGCAGTTCATGGTGCACAGGAGGGGAAGCCAGCTGTCGGTAGCACTGCAAAAAAGAGCAAGATATCCCTGATCATCGACAATTGGCCGATCAGATGTACCAAAAATAGTCCCTGAAGTACCTAAGCTCATGGTGAGGGTTCCTTCAGTTACGGATCCGGTACCAATGGCACTCATCATATTATCGCCACCTCCTGAGGATACCAGAGTACCTGCAGGAATTCCCAGCAGTTCTGCAATTTCACCGGTGACAGTTCCTGCTGCCTCATGAGCATCAATGAAGGGCGGGAACATCTGAGTTAAATCTCTTTCAGTATCAATACAGGCAAAAAGGCGTTTTGACCATGTTCTTTTGCGGGTATCAAACAACGCAGTTCCAGAAGCGTCCGAATATTCACATGTGTAGGTCCCGGTAAGCCAGAAATTAATATAGTTATGGGGTAATAGGATGTGTGCAAGCTGGGAATAGGCTTGGGGGGCATGATGTTTTAACCACAAAATTTTTGATGCGGTATATCCAGGAAGTATCAGATTCCCCTCTTGAGCAAGAAGTGATGACTCTCCACCGGCACAATCGGTAATCATCTGACACTCGCGTACGGTTGAGGTGTCATTCCATAGTTTTACCGTGTGCAACACATTGCCTGAGACATCAACAGGAACAAATCCGTGTTGCTGACCTGATACGCCGATAGCTGCTATCTGCTTGCGTACCGATGCATCGATGGATAAAAAGCAGTTAGTGATGGCATCGGTCCACCAAGAGGCTTTCTGTTCCCTAGTTCCATCACCCTTACTGATGATCTGATGCGGTGCACTCTGTTCAGCGATAATGGTTTTCTGTTGCGTATCATAAATGATTACTTTGGTGCTTTGTGTTCCTACGTCAATCCCTGCCACTAATGCCATAGGTTCCTCCCGTATGCTTATCATGAACATAATTGGAATCTGTAATGAATAGACAAAATTGCACAGTCATGCATATTATTGACATATGGAAATGTTGGATGCGGTATTTGTCTATCAGATGCACACCCGAAGCGAGTTGCGCTGGCATGGCAGGACCCACGCTCATGCAGAGCATGAGTACGAAATTCATTATTTTCTCGGCGGTGATGGAGAGTTCCGTAATGGCAATTCCACCTACACCCTTACATCAGGTTCACTCTTTGTCACCACAGCGCAAACCGTTCACGCCATCCGGGCTCATGCAGATGATCCGGTAACCTATTATGCCGTGCTCATTCAGGTAGATCCATCGGAACAGGACCTGATCAGGTTGATGTATTCCCTCCAATCGAATTCGCCGTTTTATATCGGGACCAATTACCGATTTTTCTTTGAGGAAATGCAGGATCGGGGACGAGCTGATACGACAAATTATCGGCAATCTGCCTGTCATCAGTTGTGTTCCCTTCTCTATCTGTTGGAAAAGAAACCCCAAGTAATTCTGCCGGGATCATCGAATCGACACCTTGAACGAGCACTCCAGGTAATGCAGCATCAGGTAATGGGTCGGCTTACACTTGCCGATCTTGCTCACACCTTGAACCTGAGTGAAGCTTATATCATTCGCCTTTTTTCACGGTATATGCATCAGACTCCTATGAAGTACTATACACATCTGAAAATTGAAGCAGCAAGTGCCTTACTTACCTGTACAGAATTATCAGTAAAAGAGATAGCGGAAAAATTGGGTTTTTCAAGTGAATTCCACTTCAGTCGCCAATTCAAGATGAAAACATCCTTGGCTCCTACGTTCTATCGAAAAAAGTACGTACAGACTCTCGGTTCAGAACAACACAACTATGAGTATCATCGTGACCACACCGGTAACCACTAATGCGATACTGCTAAGCGCTCCCTGGACCGGGCCCATTTCCATCGCCCGGGATGTGCCGATTGCATGCGATGCAGTCCCCATAGCGATACCTTGCAGTACAGGATCGGTGATACGAAACAGTTTAAAGAGCAGCGGCCCGACAATGGGACTCGTTATACCAGTCAGCATAACCGCAAGTACTGTTATCGAAACATCTCCTGAGACCAGCACAGCGAGTTCAATGGCGATGGGAGTGGTAACCGATTTTACCAGTAATGACTGAGTGAGCAATTCGGAAAGCCCGAACAGTTCACTGAGATATCGAACACTGAAAATTGATACGACAGCTCCCACCGTACACCCGACGAGTATGGGTAACAGATGCTGTTTCAGTTGTTCACGATGTTGATACACCATAAGAGCTAAACAGATGGTTGCCGGGAAGATCAACATCATAATCAAGTTACCGCCAAGCAGGTAATCCGAGATAGGAATTCCCAGGATGTACAGCACAGCAATACAGAATAATGCGCCGATTATAGTTGGATTAAGCAGTGAAGAGGGAAATCTCCGCACGAGAGCACGGGCTCCCATATAGGCTACCAGGGTTAAAGCAATACCGAAAACTGATTCGCTCATTTTGAAAGTCTCCGTACCCGTTTTTGTATCAGTACCGTCAGCTTGGCACTGAAAAGTGCCGCACTGAAGGTGAGCATGGTACTGAGTATACAGACGATGACAAATCGGATCAGGTGATTATCAAGCAGCGCCATATGTTCGGCAATGGATACTACCGGGGGAATAAAAAGCAATCCCATATAGGCCAGAAGGAGATGGGCTATTGATTGTAGCTGTTCAATACGAACTATCCGTACAGTGAGGAGAGCAAGGAGGAGCAGCATGCCGACTATACTCTGAGGAACGGTAATCGGTAGCAGCTTGGCTATGATTGTGCCTCCGAGAGCTACCAAGGAAAGCAGAGTGATTTGTTGAAACAGTGATGAAATAGTACCTAACTGACGATTCATGTTCAGCTAATGTATCTTTCTTGATGACTCTTGTGCAAGTTATTCTTTGTGATGTTCATGAAATTTTCAAAAGTACTTGCAAATGAAAGTGAAAAGTAATAGTATCGAAAGCGTAACGAAGAATTTTGTACCATGGAGTATCAATATGATAGGCCTTTCAGCTCGAGAATCGGCAATAGTAGAACTCCTCAACTCTGGAGGTGAGATTGCCGTCTCCACGCTCAGCAGCCGCTTAGGAGTTTCTTCTGTAACGATTCGCTCGGATCTCCGTTCGTTAGCTACTAAGGGCGTGATTGTCCGAACACGTGGTGGTGCTATGACAGCGTATCACCCGCTTCTTGCGGAAAAGCAATCGACAAATGTGGAAATCAAAGAGAAGATTGCCAAAGCTGCAGCAGATTTTGTTTCAGATGGTGATCAGATTATGATTTCCAATGGAACGACAAATGCCCTGATTGTGCGATACCTACTGGGAAAGCATGATGTCCATATCGTATCCAATTCAACATTGCTCGTCCCATACGTCCGCATCAATCCGAACATACAGCTGACTCTCGTGGGAGGAGAATTTCGCCCCTCGGCGGAGGCGTTGGTAGGACCGGCAGCGCTTCGGCAACTCCAGGAGTACCATGTAAATTATATGTTTACGGGAACTGATGGACTTACCTTGGAGCACGGGTTAACCACCCATCTGATGGAAAATGCTGAGATCGTCAGACAGATGTGGCGTCAAGCTACGGTTCGGGTACTCGTTGCCGATTCGTCCAAGTTCGGCAATCATGGATTTGTCAAGATTCTTCCGTTGTCAGATATTTCCATCATGATCACTGATGACAGACTTGATACGCAGGTGATAGAGCGTATTCGCGATATGGGAGTACAGGTAATTATTGTATGAAAATAGAAATGAGGAGTGCTTATGGCAACTGAAGTAGTCATGCCGAAACAAGGAAATTCGGTGGAATCGTGTATCATTGTTGACTGGAAAGTATCAGAAGGCGATACAGTTTCTGTCGGCGATATCATCTGTGAAGCTGAAACCGATAAATCGACCATTGATGTTGAATCCACTGCTGAAGGCACGGTACTGAAGCGGTTGTACGCAGTTGATGATGAAGTACTGGTTATGCAACCGATACTGGTGGTCGGAGAACCGGGAGAACAGGTTTTGACAACCACCGAAAAGTCAGTACCTGAAAAAGGTCCTGCACCTGAAGAAAAACAGGGAGTACCGGAAAAACTGCCGGAAGCTCCAGTGGTAACGCAACCGGTTTCTGAGCAGAGCGGTATGGGAGCATCCCCCCGTGCACGACATGCAGCAGCTGAGATGGGTATAGTACTTGATTCGATTGCTCCTACGGGACCGAAAGGTCGGATCATTGAACGTGATGTCCTCAAGTCTGCTGAAGGCAGGGAGCCTCTTTCACCCGCAGCGCGGGAAGCCGCTATGAATCAGCATATAGCTGTTCCCTCTTCAGGTAGTGGTATCGGTGGTCGCATTGTCACAGCAGATCTCTCCAAAACAGCAGTACCTGCACCAGATGCTTCATTCCCCGGACCGGTTAGCTCGGTTGCAGTAAAGGGTGTACGAAAGGTAACTGCGCGCAGAATGCATGAGTCATTAGCACAGACTGCACAATTGACCTTACATGCGCAATGTGATGCTTCTCAGTTGAAAATGCTCCGCTCACGGCTGAAAACCAGTGATCCGCAACTCGGGCTGCAAAAGATATCCATCAATGATCTTGTGCTCTTTGCCGTGTCGCGAACTTTACTACAGTATCCGTTTATGAACAGTCATTTTCTAGGTGACACCATTGAGACTTTCTCACATGTCCATCTCGGGTTTGCAGTCGACACACCGAAAGGCTTGTTGGTTCCTGTAGTCAGATATGCTGATCAGCTCTCTCTGCAATCACTTTCAGATGAGGCCAAGCGTCTTGCCTCATTGAGTGTCGAAGGGAAGGCTCAGAGTGAAGATCTGACGGGAGGAACCTTTACGGTTTCCAATCTTGGAGCTATGGGCATTGAGTATTTTACTCCTGTCCTGAATGTACCCGAAGTAGCGATTCTTGGAGTCGGTGGCATCAATTTGCGGCCTGTCGAAGAGGAAGATGGTGATGTGGTCTTTGTTCCTCATATCGGTCTTTCGCTGACTATTGATCACCAGGCAGTAGATGGTGCCCCGGCAGCACGATTCCTCCAGGCACTCTGTGCAAATATTGCATCGATAGATTTGCTGATGGCACGCTAGGAGGCTGAAATGGATATATTTGATCTTATTGTGATAGGAGCCGGACCTGGTGGCTATGTTGCTGCCGAACGGGCAGGGATGCTCGGGAAACGGGTATTGCTTATAGAAAAGGAAGAACTTGGAGGTGTCTGTACCAATTGGGGGTGCATACCCACCAAGAGTCTGTTAAATTCGGCAAAAATGTATGATCATGCCCGAAATAGTGAAGATCGGGGAGTGAAGGCAACTGCAGTAAGTTTTGATCTCTCTACTGCCATGACCTGGAAACAGCAGACGATTGAAACCTTGCGCAGCGGTATTCAATTTCTTATGAAACAGGCGAAGGTTACCGTGGTTCGCGGTGAAGCTACCTGCCTTGATGCTCACCATGTTCAGGTAGCCGATACGGTTTACCAGACTGAGGATCTCATTATAGCCACGGGAAGTTCCCCGGTGGTTCCTCCTATCCCGGGTAGTGATCTTGATCACGTGATGACGAGTAATGAAGTACTTACACTGAAGGAGCTTCCCGAATCTATGGTCATCATCGGCGGGGGAGTGATCGGTATTGAGTTTGCTTCATTCTTTTCCACTGTCGGTGTGAAAGTAACTGTTGTGGAGATGATGGATGAAATTCTACCGATGGTGGATACCGAATTTGCCAAGCTCATGCGTCGTGAAATGAAGGAAGTCGATTTCCATCTGAGTTGCAAGGTCACGAAAATCACTTCTGATGCAGTTCATTATGTTGATGCACAGGGAGTCGAGCAATCGATAGCTGCTCAGCAGGTATTGATGAGCGTAGGGCGTCGAGCTAACACACAAAATCTCGAGGCGTTACATCTCGATATTGCTCGCACGGGCATCGTAGTTGATGAGTATCTCAAGACGAATGTTCCCCATGTGTATGCTATCGGAGATGTAAATGGGAAATCACTGCTGGCTCACTCAGCTTCGCGTATGGCAGATGTGGTGATTGCTCACCTGTATGGAGAGCGAAAGCAGCGGATGCGTTACCACGCCATACCCTGGGCCGTCTATAGTAATCCTGAAGCTGCTGGATGCGGTCTTACAGAGCAGGCGGCAAAAGAGCAGGGAAAAGAGATTGTCACTGCAACCGTTCAAATGCGAGCAAATGGCCGTTTCCTCGCCGAGCAGGGTAAACGCTCAGGCGGTTTGTGTAAGGTCGTAGCCGACAAGCACACCAAGGTCATTCTCGGTATTCATCTACTCGGATCGTACAGCAGCGAAATCATCTGGGGGGCTGCCTCTATCATCGAGTCAGAATTGCGCATACAAGACGTGAAGGAAGTAGTATTTCCTCACCCCAGTGTATCTGAGGTTATCAAGGATGCGCTGTTTTCAATAGATCATACCCTTTAAGGGAATCAGGAGCATAATCATGTCAAAACAACTATCATTTGATCCAAAAGAACTGAGAAAGAAAGAGACGATCTCTTTACCGAAGATTCCGGTGAATCAGTATACAGGTAATGTGACCAAAGAATTGAAAACCTACGGTAAAAAGCGATTGGTTCGTGTCTTTTACGATATGTTGGTCATCAGAGAATTCGAAACCATGCTCGATTCAATCAAGCGTGAGGGTGTGTATCAGGGGATTTCTTATAACCACCGGGGACCTGCTCACCTCAGCATCGGTCAGGAGTCTGCAGCAGTTGGACAGGCAATGAATCTTGATCCTGAAGATTTTATCTTCGGTTCACACCGCAGCCACGGTGAAATTCTCGCCAAATGTCTTTCCGCCATAGCAAAAATGGAAGAATCAGACTTGATCGAAGTAATGCAGGAGTTTATGGGCGGCCAAACCTATGATATCGTGAAACAGCATTTCAGCGGTAATGATGTAAAGGATCTTGCAGAGAACTTCGTCATCTATGGTACTCTCGCTGAGATCTATGCAAAAGCACCGGGATTCAGCAAAGGCCTCGGTGGTTCCATGCACACTTTCTTTGCACCGTTTGGAAGCATGCCGAACAACGCTATTGTCGGTGGTTCCGGTACCATTGCTTTCGGTAGTGCTCTTTATAAAAAGATCAATCGGAAAAAGGGTATTGTTATCGCAAATATTGGTGATGGATCGCTTGCCCGTGGACCGGTATGGGAAGCCATGCAAATGGCTGCGATGGACCAGTATCATACCCTTTGGGATGACCTGCCAGGTGCTCCTCCTTATATGGTGAATGTATTTGACAACTTCTACGGTATGGGTGGTCAGCCGGTCGGAGAAACCGGTGGAATGGGAATTGCAGCCCGTATGGGAGCCGGGGTAAACCCCGATGCCATGCATGCCGAACGGGTGGATGGCTTTAATCCCCTTGCGGTGGCGGATGCGGTTGCTCGAAAGAAAAAGCTTTTGCTGGAAGGGAAAGGCCCGGTGATGATGGATACCATCACCTACCGATTCAGCGGTCACAGCCCCTCTGATGCTATGACGTATCGGACACGCGAAGAGCTTGAAGCTTTTAAGTCACAAGACCCCATTGTCGCTTATGGTCAGTACCTGGTAGATAATGAACTGGCAACCCAGGACGATCTCGAAGCTATGCGTCAGAACATCCTGGAAAAGATGAAAAAAGCACTTGAGATTACGGTTGACGAAGCAATCAGTCCCATGGTCGATGAGCAGTTTATCGAGCAGGTAATGTTCAGCAACGGAAATGTCGAAAAGTTTGATGATCGGGCATGTGAAATTTCGCAGCCGATGGAAGAAAACCCCCGCGTACAGCAGATCGCCCGAAGAGCCCGCTATGCATTTGATGAAACGGGAAAAGAGCTGCCGGCAAGTCGTCAGTATCAGTATCGGGATGCCGTATTTGAAGCAATGGCTCATCGATTCAGTATCGATCCTACTATGATTGCGTATGGTGAGGATCATCGTGACTGGGGTGGATCTTTTGCCTGTTATCGTGGCCTTACCGAGTTGCTTCCCTATCATCGGTTCTTTAATGCTCCCATTGCAGAATCAGGCATTGTTGGCAGTGGAGTTGGATATGCAATGAGCGGTGGACGTGCTGTTGTTGAACTCATGTACTGTGACTTCCTCGGGTGTGCCGGAGATGAAGTATTCAATCAGATGCCGAAATGGCAGGCTATGTCTGCTGGAGTACTGAAGATGCCGCTGGTACTCAGAGTATCGGTAGGAAATAAGTATGGAGCTCAGCATTCTCAGGAATGGACGAGTATGGTAGCTTCCGTCCCAGGATTGAAAGCCATGTATCCAGCTACACCCTATGATGTGAAGGGCATGCTAAATTACGCATTACGTGGTACTGATCCTGTCGTATTCTTTGAAAGTCAGAAGCTATATGGTATTGGAGAACGGTTCGAGAAGGATGGAGTACCTACGGGATACTATGAAATTCCTGAAGGGGTACCTGCTATTCGAAGAACTGGAAAAGACGTTACTATTATTGCTTTAGGGCCGTCATTATACACAGCGATGGATGCAGCTGATGCTCTGAAAGAACGATATGGTGTGGAAGCGGAAGTCATCGATCTTCGTTGGATCAATCCGTTGAAATACGACATGTTGGTCGATTCAGTGAAAAAGACAGGTCGTGCAATCCTGGTGACCGACAGTGCAGAACGGGGAAGTTATCTGCAGACTGTCGCAGCAAATCTGGGAAGATTAGCTTTTGATTACCTTGATGCTCCTCCTGTAGTGGTAGGGTCTCGTAACTGGATTACTCCTCCTGCCGAAATGGAAGATTATTATTTCCCACAGGTCGAAACAATCATCGATAGTATTCATGAACAAATTGTGCCGCTAGCTGGTCATACTGTGAAGAAGAACAGAACCGACGGAGAGTTCAATCGTATACAGCGACTTGGCGTATAATTTATTTATAGTACATATTTAGGTACAGGCTGCAGGAGAGATCTTCTGCAGCCTGCTTTACGTTCTGACAGAAGTTATCCTTTTCTTCTGACATAACAAAGCACATTTAGAGATAAAACTACGATCATACCGCTCGCTTTCCTGAGATAATGAGTCAGACATCTTCCAGAATACCTGATAAATGTCAGAAGATTACTGTTTATAGAAATGTTTAACTCATTTATATATATGTAGATATAACTATTTATAAAAACTTGTGACATTTTTTTCACTTTTTTCTGCTTTCCTATTGACATAAGTTCTGAGTTTTTGTATCCTCTGACCATACACCACCTGATCGTGGTGCTACTAAAGACTAATTGACCCACGGGTCCCAAGGAGTACTGATATGAAAAAGATGATGATGATCCTGTCTGTGTTACTGTTGAGCACCACCTTCCTGATGGCTGCTGAAGCAATTAATGACAACTTTGCCGTAACCGCTAACGTGCCCCAGAGAGCTACCTTCTCCATTGCTGATGATGCTTTTGATGTTGCCGTTACCGTCGGCTCGGTAGCTACTACCTATACCTTTACCGGAAACTACCTTGTTGATATCAAAGCCACTTCTGTTAATAACGGCGTGTTGAAGATTGACAGTTATGTTGATGAAGATAATACCCCCAGCATCCCCTATACCTTAGCCATGGAATTACAAGAAAATGGTACTCCTACTGAACTGACCTTGGGCACTCAGTACAATCTGGTTCCGAACCTGGGTAACTCAGGACGCTACAACCTGAATGAGGCAATCAATGTCACCTGGGCAGACGGCAGTGACGAGTATACCTACCTTGCCGGAGCTTACAGCGACACCATTACCATTGATGTGGTGACCCGCAACTAATCAGTCTCTCCTTTATATAAATCTGGCTGCTACTTCGGTAGCAGTCTTTTTTTACGTCTAGGATTCAATTGTTGTGCAATTTTACGGTCATTGTTGCATGAATGTTGCATAATGTATGAATAATTAAAATATAAGCGGATAAATATACATTAAATTGGGCGGATGATTGTATAAATATCGAAAAGCTGTTATTATGCAACAAATTTAACAAGTTGCGCAACAATAGGTGTGCAATGAAGGATGATTCTGTGCCTGACACACTGTTAATTCTTTCAGACGGAGCAATATTTTCAGGAAATGGATTTGGAAAACCTGCTCCCGGTTATCAAGAACTGCTTGGGATGGACTTTGCCGATGCGCCACTTGGGGAAGTGGTATTCAATACCAGTATGGGCGTGTATCATGAGATCATTACTGATCCTTCCTATGCTGGACAAATTATTGTTATGACGAGTGTCCACATGGGAAACTATGGCACCGATCTACAGTGGAATGAGATGATCGGGGATCATATCTTTAGTAGAGCTCTGGTAGTACGTGATGTGTATACCGGTCCGGTGGGGGTGGGAAAAATATCATTGGCAGAGCAATGTTGTGAGTGGAATTTATGCGGAATCACCGATGTTGATACCCGGGCACTTACCCTGCATATCCGAAATCATGGGAGTCAGTACGGTGTCCTGGTGCAGTATGATACTCTGCTTGCTAAGCATCCACAACAGGTATGTGATTATCTTGGCTCAGTACCACCGATGCTTCAACGGGATTTTGTCACCCCATGTACTGTTGCACAACCGAAGACATATACGGCTGTTTCCCCAGTGAAAGGGCATTATGCTCTGTGGGATTTCGGTACCAAACAATCCATTATTCAGCAACTGCTCGCACTGCACATATCAGTAACGGTATTTCCTGCACAGACTCCCGTATCACAGATCGTGGAATCTGATGTTTCCTATGATGCACTGTTTCTTTCCAACGGTCCGGGAGATCCCGCAGCACTTTCTTCATACAGTGACCAGCTTGCTGCCTATCTTGGAAAAATTCCGATACTCGGTATCTGTCTCGGGCATCAGCTTGCCGCTCAGGCATTAGGCGGGAAGACCGATAAAATGTTGTTCGGGCATCATGGATCAAACCACCCGGTACGGGATCTCGGAACCCAGAATGTCTATGTGACTGCACAGAATCATGGGTACTGCGTTCACGCCGGATCGCTCCCCGATTCAACCCAGATCTGGTTGATAAACGATAATGATGGCACCATCGAAGGGATGTTTGATGATGAGAAAGGTTTGATGACGGTACAGTTCCACCCGGAAGCCGCTCCCGGACCTTGGGAAGGTCGTTCACTGTTTCCCCGATTCATCGCATGGGCTGCTGCATATCAGAAACAGCAGAAAGGGGGGATCTGATGCCGGCAAGAAAAGATATCTCAAGCATTTTGATCATCGGAAGTGGTCCGATCGTGATCGGACAGGCCTGTGAATTTGACTACTCGGGAACTCAGGCGGTAAAAGCTCTGAAGGAAGAGGGGTATCGTATTATCCTGGTGAATCCTAACCCGGCAACGGTGATGACCACCCCGGGGATCGCCGATGCTATCTACATGGAACCCCTTACGTTACCCTATGTCGAACAAATTATCAAAACAGAAAGACCCGATGCGGTGCTCACTACGATGGGCGGGCAGACCGGCTTGAATGTTACCGTAGCACTGCATGATGCGGGTATTCTTGATCGGTATCAGGTGCAGATCATCGGGGCGAGTATTGCATCAATAGAATTGGCAGAAGATAGGAGGAGATTTAAGGAGATTGTTGCCTCAATCGGTCTGGAATCCGCCCGTTCCGTTACGGTGAAATCTCTTGAAGAAGCCCGCTTGTTCAAAGAGATGGTCGGACTTCCCCTGATTTTACGGCCAAGCTATACCCTTGGTGGATTCGGTGGAGGCATCGTACGGGAAGAAAACAGTTTTGTATCAATGATGAGGACAGCCTTGGCGGCGAGCCCCACTCATGAGGTACTGGTTGAAGAATCATTGCTCGGTTGGCAGGAGTTTGAGTTAGAGGTAATGAGAGATCGGCACGACAATGCCATTGTGGTCTGTTCAATAGAGAACGTAGATCCCATGGGTGTGCACACCGGAGACAGTATCACTATAGCCCCGATTCAGACGCTTTCAGACACTCAGTACCAAAAGATGCGCAGTGCTGCGATAGAAATCCTTAGGGCTATCGGAGTGGATTGCGGAGGGTCGAATGTGCAGTTTGCCTTTGATCCGGAAACTGAACGTATGGTAGTGATCGAGATGAATCCACGTGTTTCCCGGTCATCTGCTCTTGCCAGCAAAGCTACTGGGTTTCCTATTGCGCGTTGCTCGGCAAAACTTGCCGTAGGGTATACCCTTGATGAGGTGTTCAACGAAATAACGGGAGTGACTGCAAGCAGTTTTGAGCCTGCTCTTGATTACTGTGCTGTGAAAGTTCCCCGATTTGAATTAGAGAAGTTTCCCATGCCAACCGATGCTCTTGGAACGCAGATGCGTAGTGTAGGGGAGGCTCTTGCCATCGGGAGAACCTTTCCTGAGGCTTTGAACAAAGCCATGCGTTCGGTTGAACGGAATATGGAAGGATTGGTTCGCCTGGAAAGTATTGCCGGGTACAGCATCGATGATATTCCTTTGATGCTTGCCAGTGCTCATCCACTGCGGATCTGTGCAATATATGCAAAACTGTATCACCAAGGAGCCGATGCTATTGATGAGATTGTTCGGGTAACTAGGTATCATCCGTGGTGTATTGCACAGATACTCCGTCTCACCCAGCTTGAGCACAAGTTGGAAGATATGGCAACAGCTCAGAATCTATCGATTGAATTGCTCATGCAGGCAAAACGGATGGGATTCAGTGACCGTCATATTGCGTTACTTACGAAGAGAACAGTAGCAGAGATTGCCCGCAGCTGTCAGGAAAACAAAATTGTTCCCATCGTTCATTTTGTTGATACCTGTGCGGGAGAGTTTGATGCTCAGACCAGCTACTGTTACACCACCTATGGAGAAATTGATGAAGCGACTCCCGTAGGGGATCATACCGTCACTATCGTTGCCAGTGGTCCCAACCGGGTAGGTCAAGGTCTCGAATTCGACACTTGTTGTACCCTTGCCTCTCTGGCATACAAACGTCTTGGACGTACTACGGTGATGATCAATTCAAATCCTGAGACCGTTTCAACTGATTTTACCGTTTCCGATCGTCTGTATCTTGAACCGCTCAGTGCCGATCAGGTGCTTGCTATAACCAAACGGGAACAGTCACAGGCAGTGGTGCTGCAATTGGGCGGGCAGACTCCGTTATCGATGCTCAAAGCGCTGCACGATGCACAGGTTCCAATCGTCGGGACTTCCTATGAATCCATGATGCTTGCAGATGATCGGGGAAGGTTTGCACAGTTCCTTTCCGAGCTCGGTCTTCAACAGAGTGAAAACAGAACCGCGTATTGCCGGGAAGAGGTACATCAATGTGCTGAAGCAGTGGGGTTTCCGGTTTTGGTCAGACCATCACATGTGCTGGGTGGTCGGAATATGGAAATTGTCTACGACACGAATGAGTTGGATACCTATTTGCAGAGTGAAGTACTGATAGGTAAAGATGATCCCGTGTTAATCGACCATTTTCTTGAAGATGCCTACGAGTACGATCTTGATGCAATCTCTGATGGTACTTCCGTGTATATCGGGGGAATATTGCAGCATATTGAAGCTGCAGGAGTTCATTCAGGTGACTCTGCTGCGGTATTTCCGCCGTATGCATCGACTCCGGAGATTCTTGAGCAGATGCGATCCGCTGCGCGGGATATTGCACTTCGATTGCAGATCGTTGGATTTATGAATATCCAGTTTGCGGTACAGCATGGACAACTGTATGTCATCGAGGTGAACCCACGGGCAAGTCGTACCGTTCCTTTCATTTCCAAAATGTCGCAGGTAGATCTTGTTGAGACTGCCGTCCGTATCTGGGAAGGAGTGGATTTAGTGTCTCAAGGCCTCGTTGATCAACCCGGGGGAATCGGTGAGGGATTGTGCCGCTATGGATGGGCAGTAAAAGAGGCAGTATTCTCATTCAATCGCTTCGTTGGTCTCGATCCACAATTAGGTCCGGAAATGCGGTCAACCGGGGAAGTTATCGGCATCGGTTCCACCTTCGGAGAGGCGTTTGCTAAAAGTCAGATAGCTGCCGGGAATCAGCTTCCCACTGCCGGCAGTGTATGTATATCGGTAAACAAGCGTGATCGAAATACGGTCATACCGCTTGCCCGCCAATTACATGATATGGGATTTTCTCTTGCTGCAACACGCGGTACGGCTCGAGATCTCTATGATGCCGGTATCATTTGTGAAACCATGCTGAAAACTGATGAAGGACATCCAAATATACTTGATCATATGCAGCATCAAAGAATATATCTCCTGATCAATACACCAATGGGAAAACGTGCACAGCGTGGAGAAGAGAATCTTCGATCTGCAGCGCTGCATCATGCGATTCCGTATACCACCACCCTGAGTGCGGCAGCTGCAGCCATTGAGGGAATTAAGTATTTACGGAGTGGTCAGATCACTGTTCAACCGATCGGTACAGAACAGGCTCCCTAGATGGGAGCCTGATAGTTCTTACGAAGTAAAGTATCGGGCAGAGAGGATTTGAACCTCCGACCCCTTGGTCCCGAACCAAGTGCGCTAGCCCCTGCGCTACTGCCCGTAAGAAACTGTGTGAGGATTCACACAACGGGGCAAACTATATACGTTGGTTTGGTTTGTGTCAATGCACAACATTGACACTATACGACCTACATGCTATTTTTCTCAAGATGTCCCTCACATAAGGACACATCAATTCTGTGCAGAAAAGAGGTCGTACATGCCTTCAAAGGATTCGAAAACTCCCGGTAACGGAGACAACAAAGTCGTTAAATTTACGGCAGATGAACAGAACCGCTCAGCTATTGCTAAAAAGCGATTCAACATCACACCCACTAAGATTATCACCTACATTATATTGGTGTTGATAGCCATCGTTATGGTCTTCGGAGTATTCCCCTCATTCGGAAACCGTGGGGCAAGTTCCAGTATTCAGTTCGGTACCTATGATGGGAAACCGATTAAATTTTCCTATGGCAACTACTTCTATCGTCAGTATCAGGCGCAGGCGCAACAGAATCGTAATACCGGCGAAATGGCTGCTTTTGAAATCTGGCGTGGTGCATTTGAGAGCACCGTATTTCACACGGCAGTGATGAAGATGGCGAAGTCTGTGGGAATTCGTGTTGCCGAAGAGACATTGAATCAGGCAATCATCGATAGTGGTGCGTATCATACCGATGGTGAGTTCGATCGAAAAGTGTATGAAAGTGCAAGTGTTGAACGGAAAAATCAGATACGGACCCAGATAGAGGACAATCTTCCCGGACAGATGGTGATGAGTGATGTCGCTACCATACTCTCTCCTCCCGAAGAACTGGACTACATCGTTGAGATCGGTGACGCAGCCCGTTCTTTTTCCTATGTTGCCTTTGATGCCTCGGTATATCCTGATGATCTTGCACAGCAGTATGCCCAGTCAAATCCTGCAGTGTTCACTCTTATAGATGTTTCCAAAATCACTACTGATACCAGAGAACAGGCAGAGTCTCTGCGAGAGGCAATCCTTGCCGGTGATCTGACCTTCGAAGAAGCTGCGCAGGAAAATTCTATCGATGCATTTGCCTCGGAAGGGGGAAGAGCCGGAGTGAAATATCTGTATGAGCTGGAGAGCGATTTCGCGAACCCGGAAGAAGTGAATGTTCTCTTCTCGACTGCAGCAGGAACTGTATCCACCGTATTCGATAGTTCTGTCGGGGCTGTATTGTATCGTGTGGAGCAGGCACCGTTCTTCCCCGATTATTCAGATACCGACGTCCTTGCCGATGTGAAGAACTATATCAGCATGTACGATCCAGAGTCAGTTTCTTCGTATGTTGAAACCGTAGCTCGTGAGTTTGCTGATCAAGCTGTTCGTTCTGGTGATCTTGCAGCTACAGCTGCCGATCAGGGACTTTCCGTGATTGAAGTCGGTCCGACTCCGATCAACGTCGGGGGGTCGAGCTATCTTACCGGATTTAATTATACCGATGGGGGCGGCTATCTCAGAGCACTCGCTTCAGATGCCACTTCAATGCGCGAACTCTATTCAATTTCTGTTGGATCAGTGGCTGAACCCATTGCTGCAAACGAAGCATTCATCGTTGCGCAGGTAACTGATGAACAACCGATGGAAGAAGAGATGCGTAATTATCTTGAGCTCATCTACCCGTATATGTCACAAACTCAGAGCCAACAGGATATGGTACAGGCAATATTCTCTACCGGTAGACTTGAAGATAATTTCCTGCGAACCTATTTTACCGAAATAGCAGCTACCGGTCAGAATAACTGATCATTGCTTCGGTGACGTGCCCCCTGCATCTGCTGTACGGGGGCACAGTTGTCATGAGGCGTTCCGTTCTGTACTATACCATACAGGAGGAATCTATATGAAATCACCGAAAGAACTGTCTCTGGAGAAGAAACTGTTTGATGCTCTTGAAGTAAACACCCCTCCACGAGAAATTGCATCTCTGCTGATTCATGATGAAGAAGTGCAGATGATGCAGGATTATGCAAATACCGTTTCCATAGTGCGGTTAGGGTTCAATGATCACGGTCCGGTCCATATGCGTCAGGTAGCACGGAATGCCGTGAAGATGATGCATCTGCTGCAGGATGCGGGGATATCGGGGAGTCTTGAACACGATCGGGTCGGTACGTTTGAGGATTCTCTCTCAGCTGTGATCCTTGCCAGTTTTCTTCATGATCTGGGAATGGCAATCGGCAGGCATGACCATGAATTGCTCAGCGCAACACTTGCGATGCCTATACTGACACGTATTATCAGCACCGTGTATCGGGATGATATGCGCAAGCAGGTGATTATCCGATCGTTGGCACTTGAGGGAATTGTCGGGCACATGGCCAATCGAAAAATTCACAGTATTGAGGCTGGTGTGATATTGTTAGCTGATGGATGTGATATGGAGAAGGGGAGAGCGCGTATCCCCCTGGCACTCAATACCGATCCGAAAATAGGCGACATTCATAAGTATTCTGCAAATTCAATTGAAAAAGTTACGATAGAACGTGGGAAAGAGAAACCGATCCGAATTACCGTCGAGATGTCCTCAGAAGTGGGATTTTTTCAGGTTGAAGAAGTATTGTTACCTAAAGTCAACTCGAGTCCGGTCAAACCGTATGTTGAACTGCTTGCAGGAGTTACTGGACAGGAAAGAAAGCAGTATCTGTAGGAGGTACATATGATAGCCGTACTCGGTGAAGCGTTGATAGATATGATCGGAGGGAAGGGATTTGACGAACAGAAGTGTTTTTATCCCTACGTGGGTGGTTGTGCATTGAATGCAGCAACCGCTGCAGCCCGTCTCGGATCTGATGTGATCTATATTGGAAATGTATCTCGCGATATATTCGGTAAACAGATCTACCAGCATTTTCTTGACAATCAGGTACAACTAGATTCCCGACTGTGTGAAGTGCCCGAGAATACTATGATCGGTTTTGCTCAGCTTGATGACCACGGTGCTGCTTCCTATGTATTTTACAGCGATCACACTACCGTGACGACGCTTTCTGCTCAGACGATCACTGATGTCCTCTCAGATCTGTCAGCCATATCGTATTTACATATCGGTTCGGTTTCCATTGCACTTGAGAGTTCCGGTTCTCAGATTCTTACAGCACTGGAAGCTGCAGATTCGTTACCTCCGATCTTCTTTGATCCTAATGTTCGACCTACGGTGATTACTGATTTCTCCTCCTATCGATCACGTGTCTTGGCCCTGGTAAAACTCTCTTCCGTGGTAAAACTTTCTGATGAAGATCTCCAACTGATTTATCCCGATTTATCAGTATCGGAAGCTATCGAAGCCTTCTTCTCTCTTGGGATCAGTCACCTGATTCTTACCAAAGGGAAAGATGGATTACAGTGGTTGTCCCGCGATGGGATCGATGTATCGGTATCAGCGATAGATAACCCTGTCGTTGACACCGTAGGTGCCGGAGATACGGTAAGTGGTGCTGTCATGACCTATCTGGAAGAACATCACATTCGTCCTGAAGATCCGCTATCAGAAGATACCGTACGGGATATTCTTTCTTTTGCAGCACGGGCTGCTGCAGTGACCACTTCACGAAAGGGAGCTGATCCGCCCCGTCGTGATGAGATAGATATGTTTGCTCACCTGCAGTAAGGAATTTGAAAATTTATTATATATATACCGAGCCTCCTGCTGTGGTAAGATGCCGCTCTGTGATATAGTGGTTCAGTTATGATTAAATCAAATGAAAATATTCGCAATATAGCTATCATTGCCCATGTTGATCATGGGAAAACCACCCTTGTTGACGGTCTGTTCAGACAAAGTGGATTGTATGTTACCTCCGATGGACAGGATCGTATTATGGATTCCGGTGCTCTTGAACGTGAACGGGGTATTACCATAAGTGCAAAAAACTGTTCGGTACAGTACAAAGGTGTGAAAATTAACATCATTGATACTCCTGGACATGCCGACTTCGGTGGCGAAGTAGAACGAGGATTGAGCATGGTCGACGGGGTAGTACTTCTTGTTGATGCCGCTGAGGGCCCATTACCTCAGACTCGGTTCGTTCTGCAAAAAGCACTGCAGCTTCATCTTTCCGTAATTATTGTGATCAATAAGGTCGACCGGCAGGATGCTCGTCCTCAGGAAGTTCTTGAGGAAGTGTATGACCTGCTTCTGGAATTATTTCCCGATGAATCCATGCTAGAGGTCCCGGTGCTCTACTGTATTGGGAGAGATGGGGTATGCGGTACCGACGTAGACCTGCTTGATAGTAATCTGCATGCACTGCTGAATGCCATGATTGAGCGAATTCCACCACCAAAGTACGATGATGAAGAACCATTTCAGATGCTCGTTTCTGATTTGGGGTACAGTGATTTCTTGGGAAGACTGGCTATCGGGAAAGTGGTAAACGGTACTGCCTCAGCACGTGATACGCTCGTCTGTCTTGGAGAAGATGGACGCAGGCAAATGCTCCGTGTGACTCGATTGCAATCGTACGTAGGCTCCACTTTCTGCGAAACTACATCGGTTGTCCCTGGTGATATCATTGTATTATCGGGAGTTGAAGAGGTAGCGATCGGTGATACGATCTGTACGAAAGATGCACTGAAGGCACTCCCTCGCATTCAGGTCGATGAACCTACCGTTGCCATGCGTTTTAGCAAGAATAGTTCCCCTCTTGCAGGTAAGGAAGGTACCCAGGTTCAGGCGACAAAGATCTACGAACGATTACAGAAGGAAGCACTTCAGAATGTTTCCATTCGAGTAGAACGAGATCCAGACAGCGATGCCATCTTAGTGAAGGGGAGAGGGGAATTCCAGCTCGCCATCATCGTGGAATCAATGCGTCGTGAAGGATTTGAATTATGTGTGGGAAGGCCCCAGATTATTTATCATAAAGATGAAGAGGGACATCGAACCGAACCGATTGAGTATGTCAGAATTGATTGTCCGGAAACGTATAGCGGCATCGTAATGGAAAAGCTCGCAAGACGAAAAGGACAAATGATGGACATCACCTATGGTAATGATGAACGAGTTACGATACGTTTTGAAATTCCTTCTCGAGCGCTCATCGGCTATCGTGATGAATTTCTTACTGATACCAGAGGAAATGGGATCATGCACACCGTTTTGAAGGGATATGAAAGATATCGGGGAGATTTTCCCGACCGGTTTACCGGTTCCCTGATTGCCGATAGGCCGGGACAGGCTGTTGCCTATGCACTCTTTTCGCTTGAAGCCCGCGGGAGACTGTTTGTTGCTCCGGGAGATCCGGTGTATGAAGGGATGATAATTGGTGAACACAACCGGGAAAATGATCTTACCTGTAATCCGACGAGAACGAAAAAACTGACCAATCTGCGCGCATCAGGCAAAGATGAGGCAGTCATACTTACCCCGACTGCACCACTTTCTTTAGAGCAGGCCATCCGGTTTATCAAGGATGATGAACTGGTGGAAGTGACACCCAAATCAATCCGGTTGTGTAAGCAAATTCTCAATAGTAAACAGCGAACAATCTTCGAAAGTAGAGGATATCTACCTACGAGTTGAAGGGATAGTTTTCAATTTCAGATAATTTGTCAGCTTGGGGTATACTCTCCATGGCTCCTGGATGCATTACCGCGATACCGGCAGCTTTGCTTGCAGTTTCAAGCGCCGATTGCACCGTATCTCCTTGAGCCCGTCTTGCGATGAAACACCCGATAAACGTATCTCCTGCTGCGGTGGTATCAATAACGGGGACTTTCCACGTTCCGAAACTCTCGCGTACAGATGCTCCTTTCCCATATCGGACACCGGTGGCTCCAAGGGTGATGAGAATCTCTGCCTCAGGATACTGATGCGTAAGGAACTCCATAGCATGGTGAGGATCAGATAGGTGTGATAGACCTTCTGCTTCTATTTCATTGAGCACAAATACCGAGACATACGATAGGGGCAGGTCGAGCACTGATTGATCAAACGGAGCTGGATTAAAACAGATAGTCATCTTTCGTTCATGAGCAGCTTCCATAATATAGGAGATACCATTGATTTCATTCTGAAGCATCACAATGGTATCACTGGGAAATTGATCCAGTACTGCATCAATTTCTGTTTCGGAAAATGTCAGGTTGCTTCCCCCATATAAGACAATGGCATTTTCTCCATCGCTGGCCACTTGAATCAGCGCCTGTCCGGTGGGAGTATCTCCGACTGTGATATAATCCACTCTTACCCCAAGATCGGCAAGCACATCTTTGATCCAGCGACCATCTTCCCCGATTTTTCCCACATGGTATACTTCATGTTGCCCTGAGCGGGCTACAGCAACCGATTGATTTGCCCCTTTTCCGCCAGTTGATCGTTTGAGATGATTACTTGCCAGCGTTTCCCCGGGTTTTACAATATGGTCAACGGAAAAGGCGATGTCAATGTTGATGGATCCAAAATTAAGTATGTGCATTCCTGCTCCTCAGTAAATCGATGCTGTTACGATTGTAGGAACAGGAATGCGAAAGGTCAATAACTTGTTTCTAAAGGAGCTTACATCCGAGTGCGGCTGCTTCCTCAAGGATATCAGCAGGCCATACCGATGCCTGTACTTCACCGATATGAGCTTTCTTCAACAGAGCCATACAGATTCTGCTTTGTCCGATACCACCACCAACTGTCTGAGGGAATTCACCGTTAAGTAATCGCTTATGCCAATACAATTCTTTTCGCTCAGTATCATTACGAATCGTAAGCTGTCGTTCCAGTGTCGTTTGATCAACACGGATACCCATTGAAGATAATTCAAGCGAATCCTTTCTTACGGTATCCCAGATGATGATATCACCATTGAGACCGTAGTGACCTTCACTTGTTGGAGTCGACCAGTCATCATAGTCAGGAGCACGACCACCATGCAATGTTCCATCAGGGAGAGGATTGCCGATACCAACAAGAAATACTGCACCATATCGTTCTGCAACAATCCGTTCCCGTTCAACCGGTGTACAATCGGGATACTCTGCAAACAGATCTTCACTATGGACAAAGGTGATATCTTCTGGAAGTGTAGGAGTACAAACAGGAAACATTTCATTTACCAGAAATTCAGTTCGCTTCAGAGCGCCATAGATCTTTTTTACCACATAGGTCAGATAATCAAGATTTCTGCTTGCATCCGGCATGACCAGTTCCCAGTCCCATTGATCTACGTATATGGAGTGAATGGCATCAATGTCATCATCAGGACGAATTGCATTCATATCGGTATACAGACCTGTTGAAGGAACAAAACCATAGTCTGCAAGCGCCATTCGTTTCCATTTAGCCAGCGAATGAACAATTTCCATCGTGGTGTTGTCCATGTTTTTCACGGGAAAAGAAACGGGACGTTCAATACCGTTCAAGTCATCGTTGATACCAGATCCTTTCGGAACAAATAGGGGACTGGTAACACGTGAAAGGTATAATTCGCCTGAGAGTTCACGTTCAAACGTGTCTTTTACATATTTAATGGCTTTTTCTGTGTGTTTTTGACTCATCAAGGGAGTATAGCCTTCGGGAAATTGAGATTGATACATATGTGATCCTCCAATATCTACACACGCTCTTGCGTTGTAGTAAGCAGTTTATACGGGATATTCAATTTTCATTGAAAAGAATTTCAATGTCAGTTTTTAGAATTGCCCGGTATGAGGGAATCATGTGCATTATTAGCACAGAGTTCCTTTGACCTGAACGGTCTGTACTGTCTGTCATCGATCGTCACATATCGTACATTAGATAAATGTACGGACTGTAAGCCTGGCATCTGATTGTATGGGCTGACGAATCTGCACATGCTCCACCTCCTCTGCAAAAATGGTAAGACCACTTGCTGTGATCAAAATAATTTCAGCAACGCTACTGGATTTGCTCAACAGTGTCAAGAGAGTTGGAAAAGATTATAACAAATATCTATTTTTATTTATTCATTAAATATGTTAAAAACCAATAGTAATACAAAACTTAATTACTATAAAAAATATATAAATTGATATCAATCATATTCTTATTATAGGTATGAACTATTATTAGATTAAATAATTCTAGTATAAGAATTATATATAATTAACATATATATATTACTATAGAATCTATGATGTTTCATTATTTCACTGGAACATATTCCCAGAAGAAAATTCCTAGATATTATATAAAACTTTATTATTGCTAAATCTATCTACACACAATTTTCTCTATAGGTAACCGATCTAACTCAAAAAAAAGAGACATAACGGCAAGACTACGTATCTTATCAGAACAACTAGAAAGTAATGCAGAGATGAAAAAGATAGTCTTTATATGAGTCTCTTTATGGCATGATCTCCCATCGTATCAACAATAAATAGGTGCTAACACTCGTGATCTGAACATACCATGCGATGTAGTAACTCTGGTAATATGGATGAATGAGAACCATAGATTTAAAAAGTACTCACCCGAGTTTTCATAATAGATGACCATAAGCATAGTGATCTTGTTATATGATCACCAGCTATACCTTGATGGCATTAATATATGATAAATTGTAGAGAATTTATATTAATATATTAAAAAATTATATATAAGTTATATAAAATAAAAGTATTATCATATGTTAACTATTATAATCAATATAGAATTATAGCTGTATTGCATTTGGTTAAATAAAATCTTGTACTGTTGCAATAGTGGATATATACTAAAATTGTTAGGAGTGAATTGGATGGCAAAAACAATTTCCTTTCATTTACAGAAAGGAGGGGTTGGTAAAACCACCATATCAGGTACAGTTGCATGCCAATCTGCATTGCATGGATATACCACACTACTCATTGATGTTGACCCACAAGGTAACGCCTCTTCTTGGTTCTATGATGGACAGTTATCATATGAACTTTCCGATGTCCTGCAAGGGAAATGTTTTTTCCAAGAAGCAATTGTAGAAATCGCATCAATGCCAAATTTATTTTTATTACCAACATTTGGTATTGGTGGAGGATTAAAGCAATATGCAGAAACTAAAATTTCTGATGAACCATACGTGCTTCAAGATCTCGTAAAGGAGCTTTCTCCATCTTTTGATAGGATCATTCTTGATTTATCTCCGGGTTTGGGGAAACTCGAGCGTTCTGCATTGATAGCAAGTAATGAAGTGATTACCCCAATGACTCCGGAAGTGTTCAGTTTAGATGGACTTGAAATATTTATTGATGAATTGGAGAAAATACGAAAAAATTTACGCAGTACTGTCCGTCATGATAAAATAATTATCAATTCATTTGACGAACGTATCAAACAACACAAGGAAATATTTGCTGCAGCACTTGCTGGATCCTTTTCGGTATTTAAGATTCCTGTTGACCCTGTTTTTCGAAAGGCTCAAGAACATAATATTGCTCCCCAACTATATAAGGTGCGTGGTCGTGGATTGAAACCGGTTACCGTTTCGGCAATTCAGGCTATAGATGCACAGATCTGGAGATAGGTATGGCGTTAAAAAAGAATACTGAGTTGCAAGAACAAGACGAATCGAATAGCATGAAAAGAGCAAAACAACTTTTCACGCATGATTCTCGACCAAAGAAGGAAAATAAAGTACTTACTACCTTTTCTATTGAGCCATCGTTTAAACGCGAGCTGGAAGATATGTTCTCTGGTATGGGGCTTGGCTGGGCAGCAGGTATTCGGTTTGCTCTCAAAGAATTCAGTAAAAAGTATTCTGAATAACACATAAAGCTGAATTAAATCTATAGTTCTATGATACTGTTATAGTTATAAATTAGGTAAAATAAAAATAGAAAAAATATTGTATTTATATAAAAAATGTTTAATTACTATTTAGAAAATTAATAATATAACCGTACAAAATAACTTATTATATAACATTTGTTAGCTAGTATATTCATATAATAAT
>CAYZXD010000004.1:0-99257 GCA_964482325.1 uncultured Spirochaetaceae bacterium | reverse complement strand
TACCATATCACCCTTTATGTAGCAGAACAACAGAATACGCTATCTGTTACGTATGAAATGACTATCTTGAACAATATGGAAAAATCTGATACTAATGCAAATGTTAGCCATGGCTAATATAATACACGTATAAGGTAGGTTAATCCTATGGCAATAGCAAGAAATCCGGTGTTTAAACGGTGTCGATATCTAGGTCTGGATCCGAGTGTACTCGGCTATACCCATAAACCATCGGTTAGGCAGCAAGTACGCTCACGAAGAAAAAGTAGTGAATATGCTCTTCAGTTAAAGGAAAAACAAAAAGTTCGATTTGTCTATGGAGTGCTTGAGCGACAGTTTCAGCGAGCGTATGCACGAGCAGAACGAAAAAGTGGTATGACCGGCGAAAATTTACTGAGAATTATGGAACAACGTTTGGACAATGTGATCTATCGTCTTGGTTGGGCTGCTACGAGAAGACAGGCAAGACAAATGGTAAATCATGGACATATTTGGGTAAACGGAAAGCGAGTCGATATTCCCTCGTATGAAGTTTCTATGCAAGATGTCATTACTGCGACCAAAAAAACTCAAGGTGTACATCGGCTTATCCCTGCATGGTTATCAATGCAAAAAGAGACATCAGAAGCTACTGTTGTCGGATTGCCCACGCGGTCAGATATTGATTTTACTGTCTCAGAGCGTGCAATCGTAGAACTCTACTCTAAATAACCTAATCGGTGCACTCCCAACGAGAAAATCGCCAATAGGCAATCCCTATGACAACGATCATAAGTACGAGTGCACCGATAGTGGGAGTATAAGAAACGGGAAATCCTTCAGTCATTTGCATCATCTGATCTGATACCTGGGTGAAGGAATAATTACCAAGCTGACGACTCATGGCAATAACGGAAAAAAGAATCCAAAAGCCTAACGATCCTATTGCTGCGATTATTGGCTTGGTAACCATTGCTGAAAGTGAGATGGTAATCACTGCAATCGTGAGAAAATAGATAAAGAGAAAGAGATTTGCTACGATAAACCGCGCAATAGGGAAATCGGGAAAAAGATACCGGCTATAGAGTGTCATACACAATATAGCAGCTCCTTGTCCAATAGCAATGATGATTTTTGCTCCAGTAATTTTAGCGAGAAGAATAGAAATCCGGTCTACCGGGCGTACTAAAAGAAACGATAGAGATCCATCACTTTTCTCTTGTGCAATACTCCCCATATACAGGATTATCACGACGATGGTGCCAATCTGGGTAAAGTTTTTTATATACTGTTTAAGTGCATCCTGATACCCAATAGAACCAATGGTAATGATAATATTCTCAGTCGCTCCTACAAGGGAAAGTATTTCAGGGAGAAAGTAGGCAGACAGCGGACTGAGTATCCCAAAAAATACACCGATTACGGTCCAAATAAGTAAGCGCGAAGTGCGAAGGCTTTCTATCCATTCTTTTGCAAGTAGTGTGAGGTAGGTATTATACATGATTAGCCTCCTGCGTATGGTGTAAAAAGACATCTTCTAACGTAGCTTTTTGATACGAAAGCCCTTTAAGTTGCCATTGGTTAGCTGCAATAAGTGAAAGAATTTCCTGTTGTTTTTCTTCATATAGTGCTGCTGGTAACATAAGCTTTTCATACTCCTGTGTGGCCCCTATATCGTATCTATGCAACAGCTGAGCTGCTTCAAGTGCGTCCTTCTCTGATGCAAACTGACAATGAACGAGCGATTGTGCATGGGTTTCAAGCAGTGTGTCCATCCGTTCTTGAAGTACAATTTCTCCATGGTTAATAATTGCTACCTCATCACATACTCGCTGTACATCATCAAGAATATGAGAGGACATCAATACGGTAGTATGTGCACGCAAAGCATCAATGAGTGAGAGTACTTCTTTTCTCCCTTGAGGATCGAGAGCTGATGCG
Source organism: uncultured Spirochaetaceae bacterium (assembly GCA_964482325.1). Taxonomy (GTDB): domain Bacteria; phylum Spirochaetota; class Spirochaetia; order Sphaerochaetales; family Sphaerochaetaceae; genus CAYZJV01. Next base: position 97,337 of record CAYZXD010000004.1, on the reverse strand, counting down.
GGTTCATCGAGAAAAACCGCTTTTGGCTCATGTAAAATTGCTTGAGCAATTCCCAATCTTTGTCGCATACCACCAGAAAACTCACCAATTTTTCTTTGTGTTGCAGCACTCAGTCCACACAGTTCGAGCATGAACGGAATTCGATCTTTTCGCTGTGACTCGCTCATCCCATATAATTTGCCCGAAAACTCTAACAACTCATAAGCGCTCATCCAGCGGTAATAGGTAGGCATTTGAGCTAAATACCCAACTTGTTGCGCTGTTTGTCTAGAAACAGGATTCCCATCAATGTGAATCTCTCCTGATGTAGGTTTCATTAAGTTGGTAAGAAGTCGAATCAGTGTGGTTTTTCCTGCACCATTGGGTCCAAGTAGTCCGAAAACCGTATGTTCGGGAATACTTAAGGAAACTGAGCGCAATGCGGTAACGCTCGCGTATTTCTTAGTAACTGTATGTATGTCAATGATCGCCATCAGGTTTTCTCCCATAACTAAGATATGCCACTGGACCGAAGAAATTTACGATGAGAAATACCACAAGCCATGCAGTTCGTGGTAGGCCTTTAAAATGTTCTCGATGTAGCCAATCTCGGAAGCACAGTATTTTTAGAAACAGTTCTAATAGAACCAAAGGGATGATTAAAACAATAGTTTCACTCGTAATCATGTGGCCCCTCCTGCAAAATATAGGTAATAACCTGATGAAGAAATTCGGGATGTAGTTCCATCGTTCGGTCACGATATGATCGTTCAAGATCAGCATCGCTTGTGGCTTTTCTCAGCATATGCCCCATATCTTGAATTTCGATGAAGGTGATATGATCTGGCATATGTTGTTGACTGAATAGATCGTCTTCGTTAACTAATCGCTCATCACGATCGCCCCAGATAACTAACGTCGGCGTGTCAGTTGTTCTGAGGATGGCAGACGGATCATACTGCATCCACGATTCTAGATATGCTTCGTGTCCAAGGGGGATAAGACTATCGACAAGTAAATTACCAGTTAAGGTGTATTGCGCATGTTTTACTTGATCCAATCGTTGCCGAAGAATCTCTGCAGCCTCTTCATTGATGCGTGATACTTGTTTGACCATCTGATTATCAATAGGATCCCCATTACCAGCAACCGAAACAACGAAATCTAGATCGACTTGCCTAGCTGTAAGAAGAGCGATGAGCGATCCCTCGGAGTGACCGAGTACACCTAAAGAGCTTACTCGGTCTTGTTGCAGTAAAAAACGCGACCAGAGTACCGCATCTTCTACATAATCATCAAATGTGGTCATCTGGATGAGAGACAGATCTTCTGGCATACTCTCCCCTACACCAAACTTATCATAACGAAGTGAAGCAATACCTGCATCTTTCAATTGGTGGGCAAGATGCCATAGATTATCATTACTTGATACAATTAATTCTGAGTTACCATCACGATCGGTAGGCCCTGAGCCAGCGATAATCAACACTGTGGGAAACGGACCATTTCCTTCCGGCCTCACATACGTACCCTGTAACGTTCCTCGAGGAGTCTCTAAAGATACCTCTTCTCCAGTTCTTTCTGGTTGTTCCAGTTTTCGATGTATCGGAGCATATCTTCCTGGATATAAAACGAGCTTACCACTACGGCTCTGATAAAGGAGTTTCCCTGAAAAACTCTCATCAGTTTCATGAGGGGTAAGTACAAACTGCATAGTATCCGTACCGAGGTGGACAGAAAAGGTCCATGCATTTTTCTTGAACTGTACATGCTCTGCAATCATATCAGCTGCAAGCATTTCACCGATAGAGACAAAAAGTTGTTGTTGTTCAGAACGAAGTGAAATAAAGAACTGCGTATCGTCAAGAGAAGCAATCCCTTCCCAACTACCATCGGGGAAATGTGCTTCTGACGGTGACGTACACCCTAAGAGGAGTACCAATATGGTGGTAAAAAGCAAAGCAAGACGTGTCATAACAATTCATCCTCCCTCAAGCAGTGTATCGGGAATCATCCTGTCTGCCTAGGAATTTATTATTACAAAGATTGACAATCTAACGAAACCATAATAATATCATATTGATATCATACAGATATTTTGGAGGTTGTCAATGACAAATAGCATACAAGCTGATCAAAAACGGTTTCAATTGGAAGAACATCCGGCACCATATATACATGGGATGTTGGTACTATTACTCAACAGTCTACTCATCATAGTGGCAGTTGCCCTATTTATTCTCTCGGTAACTTCTGTTGCCAACGATTGGCCGCTTACTCTTCGGGTTATCGTTATCGTCGTAACTTCGCTCTATGGCTTCATAGTCGGTCCAATCCTTTACATCGGACTCAAAATTCTCAAACCCAATGAAGCATTAGTACTTACCCTGTTCGGTAAGTACTACGGCACTCTTCGTGGAGAAGGCTTTTACTATGTCAATCCGTTTGTCAGTGCTGTGAATCCAGCAGCTAAATCAGAAAATGATACTTCAGTACCCCTTCAAGCGTCTCGAGGTTCTTCTGTTTCGATTTCAATTCCTAATAAAAAACTTACGCTTAAAGCTATGACGCTGAACAATGAAAAACAGAAAGTAAATGATGCATCAGGCAATCCTATCATTATTGGGATCGTGGTTATTTGGAAGGTAGTTAATACGGCAAAAGCTGTATTTAATGTCGATAATTTTAAAGAATACCTCTCGATTCAATGTGACTCTGCACTGCGCAATATTGTCCGTGAATATCCCTACGATGCTTCTGATGAGGAAGGTGAGAAATCGCTTCGAGGAAGTAGTTTAGAAGTTGCTGCGAAACTAAAAGAAGAAATTCAACAAAAAGTAGAAATTGCTGGTTTAGAAATTCTTGAAGCACGTATTACCCATCTGAGTTATGCTCCAGAGATTGCAGCAGCAATGCTTCAACGTCAGCAAGCTAGTGCCATTATTGCAGCACGTCAGATGATCGTAGAAGGTGCAGTAGGCATGGTTGAGATGGCTCTGGAACAACTGAGTCGTAATCAAGTAGTTGAACTTGATGAAGAACGTAAAGCAGCAATGATTAGTAATTTACTGGTTGTCCTTTGCGGTAACCGAGATGCCCAACCGATTGTAAATAGTGGGTCAATCTACTAAATAGGATAATTTGATGGAACAGAAAGAGACAGGAAAGAAACAGATACTCCTTCGCATTTCCCCTACTTTGTGGGAAGAACTTGCTGCGTGGGCAGAGGATGACTTTCGTTCCATCAATGGGCAAATTGAGTATCTTCTTACTGATGCAGTGAAAAAACGAAGGAAGAAGGATCTTTCTCAAGAATAATACAGTAATTTACAAAATTACTAATTTACTAAAAGTGCTTAATGTGGTATATCGGTATCTGGAGGATCACATGAAGATACCGATGTCATTAAAACATAAACCAGTTGTGGTGGTGGAAAATTACGAACAAGTAGATGGAAGAAAAGCTTACCATTCAGATGCAAAAGGACTTTCTCTAGGTCTTGCCCAGTGGAATGATCGAGGGTCAGTAGAAATATCGGCAAAAGTGTGGCGTCATACTGGCGGTAAGTGGTCTCGACAGTCTGAAGAACTTCCATTGCACCGGGTACTTGATCTAGCGATATTAATCGCTCGTACGAAGCACTACTTTTCCGAAGCATATCGGTATGAGAAGTTATATGATCCTGATCAAACTCGAATCGATCGTATTGGCTTGCAAGGAGATGCCATGTCTGTCGATATCGCTACGGAAAATGAATGTATCGATACCGATATTAAACTGTTTGCTGATGAGTTATCACGTAACGATGAATTGATAAGCGAGCGATTACAAACGCTCACTGCCCTATTAGAAGAGATGGGATATCACCATTATTGATTAAAATACTGTGCTAATACAGTAAACGTTTCTCGCAAATCGAATAATCGTACTTTGGCGTACTTATCGAGTGGGGTTTCTTGTGAGTTCACTATGGCAATCTTGCCTCCATGGTAATAGGTTGCCATAGGAAGAGATGCTGCAGGTTGTACCACCAGAGAACTGCCTAATACAAGAACTAGATCTGCATGAGCCATGTCACGATAAGCTCGATCGAGTAATTTCCCATCAAGCGTCTCTCCATAAAAGATGATGTCAGGTTTATAGACACCACCACAAGCCTTACAATGAGGGACTAATCCCATACGAACTTCTGGAGCTACTTCGTTGTATAACGCGGTAGCTTTACAACTTTGACAGGTATGAGTTGCAGGACTTCCATGAATTTCCCAGACATGGTTACTTCCCGCCTTTTGGTGAAGCAAATCGATATTTTGTGTATAGACGCCCTGTATAATATTACGTTCTTCCATAGTAGCTAACGTGGTATGCACAATAGAGGGAGTGTAATCATCAAGTCTATAGAGAAATTCTTTTGCCCATTGGTAAAACAGCGATGGGTCTGTGGTAAAAAGATCAAGAGAGAGCAAATCTTCTACCTGAAGTCCATGATAAGAAGCAGTATAAAACCCACCAGTTCCACGAAAATCCCGGATACCACTGAGTGTGGAAACCCCTGCCCCCGTGAACACTGTAATATGCTGTGATTTTTCAATTAACGATATCAGCGTATCAATCATCTGTATCCTGGCACACCTGTGCACTATATGTATTACCTCGAAGACCGGTAAGTTCTACCGTAACCATATCCCCGATCGAAAGTGATTCTGACATTGGAAACACAATCATTTCGTCATGCTCATTTCGAGCGAGAAATTCTTCGGCATTTTTTCGAGAAATCTGTTCTATGAGCACCTCGTGCTTCCCGTGACACCGTTGTTGTTTAAGATTTTTTGTGATAGATCGTTGGAGAGAAATAAGCTGGGCAAGTCGATCCATCCGCACCTCTGATGGAATTTGGTCAGGCAGGTCTACCGCCTTCGTTCCTTCCCGTGGATTGAAGTAGTACATAAAGGCTTCAAGAAACTGTACTTGTTCCATTGCCGATAATGAGTCCCGAAAATCTTGTTCTGTTTCACCTGGGAACCCCACCATCACATCGGTAGTAAACGTAATGTTTGGTATTGCACTACGAAGATCGTCAATTAGGGTAAGGTATTGTTCTCTGCTGTATCGTCGGTTCATCATGTTTAAGACATGAGTCGATCCGCTTTGCATCGGTACATGTATATGTTTTGCTACCGTAGGAGTAGAAGCGATGACGGAAATGAGTTCCTGAGAAAAATCTTTTGGATGGGGACTTTCAAAACGGATCCATGTGATTGAAGATACACGAGAAGCTATTTCACTGAGCAACTCAGGATACCGCATGCGATGTCCATGATACGTATAATCGTACGAGTTTACGTTCTGTCCTAATAACGTGATCTCTCGTACCCCAACATCTTCTAGACGTGCAATTTCTTCATAGATTGACTGAGGTGAACGGGAAACTTCGCGACCCCGAACATAGGGCACAATGCAATAGGTACAAAAATTATTACACCCATTCATGATCGGCACATACGATTTCACATCCCCTGCTTTGTAATAGCTTTCAGTGAAGGTATAGGCACTATCACGCTCATCGCTTCCTCCACTGAGTAGTGCCGCTATGCGCTGTTTATCATTGGTGCCCATCACATGATCTACTGCCGGGGCTTCAGCGAGAAATTCATCACCGAGACGTTCAGCCATACAGCCAGTAACCACTAGGGTAAGAGGCCGTGATTCTTTCAGGTGCTGGAAGAACCCAATTCGACCCCAGATACGGTTTTCTGCAGTTTTTCTGACACTACAGGTATTCAAAATTGCACAATCTGCCTCTTCTGCACTTGCTGCTGGCTGTAAGCCCGCTGCTTGTAGAGCACTTTCTAATGCATGTGATTCTGCGGTATTCATTTGACAGCCATAGGTCTCTAACCAGTAATGGCTGTGCTCTATATTTTTACTCATATTTGTTTATGTTGCTCCTTCAATGATGCATCTGAGCTGCTTTTAAAGTATTCTCCATCAACATAGCGATAGTCATGGGGCCAACCCCACCTGGCACAGGAGTAATAGCCTGACACAAGGTGGCTACTTGATCGTAATCTACATCCCCAACCAGACGATAACCTCGTTTCTTTGTTGCATCTTCTACGCGATTAATTCCCACATCAATGACTACAGCTCCTTCTTTCACCATGTCTTTTCCTATAGCTAGCGGCCTGCCTAAGGCAGCTATCAAAATATCTGCACGACGGCAATGGGTAACCAAATCACGTGTTCTACTGTGACAGAGGGTAACCGTAGCATCTCTCCCCTTCTGCATGAGCAAGGCAGCCATGGGTTTGCCTACAATATTACTTCTTCCGATAATCACTGCCTCTTTTCCTGCTGTTTCAATGTGGTAATAATCAAGAATTCTCATAATACCTGCAGGAGTGCAGGCAACAAATGAAGGATCTCCTGCAAGAAGCTTACCCATATTTTCAGGGTGCAACCCATCAACATCTTTGTCGCTGCGAATTGCTTGAATAATAGATTTTTCATGCAGATGAGCAGGAAGTGGCAATTGTACCAAAATGCCATCTACATCATCATCTTCATTGAGCTGAGAAATCAACGATAACAGTTCATCTTGTGTGGTCTGATGATCAAGACGATAATCTCGGTGATCAAATCCTACAGCTTCGCATGCTTTGCCTTTGCTCGTAACATATGTTGCACTTGCAGGATCATCGCCAACGAGTACCACCGCAAGACAGGGAGTATGTCGGGTATTTGCTTTAAACGCCGCACATTTTTCTGCCACTTCATGTTTTACAACTGCGGCGACTTCTTTTCCTGATAGTATCTGCATCTTCTCTGTCCTACCTTTATCATGGTTAGTTGAGTTATAACAAAAAATAGGGAATGTGTGTACCATCAGCTCTTAATAGCCGGTTTTCAAAACTACGGTGATACGCTATAGTTGGTCATACACAAAGTACCTGTGTTAGGAGAAAAGATGGCGATGAAGAAAGTTCTGATGATATTGCTCCTTGTTCTGCTCCTTCCGACTATGCTTATTGCGCAGGAAGAAAATACTGCTGCTGCAAGACAGTACGGTATGGGAAGCCAGATGTTTACCTTTAGACTTGGCCCGGTTGTACCGACATTTATTTACCAACCGGTTCAGGATTCTCTGGTAACATTCCCTGATGAGATGCGTATGCAAATCGGTGGCTATGGTTCAATTCGCTACCAGGGATTTCTCAACAGTACCATGGCAATTGGTGGAGAATTAGGGTATCTGTTTGCTTTTGATCGTGGTAGTGAATTGTTTACTTCTGTTCCTATGCAGGCAAAACTTACCTACATCCCGCTACAAGGAACCTTTGAACTTCCCTTAAGTATTGGATTGGGCATCGCCTATAATTCGTACAGTGATGAAACCACACCCACCAGTTTTCTCAGCCTGCTTGCTACTGCAGAAGCCGGATTCAGCTGGTACTTTAAAGAGGAATGGGGAATTACCCTCAGCGCAGGACTTCAATTGATTCCAGAATTATTCCCACAGAACCATCCCCATTACGAAGATCTCGCACTGACAGGTTTCATGCCAATCACCTTATCAGTGACCTATAGAAGCAACTAGGAGAAAAAGATGAAAAAAATCACAATCATACTCACCCTAACCCTCATCTCTTTGTTGCTCATCACCAGTTGTAACACCGCAGATGAAGGAGTATTCCAACGTATCCGAGAATCGGTACCCAAAGTAGATGTCGGATCGGTAGATATCATCGGTATCACAGCTGATGATTCTACGCTCTATGCCTATACGAGCAAAAAAGGTTTCCAGTCCTATGCGGTAAATGACATCAATAATCCTACCTCATTAAGCATCAATAACGTGTATCCGGGATTGTATACCGCAGATAACTCATTAAATATAGGAAACATATATTTTGCAGAACGTGCTGATGCAAATACTGCAAATAATCTGTATACCTACGATATTGCATTAGAGACAACATCGGCACCTGATGATTCTTATACTATCCTTCAGATGAGAGCACAGCATGACTTAATGCTTGTAGAGACTGGTACTAAATTTTCAGTATTATCTGTTTCTGATGCTGGATATAGCGTAAATCAAGATTTTGATGGTCTATTTAATACAACGTTAAAACCAACAGTATTATCTCAAACAAGTACTCAGTTCATAGTCTCCGGAATAAATGATGATACCGATCCTGCCTATGTACATTATTACCTGGATAGCGACACAGCTATTCCCGAAGATTTATCTTCAACCGTTGGGACTTTCGATGATTATCCCATAGTGGCCATGATGATGACCAGCACGAATTTTTTAGTTGTTATTAACTCACTTGGTGATGTGTGGGCAATGGATACGGAAAGTACTTATAATTCTTTCAATCTAGTAGGGAGAATTCCCAACTTCCCCGATGATCGTGATCCTGCAGATATGCCGTATCCGTTCTTTATCGATAACAATACATTAATTTTACAAAACGAGAACAATGTCTTCTATGGTATTACCGATACTGCTATTACTGAACTAGATGATACTGACTACAGTTCACTAATTGAAAATATGAATAACATCCAAGCAAAAAGCTATCTTGTTGATGGGAGCGATCTCTATGTAGGAACCATGCAGAACGGTATCTTTAAAATAGATTTGTAAATCAGTTAATGTTTGATTTTGATGTTAGGATAATGAAATGCGGATCGATTTGATCCGCCTTTAGTTTGCTTCTTTACTGTGTGTTAGTTAGTCGCAACGTACTTCATGGAGGATTCTGCGTACTTCCGGGTCGGTGTACTGGTGATCGATCTCTTCACTGGTGAGGCCGATGAATTCATGATTCATATAGTGGATCCAGGCCTCATCATCAGGAGAGTTAAGTACATGCTGGCGGCAGTAGTAATCGGGTTGTATCGGGAGTCGCTGAGTTTCCTTGTACAGAGGTACCTTGTAATCAAATACGGCTACTTTGATATCCTCTCGGGGAATACCTTTGCTCAGCATGACATTGACTAAGGCATTGACCGTCTTTCCGGTGTCGAAGATATCATCCACGATGAGTATTTTATCGCCATTGCGCAGGTATTCGGGTGAATAAGTCCATCCGTCAATGCGCACTTCTGATTCCATCTTCATATTCTCATACGATCGGGCAACAACAGCGGCGTAGAACACCGGACGATCTCCTGCCTGCTTCCGTACGAGCTTATAGTATTCGCTGAATACATTGCCCATGTACGCTCCACCTCGTAGTGATACATAGATGATATCTGGAATGAAATGGTCAATATGGTGCATCTGATAAGCTAATTTCAAGGCTTCATCACGTAGCATTTCCGGACTGATAAATTCTTTGTTCATACCCCACCCCGCTGAGTTATTCAGCTACTGTCAGTATCTTTACTCCCGATTCCGTGATGGCAATGGTATGTTCAAAATGAGCAGAAGGTTTCCCATCTGCAGTTACTACCGTCCATCCATCATCAAGATTGCGGATATTCTTTGTACCCAGATTGATCATGGGTTCTATGGCAAGTACCATGCCCGGTCTCAGGCGTGGATTCGGTGACATGGCACTGACATAGTTGGGAACTTGAGGTTCCTCGTGCAAAGCAAGCCCGACACCGTGGCCACAGTAATCCCGTACCACACCGTATCCATGAGCATTGGCCAATTTATAGATCGGCGCTGAAATATCGTGAATTCGTGCCGAAGGTTTTTTTGCTCCTTCTATACCGACTTCCAGACACTGTTTGGTGATACGTACCAGTTCTTCATTTTCCGGGGTACTCTTCCCTCCTGCGATGAATGTACGGGCAGCATCACTGTAGTATCCATCAAGATTGATACCAAGATCGACACTTACCAGATCTCCTGGTTGTACGATACGATCACTGGGAATACCATGAATCACCTCTTCGTTAAGGGAAATGCATGCCGTAGCAGGAAATCCCATGTAATTGAGAAATGCGGGTTTTCCCTTATGTTCAACTATAAAAGCATAACAATATGCATCAATTTCATTCGTACTCATTCCCGGTTCAATGAAATCGGCAAGAGAATCATGCAACTGAGCCAACAATCGACAGGATTTTTCAATACCCTGCAGCTGCTCTGGATTCTTAAGGGTTATCATGCATATCCTTCCGCATGGAATCGAGTATTCCATTGATGAATTTGTAATTCACCTCGCGGCTGTACTCCTGTGAAAGACGTACAGCCTCTGTGATGACCACATTGGTATGGATATCCTTGACGTAGAGAAGCGAGAATACGCTTATCCTGAGAATGTTTCGGTCAATGCAGTCAATTCTATCGAGGGGACGGTTGATACTGAATCGACTGATCCACTGATCAATCTCCTCAAGATGTTCCAAAGTTCCTGCTATGAGAAACCGTGCAAATATTTCAGTTTCCTGATCCAGTTGTGCCCGTTCCTCTTCAGAAACGGTGGGGAAATCGGCAGGTGGCATACCTGCCTGTAATTCCCCATTGAAGTCCAAGGCATAGAGCGTTGAAAGGGCCAGTTCACGTCCTAAATGACGACTTTTCAATTGAGATCTCCCTCTGCTTCATACAATACCTGAATCTGAGCTTCATTACGGAGTTTTTGTACCAGCTGGTCAATAGCTTGCAGATAAGCCACCTGCTGGTTACGCTGTGTCAGTGTCTGGCGAATATACTGTCGTACGGTGGTATCCTCTTCAGGATTGATCTGATCATCAATGCCGAGCATTTTCGGATCAGTATGGGTCGTCACTTTGACAATATGGAAACCGCCGGTGGTTTCGATAACCTTGCTCGGTCTACCCAAGGGCAGATCAAATACGGTATCAAAGAAATCGGCTCCAAGATAGGTACGCATCTCTTCGTCATCAAAAGCCAGCCATCCGATATCGCCACCGCGACCGACAGACTGTTTGTCCTGAGAATACTTGGGCACAAGCTCTTCGAAGGTATAGGTATTGTATCGAAGCCATCTGCTCAGCTGATCCATCTGTTTTTTCACTTCGCCTTTATTCTCTTCCGTAAACGGGATGAAAATATGACTGAGCCGAACAAGTTCCGGATTAATGAATGATGATCGGTTTGCCCGATAGAATTCCATTATCTGCTGGTCGGTAGGTTCTTCATACGCTTCAATGACAGCACTCATCGTACCTCGGACATACCGGTCTACGATGGTCGACTCTCTCAGGCTTTTTTTAAATTCAGCAAGACCTACTCCGTAATTATTGCGAATGACAATTTCAAACTGAGCATCAGTGACGGCTCTTCCCAACTGCTGTTCGATATAGGTGCGCTGTTGGCGTATCATCTGATCAACCTGAGCATCCGTTATCATATATCCATCACGTTCAGCACCTTGTAAAACCAGTTCATCATTAATCATGACATCTAAAATATCTACTGGATTGATGGTCTGTGTGGATTCTGCCTGATACTGACTCACTCGGTTCTCTAAATCCTGAACCGTGATGACGGTATTTCGAATCAGGTTAACCGTAGCGGCAGGTTGACTGATCATATCTGCTGCAGATATGACACTCGTGATACTTATCAGTACCAGAATACAAAGGAGACTTCGTTTTGCTCTCATGAATTACACACTCCTGAATTACGATATAATTAGTCGTTTACCCACAGCCTGAGCTTGAGCACGACTGGAAAGTACTTCGGAAAAGGTCAGGTACATACCCTGACTTTCCATAGCACGCATTAATGTCTGCAGAGTTTTCCCTTGACGAAGCCCTTTTTTAGCGATGAAAGCAAAGCTCCGTTTTCCCGAAATAGTACCACATTGCTTGAGAAACTCTCCTACCGCCGGGAGTATCTGTGTACTCCACAGTGATGTTGCATGGGTTCCAATAGCGATATAATCATAAAACGATACTACCATACCTTTGTCATGTACCATATCGATTACTGTTACATCATGTCCTTGCTGCAAGAGCCCCTCAGCTAAACCGGCTGCCAGTTCTTTACATAACGAGGACTGATTAGCATCTGCATATAGTACCGCTATTTTCATAGGCAACTCTTGTAAACGGTAACGACCGCAGAGTAAACATGCGGTCGATACCAGATTATACACTGAATTGGTTCACCAGTGTCTGCATTATTCTGCAGCTGAATCACTCCACCAATCTTCGGTAGTCTGCTGGACCTGATCGGTTTCCACTGAATCAAGCAGCGAATCACCTGATGGAGATTTATTTACTATTGCAAGCAGGATCGCAAGTACCAGAAAAGAAGTTCCGAGTATTGCAGTGAATTTATTTAATACTTTGCTGGTCTGACCACCGAAAGAAGAATCGCTTCCTCCACCGAAAATACCACCTAACCCAGTACCGCCTTCACTCTGAATGGCAACCATAAAGATCAGAATCAGACTCGCAATAACGAATAGAACTAGTAGAATAATGCCAATAACACCCATGTTGTGAACTCCAAATTACTTATTATAACGTACAATCGGGGCAAACTGCTCCACGGTCAGTGAAGCTCCACCCACGAGCGCACCATCAATATGCTCCATGGCCATGAGGTCCTTCACATTCGATGGTTTCACTGAACCACCATACTGTATAATCAGTGATTCTGCAACACTTTTACCGTAGAGTTTCTCAATCTCCGAACGGATAAATGCATGAGCTGCATTTGCATCGTCGGGAGTGGCAGTCTTTCCGGTACCAATTGCCCATACCGGCTCGTATGCTACGATGATGCGAGCCATATCTTCCTCGGAAACTGCTTTCAGTCCTTCGGTCACTTGGCGTTTCAAAACCGTCTCAAGATTTCCTGCTTCACGCTCTTCAAGGGTCTCCCCAACACAGAGAATCACTTCAAGACCTTTTTCCAGCGCCAGTTTCACTTTCCGATTGATAAAAGCATCATCTTCACCATACAGGGCTCTCCGTTCCGAGTGTCCCAGAATAACCAGAGATACTCCAGCATCTTTCAGCATGTCGGCTGAGACCTCGCCGGTAAAAGCTCCGGAGACCTGATCACTCATATTCTGAGCAGCAACATCAATGGTTGCATCAGCGAGAGCTGATACCACAGGAGCGATCGTGACAAAAGGAGGAGCCACCACTACTCGCACTGAAGCATCTTTTACTGCCTCAGCAAGAGAAGCTGCAAAAGCAGCACCCTCTGAGGGAGTCATATTCATTTTCCAGTTTCCAGCTATACATACATTTCTCATCTTACTTCTCCAAAGCTTTAATACCCGGCAGTACGCGTCCCTCGAGGAATTCAAGTGAGGCACCTCCACCGGTCGATACATGATCAATTCGATCAGCGAGACCGAATTTGTTTACCGCAGCAACAGAATCGCCTCCACCCACTACTGTGGTACCGTCACAGTCGGCAATCATATTGGCCACCATTTCAGTGCCATGTGCGAATGCATCGAATTCAAAAACACCCATAGGACCATTCCACACAATAGAACGTGCCTGTTTCAGTTCCTGTTCTACAGCCTGCAATGTTTTGGGTCCCACATCCATGCCAATGAGATTATCGGGGATATCAGGACCATCGATTGCTACCGGGGCAGCTGATTCCGAAAATTCCTCGGCACACACATGATCGAGCGGTAAAATAACACGAAGACCCTTCTGATGAGCTGCATCCAGAAATGACTGAGCAACCTCAAGGTAATCCTCTTCAAGAAGAGACTTGCCGATGGTATGACCCTGGACCTTCAGGAAGGTGTATGCCATACCACCACCGATCACGATAGCATCACAGGTTTTCGCCAGGGATTCCAGTACACTGATTTTGCTCGATACTTTTGAGCCTCCGATTACAGCAACAAACGGCTTTTCCGGATTCTCCAGAAGCGGTGCAAAGAATTGTACTTCCTTTTCGATCAGGAAACCGGCTGCAGCCGGTAGGTAATGGGCAACACCCTCAGTTGATGCATGTGCACGATGAGCGGTACCGAATGCGTCATTGACATAGACTTCCCCAAAACTTGCCAACTGTTGGGCAAATTCAGGATCATTAGCCTCTTCTCCCGGATAAAACCGGACATTTTCCAAAAGCAGCACTTCACCGCTTTTCAGGCTCGATACTTCCGCTTTCACTGCATCTCCAACGACATCGGATGCAAGTTTAACCGGACGGCCGAGTAACTGCTCAAAACGTTTTGCAATGGGAGCCATGCTGAAGGTCATATCTTTCTTCCCTTTCGGGCGTCCGAAATGACTCATGACCACCAGTGAACTCTGAGATTGATCGAGAATATATTGTACCGTTGGTAAAGCACTTCTGATTCGCGTATCATCGGTAACTTCTCCATCTTTCAGGGGAACATTGAAATCGACACGAATCAGCACCCGCTTTCCCTGTAGATCCATATCCTTCACGGTCTGTAATTTCATGATAACTCCTCATGTACGGCTGATGCGCACCACTTGGCGCGCATCAGGTTTCATGTGCATTGAAAAGACGGTTACGCCTTCAATTTCTTTGCCAGGTCGACAACACGGTTGGAATAACCCATTTCGTTATCATACCATGACATGACCTTGAAGAACTTCGGTCCCATTTTCATGGTCAGTGCAGAGTCGAAAATTGAAGAGTGAGAGTTGCCCTTGATATCACTGGAAACGATTGGATCCTCGGTGTATTCAAGAATACCCTTCATTGGACCTTCTGCAGCAGCCTTGACTGCAGCATTGAGTTCCTCAACGGTACAATCTTTTTCAAGCATCACCGTCAGGTCAACAATTGAACCAGTCGGTACAGGAACACGCATGGCTCCTCCGTTCAGCTTACCTTCAAGAGAAGGAATGACCAATGATACCGCACGTGCAGCACCGGTGGTGGTCGGAATGATCGACAAAGAAGCAGAACGAGCTCTGCGGAGATCTTTGTGCGGCATATCCAGAGTCACCTGGTCATTGGTAAAAGCATGAACCGTAGTCATCAGGCCACGCTCGATACCGAAACTGTCATTCAGTACTTTCACTACGGGAGCGAGACAGTTGGTGGTACAGGATGCGTTTGAGAATGCATCATTGCTCAGATCAAGATCATCATCATTTACACCACAGACAATCGTCTGGTCGATTTTGTCCTTCGCAGGAACGGTAAGGATAACTTTCTTGGCACCAGCTTTGATGTGATCCTTATATCCACCCTTTGGGCTTTCTGCTACTGCAAAGACACCGGTCGATTCGATAGCGATATCCACACCGAGTTCCTTCCAGGGAAGCTCAGCAGGATTTCTCACTGCATAAATTTTGATCTCTTTTCCATCAACAACGATCGCATCTTCTTTGGCTTGAACACTTTTGGCATAGACACCGTATGTGGAGTCGTACTTAAGCAAATGAGCCAAGGTCTTAGGATCGGTAAGATCATTGATTGCCACGACTTCCATGTCTTTATCTTCAAATGCGATTTTGAAGACATTGCGCCCGATGCGCCCGAAGCCATTGATTGCGATTTTCATGTAATATCCCTCCATGTGTAGGTTTGTATCAGTAATAATATAACGATTATACGGGTGGTGCGTCAACGAATCACGACCGTTTCATCACAATTTTCACCCGGTTGATTTTATGTCCCTCAATTTCCTGAACTACGAAATCAATTCCTTCATAGGTCACCTTTTCCTGATTGAGGGGTATACGTCCAAACTGTTCGAAAACAAATCCGCCAAGAGTTTCAAAATCATCTTCCGGCAGATGGAGATCAAGACGTTCGTTCACTTCATCGATAGCCGTCCGAGCATCACAGAGATAAATACCATCTCCCATCTCAATGATATCCTCATCTTCATCATCATCAAATTCATCCTGGATATCGCCGACAATCACTTCAAGAATATCTTCCATACTGACAATGCCGGATACTCCTCCGTACTCATCAATGGCGATGGCTATATGAACCCGTCGCTTTTTAAATTCACGAAGCAATTCATCGAGTCGCTTAGTATCGGGAACAAAGTAGGGTTTCCGCATACTGCGCCGGACATCAAAGGTTCCGTTAAGCTCATTGCACAGTAAATCCTTCACGTACAAAATACCCACAACGTTGTCGATTGTTTCGGTGTACACGGGATAACGTGAAAAACCCTGATCGGCTATTACTGCTTTCAGATCTTCGAATGAGATCGAATCGGAAATGAACTCAACATCGATACGGGGTACCATGACTTCCTTCACCGTGGTTTCAGCCAGTTCATCAATTCCCTCTATCATACTTCTGCGTTCTTCCACCATATCGGTAGTACGCTGCGGAGGCTGATCTTCTTCCTTCACCAGCCATTGCTTCAACCGCTCTCCAAGTTTCACTGAACAGTCTCCTTCATCCACATTGTTACGAATTCTTCCTGTTTTTGCAACATAGGTTCACTTGCATCGGTACTCTCGTGATCATACCCATGTAAATGCAAGATCCCATGCACCAGGAGACGAATCAGTTCTTCATGTGCACTCACGGCAAAATCGGTACAATTACGCTCCATTGCCGCTAGCGAGATCACCATATCGCCCCAGGATTTTTCCTGTTCATCATAGGAAGGGAATCCATCATCTTCATCATCTTGTACAAACGAAAGAATATCGGTAGGTTCATCCTTATCGCGATAGGTACGATTCAATTCACGCATAGTCTCATCGGAAACAAAGGTACAGGAAACTTCTCCAAAGACCGTTCCCAGCTGTTCACATGTTTTCTGAATAATAACTGTCACCTGTGACTCAGGTGCCTGCAGTTGAAACGATTCCTGTTCATAGGAAATATCTACACTAATCATGTTTCTCCTTTGTTTGTTCTTCCGGATACTCGATTCTACTATGAAATCGTCCGGTAAGTATCTGTACAAACACGCGTGTGATGGTTTCGAGATCAGTGAGTGAAAGACGTGAAGCTCCCAACTGTTTCCGCTCGATCTTACTCATAATGATCTGATTAACCAGTTTTTCATACCGTTGAGCTGACGGTTTCTTTACCGTCCTACTTGCCGCTTCCACACTATCGGCGAGCATCACCAATGCAGCTTCAGGTGATTGCGGTATCTGGTTGTTATAGGCATAATCCTGTCGCTTGACCTGACGAAGATCTTCTTCATTCTGAGCAGCCTTTTGGGCCTCTTTCAGAAAAATAGCAATCACGTCATTACCATGATGCTGACTGATGATGTCCAGAACTTCCTGCGGCAGACGGGCTTGCCTCCCCTTCTCCACACCGATTTTCACATGGCTTTTAATTACCGCAACAGATAAACTTGCTTTTAATTCATGGTGCTTGTTATCACCTTCCTGATTTTCAATGAAATATTCCGGATGTTCCTGCTTGCCGATATCATGATACATCCCGGCAACCCGGGCAAGAAGCGCATCTGCATGGATCTCTTTCGCTGCCGCATACGCCATTTCTGAAACCATGAGCGAATGGTTGTACGTTCCGACCGCTGTTTGTGATAACCTCACCAGCTGTGGTGAATCACTATAGGCAAGTTCGCGAAGGCGAAAAGGTGTCGGTAGATTAAAAGCCAGTTCTACCAGGGGAAGAATCAGGGTTACCAGGATATAGGTAACCGACATATTTATCGATACCGCGCTGATACTGGAAAAGAGATGGGAAAAGCTCAATCCATTCAGCATTGTATGAAAAACCATTAGAAAAGATGCAGAGAGAATACCGAAGAACCATTGAAATACCATATCAATTCTTCGCGCTACATATCGGATAAAATAAATACCGCATGCAGCAATAGCCACAACAAAATAGACCGTGGTCATCGTCGCAGAAGGAAGGAGCAAGGTATAGGATCCCAGCATCACTGCAGTAATCATCCCCGCCTGTTTTTTATTCGTCAAGAGAGCAATCAGTATCGGATGGGCAAATAATGGCAATATGGGATCAAGCAGCGTAACCCCTCTAACTGAAGCAACCGTCAACGTAACATACACCATTACTTCACTGATCACTACACCGGCAAGAAACAGGAACATGTACTGAAACCGTCTCTTGTTCATCTGGAACAGCACGTACATGCCATACCATGCTGCAGATGTAATAATGAGCACAAAAAAGATTCTGCCAATATGCTGAGCCGGTGTGTACTTTACCGAAGCTAACCGCATTGCCTGCAATGTTCTATTCTGCTGTTCGGTAATCACCATATCCTTTTTAATGAGATATTCACCCTTTTCAACCCGGACCACTACCGGCTCGACAGCCTCAAAAGCTTCCTGACGTGCTGCAGCCGTAGCCACCCGGTCAGGATGCACGTTTGGACGAAGGATATCCTTCACGGTGGAGAACACCGTGACCAGCATCTGTTGCGGATAGGCGTGAGCAAGCACCGCAATATCCCGATGAATACGATCGGTAAGCTGATCAGTGTGAAGGACATCATCTATGGAGATCCGGGTTCTCTCTGAATCAGAATCATTTCCCACGAAGATGTCAGAAATCCCCTGCTGACGTAAGGCATGCAAATCGTTACTATCATAAATTCCATTTGCTACATATTCACGTACCAGAGACTGAACGAGTTCATCACTTCCGTTATGATCGACTAGCCGGGATTGCTGGAGCATCTGTTGAGAATCGATAAGGGAGAAGGAAAAATGCGGTAATACCGAATTTGCGGCAATTTCACGCTGTAAAGCTGTTTTGCGCTGATCAACATAATGGAACGTCTCAGTTGCCTTGATATCCTGATCAGCGAGGGAACCTACACTGAACCGAGTACGGATATCACCGGTAACAACCTGCACCCGCTGAGATAGAAATGTCGGGACCAGAATAGCAGAAACGGCAACGGCAAGAGTCAACACCGGAATGAGAATTCTGAGATAAACCGGTGAAGCCCGCAATGAATCACTGGCTGCTTGCATCTTTTTCATACGCTTCTACAATCCTTTGGACCATTCTGCTTCGCACTACATCTCTGCTGGTGAATTCAACAAATCCAATATTCGGTATCTTCTGTAAAATTGCAGCAGCATGCACCAGACCGCTGGTTTTGCTTCTCGGTAAGTCAATTTGAGTGATATCACCGGTAACTACCGCTACTGAATTTTCACTGAGCCGGGTAAGAAACATTTTCATCTGTTCGATCGTGGTATTCTGTGCTTCATCGAGAATCACACAGGCATTGTGCAATGACCTACCACGCATATAAGCCAGCGGAGCCGTCTCAATTGCACCGTTATCCTCGAGGCGTTTGATAATTGCGGGAGGAAGGAGCAACTCCATGGCGTCATAGAGCGGTCGTAAATAAGGTCCGATTTTCTGCGCCAGATCACCGGGAAGGAAACCGAGACTCTCACCGGCTTCAACTACCGGTCGCGTCAGGATGATCTTCTGTTTTTTCCCGCCAAGCACTTCGCTCAGTGCATGGGCGATTGCGAGAAAGGTTTTCCCCGTACCGGCAGGACCGATACTAAACACCAGTTGATTATCCTCAAGGAGTTTCATGAATTGCCTTTGCCGAGGGCTTTTTGGATAGACCATCCTTCCTCCGACGGCAAGAGATATTGACATCTCAGAAAGGTCAGCAGAATCACTGGAACCCTGTAAAGCTTGGAATTCCATAAATATTTCTGGCTCGGTGATGTCTTCACGCTGTGTGGCGAGGTGTTTTAACCGTACCATGAGTGCGGAAAAAAGCGCATCTCCCGATCGCTCTTTTCCAGCTTCATCACGATAGGTAATGCTATTTCCATGTACGAACAGTTCGCCGTTGAGTAATAACTCTAAATAAGGAACGTTTCGATCATTGATTCCGCACACTCTCTGCATCTGTGTTGTCTGTTCAAAGACGATGGTGCTGCTCATCATTCTCCCAAGATATCGGTTACCAGTCTCGCATATCAAACGATCGGTCTACCGTTATTTCCGGAATGGCTTTCCACTGGAGGAATACCGAAAAGGTTGGTCTCCATTCCCACTCCAGGTCAGATAATACTACGCTTCCCTCATATTTACAATGCAGGTCCCAATCAGCCATATGATGAATCAATGAAATGTTCAGCGACTCCATAGTAAAGAAGGTGTGATGCCTGCCATCACCAAAGAGATCGAATGAACGCCACAGGTCCTCCCATACTTGCTGAACACTCTGATAGCGGTTCACACCGGTATTTATCGAATTCAGGGAAATATCGAGGGTAATAAATTCGGCTATGGAAAACTTGATATCCACCCCAAAGGTAAACAACGAGGTATAGGAAAAACTCAATGCATGACGGTACGAACTGGTAAGATCGACTGCAAGCGATATGCGATTCTTCCACCATGTGTGAGTCCATGCATCAAGGGTGACCTTCGCATCAATAAATTCTACATCCAATTGATCAAATGGCCCTCGAGTCTGCAGATAGATCGAAAAATATGGTAAAGAGGTCGACAGTGAGAGAATATTAAATTCACGGTTACTCCACGTGTATAACGATTTACTTGCAATAGTCAGATATGAGTTACATACCTGCAAAGTTGCATCCTGCTTCCATGTGAGCGCATCTATCCAATGTCCTCCTTGTGATGCCGTTGCGAGATCGTAGGTAAACAGCGAAGTCCATTTCAACCAAGAGGGATCCTGATAGGAGAAAAGCAGCTGAATATCCTCTGCTGCAAAACCGCCAGTATCCTGTTCGGAAAAACTCATTGATGCGGAAGCCGAAGCATGCTCGTGTGCAAGTACCACTTTAGGAGTGAGCGAATAGGCAAGCGGCGGAAGCTGCAGTGTGAGTGAGGGGGTAATTCGCGTATCGCCACTAGGAAACACCTGATTCCACGAAATCTGATGACGAGTAACCGTATCACGATCCCAATGTTCCCATCCTCCGGTCTCTGTGCCCGAAATGACTGAGCGGTCATATAACCGTGCAGAAAGTCCATATGATAGGCCAATCAGGGGGATGCTGATGTCGGTGGTACTACTGAAGGATACCAGTTCTTTGATTTCAGCTTCCGTTTCATGATACGAGATGATGGGAAGAAACTTCTGACTCAGAGTCAAATATCGGGGAGCGATGGTTGCAGATACATCAATCGAACCTGCTGTTCTAGTATACAATGAAGGATTCGATAGTGCCAACGCTTCGATCGACCGTTCTTGAATAAGATATTGCGTAAGCGAATAACGCAAAGAAATAGAGGACGACACTGACTCTTTCGGTTTAACCGAAGCAGTGAATGGAGGTTCTACTGCCCACCGATCATAGGAAAACCCCGGTTCCAGTCGGGATGGAGTCTGCTCTGGAGCAGCATCCTTTTCGCGTGACCAGGAAACGAGTGTTCCGGAGACGGTAGCCCGTATTTCTGGTGCAGTAAGGGCAGTTATTTCATATCCTGATCCCTCAGAGGCTGTACGAGCATCCCAGTGGACCTCAGATACCATATGATTGATACACAACTGTTCAATTACCGGAGAAACCAGATCAGTGGGAATAGTCAAACTCCCGACCATTTCCCAATCAAATCCTGTGATGTCTGAACGGTAATTCGTAGGGAACTGTATGGTCCCAAGAAGCGATTGCAGAGAAAATCTCGTAAGGCGATTTCCGTAATCACGTAACACTTTCGGATCGGAATACAGGGGAAGAGAAAGCGATACATCAAGTAATTTCGTTTTAATATGCGCAGTGGTCTCATTCAGGTAGCGAAACGAAGGAATGGTGTATACTCCACTTGCCGGAGGCGTTCCCACCAGTGCCAACCCGCCAAAAGTCGTGATGTTGAATCGATTGTCTTCACTTCGATTCACCGTATCGATACCGACAAACACCCCCTGATACTGATATGTATCGAATAGAAGGGCCAGATAGGAATCAGTTCTTTCTGCCCAAGTATCTTTTTTTGGTATGCCGGCACTGAAAACCCAGCCGTCAGGTGATAACTGATCTTCCTGTGACGATGCAAACAATGAGGCGAGACTCGATTGCTCCTCAACCTCTATCGGGTAACGTCCATACACTGCCCAGCTCGAGGAAAAGAAGGCTCCTTTCTCACTTGAATAGCCGATTACCGGATTGAATACAAAGGTTTTCCCCGGATAGAACACAAAGGGAACCCACAGGATGGGGATACGACCAAGAGAAACTGTCGCATTCGTGGCGAGAATATCCCCACCGCTGACCATATGCAATTTATCAGAGGAAATACTAAAGTACTTCTGTTCACTTTTCGTGGAAATAACACCGGAAGATACGGCTATCGCCAACGGATCGGAAGTGATATCAAGAGCATCACTCGTGATAATGTAATCTATTGAGGTTCCTTCAGAATTTTCACGACTGACTGCCGTTTCTCCTTGTGTAACAGAGACGGCCCCGGTACGGTAGTCTATGCTTAGCGCTTCTCCGAATATCTGTTGATCCTCTCGTTGATATTCCACCGAACCAAGTGCATTCACAGCAGATTGTGAGAGTTCGATCACTACTCGATCAGCACGCAGTTCTTCAGGTTGATCGCTGTTATCAGTATTGAAAAGCAACTGCACCGCTCCCTCAAGCAACAGGTACCGTAAAGGAGTCCCGCTGCGATACAGACGATCTGCTGAAAGCAACGTCAATTGAAACGGAACGGTCACTTCCTGTTCACCCTGAGGAATTTCCTCAATCTGATAATAGTCATAGAGCTGACGGCGCAATTGATCGATATCTGCATCACCGTTGATCCCCAATGCCTGAGCGCGGGCCTGCAGTTCCGATTCCCGGGATGTCATAATATCTTGTGAAATGAGTAACAGCCGCATCGCATCGTCTGCAGGTTGCTGTCCATACAGGAACTGAAATGCTCCAGCAGTAAAAAGAAGGAGGATTCCTACGATTCTACGAATCTGTATTGAGGGAATTAGCCACATAATATCCTGTGTACGATTGTTCGCACCGTGCCACTTCTTCAGGTGTCCCCACGGTCACTACTTGTCCTCCTTCGTCTCCTCCTTCAGGACCGAGATCGATGATGTGATCAGCACTCTTGATCACGTCAAGATTATGTTCAATCAGCACTACCGTATTCCCCTGATCAACCAGACGATCAAGGACCTCCATGAGCTTTTTCACATCAGCAAAATGGAGACCGGTAGTCGGTTCATCCAATACATAAAAGGTTTTGCCGGTACTTCTTTTTGATAATTCAAGGCTTAATTTAACCCGTTGCGCCTCACCGCCACTGAGAGTCAATGCAGATTGTCCGAGTTTGATATACCCGAGACCGACCGATTCGAGTGTCTCCACTTTCCGACGAATCGAGGGGACTGCACTGAAAAATTCACAGGCTTCGCTGATCGTCATATTCAATGCATCATGAATGTTTTTCCCTTTGTAATGGACAGCAAGTGTTTCCGTATTGAATCGTTTCCCCTTACAGACATCACACGTCACATAGACGTCGGGGAGAAAGTGCATTTCTATTTTCAACGTTCCATCACCCTGACAGTGTTCGCATCTTCCACCGGGGACATTGAATGAGAATCGTCCCTGCTTGTATCCCCGGGCCTTAGACTCCGGAAGAGATGCAAATAGCGCACGGATAGGGGTAAAGGCTCCTACATAGGTCGCCGGATTGCTTCTGGGAGTCCTTCCGATCGGACTCTGATCAATATTTATTACTTTGTCTATCTCTTCAGCCCCTTCCAGGCTGGTGTACCCATCAAATTTTTCACTCTGTCGGTTGACCGCCCGTTTGAGTGCCGGGAGCAGAACCTCATTGAGCAGTGTTGATTTGCCCGAACCGCTTACACCCGTAATCACGATCATCTTTCCCAACGGGAATGAAACGTCAATTCCCTTCAGATTATTCTTCCGCGCTCCTCTAAGCAGAAGTTGTAATCCGGTACCGACTCGTCTTTGCAACGGGATCGGCATGTGAATATCACCACGCAGGTATCTACCGGTGAGACTATTGGGATTTTCTTCGATCTCTTTCACCGTTCCCTGTGCTGTGATAAAACCGCCATGCACACCAGCTCCCGGACCGAGATCAACAACATAATCGGCAGCGCGGATGGTATCCTCATCATGCTCCACGACAATCAATGTATTGCCCAAGTCTCGCAGTGTTTTCAGGGTCTCTATCAATCGATGGTTATCCCGCTGATGCAATCCGATCGAAGGTTCATCAAGCACATAGATCACCCCGCTGAGAGCTGACCCTATTTGGGTTGCCAACCTGATCCGTTGTGCCTCTCCACCACTGAGGGTTCCCGATGACCGATCTAACGTCAGATAATCGAGTCCAACATTCACCAGAAATCCAATTCGGTTCTTGATCTCCTTGAATATCTGCTCTGCAATCTGCCGCTGCGTCTCAGTCAATTTAAGCTGATCGAAGAAAATCTGAGATTCTCGGACAGAAAGAGCTGTCACTTCAACGATGTTTTTCTGACCTACCGTAACTCCTAATGCCTCAGGACGTAATCGCGCACCACCACAGACTTCACAGGTGTGACTTGTCATGAAGGAATCCATCCACATGCGGATCTGAGAGGAATTGGTTTCAAAGTAGCGTCTCTTCAGATCGGGGATGATACCGGCAAACGGTTTTTCCATGGTGTAATGGCCACGGCCATTCTTATTCTTATAGTACATCGGCAATCGCTCATCTGTTCCATACAGAATGACAGTGATGACCGATTCTTCGAGTTCACTGAATGGAGTATCGAGGGTAAATCCATACCGTTTTGCAAGAGCTTCAAAAGGAACACGAGACCATTCAGCATCCGGATTCTGGCTGGCAATAGCTCCCTGATTGAAGGAGCGCTTCCGATCAGGAATGATTTTATCAGGATCAAACTCGGTTTTTACTCCCAGTCCATGACAGGAAGGACATGCGCCGAATGGATTATTGAAGCTGAATAATCGGGGTTCAAGTTCCGGGAGACTGATACCGCAATGAATACAGCTGTTCTTTACACTATAGGTTTCTTCAACTTCACTTGCATCTGCAAGAATCTGTATCACTCGTACTAACCCATCGCTCATTTCGATAGCACTCTCAACCGAATCGGCAAGGCGGCTGCGCATATCCGGTCGGAGAATGATTCGGTCGACGATCACTTCTATCGTATGTTTCACCTGTTTTTCAAGTTGTATTTCAGTATCGAGGTCCATTACCTGTCCATCAACCCGGACTCGAACAAAACCTGCCTTTTTTGCATCTTCAAAAATCTTCCGATGCTCACCTTTTCGCCCCATTACCACAGGAGCGAGAATCATCAAACGGCTTTCATCCGGCAGGGTATAGAGGGTATCGATTATCTGATCAACACTCTGATCGCTGATTTCTCGATGACACTGAGGACAATGGGGAATACCGACACGTGCCCATAACAACCGGTAATAGTCATAGATTTCGGTAATAGTCCCGACAATTGAACGGGGATTCTTGTGAGTCGACTTCTGTTCAATAGCAATTGCAGGACTGAGCCCTTCAATATAATCGACATCGGGTTTTTCCATCCGGCCGAGAAACTGTCGCGCATATGCACTCAGAGATTCAACATATCGCCGCTGTCCTTCTGCAAAGATAGTATCAAACGCGAGAGAGGATTTTCCTGAACCGCTGAGTCCACTGACGACAATCAGGGAATCTTTATCCAAATCGATATCGAGGTTTTTCAGATTATGTTCACGTGCACCACGGATGATCAATTTATTATTCACGAGCAAGTACCTCAATACGCGATAATAACACCGACTCTGCCTGGTCTGCAGTAACTTCCTGTACTAAGTTCCCTTTCTCATAGAGAAAAATACGATTACCAATTCCGGTGATTGCCACATCAGCATGAGCAGCCTCTCCGGGGCCATTTACCTGACATCCCATGATCGCGACGGTAAGCGGAGCCTTGATCGTAAGCAGTTTTGCCTGTATCTGCTTAAGAAATCCCTGAGAATCAAAGGAGGATCTTCCACAGCGGGGACAGGATATCAGACGGATTCCGTCTGTTTCCAATCCCACCGTCCGCATGATTTCACGTGCTGCTGCTATCTCATGGATATTGTCATCGGTAATAGAAATACGCATGGTATCACCGATTCCCTCTGAAAGCAGCCTGCCGAGTACCCAGGTGCTCCGAGCTACCGCAGGGATAATGCCCCCTGCTTCGGTAACTCCCAGATGGAGTGGGTATGAACACCGTTCGGCAATTTCCCGATAAGCTCTATAAGTAACATCTGCATCGGTATCTTTCACAGATATCACACTCTGAGTAAAAGACCAGGATTCGAACCAGTCGATATATGCCAAGGCTGTTTCCACCATTGCTGTTGCATGATCACCAGAACGAAGAGCGTGTGGCAATGAGCCTCCGTTCAATCCGATACGAATGGCAGCACCATGATCCTGTGCGGCACGAACGACCTCCTCCACTTTCCATTTTGCCCCGATATTTCCCGGATTGATCCGAATTTTATGCGCACCACAATTGAGTGCTTCTATAGCCAGATGATAATCAAAATGGATATCAGCGACCACGGGCATAGGAGATTCGGCACAGATTTTCGTGAATATTTCCCGGTTATGTGTATCAGGATAGGAAAATCGTATAAGTGAACACCCCATCGTTGCATAGCTGCGTAACAGCGAAAGCAGGCGGTCATAAGCCTGCCCATCGCGATGATCCGGCAACGGATCGGCATACATAGTCTGTATTGAGATCTTGTGGGAACTGCCGATACCAACAGATCCCACCTGAATATCTGATGTTTTTCTTCTGTTCATGAATACTGCCTTCTCGTGATCTCAGTGTACCTGATTCAGATAAAAAGGAGAAGACGAAACAATGAGAGGGCCCCGATAAAAGAGCCCTCACTTATATGCGGTTAACCCTGCTCTACTGAAGTAACAACAGGAGGAATACCAACGTAAAGAGTGCAACCGTCTCTACAATACCGATGACAATGAAGTAGTTTGCGGTTCCCTTGCCGGTTTCTGCAAGTGCATCAGAAGCAGCAGCTGCTGCTCTGCCCTGCATCCAGGCAGAAAGACCGATGGCCAGACCACCGAAAAGACCAGCACCGAGCAACAGCATAGCATCCTGCCCTGCTGCAGCAGCCGCACTGATAAAGTTCATGAGCAGAAATCCGTAGATAGTCTGTGTCAGCGGAGCACCGGAGAAAGCGACCATAATAAACGGTGCCGGTCTTCCATTCGCATAACACTTTTTCCATCCGCCTACGGCTGAAAGTGAAGCGGCTCCTGTTCCCAGTGCAGAACCGAGTGCAGAAAGTCCAAGTGCCGCAGCCATTCCGATAAATCCAATATTCATACCAAGCTCCTTGTCGTTGTTTTCTACAACGTCTGTGATGAAGTTTCAACCGTTTCTCTGAACGGATCATAGGTAAATCCAGTCCACTCCATTCCAAGCTGACCGGAGAATTCCAAGAGATTAAGCCGTACGCCATGAACCACCACAGAAAGCAATGCCATGATGAGATTCAGCGTATGACCTAAGGTGAGTACCAGAATACCTGCAGGAAGCGCAAAACCCTGAAGGAGGCCACTTGCCATATTATTAAAGCTTTGTGCGATGGCTAGGGAGGCCATACCTACCGCAAACAATCTGATGTAGCTGATGATATTCGAAAAAGCACTGATTGAATTCAAAAAAGTAGTAAACAGGTTTGCAGCACCCCCGGCAAGGCCCTTGAGGAAGGGTATCCCCGGTCCTTGTGCACCAAAGAGCACGACTAAGGCAAATCCTATTCCTACGA
Organism: uncultured Spirochaetaceae bacterium; assembly: GCA_964482325.1. Lineage (GTDB taxonomy): Bacteria > Spirochaetota > Spirochaetia > Sphaerochaetales > Sphaerochaetaceae > CAYZJV01. The sequence continues at coordinate 69,667 of CAYZXD010000004.1, read as the reverse complement.
CCGTTGCAACTACCGTCACATTGATAGAAGCATTGATTACCAGCATCAATACCAGAAAGTACAAGGCATCGATCATCAATAACCAACCGATATCACCGACAGCACTGAGATCTTTCGATCCCACCTTGCGATAAATGTTCATCACGCAGGCAAGACTTAATTGCAGCGTTCCGATGATGAAACAGAACTGCATAACGGTATTCTGTGCGCTTTGCGCACTTAATCCGAATAACTCAGGATAGTTGGCAATCTGTGGAATGACGAGTGCCTGCAAAAACGGCATCGCTTCCAAAATGGCTTTACTTCCAAACCAGGTCCCGGTCACTGCTCCCCAGATGATACTAGTAATACTGAGCACATAGAGCAGTATCACCGCATTGGTAGCCTGTTTTGTTTTCCGGTGCAGGATGATTCCTGCAATCAGGAAGATCACTCCGTAGGCACCATCACCCACAATCATGGCGAAGAAGAGGGAAAAGAAGAGTAAAAACCACATGCTTATATCATACTCACGGTATCCGGGAACGGTCCCGAGAATATCAAACACCGGTGAGATAATGGAAACCCATTTCCGGTTCTTTACTTTTGTGGGAGGAAGTTCCTCTTCTCCAGGATCATCAAGTGCATATCCCCACTGATGATCCTTCGCAGTCTCTTTGAATGACGCAACAGCATCGATGGGAAGATAGCCGCTCAGCCAGGCAACGGTATCATCTTCCTCCATACCCGAATGAACCTGCTCGAATCGTAACCGCTGTTCAATAATTTTCCGATAACGTTTGAAGCTATCGATATAGGCCGTATAAGTAACCATCTCGTTATGTAATTGCTGAAGCAGCTGTTCATCGGCTGATATAGCCTGAGTGATTTCAGCAAGAGAATACTCACCGTAGGTGAATTTCTGGGCCATCAAGTCCTCGGGAAGCTCCGTTTTCATGGTTGCTATGACCGACGACTTTTTGGAAGAAGAGAGTACCACATAGTCACAGAATTGCGGAATATTTCGCTGTTCCTTTTTCCCGATTCGATAGAAGTGCAGCGGAATACCTGCAGAGCTCAGCTGTTCAAGATCTTGACGAGAAACATCTCCCCACGATTGCAGTCGATCACGTTCAATGATCAGTTTCTGACGACGATCACTCACTTCGCGTTCATGATCGGTGAGCCAGATGACCCTCGCCTGCATTTCGCCGAATTCTTCATCATCCTGAGAAGTGTCAGGAAGGCTTTTAACCTTCTGTTGATCCTGCTTTTTTTCTGCTTTATGCAACTCCTGCAGCTGTATAATGATACGATCTATTTGAGCTAGTGAGCGTTCGAGATCCTCAATCTTTTCATTCTTCGCCTGCACTTCATCAATGTGGACCATCCCTGCTTTTCTCAGTGCTTTGAGCGCTGATCGTTTCTCATAAGCGAGCACGATCAGCGATACCCGTTTCATTGGTACTATCATGCTACACCCTCCTGCGACTGTTTCACCAGCTTCTTCTTGGCGATCTTGCCCCGAACCACTGCTGCAGTCTGCTGATCCCCAAGATAGATACCGATCTTCCGGATATTTTCACGGGTTTCCGGAATCTTTACCTTCTCGAAAAGATTAACTCGCTGACTGGTTACCCGCAACTCCCTCCCGAGTAATTCAATCTGTTTTTCCAACGTGGCAATCATGGCATCATACCGTGCAATTTCTTTCAATGACCGCACACCGGAGTCAACCCAGAGGGGGTACTGATCGAGATCATAGATTATATGTTGAAAAGTCAATTCTTTGAACACCGGAATTTTCACTCCGGCAATATTTCCCTTCTCTTTGATCACCTTGTCAACAACTACGATCGAATCAAGTTGTTGATGCTCAGCAAAACTACTGTTCTCATGAAACACCGCAACCCAGGACTGCAGAGCATCTACTAATGTTTTCTGTTTCTGCTGCAAAATAACCACTTCCTGCTCAATCTGGCGAATCACCATCTGCAGCTGCTGTTTCTTCAACTGCAGTGTTGGCAGATACCGCAAGAATTGCTTGAGTTGGTCCTTTTGTTTTTTCTGTTCATTTTTCGTCAGTTTGACGGCAGCCATCAGATACTCCTCATGATTGCTGTTCAGGCCAGTGCTTCAGCACCAACTCGGAGCGAATTCCTGTTTCCTTGGGCTCAAAACACTCGGAGAGAATTTCCCAACCGAGATCAAGCGCCTCTTCAAGGGGAATATTTACCGAAAGATCCATCAATTTACTTTCAAAAAGCTCTCCATACTGCAACAGCTTATCGTCCCATTCAGACATCTGGAATCCCATCGATTTCTTTTCAAGTGACTCTTTGTATGATGCATACAGCTTGATCATACCATCCATCAAAGCGCGATGATCATCCCGTGTATCCTTGTTTACCTGCTGTTTCAGTCGGGAAAGAGAACCGAAAGGCTCAATGCGGCTGTTTTTCAGATAATACTGTCCCTCGGTGATGTATCCGGTATTATCGGGAACGGGATGGGTCACATCATCACCAGGCATCGTTGTTACCGCCAAAATGGTAAGCGATCCGGCACCTTCAAAATCAACAGCCTTCTCATATCGGGCGGCGAGAGAACTATACAGATCACCGGGGTACCCACGGTTGGAAGGCACCTGCTCCATGGTGATGGCAATCTCTTTCAGGGCATCAGCAAAGTTGGTCATATCGGTAAGCAGCACCAGTACTTTCTTTCCATCAAGGGCAAACCGCTCTGCAACCGCCAGAGAAATATCGGGAACGAGCAGACATTCGACAGTCGGATCACTTGCGGTGTGCACAAAGAAAATCGTACGACTCATAGCTCCGCTCTTTTCCAGTGTATCTTTGAAATAGAGATAGTCATCATACTTCAATCCCATGCCGCCAAGAATAATCAGATCAACCTCTGCCTGCATGGCAATGCGCGCAAGCACTTCATTGTACGGTTCACCGGAGACCGAGAAGATAGGCAGTTTCTGAGATTCGACTAAGGTATTGAAGACATCAATCATCGGGATACCGGTACGAATCATATTCCGGGGAATGATGCGTTTTGCAGGATTGACTGCAGGCCCACCGATCTCAATCAGATTGTCGGTGAGTTCAGGGCCATTATCACGAGGAGTTCCTGAACCGGTAAACACTCTTCCCAGCAGATCTTCCGTGTAGGAAATGCGCATGGGATACCCGAGAAATCTCACCTTATCACCTGTAGAGACACCACGGGCTCCAGCGAATACCTGCAACGATACTTCCGTTCCCTCCAATTTGATCACATTGGCAAGAGACTCACCATGAGATGAAGTGACGACAGCAAGATCGCTGTTTCTTACACCCTCTGCGTGTACGGTAATGACGTTACCCGCAATTGAATCAATTTTCGTATATACCTTCTGCATATGCACCACCTATTACGCTTGGAGAATCTTTTCAGCTTTCCGATCGTAGGAAACAAAACGATCTGCGGCAAGTCGCTCAATCTCTTTTTTATACATCTCAAACCGCTCATCATCACGGGCAGTATTATTCCAGTCTATGAACTTCTGGCGAATTTCGTTGATAAATGATCGAGCTGCTTTCTTGTCTTCCAATGAGAACACTGAACCCAGTATGGAAAACAACACATCAAATACCAGTTCCTGCCGATCAATCGGAGCGGCAAAATCAACCGGATCAAATGAGTTCTGCTGCAGGTAGACACTGTCGATGAGTTCACTTTTGAGATAGATGATGTAATCATCCAAACTGGTTCCCTCTTCTCCTACCACCTTCATCATCTGACTCACTTCATTTCCCGCAAACAGCACATGCCGTGCATAATCAACTTTTTCCTTGTTGATGACACTCCTATATTTCGACCAGCTATCCAACGGATGAATGGCAGGATATTTTCGAGCATCCGAGCGTTCACGAGATAATCCATGGAAGGCTCCTACTACTTTCAACGTAGCCTGCGTAACCGGTTCTTCGAAGTTTCCACCTGCCGGACTGACCGTACCACCGATGGTGACCGAACCATATGATTCGTCACGCAGTCGTACAATTCCGGCACGTTCGTAGAAACTGGCAATAACCGATTCAAGATATGCAGGAAACGCTTCTTCGCCAGGTATTTCTTCAAGTCGGCCTGACATCTCACGCATAGCCTGAGCCCAGCGACTGGTTGAATCAGCCAAAAGAAGTACATGCAGTCCCATCTGGCGATAGTATTCTGCTATTGTTACTGCGGTATATACTGAAGCTTCACGTGCGGCAACCGGCATACTACTGGTATTACAGATAATGATGGTTCTTTCCATCAGTGTTTTTCCCGTTCTGGGGTCAATCAGTTCCGGGAACTCTTTTAAGGTTTCAACTACTTCACCGGCACGTTCTCCACAGGCAGCAATAATCACGATATCAACATCAGCATTTCGACTGGTCATGTGCTGAAGCACCGTTTTTCCTGCTCCGAAAGGACCTGGGATACAGTAGGTTCCCCCTTTTGCCACCGGAAGGAAGGTATCAATAATACGCACCTTGGTTACCAGCGGTTCACTCGGTCGAAGTCTTTCAACATACTGAGTAATCGGACGTTTGATCGGCCAGGTGAAGACCATGGATAATGAGTGCTTGTTTCCTTTTGCATCGGAAATAACTGCAATTTCGTCCCGAACCGAATAGGTTCCCGCTTTCTTAACTGAGACCACGGTGTACGGCCCCGAGATGAAATTGAACGGGACCATAACCCGGTGGGTGAATATACCCTCAGGAACCGTTCCCAGCGTATCGGCAGCATAAACCGTATCGCCGACGGCAACAGTAGGAGTGAATTCCCAACTTCCATCGGGAATCGGCTTCAAATATACGCCTCGCTGCAGGAAGAACCCACACTGCTGAGCAAGGTCGGGAAGCGGGTTCTGCAGACCGTCATATATTTGGGTAAGCAGACCGGGGCCAAGCTCAACACTGAGCATTTCACCGGTAAACTCCACTTCATCGCCGATTTTCACTCCGTTGGTCATCTCAAATACCTGTAACGACGCTGTATTCCCGGAAATGCGGATGACTTCAGATTTGAGTCGTGAATCACCAAGGAGGATGTACCCCACTTCATTCTGCGAAACTGTGCCTGCAAACTCTGCTGTCACCATATTTCCGTTTACCCCGGTGACTCGGCCACGATTTTTTGCCATAACGATACACTCCGTTTATATGCTCTTAATAATTGATTGCAAATTTGAAAACAGTCGTTTGAACTCTGCATTTCCCTCAAGAGGGGTAAACAGGGCTTTACGTTCCAGAAGAGCTAGCTGTATTGCATAGGTATACAGTACCTCAATTGAAAAGACCCGCATCTGTTTCAACGATTCAGCTGCATCCCAATAAAATCTCATCAGCAGAAGTTCTGCTGCCAGGGGATGCTCCGCCTGCATTGCCTGTTTCACCAGTTCTTCAATCGCAACATCAGGTAGTGCACTCTCGTTATCGGAAGTCTCCGTACGAGATAATGCACGTGCTCGATATCGATGCAAAGACGAGCTTACCTTTTGTTGTATCTGCAGGTAAGACCAAAGATACCCCGACTTTTCCGTTACCTCTATCATCTGCCCCGCGGAAAGTCGTTCAATCACGGCATAATCAGCACTACCGAGTGCAGCATGACAGGACTGCAGAAACTGATCGCGAGTAATCGGAGGATCTTCGTCAAATCGAAGCATCGGTAACGATGCTACCAGATAATAATAAGAAGCCACAGATCAACTCCTTATGAAGCGGTGAGCATGTCGCGTACTGCGGTGTTTAAAAATGGAGCGAGCAATCGCACCACTTCATCTGTACTGAAATCGTAGTAGCTCGACCCATCCTTTGCGGTAAGTCTAAAACCGATATCTACCGACGGAACTACTTTGATCTCCAATCCTGCCTTGAGTTCTTTAGCAAGCTCATGCTGCAGTGATTCAGCCAACTGCTTTTTCTGTTTCTCGTTGATTTCAACAACAGTATCTTCGGGAGTTACGAGACCGGATGATACGACACTCACGATAAGTGTCACGAGATCTTTTCCAGAAAATGTCGATGACACCTGTTGTTCCAGTATGCGAGTAAATTGATCGTTAATCTGTTTTTTCAAAGAAAGCATGACATCACGACCTGCCTGCTGTACAGCAGCGGTACCGCTCTGTTTCATAACCGCAACTTCTTTTTTCGCTTCATCAACGATCCGCTGCGCTTCTTTCTTTGCATTTCTCACCAGATCATCAGCTTTTTCCTGTGCTTCGCCGATGATTTCAGCAGCTTTCTTCTCAGCTTCTTCAATTCCATCACGTTTAATTGAATTTACCAGATCCTGAATTTGCAGTTCCATACGCAATCCCACCTTCTTAATATGTTCGTAACTATATACGCTCATAAATAAAAAAACAACCTTTGTTATGGAAAAAGCTAAATCTTAGGTTGTTTTTACTGTATTATGCTATTTATTTCACAATAATTGTGCGATTCTGCATCATTATCATGCTTTCATGTTCCATTTTCGCAAGTTCACGTGAAATACTGGTTCTGCTCGCTCCCAGTATCTGTGCTAGTCGCGTTTTAGTCACGGGTAATATCACAGTTTTACTCTGTTGTCGTATCGATTCTTCCTGTAAATACTGCATCAACCGCTGACGAAGACTTTGGTGAACGACCATGGTGAGGCGCTGATTAATCAGCACCGTATTATCGCTCATGTGTCGAAGAAATATCTGTAACGCATGGGCATCAATCGTCAACAGACTAAATAAAGCCGAACGGTCAATACGAATCAGCGAACAGTTCTGCTGGGCAACAATGGTATGAGGATACTGTGGATCAGATGAAAATATGAGATTGCCCCCGATGAGCGAACCCTTGGTAAAGACGGCAACTGAGAATATTTCTCCCTGTTCACTTACCTGTTCCACTATACATTCTCCAGAGTGTACCACTTCTCCCCAGGAACACGCATCATATGCACTATGAATTATCTCCCCCTCATCGTAACGGTACAGCACCATCTGGCGAGATGCGATCAGATTTGTCAGATGTGATTCGCTCATCGTAGAAAACAGCGCATGAGATCGAAGGACGGAAACTTCGGGGCGTATTCGATGCATTCATTCCTCACAGTGTTACCAATGTAACATACTTTTTGATCCTGTACAGCTAAAGTGATCAGAGGAGGAACTGCTCATGAATCGATTTGTACCGGTTATTCGTTATCTATTTTTGGCTCTCTTTATCGTGTTAATGATCCTTGGTCGAATTCAGCTCTGGCTGATCATCTACGGAGCTGGAGTGATACTTTCATTTTTCTTCGGTCGTATCTATTGTGGCTATGTCTGTCCCATGAATACCCTTATGCGGCCGGTGCAACACGTATCACGCAAGATAGGTATCCAACAGAAACGAGTGCCAAGATGGTTAGAAAATTTGCAATTGCCCTATGTACTACTTGCTATTGCACTTGGAAGTATGTTCATTGGCAAACGAATTTTTTCAATTACGGTACCGGTATTACCTCTCGTTTTTGCCACCTCTTTGCTGGTTACCCTCTTTTTACCGAGTCGCATCTGGCATAATAGTCTCTGTCCGTATAGTTTGTTATTGCGATGGGGGGGAAGAAAAGCCTCTTATGCAAAACGGGTTTCATCTGATGTGTGTATCGGATGTGCTAAATGCCAAAAGGTCTGTCCTGCAGGAGCTATCACGGTTTCGGGAAAACCGAAGAAGGCTCAGATTGATCAACGATTGTGCCACCAGTGTGAATCATGTACTGCAGTGTGTCCTACCAGTGCAATTTCCTATACATCATAAAGTCATGTGATATACTGAAAGGAAAATGGAGGAGAGATCATGCATATTGCGTTAACACCAAACGTTCATTGGGTCGGAAAAATTGATACGGAACTACGACAGTTTCACGGAAGTGATTTTTCCACACATCGGGGCTCTTCCTATAATGCATATGTAATACGGGAAGAGAAGCAGGTATTGATTGACACTGTCTGGAAACCCTATGCAACAGCTTTTGTTGATAATCTTGCACAGGAAATTGATCTGCATGCCCTTGATGCAATTATTATTAATCATGGGGAGGTAGATCACAGTGGGGCTTTACCTGAGCTGATGCGTCATATTCCCGATACACCGATCTACTGCACGAAAAAAGCGATCGATTCACTTACCGGTCAGTACCATGAAAACTGGAATTTCCATCCGGTTAAGACTGGAGATACGCTTGATCTCGGTAATGGTAAACAGTTGATATTCGTCGAGATGACGATGTTGCATTGGCCTGACAGCATGGCTACGTATCTCACGGGAGATAACATTCTCTTCAGCAATGATGCTTTCGGTCAACACTATGCGTGTTCCGGTATGTTTAACGATCTTGCTGATGAGTGTGTTTTGCACTATGAGGCGTTAAAATACTATGCCAATATTCTTACTCCCTTCAACGTATTACTGAAACGGAAACTGGAGGAACTCGGTAAACTGAATCTTCCTATGAACATCATTGCACCCAGTCATGGGGTGATCTGGCGTGAACATCCGATGCAAATTGTTGAATCCTACGCTGCCTGGTGTGATCAATACCAGGAACATCAGGTGACCATTATCTACGATACCATGTGGGATGGAACACGTACGCTTGCTGATGCCATTGCAGACGGACTGCGATCACAGGACCCCTCTCTGATCGTAAAGACCTACAATATTGCCAAGACTGATAAAAATGATGTAATCACCGAATTATTCCGCTCTAAACTTGCTGTGGTAGGCTCTCCCACCGTTGGCAATGATATGCTCTCGAGTATGGCAGGGCTCCTCCACTTCGTCAAAGAACTTAAAATGAAAGGAAAACAGGCGGCAACCTTCGGGTGTTATGGATGGACCGGTGAAGCCCCTAGCAAGATGGCTGACCTGTTGCGTGAAGCCGGATTTTCCATAATCGCCGAACCGTTAAGAAATCAATGGAACCCTACTGAGGCGATGATTGAAGAGGCCCGCACGTGGGGTCGTCAGCTTATCGCCGATCCAGAGCAATGAGATTCCGGAGAGCCTGTATAGCCACCCGGATCGCGCTTTCTGTATCATGAACGATAGGATTGTCGAGTCCGAGCCGTTCTCGTTCCTGATTGCCGATGACACTGAACACACTGCCGCATCTCACATTCAGATAGCTGGCAACCACAAACAGTGCTGCTGATTCCATTTCACTTGCGAGGGTCCCAAGACGTTTCCATGCTTCCCATTTTTGTATCAGATCGTACGAAACTGGTTTACTATCAGGATCATGCTGTCCATAAAATGAATCTTTGCACTGCACTACTCCGGCATGATACGGCATATCAAGTTCAGTTGCAGCATGGATAAGTGACTGAATCACCTCATAATGTGCCACTGCGGGAAATTCAATCGGTGCGTACTCCCGACTAGTCCCCTCTGCTCTGATCGCTCCGGTAGCAACCACGATGTGTCCGCCGATCACTTCCTGACTGATTCCACCACACGTACCCACACGAATGAACGTATCGCTTCCGCAACGATGCAACTCTTCCATCGCGATAGCAGCTGAAGGGCCCCCGATACCAGTGCTCGTCACACTTACTTTCTGTCCATCTAGGAATCCGCTATACGTGACGTACTCTCGACTATCGGCAACTAACTGAGGATCATCAAAATACTGAGCAATCTTCTCGCACCGCTTTGGATCGCCGGGAAGGATGACATACTTTCCTACATCACCCGATCTTAGATGCACATGATACTGAATTCCACTTCCTTCCATATAATCGGTCATATCATAGCCTCCTTACTCTTCAGTTCACAGTTGGACATAGGTTTTTCCGTACCCGCCATCCTCCGGCCGAGCAAAGTAATACTGTTTAACACGAGGATGCCTTCCCAGATATTCGTGGATACCACGTGAAAGTATTCCATCACCCATCCCATGAATAATAGCAAATTCCTGCATGGAATGGACAAGAGCACCCTCTACCTGCGTGGCAACTGATTCCAGCGCTTCACTAAGCGTCAAGCCGCGCACATCTATAGTAGCCTGAGCTGGAGCACTGCTGCTTTCATAGATCACTGAAACACCCGGTTTTCCCTTCTTCTGGCGAGAAGGTACCGGTTTGAGATCTTGTTCCTTCATCGGGAATTTCATGGGACCGATGGCAACCAGCCAGGTCCCATGCTTCTCTTTACGTACAATCCGACCCTCTCTCCGGTGCGGACCGGCAAGCACATCCATACCTACCGTAAACGAAACAGGAGCCTGCTCCGATTCCGGCTTTTCAGCAATGGCTGCAGATCGATGCTCACTTTCTGTTTTCTTCTCCTGCAGGGAAGTAATGAATGATTTTACTTTTCTCGTTTTCTCACGTGTGATTTCCCCTTCCCGCAATTCAGCCACCAGATTCTCCAATTCTTTCCGCTTTTCAGCAATGAATCGAGAGAGATCGCCGATCTGTTCATCACGCAACTGCTGTTCACGCTGTCTCAGGCGCAACTTCTGCAGATCCATGGCACGAAGCTGTTCGGTTACCTGTCGAGCACGATCATTCAGTGCTTGCTCACGTAATTCAGATTCCCGTCTTCGTTCTTCCAATCCGCGTATGATAGCTGAAATTTCAACAACTTCAGAACCCAAATAAGATTCCGCTTGAGTAATAACCTCATCAGGCAATCCCATGCGACGGGCAGTATCAATGGCATGACTCTCTCCGGGAAGACCGGATATCACCCGAAATGTTGGCTCATGGGTCTTCCCATCAAATTCCATCGAAGCATTAAGCACCTGTGCGTGGGCATAGGCATACTGTTTCAGCACGCTGTGATGACTGGTAACCAATGATAATCCCGCATGTGCAACACAGTATTCCAACACCGCTCGCGCAATTGCTGATCCTTCCACCGGGTCAGTCCCGCTTCCCAATTCATCAAGAATTACCAGTGAACGTACATCACACTGGTTGAGAATCTGCCCGATATGCTGCATATGACCGCTGAAGGTGGATAATGAGTCTTCTATCGATTGATCATCTCCGATATCAGTATAAATGGCATCGAACACCGGCAGTACCGTACCCTCTGCAGCCGGGACCATATACAGACTTTGATGCATCAGAGCAAACAGTGCTACGGTCTTGATGGTAACGGTTTTTCCTCCGGCATTCGGTCCACTGATGACTACCGCTTTTGTGGTGCTGTTAAGTGCTAATGAGATAGGAACTGCAGATTCCCGTAATAACGGATGACGGGCATCTCTCAGCATCAAACTCCCATCGGTACTACATTGCACACGGGTACAGCGATACCGCAGCGCATAACGACTTCGGGCATAGAGACTATCCGCATAGGCAATTTCCTGCACCAGTGCACCGAGAGTATCGAGCACCTGATGTGCTTTTTGCGAGAGATCGGCAAGAATACGGGCGATCTCAATCTGTATCTGCTGCTGTGCCATCACCACCTGGTTATTCAGTTCAACTAGTCGGTAGGGTTCAATAAATACCGTTGCACCTGAAGCACTGCTGCTATGCACTATCGCATCCACGGTCCGATGCTGATCGCTCCGGACTGGTAAAATCACCCTCCCATCACGGAATACCGGCTGAATGTTCACATCAGACTGCTGCTGGGAACGGAGAAACGCTGTGCTGTACTGTTGTCGTTCGGCACGTTTTCGTTCCACTTCTCTGTGCAGTCGAGCAATTGCCGGATGCGATGATTTCACCTCTCCGGGACTTTCAAGCGTATCGGTAAGCACCGAGAGAAGAGAAACCAGATCTGCATCAAGTGTCGAAACCAAAGTACTTACCGGTGAACACGGATCATCAGAGATCTCCGGTATCTCAGAAGAACCTTTGCAGTAAGTAATGAACATCTGACTTGAAGCCAGATACTCCCTGAGCGCATACAGCTGTTCACCTGAAAGGCTCCTTCCTTCAATAGCCAATTCCGTTAAGAGTTCACCAATCGAAGGAAAAGACTGGGGTTGCGTTGAACGAGTGGAACTTCGACGGATGAAATCCTCGATGATATCCTGTCGGAATGAAATTTCCTGAGTATCTGTGAGAAATCCCTGTTCAGTGATCGCATCTCGCCCCTCGTCTGAAAGACACAGATTCTGTACCTCATGACGTATGGTGAAATAGCCTAAATCCTTCAGCGTTCTTGTTTCCATATCCATCCTATGTTCTCTCGCTCTCCCAACTTTCCGGACGCATCTCGATTGAGGCAATCATACGGAGGTAACTTTCATATCGATCTTCATGAACAGCACCTGATTCCACCGCCTGTTTTACGGCGCAATCGGGTTCATGCAGATGAAGACATGGCTGAAAATTGCATTTACCACGATATTTCCTAAATTCAGGGAAATAATCTGCCACTTCATACACATCAAGATGGGGAATGAGCAGCTCACGCATTCCCGGGGTATCAACGATAGTGAAACCCTGCGCATCAAGGAGCAGTGCGTGGTTTGTCGTATGTCTTCCCCGTTGGTATTTCTGGGAAATCTCCTGAGTTTTCTGCTGTATGTCACCACCGACCAGATTGTTAACCAACGTCGACTTGCCGACTCCCGACTGTCCGATAACCGCTACCATTTTTCCCATGAGACGGGAGCGTAAGGCTTTGATACCGGAATCATCGAAAGCACTCATTGCAAATATATCATATTCGAGGGTTTCATAGAGACAAAACCGCTCATATTCAGCTTCACTAAAATCGAGATCACACTTGTTCAACACAATCAGCACCGGAGTATGCTGTGCACAGACAAGTGCCCGATCAATAAACCGCGGACGAAAAGGCGGAGCATCAACGCTGCTCATGATGATGACAAGATCCATATTTGCCACCAGTGTCTGATTCATGGAACGCTTCGCATTCCATCGGTCAAAACTTGTATGCCTCGGAAGTTTTGAAATAATCATCCCTTCCTGATTTGCATGAATCGAAGCAATCACCCGATCACCGACTGCCAGCGGATTATAGGAATCCCGTACCCCGTTGAGCACCTTCCCTTTAATGCGGCAGAAATAGGATGATGCAGTGGAAAGCTGCATCATCTGATTTTCCGGAACCACCGTGTAAATATTATTTATTCCGCGAACCACCACGCCGGTAATTTCTTTCATGGTCTCCAATGTAATAGCATTCTTGATGCTGTGCAAGCGAACAGTTTACACCGGGGAGTTCATCTGATAGGCTCAGAACATGTTTAAATGTGTTCCCTGTGCAGTTGATGGATGCAAAAGGTACGCGCTCGAGGATATGTATACGTGTCTGCATCATGCACAAGACAGCGAGATGGTATTTCAATCACTGATTGCATCGATTACCGACTCACATCGGCATCGCGATATTGTTATCACCGATGCACGTTTTTCCAATTACGATTTTTCGAACATTCAGCTCTCCACCAGCGATTTTGCCCGATGTGTATTTCACAATGTCGACTTTACCGATGCAAAAGTACATGCCTGTTTCTTCGATTTCTGTCTATTTGAAAACTGCTCGTTTCATGGAAGCGATGCACGGCACTCTGTAATAGCAGGAAGTAAGCTGATTAACTGTTCATTCACTGATTCTCTTTTGCTTCATACCAATCTTATGGGTATTGATGCCCAATTCTGTGATTTCAGCTCCTCGGATCTCTACTACTCCAATTTCTCCTCAAGCCATCTGGTCGAAGTGAAATTTATCGATTGCAACCTTAAGAACGCCGATTTCCGCTATACCGATAGAACATCGGTCACCTTTAAGTATTCCAATTATGAGGAGGCGGTATTCACCTCATAACCTATGAAAGTATTTTCCGAGTTTTCCTTCAATGAATATTCCAATACCTATCTCGTCGGCCCCGAAGATGGCGGTGATGCAATCTTGATTGATCCCGGTCACATATCGCTTGACCTGATCGATCGTATTGAACGAAATCGGTTCACTATTGCCCATGTACTGATTACCCATCGGCATGAACATCACACAAAAGGGCTCGGTACCCTGTTGAAAATATTTTCTCCGACAGTATATGTAGGCTCTCCCCAGGTGTACGACGTACCCGTTAAGCAGGTTACTGACCGTTCGATTATGGATCTCAGCGGCATCACCGCTGAGGCAATTCAGATACCCGGGCATACGATCGACTCATTTGTCTATAAAATCGGCAATGTACTCTTCACTGGTGATGTATTATTCGCCGGCCGCATCGGAAAAACTGCGGGAGTTGTGGAAACAGCCCTGCTGCTGAGAGGAATTACCAGTCGATTGTTAACCCTTGATGAACGATTTCTCATCTATCCCGGACATGGAACAATATCGGCATTAAAGATAGAAAAACTGTTCAATCGGGAACTCATCGATGCTATGGCCAGTGATGATCTTGCGCAGCTCAGTCACCCCAGTATCGTCACTTGATCACCTAGAATCAGTGACTTGAACCGGTCAGGCAACGGAGCCCGAAAACGCATCATCTGGTGAGAAACGGGATGAGAAAATTCCAGTGAGAAAGCGTGGAGCATCAGTGATTGATCGGTGAAGTAGGATTTTCTCAACCCATACAACGGATCACCTATCACTGGATGACCGATATGGGCCATGTGTACACGGATCTGGTGAGTTCTTCCGGTATGCAGCCGAATGCGTATAAGGGCACAATGCGGCAATTGACGCAGCACGACATAATCGGTTCTCGCCCACTTCCCCGCAGTCTTGTCCGTGGCGGCAAATCGCCTCCTGTCCCTGGCATCTCGGATAATCCCCGTCTCAATATGTTCCCGATGTCGGGGTAATATCCCTTCAACCAGGGCAATATAGTGCTTTTTTATCTGGCGGTCATGAAACTGAGCGGCAAGGTGTTCATGGGTGATACGATCTTTGGCAATCACCATGACCCCTGAAGTGTCCTTGTCAAGACGATGCACTATACCCGGTCGGATTGAAGGAGATTCATCAGAGGAAAAAAACTGATCACCATACCGATGTACCAACGCATTCACCAGCGTCTCATCAGGATTCCCTGCGCCCGGATGCACAACAAGACCTTGCTGTTTATCGATCACAACCACCTGATCATCCTCATACAGTATGTGCAAAGGGATATCTTGTGCAGATACGGCATCAAGCAGGTGTTCTGTCCACTTCACCATGACCTGATCACCAGGTTGGACCTTTTTACTTTTCTTTACCGGCACTCCGTTGATATAAAACTCTGTGTTTTGATCAGAGGAGGCAGAACGGGGAAACGCTTCTGAGATGTGGCCAACCCACGCATCCACACGTTGCGGTTCAGGTAACTCAGAGACGGTAAGTTCAAGGGTATGTTCCTGCTTAGCCATGATTATTGCATCTCTCCCACAATATAATCGGCAAGTGCAATCCCGAGAGAAAGAATTCCTGCAATGGAGAGCACAGTCAGAGAATCCTGCACCGGTTCTGCGAACAACCTGTTCCCGCTTGCCAACTGTACAGCAGAACAGGCAAGTCCGGTAACGCCAATCGTAATCGGAAGCGACCCGAAGAAAAGGGTTTCCGCCCTTCTCAATTTGATACTCCACTGCGGAAATTCTTCAGGTTGGTATGGTGTGTAATCAGCACTCATTAAAGGCGAGAGCACGAATAACACGATTGCAACCGTTACCATCATACGTTTCATGGATAGCTCCTCGTCCCGAAAATTGCCGTACCAACACGTACCTGTGTCGAACCTTCCTGAATCGCCCAATGGAAATCACTGCTCATTCCCATAGACAGTTCAGCAAAAGAGAGCTCAGGATGAACATTACGGCTTTTTTCAGCAATTTCCCGCAACTGAGCAAAGGCATTTCGAACTTCCCGCTCATGATCGGTAAGCGGTCCGATAGTCATCAACCCTTTGATTGCTATACCGGGAAGCTGTTGTGCTTCATCAAGAAGTTGGGCGTATGCATCCCACGAGACAAATCCCGATTTCGATGATTCTCCCGATGTATTCCACTCAATAAGAATCGGCATGACTTTCTGTTGAGCCACCGCTTCTTTACTGATGAGTCGTGCAAGCTTTACTGAATCGACGGAATCGATGGCATCAACAATTCCCACCGCTTTTTTTACCTTGTTCGACTGTAAATGACCGATCAGATGCAGCCGGTAGTGCTCATGCACCACAGGAAACTTCTCCATGATCTCCTGCACTCGATTTTCTCCAAAAAGAACCTGGCCACAGGAGAGAGCTTCCTGAACAGCTGTGTAGGGATGCGTTTTAGAAACCGCAATCAGAGAGACCGAATCGGTCCTGCCGCACGCTGCTTTCGCCTGTTCTATTTCATTCTGTATCTGCTCAATGCGTTCTGCCATACTCATGCTCGTCCCTCCTGGATGCCTATCACTTACGATGTTTTCTGATCAGATCACGTACTGCCTGCAGCTGCCGGTCAAACTCATTTGAATGCATCGCGGGGAAAGCATCCAACAGACGATTTCCCGATTTTCTCAGTTGTTCAGAAATCCGGGTGATTTCACCTTCAATGGATTCACGAAGGTCTTGAGCCAACTCTTCCAACCGGGTTTCCACCAGTGAACGAAGGTGTTTGATACGTCCAAGGCGATCGGCAAACACAGCCATACTTGAAATACTCGCGGTGGTATCAACTGCAAGCACAATCAGCATACCCGAAGCGCCAATGGACCGCAACCGTTCAGGGAGTATCGTGATACGGGAGGCGAAGAAAGGATGGATGATATACCCTACAACCAGTGCCAGGAAACCAAAAATCAGAGCATTCTGGAGACAGATACGTCCATGCAATTGAAATGTATGATCACGATAATCCCAAAGTCTGAGGTGAAAGACTCTTTCCAACAGCCATCCGGTCAGATACTCAATTATTGAGATAACCAGGACAGACAGCATGAAAAAAGCAACAGGATGTGGCGCCACCTGCTGTATCGCGATCGCGGCAAGAGCGCCAAATCCATACACCGGTATCCACGGTCCATACAAAAATCCCCGGTTTACCCACCGTTTCAGCGGAACAGAACAATAGATCACTTCACAGATATACCCGAGGATACTGTAGAGAAAGAAGTACCAGATCAGCTCCACGTGCTTTGCTCCTCTGTTATTGCATACATATAGACATTTTGATACCCAAGGATGTCTGATCGATAATAGTGATGCAACGGTCCAGCTTCACGATGCATTCCTGCCTTCTCCATGACACGCCCGGATGCAATGTTGTTTTCTGCATGACAGGCTTCAAGGCGGTGAAAGCCTCCCCGTTCAAGGGCAAACTGCAATACCGTTTTCACCGCCTCCGTTGCATATCCGCAATTCCAGGCTGATTTTGTCAGACAGTACCCGAGTTCTCCCCGGTTATCATGAAGACTCATGATTTCAATGCCAATGGATCCGATGACCTGCTGCGTATCCCGTTTTTCAATGGCCCAATGAAAGAAAGGAGGATGCAATGCTGATTTCATCCATCGGGAAATCACCGAACGTGATTCTTTAATGCTCTCATGCACGCAGAATCGTAAATAGGCGGTTACTTCCGGATCACTCGACCAGGAGAAAAGTGCTGGAGCATCGTCCAACGTAAAGGGGCGTAACATGAGCCGGGAGGAATAGAGTAATGGAGAGGAAATTCGGGCAATCTGAGTCTCAATCATGTAGGTATCATGAGAAAACTCAGGATTTCTGTCAATAATAAGAAACCTGCATCCGGTTCTGGATGCAGGTCTCTATGATTGGGGGATGAGGGATTTGAACCCACGACAGCCTGCTTGTAAGGCAGGAGCTCTCCCACTGAGCTAACCCCCCGTGCAATAACGAAGATGAACGTATCATGGAGCTGATACTTTTGTCAACCGATTCATCGAATGCTTTTTCACATGATGCGGTTGACCGTCACAGTAAAGCAGTTTATCGTTATATTCTCATTGCATAACCGATTTGCCTAACGGAGTTGACTGCATCATGAGACAGACTGCACAGCCTGAGCAAAGACATCATCGGGAGTTTCTCTCCCGCTGGGAATCGATGGAACCCACGTTACAAAAACTGTACCGATCGCTGTACGGTGAGGTTGGCTATACACAATTTTGTGATATGCTTCGCCTCAGATGGTCTGCACGTTCTGATGAGTTGTTGGATCTTGACCGTGATCGCTTAGAACATCCTACCTGGTACCAGGAATCCTCCATGATCGGTATGATGCTGTATGTAGATAACTTTTCCGACACATTCGCCGGGATGCCGGCCCGCCTGGATTATCTTGAGGAACTCGGTGTTACCTACCTCCATATCATGCCCGTTTTCGATATGCCCGAGTCACTTAATGACGGAGGGTATGCCGTAAGTGATTTCACCTCTATTGATGAGCGTTTCGGCACGAACGAACAATTTGACACATTCACTCGCGCCTGCCATGAGCGGAATATCAGCGTATGCCTTGATTTTGTACTGAATCATACCAGTGATGAACACGCATGGGCAGTAAAAGCACGTGAAGGTGATAAGCGCTATGCTTCACGATACTTTATTTATCAGGACCGTACGCTTCCCGATCAGTATGAACAGACGGTAAATGAAGTATTTCCCGTTCTTGCTCCCGGTAATTTCACCTACAACGCACACATGGAAAGCTGGGTGCTTACCACGTTCAATCACTATCAGTGGGATCTCAATTACCAGAATCCTGACGTCTTTCGTGAAATGGCTTCTGCCCTTCTCCAGATGGCCAACCGAGGAGTTGATATTTTTCGTTTCGATGCCATCCCCTATATCTGGAAGCAGTGGGGAACCAGCTGCCGAAACCTTCCCCAGGTACATACCATCATCCGGATGTTCCGAATCATTCTTGAATTAGTCGCACCTGCCACCATTATCAAGGGTGAGGTAGTGATGGCTCCTCAGGATGTGGCTCCCTATTTTGGCACCGAACAGGCTCCTGAATGCCATTTATTGTACAATGTGACATTTATGGTTGAATTGTGGAACAGTCTCGCTACACGCGATACCCGCATGCTATCTTCGCTTATCACTGACATTCCCGACAATATCCCCTCAGGTGCCTGCTGGGTTAATTATGCCCGCTGCCATGATGATATCGGATGGGGATTCAGTGAAGATGCGGCACGTACCATCGGATTTGACCCCTTTCAGCACAAACGCTTTCTCATCATGTTCTACCTCGGTGCATATCCAGGGAGCTTTAGTCGTGGTGAATTATATGAATCTGACCCGAAAACTCTGGATGCACGTAACTGCGGTACGTGTGCATCACTGTGCGGACTGGAGAAATCTTTGCAGGATCGGGATGAATATCAGATGGAACTTGCAGTAAAACGTATCGCACTGCTACATGCCTTCTGTATGGCCGCTAACGGAATACCAGTGATTTACAGTGGTGATGAAATTGGTCAGCTGAACGACTATTCTTATATCTATGATATGCACAAAGCCCGTGATAGCCGGTATCTTCACCGGCAGAAATTCGACTGGGCTGCAGCAAGTCGACGTGGTGATCTCAGTCTTCCCGGATCACAGGTTTTTCGAAAAATTCATCGCTTTATCACCATCAGCAAAGGGCAACGATTCATGGGATCATCCCATCGGTTGAGTACGCTGAAAACTTCCGATGTCGGAGTGATCTGCATGCTCGTACGTCCACGTAAACTGGAGACTGCTGAAATGATGGTGGTTCTTGCAAACTTTACCGAACATCAGAAACAGATAACCATTGATACCGGAGGGCACCCATACATGGGTGAACATACCTGGACAGATCTTGTTCAGGGAAAGCTCATTCGCTTTGCTGAAGATCCGGTTATAATCGGTCCTTACGAAATACTTCTGCTCACAGTCGCTTCTTGATTGGTTGACAATAAGAGGTGAAATCCCTACTCTATATATGAACGCATGATCATATATTCATGCATGGGAGTATCTATGGGATCAAAAAAAATCTATCATATAAATGGCGTGGACTGTGCAGTCTGCGCAGCACGAATAGAAGACGCATTAGTAGGCATGGAAGGGGTAAATACGTCTCAAATCGATGTATTATCACATACACTCAGCATTGATACACAACAGCCGATCGATAGTGCATTTGAACATCGGCTATCTCAGGTGCTCAACCGGGAAGAACCGGGAGCAACCATACGAGTACCTGATTCTGAGATGATTACGCCATCCTGGTTTCAGCGTCTGCAGTTGCCCCTGCGTGCTGCACTTTCTACGATACTTGCTCTAACGGCTCATATCATTGGGAATAGTCAGATCTTCCTGATCATGTTGATTACTGCCTATGTGATTTCCGGATATGATGTCATCATCACAGCAGTAAAGAATATCTTCCGAGGTGCCTGGTTTGACGAACAATTTCTTATGGCAATTGCAACTTTGGGAGCAGTGGCGATCGGAGAATACGGAGAAGCTGTTGCCGTCATGGTGTTGTATCAGATAGGGGAATTCTTTCAGGACCTGGCAGTACACCGATCGCGCAAATCTATCGCCGATTTAATGGACATTCAACCGAAAAGTGCAACGGTATTACGTGAAGGGAATATGATCACCGTAGATCCACAGGATATTGTTCCCGGGGATCTGCTGTTGATTCGTCCGGGAGATCGGATCCCGGTTGATGCGGTGGTTACTGAAGGAAAATCATTTCTTGATACCCGTGCGCTTACCGGTGAATCGATACCGAAATCGGTTGGTCCGAACGATCAACTGATCAGCGGATCAATTAACGGCAGTGGTGTATTGAAAGCAAAGGCGGTAACAAGCTATGCAGATTCAACGGTTGCTCATATTCTTCAGTTGGTAGAAGAGGCGGGAAGCAGAAAAGCACAAACCGAGCGTTTCATTACCCGATTTGCCCGCATTTATACCCCGGTAGTCGTAGCAATTGCCACCTCTGTAGCAATCATCCCTCCCCTATTGTCTTTAGGAAGCTTCTCTGATTGGTTCTATCGTGCCCTTATATTTCTGGTTATATCCTGTCCCTGTGCTTTGGTAATCTCTGTTCCGCTTGGATTCTTTGCCGGAATCGGCGGTCTTGCCCGAATGGGTATTCTGGTAAAAGGGGGTAATGCTCTTCAGGCACTTGCACAGACAGCAACCGTGGTGCTCGATAAAACGGGAACAATTACCACCGGAGAGTATGCTGTGCAGAACATCAGGTTTGCAGAACAGTTGAAATTCACCACAGACCAGCTTATGGTGTTTGCAAAATCGGTAGAAATGCATTCACACCACCCGGCTGCCCGTGCTGTGGTAGAATATTTGACAGATGTTCTGGCACAAGAGGCGCAATCAGTTGAGGAGGTCCCCGGATCCGGCATTATCGGCACTATCGGACCGCATACTGTTGCCATGGGAAATGTAAAACTGATGGAAGATCACAAAGCTGACATCCCACAGGAACTGCCGGCTGAAGCAGGAAGTATCTATATTGCAGTAGATTCAGTGGTACAAGGGTGTTTTATCATCTCCGATACGGTTAAAACCAGCGCTCATCAAGCAATAAGCAGATTAAAAAAACTAGGTATTGCATCGATATCGGTTATCAGCGGTGACGGACAAGATGCTGTTTCTTCAGTAGCACAGCAGGTAGGTATTAAAAACTGGGAGGGTGAACTGCTTCCCCAGGATAAGGTTGAACGGGTGGAAAGCCTTTTGCAGCAGAGACAAAAAAATGGGAAATTGCTGTTTGCAGGTGATGGAATTAATGATGCTCCTGTGCTGGCTCTGGCAGATGTCGGGGTATCCATGGGACAGATTGGATCCGATGCTGCGGTAGAGGCTTCTGATGTGGTGATCATGAACGATGATCTGAATAGTATCGCACAAGGGATCGCTCATGCACGTCGGACCTTGGGACTGATCAAACAGAATATTGGCGGAGCTCTAGCTATCAAAGCCCTCGTTATGCTGCTTGGTGTACTCGGTTATGCTTCGATGTGGACAGCGGTCTTCGCCGATACGGGAGTTGCTCTTCTTGCGGTGGTCAATTCACTTCGTGCACTACGCAGGATACGCTGATATGATCAGCGGCTTCCTGCTCTTTATCGAAAAACCCATTTATGCTACTATTTCACCCTGAAACTGTCACCGACAGGTAAAGGATGTACTGACATGGATGATACACTGATACGAAATATTGGAATTATGGCCCACATTGATGCAGGGAAAACCACTACTACCGAGAGAATTCTTTTTTACACCGGGGAAAATCATCGTATTGGTGAGGTGGATAACGGTGAAGCATCTATGGATTTTCTTGAGCAGGAACAGAACCGGGGTATTACCATCAGCAGTGCGGCAACGACCTGTTACTGGAAAGATTATCGCATTAATATCATAGATACTCCGGGACATGTAGACTTCACTGCTGAAGTGGAGCGTTCACTGCGGGTTCTGGACGGTGCGGTAGCAGTACTCTGTGGAGTCAGCGGTGTAGAACCGCAGACAGAAACGGTATGGAGACAAGCTGACCGATATCGCGTCCCCCGTATTATCTTTGTCAATAAAATGGATCGACTGGGAGCGAATTTCTACGATGTGATCGCTGATGTGGAAAAAAAGTTTTCCACGGTACCGGTTCCGCTCTATCTTCCCATCGGATCTGAATCATCCTTCTGTGGAATCATCGATCTGATCGGCAATCGAAAGATAGATTTTGAAGTGACCGATATGGGAAGCAGCATGCATTTTGGACCAATTCCCGAAGATATGCAGCAGCTGCGTGACCAGTGGTACGAACGGCTCATCGATGCCGTTGCATCCTATTCAGATGAAATTACCGAACGATATTTTTCCGGGGAAGAGATCCCCCGTGAGATGATCATTGCCACACTGCGTAAAGCAACCATCGAACGGAAACTGATTCCTGTTTTTGTCGGTGCTTCGTTAAAGAATATTGGAGTACAGCCGCTGCTGGATGGTATAACCGAGTTGCTTCCCTCTCCGATCGACATTCCTCCGTTGAAGGGGGTTTCCGTAAAACATGGGAACGAAGTACCGGTTATTCATGACCCTGAGGGGCCACCGCTTGCACTGATCTTCAAGATTCAGCATGACAAAGAAGCCGGCCCGCTCTGCTTTGTACGGGTTTACAGTGGGGTGATTAAGAAAGGTACGGCGATATTAAACATCACAAAGAAGAAACGAGAACGAATCCATCGACTCGTTCGTATGCACGCAAGCCGTCCGGAAGTAATCGATCAGCTTGCAGCCGGTGATATTGGGGTAGTAATCGGGTTTAAAAACGCGCAAACCGGAGATACCATCGGAAGCGAAGGTCAACAGATTCTGCTCGAGAATATGGAGTTCCCTGAGCCGGTGATCTCAGTGGCAATTGAACCGAAGTCGTTAAGCGAACAGGATAAACTGAAAGCATCACTGCAGATTCTGAGTCAGGAAGATCCGACTTTCACCTGGAAGGAACATTCTGATACAGGTCAACTGATTATTTCGGGAATGGGAGAGTTGCACCTCGATGTGCTCGTCACCCGATTAACCAAAGAGATGAAGGTCGATGCTCGTGTAGGAAATCCGCAAGTCACCTATCGTGAATCAATTACTCACTCTGTGACAAAAACTGAAAAGTTCAACAAGATGCTTGCCGGCAAAGAACATGCTGCAACCGTGCAGCTTACTCTCAAACCACTGGCAACGGGTTCTGGTGTACAATTCAGTTCAGCAGTTCCGGCAAAGCAGCTTCCTGAGGAACTGCTTGAGGCAATCAGTCGCGGCGTCCATAATTCGATACAATCAGGAATCCGGTTCGGCTATGAGGTTGTTGATGTTGCCGTAATTCTAGAATCGATATCCTATTCTGAGGTCACCGTTTCACCATTTGCCTGTGAAGCCGCTGCAGCTCTCTGTTTTGAAGCAGCAGGAAGAGATGCTGAACCTATCTTACTTGAACCGATTATGCGGGTCGATGTGGTAGTCCCATCGCAGTATGTGGGTGAAGTCATGGGTAGTATTACGGCACGAGGGGGATTGATCAACAGCATGGAAAGTCGTGCAACAGCCGATCATATTATTGCCAAGGCTCCACTTGCTCAGCTCTTTGGATATTCTACTGCGCTCCGTAGTTCGACACAGGGAAGAGGCACTTTTACGATGGAATTCAGCCATTTTTCTAAAAAAATGGAGTCAAATTCAAGAAGTGTTTGACAACTGAGAACTATGGATTTACTATGTTCTTTGAGTATCAACCGATATCTCTAATTTAGGAGGACATATGAGCGTATCCAGTACTGATTTGAGGAACATTGCTATTGCAGGCCACAACGGTACCGGGAAAACCTCATTATTGGAACAAATATTGTTTCAAAATGGTGTGATTTCCCGGGCTGAGACGATAGAGTCAGGGAAAACGGTAAGTGACTATACCGAAGAAGAGAATGTCCGTCAGATTTCTATCCATACCGCGATGGCGAACATTATCCATGAGGGAAAGACCCTTAACTTTTTGGACACCCCGGGAACTGCCGACTTTGTCGGTGAAGTGGTGTGTGCATTCAGAGCATGTGAAAGTGCCCTGGTTACTGTTGATGCACGAGATGGTGCCCAGATTGAAACCATTAAACTCTGGAAACGGTTAAATGACCGGAACCGACCTCGTGCAGTATTTATCAATAAACTTGATCGGGATCGCGCTGATTATTTTGCAGCATTTGCCAATATTAAAGAGACCTTACCCGCGACATATGTACCTATCACCATTCCTATGGGTGGCGGGGATAATTTTACGGGTGTGATTAATCTTATTGAGAAGAAAGCGTACACTTTCGATCCTAATGGTAAAGAAAAATCGGGTGATATCCCCGCTGAATATGCCGATCTGGTGGATGAGTATGAACTCCAGCTCATCGAATCTGCAGCAGAAGGTGCAGATGATCTGATTGAAAAGTACTTCGATGTCGGAACGCTGGAACCTGAAGAAATTCGTCGGGGATTACGCGAGGGATTACATGAGAACCGTATCGTCCCGGTATTTGCCGGAAGTTCCCTTCTGGGATCCGGAATCAATAGCCTTTTGACCTTTATCACGAACAATTTCCCCTCTCCTGTTGGACAGAGCGATACCATCGTGCAGGATGATCAGGAACAGCAGATGAGTATTACCGCTGAAGGTGCTCCTGCTGCTTATGTATTCAAGACTACCATTGATCAGTTCTCGGGAAAACTCTCCTATATCAAGGTGGTTCAAGGTTCCATAGCAGGAGATACTGATCTGACCAACCCGGAACTGGGAAAGAAAGAGCGACCGGGAAAAGTCTATCATCTGATCGGAAAAAAACTGGTGGAAGTCGATGCATTGAATGCAGGTGAAATCGGTGTTATTGCCAAAAGCAATATCTGCTATACCAATGCTACGTTGACACAGGGAGATGTTCCATACCGGTTCCTTGCCTTGCGTCTTCCCAGTCCTATTTATTCTCTGGCTATTCAGGCAGGTGATAAAAAATCTGAAGACAAGATGAATGATGCACTGCATCGGATTACCGAAGAAGATCTCACTTTCCAGACAGCATTTAATGAGGAGACTAAAGAATCAACCGTGAGTGGTATGGGAGAACTCCATATCAACATGATTCTTGATAAAATCAAAGAGAAGCAGAAGATTACCATAAATACGAAACTGCCGCGGATTGCCTACCGTGAAACGATCACCAAGAAATCAGGTGTGGTGGAATATGCGCATAAGAAACAGTCGGGTGGCCATGGCCAGTATGGTAAGGTGCTGATCGAGATTGAACCGCTCGAACGGGGAGAATATTACGCCTTTACCAATGCGATCAAAGGTGGATCTGTCTCTAAAGGATACATGCCTGGTATTGAGAAAGGCCTGCAGGATGCCATGCAGGAAGGATTTCTCGCCGGATATCCTTTGGTGGATATCGGAATCACTATCGTTGACGGAAAGGAACATCCGGTCGATTCTTCGGAGATGGCGTTCCGTCTTGCAGCGAAAGGTGCTATGCGTGCTGCCATTGAAAAAGCGGGTCCAGTACTGCTCGAACCATTCATGAAGCTGTCAGTTTATATCGAGGATAATTATCTGGGAGATATTCTCAGTGATCTCAGTGGAAAACGGGGACGTGTGCTTGGTCAGGAGGATATCGGTGGTGGTATTCAGATGGTCAAGGCTGAGGTTCCTCAGGCTGAGATGCTCAACTACGCTATTGATCTGAAATCCATGACCAGCGGTACCGGATCGTTTGAGATAGATTTTGATCACTATGAAAGTGTGAGTGGACGAATTGCCGATGATGTCATCAAGGCAGCAAAGGCGGCTCAAGAAGCCGAAGAGAAATAACAGCTACCAGCCGGGGGTCATCCCCGGCTTACTTTTTCTATCCACACTTCTCGAATAGGATGACTTTTCTGAATTCCCTTCCGCTCAAAACTGGTCTCCGGTCTCCACGATCGACTGGGTGCAAAACCATGATACGGATTATGTAATACTGATACCTGAGCAAACACCTCAAGCATCTGCTCTGCATATGCTTCCCAATCAGTTACGCAGTAGATATACCCGTTATCAGCAAGTTTTTGGGCAAGCAAAGCAGCAAATTCGCTCTGTATCAGTCTTCGCTTATGGTGTTTCTTTTTCGGCCATGGGTCAGGAAAGAAAATATGAAAACCGGCAACTGATCCGTCAGAAATCATGGTTTTCAATACTTCAACGGCATCAAAACGAATCAAACGCACATTATCTAATTCAGCGGTTCCTATTGCATGAAGCAATTTAGTAAATCCATTGAGAAATACTTCAATACCAAGATAATTATAATCATTTCTCTCGCGGGCGATGCGCTCGGTAGAGTGTCCCATGCCAAACCCGATTTCAATGATAGTCGGTTTTTTATTTCCAAAGATATGCTCGAATGATACTGGAGTATCACTGAAAGGAATCACATAGTGCCCACTAAAGCGTTCCAATGCCTCCATCTGGTAGGTGGCAAGTCGTGAACCGCGAAGCACAAAACTTTTTATTGATCGTCTTCCATCCTCAGCTGGACGTTCTACTCTATCCATGTATCGAGCTCCTTCTGCTTTACAGTAACCGCTGTAATGTTTCAAGAATGAACAATGATTTATCTTTCAGTGATACGGCATCAGTGCGCAGTGTCAGCACATGCATCCTCCGCGGATCAAGTTTTACCGCTCCGTTTCCAAGTGAGATAAGCTCCATTACCTTGTCGATAGCAATATCTTTCACTTTGGCAAATTCAACGGTTACCTGACCGTTTCGTTCCTTGAGATGGAGGATTTTGAGTTTTCTGCAGATGATTTTCAGTTCGGCAATATACAGAAGATTCACCACAACTTCGGGAACGGGACCGAATCGGTCCTCAAGTTCAGCGGCCAAGGCCTGAAGTTGCACATCAGTAGCTATTGAGGCAATCTTTTTGTAGATATCGAATTTAACTGACGGCTCTGATATATAGGAATCGGGAATAAAGCCCGAATAGTCGAGTTCCAGAAATACTTCCCGGTGCTCATCTTCAGATCCATCTTTTAACAGTTCGGCAATCGCCTCATCTAAAATCCTCAGATACATATCGAGACCGACCGATGCAAGTTGACCACTTTGCTCTCTGCCAAGCAGGTTTCCGGTACCTCTGATTTCCATATCCTTCATCGCGATTTTGAATCCACTTCCCAACTCAGTGTGTTCACTGATTACTTTCAGTCGTTTTACGGCGATTTCATTAATTGCAGTGAGTGCCGGATAGAACAGGTACGCATATGCTTTCTGGTCACTTCGTCCTACCCTACCTCTCAGCTGATACAACTGTGATACTCCATACCGATCAGCCCGATCGATGATGATCGTATTTACATTAGGAATATCTATCCCATTTTCAATCAACGTGGTGGAGACAAGCACCTGAATTCCCTGATGGATAAAGCGACGCATGACATCCTCAATAACCGTTGATTCCATCTGTCCATGAATCGCTTCCACAAACACTTCAGGCAATTGTTGAGAAAGCATCGTGACTACTTCATTAAGGGTATTGATTCGATTGTGGAGATAGAATACCTGGCCTCCCCTACTGAGCTCGTAGCGGATAGCTTTCACCATAGTAGGAATATCGAATTCTCGAATTACGGTCTGAATAGGTCGTCGCTGAATAGGAGGAGTCGTCAGCAGGGACATATCGCGAATTTTCAGTAACGACATATATAACGTACGGGGAATCGGGGTTGCCGAGAGCGCCAGAGAATCAATATTTGCCTTCAGCTCCTTCACCCGCTCTTTATCTTTTACCCCAAATCGTTGTTCTTCATCGACAATCAACAGACCGAGATCATGAAACAGAACGTCCTTCTGTAAAATCCGATGGGTGCCGACAAGAATATCGATTGACCCTTCCTGCACTTGTTTCAGGATCTCTTTCTGATCTTTCTTAGCGATAATTCTGGAAATGACTGCTGAGCGAACGGGGAATTTCCCCAGACGCTTATTCAGCGTCTCATAATGCTGTTCTGCCAAGATAGTGGTGGGAGCTAAAAATGCAACTTGTTTACCTGCCATCACTGCCTTGAACGCAGCACGAAATGCAATCTCAGTTTTCCCATAACCGACATCACCACAGATAAGTCGATCCATTACGATGGGACTTTCCATATCCCGTTTGATATCCTCAATACATGTCAGCTGATCTTCAGTCTCTTCAAATGGGAATGTGGCTTCAAATTCCATCTGCCAATCGGTATCTTTTGGATAGGGAAATCCTTTACTGCTCTTCCGTCGTGCATAGAGCTGAATAAGACGTCCGGCCAACTCTTCAGCAGACTTGCGAGCCCGGGCCTTTTTTGTCTCCCAACCCGTCCCTCCGAGACGATCAAGCTTTACCGCACCCCCTTCACTTCCGATATAGCGCTGAATCAGGTTAGCCTGCTCAATAGGTACAAAGAGAAATTCTTCATCAGCGTAGGCGATCTTGATATAATCCCGCTCTTTCTGGGACATGCGGATACGATCAATCTTGAGGAATTTCCCTACCCCGTAATTTACATGGACGACATAATCACCCTCATTGAGATCGACAAACGAATCAAGCGGTGAGGATTGGATTTTGTGTAATGCTTTTGCCACCTGCTTCCGTCGGCCGAATATTTCATGATCGCAGATGACCGTAAGTTTCGAACTTAATATGGTGAACCCCCCACTCATCTCCAGATCAACGACCGAAAGGTTTGGATATTGGCTGAGCAATGACTGTAACCGTTTCTGCTGTAGTTCACTCCCAGCATATATGGCTACCGTATAATCATGTTCAAATAGTTGCGTTAACTGTTCTTTCAGCATGATCATATTGCCAAAATAGGACCGTGGACCACTGACGGAAAAGGTATATACCGATTCATGCTGACCGCGTACTTCCAACAGGATTGCACAGCGGTTCTGTTGTGCATAAAAATCAGGATAGGAGAAGAGGAGCTGATCTGGTTTTACCGACTGTCTATCAGCAAGAAAGGCTTCACGAAATAAACTTTTTGCCTCGACTAACAGGGAATGATATGAAGTTTCCAGCCGCTCACTTCCCAGTAGGAAAAAATAATCATGCTCAGAAAAATAACTATTGATATGGGATGTCTGAACCTGCTGTTGCTCACCTAAAATCGTAATGGTGATATGGCTCAGGGTTTTTACGGTGTCCTGAGTATCGGGATCGAATGAAGTGATCCGTTCGATATGATCCCAATCAGCATAGATACGCACCGGATAGTTTCGTTCATAGGGAAAAAAATCGAAGACTTCACCATGCATGGAAAACTCACCGGGTACTGAAGTGCTTGGAGAACGGAAATATCCTCCGGCAGCTAATTTTTTCGCAATCTGCGCGGGATCGAACGGGTCGTTAATCTTCAGGTGCAATTCTGCATTTTTCAATGAATCCAATGAGACCACCGGAGAAACAAATGCCCGCATATGCGTGACGATAATACGATTCGGATGCTCAACAGCAGCACCAAGAGCCCTGAGTTGTGCATATTCTCGATCGGAACCCTCCCAGGGACTATAGAGACGCTTCCCATGAGAGGGCAGCGAAATATGAGGGACTCCTGCGGTGTTCAAATCGGTAATCAGCTGATTTGCAGCCACTTCAGTAGGACAAACAGCCCACACCCGATGATTGAGATAGCGAGAATACACTGAGAGGGTTTCGGCAAGAGGATATCCCTCGAGTCCTTCAATATACTGTCTTATTGAGCAATCCCGCTTCAGCGCCTTGTACGCATCAGTGCTTTTGATATAGGATTGCACGAGTGGTCCGATATGTTGTTGCATAACCGCACTCAATCTATCATAGAGAGGAAAGGTGTTCAATGGATGCGTATGATCGTATTGCCCAACTTATTTTGGAGATGGGAACGTATGCCTGTAAGGCCCAATCTGATATCAGCAGAGACTATAAAGACGATGGATCAGTACTCACCCGTACTGACACGTATATCAACGAACAAGTAGAGCGCGTATTATCTGAAGAGTTTCCCAAGGCAAATATTGTAACCGAAGAGTCGGTTCATCCCTTTACCTCCGATGCACCGCTCACCTTCATACTTGATCCGATAGACGGTACCGATGTGTACAGTCAGGGGCTTCCTGCCTGGTGTATCTCTTTGGGTATACTCAATGAGCATCGTACCTGTATCGGTGCCATGGTATATGCTCCCCGCTGGGGACTCAGTTATGATGAGGGATTATTTCTTCGTCTCGATCCCGGAAAACCGTTATTGCTGAATAACAAACCGTTTACCGCCCGCATCATACGGCGGAAACTTGAACAGATAGCCATGGCATCTCATGCTCCGAGACATATCTCAATAAAGCAGTTCAATGGTAAAATACGGTGTTATGGGTCGAATATTCTCCATATGATCTCGCCGTTGGTATATCCGCATATACAGGGAGCTGTATCCGTTCCCTGCTATGCCTGGGATATTGCTGGAGCTCATGCACTTCTGGCATCACAGAATCTCACCGTTCAGTATATTGATGGTTCGCCGTTCTGTTATACCGATGCATTGCTACGTGAACGTCGTCCTTTCAGCTCTATTGTTCTTTCGGGTACCGCAGAGGCTGTTGCAACTATGGGTGAACTATTCTCTCACTGATGATACTTTTCATACCAGGTTCGGGCCAGATACATAAATGGGGTATCCAGTGCAGCAACAATCCATTTAAGCAAGTATGTGGTAAGCATAATCTGCCACAGTACTTCCCATGGATACACTCCCCAGAAAGCTATGGTGGTAAAGATCAGAGTATCAATGGCCTGACTGACCATGGTGCTCATGTTATTTCTCAGCCAAAGTGTCCGGTTTCCCGGCAACCGTCGTTTCCAGTAGGCGAATGCTTGGATATCATGCAATTGAGAAAAGAGATAGGCGATAAGACTGGCAAGGGCGATACGCGGCATGAGGGAGAATATGGTAACCAGGCTCTCTTGAACAAAATCCGAAGGAGCCGGTGTAAAAACCAATGCAAGATTCATCAGAATCGTCATCACCACGAGTGAGAAAAATCCGATGGCAACGGCTTTTGCCGCATCTCTTTTGCCGTAACACTCGCTGAGGATATCAGTCGCAAGAAAACTGGTGGCGTAGACAATATTTCCCAGAGTGGATTCAAGCCCGAATAATTCAACGGTCTTCGTTACCTGCACATTAGCGACAATCACTGAAAGGGGAATCCAGATAAACAACCCGACTTTCCCCCACAATCGATACGAAATCATGATCGCACCAAAGTTGAATATGAGCATAACAGCCCAAAGCAATTCATTCATCGGTGAGCACCTGTTGTAATTGAGTTTGAACATCATAGCTGGTATCGAGAATCTGTACGTTCTGGCGATCTATATGATACCGTGCGAACACGTGCTCAAGCAGAGAAGAACGTATCACGGAAATCACCGTTTTGGTATACGTAGAAAAAACGGTATGAAGTGCGCGATCAAGTCCGTTACCTTGCAGTTCAATGGGGCCAATTTCATCAATAGTCAGATATTCATACGTTTTCATATGGGCGAGCAGCAGATCTGAAGCCCAATCAAATACTGACTGATCATACCAGAATCGGCCAAAACGTTCCCACTGGTCCTGCTCTCTTTGGCTGAGGAGTGTACGCACTTCTCCACTGCCCTGATCACTGATGAGCCAATCTTCTTTTTCTTCACCAGGAATCGGCATGACTTGAGCAATTCCTCCGATCGAAAACCCTGCGGAATCAAGGCGGGAAAACAGGGTATACAACAACGTAGTCTTTCCACTGTTTGTGGGCCCAGTGATAACGATGTGACGCATCAAGCTCCCCCCAGAAAACTCTGTAGTACGGTGAAAGCTTCCATAGAATCGGCACGTCGGATCACAAAGGTCAGTTCATTCATGGTAGAAATAATTTCATTTACGTTGATCTCTTCCCATGCGAGTTTACGTACCGCTTCATAAACGATACCGGGTGTAGACATAAAATCTCCGCTGAAGACAAGCGATAATGCCACAAGATCTCCCATCCGATGGAGTATCTTTTCCCCTTGGATGAGTTTTTCAACCACAGAAAGATATTTTTCACTTACCGACAGGCTGATTTCATGACTGCCCACCGTAACGTTTAAAAAATCACCCGACGCAGGATTTACCAGCCGATACAACTCGCCAAGACGTGATGTAATGGTGTCACTGCGCACGAGGTTGATATCATAGATATTGGTCTTCATGACAATTTCATAATGCAGATTATAACTTTTCTGCTCAGTTTCTTTATTTCTCAGCTCTTCAGCATAGCGTCGTATAGCCATCACGATGGCAGAAGTCTTCACTTCCCTTCCATGGAGCTGCTCAACGGTATCTTTAATCGATGCAGCATAATTGCTATAACTGAGGATTCCCTGTATCAACATTTCATACAGAAAAGGGGTACGATCAATGATTCGTTTAACTGAATTGCTTACCGATTCCATGGTTTCATCACTCCTACATCCTATAAGTGTTATTATTAGCACTAACTGACAATATGAACAAGTGTTTTATAACAAAATGTACTTTGAATCACAAAAAGTATGCAAAAAAAGGATATTGAGATACAAAATTTTATGACTGAGGCAATTTGCATTGCATCAATTGTATGCTATAGTATGAATTATCTTAAATTAAGGAGAATTCCGCCATGTTATGCCCGCATTGTGGTCAGATGGACGATAAAGTACTGGAATCACGCCAGAATAGCAGCGGTTCGACCATCCGACGACGTCGTGAGTGCCTTGCATGTGGGTATCGGTTTACCAGCTACGAACGAATCGAAGAGAAGCCTTTCATGGTGATCAAACGGGATGGCCGCCGAGAACCGTTTGACATCAGAAAAGTTGAACGGGGCATCCGGATTACGACCGAAAAGCGGAACGTGAGTCAGGAAACTATTGAACAGGTCCTGCAGGATATTGAGGATGAAGTGGTGCTGAAAGCGGGAACTCGCAGGGAAGTCTCCTCTCGAGATATCGGAGAAGCCGCACTGCGACAGCTCTACCAGATAGATACGGTAGCGTATATACGATTCGCCTCGGTTTACCGGGCATTTGACAATGTTAAACAGTTTATTGAAGAGATAGAACAGATTACCCATACCATGCAGTGATCTCAACTTCTTGCATCAAACCATCGTCCAGTAATCGATTGTTCCAAATGATCATTTAAATGCTCCGGTTTGAGTATCTCATTTGCACAGTCCAGACAGAAATTATCACTCATGCCGGCTACGTAGTCGAAAACGATCCGATCGGTGTTGCCATCATGGTCGATATAGGATTGACGCATCTCGTTGATATGGATGCCGAAACCACCGGCAAGCATATTTTTTTCCTCTTGATAGCATTGTCCATCAAATCCATACGTATCTATCAGTGAGTCAAGATACTCCACAATCAGGCGAAGCAGGCGCAGAAAGTACTTACTGTACCCTGCAAGCATCGGTGACAGGTAAATCTGTTGATAATTAAACTCTTTCATCTGCTGTACCGCAGCAAAAGCCCCTTCAGAGAAACAGATACCGATATCCGGATGTGATGCACCGATCACATCATTTACCAGCGCATCAATAATACTGGCATTGGTATCACCGAGACGATCAACCACCAAAGCCGGAATAGCTTCGGGATCAATAATTGACAAACGGCAGGCATCCTCATAATCACGTCCCAGATAGGCTATCTGATCCGAAACGCGCACTACTGCTGCCTCCCATGTTCCCGGAACACACTGTCTTCTCGAGGTGATTTGAGAGAGATCCTTCTGATGAAAATCAGGACTTATCACCCGTTGAAATGTCTCCCCATTGTGACTGACAATTCCATCTCTCACCGCATACGTAAGATTCAGGCCTTTACCGTGATGAGCTAAGAAGTCAACCACACGTAATGAATTCAGCTCGTGTTCGAAAGGAGCGATTCCCTTCTCCTGCATGAGTTGAGAGAGTATGTGTTCACCGACATGACCGAAGGGCGTATGGCCAAGATCATGTCCCATACCGATAGCCCATGCAAGTTCCGTATCGAGATGCAAACCTCGACAAATTGCCGTAGCATTGGATGCAACATGCAATACATGTTCCATACGTGTACAGATGTGATCATTACTCGGTGCAAAGAATACTTGAGTCTTATGCTTGAGACGACGAAACGGAGAACTATGAATAATCGCGGTGGTATCACGGTAGTACTCACCCCGAACGTCACTTTCCCGGGGGAAACGACGCTCGGTCAATACAGAATCGTCAAGTCCATTGATAAATGGTTTCCTGTCAGTCATGCATTCCTCCCTGCAATATACTTCCCTATCACTGACCTGCATGGTATCATGTCAGACATGCTCATGCTACTGGTCAGTATCAGTACTACTCTCCTCTGTTTTCTCTCGGCAGCAGCCTGTCTCCGTTTTCTCTTTTCCCGACAGGGCTGGTTTTGGGTATTACCACTTGCTATCTCAATAGCCTTTCTTGCAATCAGTATTTCACCCCTATATGGTATCGCTACAGGGATGATAGCGGGCTCATATCGTGTTGAGATTAGTCCCGATACCAGTGTTCGTGAGATCATTCCCCTGCTGATTGTCCTCTTATGGTATACCATGATAATCACATTCCGTTACGCATTAAAACTTGTGGTTCCTGACAACCGGCACCTGATCAATACCGTGCGGAATATGAACGAAGCACAATATATGCAACGTATTGAACTAAGAAGATTTCATCGGGAATCACGAAAACAGCAACGCAAGCAGGTCCGGGTACAAAAAGAGCATGGTGGTTCCCGCTATCCCATACAGTGGGTAGCTCTATTCGATGACCAAAAGTGAGGCATGCGGTGAAGATCATCTATCTTGTTGGGATTAAACATGCTGGAAAGAGCAGACTCGGGCAATTTGCTTCAGTTGCTCTCAATACCTCATTTCGTGTTTCCTTTACCGATACGGATGACCTGATGTTGAAAAGTCTGCACGGAAAAGCATTTACATCGGTACGGGAATACTATCGTGATCAGGGCAAAGAATCCTTTATGGAACTTGAATACGAGGTAGTGTGCCAGTATGTTCATCATCTGGAACATCATCAGTATGATCTTGCACTTATTGCCACAGGTGGTGGGGTTTGCGATAACGAGCAGTTGCTTGCGCTCATGCATGATACAGGAACCATACTGTATCTCTCAGTTCAGGAATCTGAACTGTTCAGAAGAGTCATGAGAAATGGGATTCCCCCCTTCCTTGATCAGAAAGATCCAGAGCGTTCATTTCATGACCTGTATGTTCACCGGGATGACCGATATATGCACATCAGTGATTATATGCTAAGATTGTCCGATTACCAGTCGGTGGCTGAGAATGGTCAGTTACTCACACAAGCCATACTCATCCTCCTAGGGAGAGGGACATCATGCCAGGAAATACTTTTGGAACGACTCTGAAAATCACTACATTCGGTGAATCTCACGGACCAGGAATTGGGGTGGTCATAGATGGATTGGAAAGTGGTTTCTCCATTGATATACCTGCATTACAGTATCAGATGTCGCGAAGAAGACCGGGGGGGAATACTCTGGGTACCGAGCGACAGGAAGCCGATTCGGTTGAAATTCTCTCAGGGATCTTTGAAGGGAAAACCACTGGTACTCCCGTAGCTATGCTGATTCGTAATACCAATCAGCGATCTCATGATTATACCGATATCTCACAGGTATACCGACCCGGACATGCCGATCATACCTGGCAACAAAAATTCGGTATTCGCGACTGGCGAGGTGGAGGACGCTCAAGTGGTCGAGAAACTGCTGCACGACTTGCTGCCGGTGCAATTGCTATGCAGGTTCTTCAGACAAAGGGAATTTCCATCACTGCATATACCATTCAGATTGAACAGGTCATCGCAAAGGAACGGGATCTCTCCGTAATCGGTGAAAATCGGGTAAGCTGTCCCGATAGCAAAGCAGCGATAGACATGGAGAGGGCTATAGAGCGGGCTCGTGATGAACAGGACAGTGTGGGAGGTATTATTGAGACTTTGGTAACCGGTGTGCCATCTGGTCTTGGTGAACCGGTTTTTGATAAAATCGAAGCTGTATTAGCTCATGCAATACTTTCCATAGGAGCGACGAAGGGAATCGAATTCGGTGATGGCTTTGCCGCTGCTTCCTTGAGAGGTTCTGTACATAATGATGCGATAACCCCACAGGGATTCGCTTCTCATCATGCCGGCGGCATGAACGGTGGTATTACCAATGGTGATCACATCCTCTTCAGAACTGCAGTTAAACCGACTGCATCAATCGGCTTACCGCAACAGACGATTAATCTCAAAGGTGAACCACAGATTATTGCCATAAACGGACGGCATGATCCCTGTATATGCGTACGCATTGTTCCGGTTATCGAGGCAATGACCGCTATCACTCTGTTAAATGCCTGGTATGAACACCATGGAAGATAAGCCGCTGATTATTCAGAGTGATCTCTCCATGATGCTCGATGTACACTCTCCTGCTGCCCCACAAGCTCGCAATGATCTGATAGCTTTTGCTGAATTAATAAAATCGCCTGAGCATGTGCACACCTATGCACTTTCTGCCATCAGCTTATGGAATGCTGCAGCTGCAGGTATTCAGGTGGAAGAGGTGCTTGCGCGACTACACCGCTGGTCTCGGTTTGCTATTCCGGAAACTGTTGAATTCCATATTCGGGAACTGGGAAGCCGATTCGGACAGATACAACTGCACCCTATCGCAGAAGATGAAGATCACTGGCTGCTTACCATCGCACAAAACCGGTATGAGCGGGAAATTCTTGCACAGAAGCGTATAGCTAACATGCTCCAACCACACCCGCAGGGGTATTTGGTCCCTCGGTATCAGCGGGGAGAACTGAAGCTTCAGCTGATTAAAATGAACTTCCCTGTGGATGATCGCATTCCGCTGAAGCGGGGAGATCCGGTTCCCGTGCACTTCAGACCGGTATCGCTGCGTGAAGTTCCGTTTGTATTGCGGGATTATCAACGTCTTGCTGCAGACGCTGTACTGGGAGATGGTGGTCCGGGAACCGGCTACGGTACGATAGTACTCCCATGCGGATCTGGGAAAACCATTGTAGGTATGGAAATACTTACCCGGCTGAGTACTCGCACCCTGATATTGACCACCAACGTCGCTGCAGTACATCAATGGATATCAGAAATCAGTGACAAACTCGATATCGATCCATCACAGATTGGAGAATATTCAGGTGTAAGAAAGGAGATAAGACCTATTACGGTATGTACCTATCAAGTGCTTACCTGGAGACCGGATAAAGAGAGTGAGTTCCCCCATATGCGTATTCTCCGTGAAGGAAACTGGGGATTGATTATCTATGACGAAGTACACATGCTCCCAGCCCCGGTGTTCAAGGTTACTGCTGAACTGCAGGCCATTTATCGTGTTGGTCTGACTGCAACGCTGATCAGAGAAGATCATAGGGAAGATGAAGTGTTTTCTTTGGTCGGACCGAAACGGTATGATGTTCCCTGGAGCGAGCTGGAAAGTCAGGGATGGATAGCGGAAGCCGAGTGTACCGAAATACGCGTTCCTCTTCCAAGGGAACTGGAAATCCCCTACGCGATAGCAAACAAACGGGAAAAGTACCGGGTAGCCAGTGAAAATCCCCGAAAAATTCAGATTGTACGGGATTTAATTGAGAATCATCCCCAGGATTATATTCTTGTTATCGGACAGTATCTGGAGCAATTGAAAACCATTGCTCGGGAACTTCAGGCTCCGCTCATCACCGGCTCTACAGCCAACGCGAAGCGGGATGAACTCTACGGAGCGTTTCGTGAAGGGAAACAACGAATTCTGGTGGTTTCCAAGGTAGCGAATTTTGCCATCGATCTCCCGGATGCCTCAGTGGCTATCCAAGTATCGGGAACCTTCGGGTCTCGGCAGGAGGAGGCGCAACGCCTGGGGAGGATTCTACGTCCCAAGCAGCAAAGTTCGCATTTCTATTCTCTGGTAACCCGGTTTTCTTCCGAAGAAGAATTTTCTGCAAACCGACAGAAATTCCTTACTGAACAGGGGTATACCTATCACGTGGAGGTTTGGGATTGAATCATCATACTGAAGAAACACGTCTTTGGGAACGCGCGCTCTCTCAGCTTTCCGATACTACCTATCTCGATATTATCAGAAATTTTATTGCTACCATTCCAACTCCTTTTCATAAACCTCAGCTGACTACACAGCTTACCGCTTTATTTACCCAAAGCGAATTCCAGAATCAGGTTCTTGCACGATTGTCTGCTGATGATACTCGTCTGATTTCTGCAGTATGGTTACTTGAACATCCTACACAAGACGAGGTTTGCCGGATATTTTCTCGAAGAATCCCCTATGC
Source organism: uncultured Spirochaetaceae bacterium (assembly GCA_964482325.1). Taxonomy (GTDB): domain Bacteria; phylum Spirochaetota; class Spirochaetia; order Sphaerochaetales; family Sphaerochaetaceae; genus CAYZJV01. The sequence goes on along the minus strand of CAYZXD010000004.1, from coordinate 30,724 downwards.
ACAACTGTGGCAGCAGTTGGTGAATCTGGAAGAACGTCTGTTGGTAGTTCCTAATCCTGACCGCCCGCACAATCGCAATGAACTCATGATCAACCCACTGTTACGTTCAATACTGGAACCGTATATCACTCCCCTATTGCTTTTTAGAGATGAGATCACCGATAAGAGGGCGCCACAGTACCGATTTCAACCGGGCAATCGAACCATTGTGCGCGCCCTGATCAGTCTCCATATTCATGAAGACCTTGGGAACCGAGAACGAAGTGAGCGGATAATCCGTAATCGTTTTATCCCATCAGTGTTCACCCTCCCTTCTTTATCACCCGAGATCATCCTCCAGTATAACCAGCTGCTCTTCGATGAACATGTGCTGAAAGAACGGGGAAAGCAGACTCGATTTATTTTGGAGATGGCTCAACGATTGCTGGAAGTAGATACAGAGACCTTGTTGATGCACCTATGCCTCAGCGCATGGCGTCATCACATGAATGTACATATCCGAACACAGGGTGCTATCGTACAGCAATTTTTCTCAGTCCTCATCAATGTATTGACAACGGTTCCTGTGTACACTGATGAAGAGTTGATTACTGCCGTACAATTTGCGCTGTATCGGGCTGGAATATCTCATTTGGTGGATGATCAGATGATCGCATTCCTTTGTACTGTCGGTTTGACAAAACAAGAGGTCGCCCCTCATAGTGAACTACCAAGCCAACGATGCACGATCGATAGTGATCTTACCATCACCTATAGCGGAATACTCCAGTCAGTTGATACCATGGACTATCTCCATCTCATTGCCATAGTCCGGAAAGTGGATGTGTTATGTACCTACGAGATTACAAAACTGTCAATGATGCGTGCCTATGATATCGGACTTTCTGAGTCACGGATCATTACCTATTTGCAGGAACTTACTTCTCAGAGTTTCGGGAGTCTGAAAATTCTTATGCAGCAATGGCGGGAAGAGTTCTCCTCTTTGGTCATCTATGATGGCATTGTGGTAGTATCGGATGAACGGCAAAGTCGGATTATTGAGGCACTTCCACAATTACAGGATCATATAATTGCGCGTATTGGATCCGGTATGTATCTATTTTCCCGAAAAAGTGAACGAACCTGGCGGGAAATTCTGACTACTGCAGGATCAGGGCTGCTCCCAAGCAGCATTACCGAGGAAGAGTCTTCTCCTGTGGTTCCACAGGATGCCGATAGCATACAGCGTGTGACAATTACACCATTACCGACCGGGGACCTTCACGAGAAAGAACCAATCGAATCGCAGCACACTACTCTACGGAAACTTATTATCACCCGTACTTCCGATCCAAGTGAGCGGAACGAATTACTCGATCGATTGGAGCGGAAGCTGGTTCTGATACCATCACAGATTCAATCTATCCGAGGTCCCAGTCAGACTTTGCAGGCGAGTGGTTTTGATCATCAGGGCAAGGTAAACCTGTGTAAAACTGCCGTTAAATCTGCAGGAGATCTTATTGAACTGCACCTGCTTGATGATCAGGGGAATACCGAAATACTTCTTGCTGAGGCAAAAGAGGTGATTAAATCGGGATCGGAGACAGCCGTTCGGGTACATCTGCTTCCCGATGGACAACAGCGCGTTATTCCCATCAACCTCGTGTTTAAACTGAGGAAACTCAGGAGATCAATCTTCTTCGAGGTGTAACGTTTGTTCAAGTCGCTTTGGATAGTGATATCCCGTAAACGCTTCAAACTGATGTTTCCCCTGACGAACCAACATATCGATACCAAAAAGTAATCGACATCCCGATTCCAATGCCCGTTGCAGCAGTCGTGTATAGGTAGGACGATACACCATATCATAGACTACCTGGCGTGAACTGAACTGATAATGAGGGACCGGATCTTCTTCGATATTCGGAACCATACCAACCGAAGTGGTCTGTACTACCAAATCTACGTGTTCATACTCACTTGCCCGCTCTAATGAATCCCATGACGCCATCGTCTCCTGAGCAAGACTCTTTGCCCGTTCGATGCTTCGGTTGATGATAGTAACTTTGCACCCATGATTTCTTAAAGCCCAGACGGCGGAACGTGCAGCCCCTCCGGCTCCAATGACTAACGCACTTTGAATGCTTCCACTATCAATATCGGCAATGAGCGGTTCAATAAATCCGTAGTAATCGGTATTCATCCCTATCCAGAGATTCTTTGCGCGCACTACTGTGTTACAGCTGCCGATCTGCTTTACTTCCCGAGAAGTTTTACCCAGATACGGGAGTACATGCTGTTTGTGGGGGACGGTGACAGAAAACCCAGATATCTGCAACATTTCTGCAAGAATAAAGAAGGTTCTCACCGAGTCTACCAGAAAGGGAAGATAAATGGCATTGAATTTAATCCCCTGAAAGCCGGGATTCTGAATTCGTGGACTGAATGAATGGAGTACCGGATTACCGATCACTCCATAGATATGCGTTCGGTCATCGACCTGATCGGCACGATACAACAGTTTCATCTGTTTTGCAGAAATCTGACCGGGTGCCACCGCATCTTGAGCACAGTAGGTCCATAATGAACCGATGCGTTTATAGAGGATCCGTGAGGGAAGTCCATAATCACCCATACCGATCACAATTTTTTCTGCAACATCCTTCAGCTCGGTCTGCACACGAAACAGAGTAATCAGATCCAATAGTGACCGTACAGTAACCGCTAATTTGGGGATATCACCTTTGGCTGCAATTTTAGCAATTCTATGATAGATATCGGCAGGCATACCGGAAAAATCGTGCCGGGACCGAATGATTCGAATTCCCCTTTCGCGGGCCTTCTGTTCCACATATGATCGTTTCACATCATCTTCGATATCCACATACGCAAAGTCTCCGTCAAGCAGCTGTTCCATCAGCGTAAGACGTGATCGTTCTGAACCGGTATATGAACCTCCATCGGCGGATCGCCGGATGGTGAGAATCACCGGGACCGGTATGCGGGAGGAAAACGTCACCACCTGATTCCGCTGCACCTCTTCAAGCAGGTCGACACGCAATTCAACAATATCGCAATAATCGCGATTCTGCTCATACTGAGCGCTGTTTTCTTCTAGTGTGGCGCCGGTAAGAACCAGACAAATCATCGGAGACCCTCCAGTACATGGTCTATGATCCGACGCCAGAAGGACTCCTTGCATCCCGATGCGCCGTTATGATACCTTGCATCATACTCGTTACCATACGAATCTGCAACACCTGCAGCAAAGAGGAACTCATGGGAACTTTGCAAGTACAGCAAATCAGTCTCTCTTACGGTGATCGCGATCTTCTGCATGCGGTCTCCCTCACGATATCTGCAGGAAGGCGTGCTGCACTGGTAGGAGGAAATGGTTCAGGAAAATCAACGCTCCTCAAAATTATCAGTGGAGAAATCTTAGCTGATGGTGGAACCATCACTACTACAAAAGGAATGCGGGTTTCCTACCTCCCCCAAAGTGATATCGTTCATCAGGGTACGAATGTCTTTCAAGAAGTGGAAAAAGCCTATGATCGATTTATCACTCTTCTTGAAAGCAAACGATCGGTAGAACTGCAACTTGCTGAACTCAGCGAGCATGATAATCACACACCGCTGCTTGAGCAACTCCACGAAATTCAAGAGACCTTGAACGCAAGCACCTACTATCGCAGAGAGGCTAATATCGAACAAGTGCTTGTAGGACTAGGGTTTTTACGAAGCGATTTCACGCGAAGATGTGAAGAATTCAGCGGCGGATGGCAAATGCGTATCGCGCTTGCCAAAGTACTTGTTGAAGCACCTGATGTCATGCTGCTTGATGAACCGACGAACTATCTCGATATAGAGGCACGTATCTGGCTGCGCAATTTTCTCTGTCAGTATCCCGGTGCCGTGATCATGGTTTCTCACGATCAGGATTTTCTGGATGCTGTAGTATCGGAAGTCTATGAACTCTTTCTCGGGGAATTAAAACGATACAGCGGCAACTACAGCAGCTATGTCGTACAGCGGGAACAGGAGCTGGAGCAATTACAGAAAGCCTACAAAGCACAAGCAAAATCGATTGAGCAGACCGAACGGTTCATTGAACGGTTTCGGTATAAAGCATCAAAGGCAAAACAGGTCCAGAGTAGAGAAAAACAGCTTGAAAAAGAGGAAATCATTCAAATTCCGCAGCACTTGAAAAAACTCTCATTCCGTTTTCCCGAACCCCCGCACAGTGGCAATGACGTCTTGCATCTTGATCAACTGTCGAAACACTATCCATCAATCAGTTTGTTTTCCGATTTTTCTCTGATGGTAAATAAAGGAGATCGTCTTGCTATAACCGGGCGAAATGGTGCGGGAAAGACGACACTTCTGCGTATCATAGCTGGCCTTGATAATCACTATTCGGGTACGGTGAAACTTGGGACCGGAGTGAAAATCGGGTACTTTGCCCAGGATACTGACAGCACACTAAATGGCAATCTCTCAATTCTGGAAGAAGTATCCGCCGTAGCTGCTACTGCAGATATTCCGCGTCTGCGGAGTCTGCTCGGATCATTTCTGTTTTCGGATGACGATGTAGACAAGAAAGTGAGCGTCCTCAGTGGTGGAGAACGTAGCCGCCTAGCCCTGATTAAAATATTGCTCCATCCGGCAAATCTTCTGATTCTTGATGAGCCGACAAATCATCTAGATATCAACGCGAAACAGGTGCTTCTCGAAGCACTGAAGCAATATCAGGGGACCGTATTGTTTGTGTCGCATGATACCCATTTTATTAAATCCATTGCGAATAGAATCCTCTATCTCAGTGAACAGGAACCCGAGTTATTCGAGGGTGATTATGAATACTTCTCGTGGAAACTGGAACAGAAAGAGGCTTTAGAACAAGCTGAGGAGACTCGTAATCGGCAACCTGCTCAGACAGACTCAATCGAAGAATCTTCTCTTGCCTATAAAGAATTGAATCGGGCAAAGAATCGATTGCGAAATTGTGTGAAAGAATCGGAACAGGTTCTACATCTTATCGATAACAAAGAACAGGAAGTGAAACAGGTGATGGAAGCTATGGCAAAAAAAGAAAATTATAGTGATAGCAACCGAATCACTTCATTACTGGCACAGAAATCGGATCTTGAAGCAGAGCATGCATTATTGGAAGAACGTTGGTTTGCTATTCACGAAGAGATCAGTTCACTGGAGGAATACCTTGGACAGTAAGCAGATCATCGTACAGCACTTGCCGAAACTCATTCTCGCCAGTCAGTCAGAGGCCCGACGGCAGTTACTCGAAGAACTGGGATGTACCGTGTATGTCCAAAAGGTAGATTGTGATGAAGATCATGGTTCATCGGTCGGTGCTTTGGTGGTGCAGGATCTTGCCGAACGGAAGCTCAATTCCTATCTTGACAGGTACAACACACCTGAATTTCCTGTAATCACCGCTGATACCATGATCAGCTGTGATGGATTACTGATAGGAAAACCTCAGGATGTACATGAGGCTCATGACCAGCTACTCCGTTTCCAGGGGAAAAGTCATACTGTCTGGTCTGCTTTTGCACTCTATTTTCCAAACGGGCAGAGAATCGTACGTGGAAGCGATGCCGCTCAGGTCACATTCCGCCACTTGAACGAGGTGACTATCAATGAGTACCTGATTGGTGGGCAATGGCGTGGTGCAGCCGGGTCATATCGTATTCAGGGAGCCGCTAGGAGTTTTATCTCCCATATTACGGGTGATTACACTACTGTGGTGGGCTTGCCAATACAGAGGATTTCTGCCATATTATCATCACTGGATAGTGTTTAACCATCCAGAATATCCACCGATAACAGGTGAGAAACAGCGAAGGGGACGGATAAGCCCATATGGGTGCCGTCACAGGAGGAAATGTGTCCGTAGTAACTATGAAAAGCCTGCTTGAATCAGGCGTGCATTTTGGTCATCAGACCAAACGATGGAATCCGAAGATGGCAAAATTCATCTTCTCGGAAAGAAATGGTATTCACATCATCGACCTGCAGAAGACCAGTGCCTGTATTGTAGAGGCCTATGAAGCGGTCCGATCGCAGGTAAAACAGGGTAAATCCATTCTGTTCGTGGGTACCAAGAAACAAGCGCAGCAGACCATTGAAAGTGAAGCGAAACGATGCGGTATGCCGTATATCAATAATCGCTGGCTCGGTGGTATGCTTACCAACTTCACTACCATTAAAAAATCAATCAACCGTCTGAAAAAATTGGAAAAAGAAGAAATCGACGGTACATTTGAAAGTTATACCAAGAAAGAGATTGCTCTTCACCTCAAGGAGAAGGCTAAACTCGAGAAGAACCTTGGCGGTATTAAAGAGATGAAAGATCTGCCCGGTGCAATCTTCATTATTGATACCAAAAAGGAAGCTATTGCTGTTGCTGAGGCGAAGCGTCTTGGGATTCCGGTTATTGCTGTTGTCGATACCAACTGTGATCCTACCAATATTGATTATCCTATCCCCGGTAACGATGATGCTATCAGAGCTATTTCGCTGTTTGTCGAGATTATCGCTAACGCGGTACTTGATGCAGACAAAGAAGTAGGTATTGAAATCATCGAGACTCTTCCCGAAATTGAAAATACTGAAACAGAGACTTCTGAAGAGAAGGAAGAAGAAACCGGTGAAGTAGTTTTCGCCACTGATGAAGAAGATCCTGACTACACCAAGTTCGAAGTCGATGAGGATCAGAAAAAAGCGGATGAGGAAGTTGTTTCCCCAGTGAAAGCCGTGAAGGTCACCGAAGGTGGCATCGAAGTGGACGAAGAGGTCCTCTACGAAGACTGATAAGTCAAGACAAGGAGTATAGTGTGGAAATTACCGCAGATGTAGTAAAACGATTACGCGACGCAACCGGCGCCGGTATGATGGACTGTAAAAAGGCCCTCGTAAAAGCTGAAGGCGACTTTGCACAGGCGGAAAAGATTCTCAAAGAGATGGGTCTTGCTGCTGTAGCAAAGCGAGCTGGACGTGCTACGAATAACGGTGCTGCTTTCACCTTGATTAAGCAGGGGAAAGCGGTCTTATTGGAAATGGCCTGTGAAACTGACTTTGTTGCCAGAAACAAAGACTTTGTTGCACTGGGACAACAGCTTTGTGAAGATGTTATTGCTGAAGGATATACCGAAGTGGTTCCTGCTCTTGAAGCGAAAGTTCAGGATCTGATTACCACCATTAAGGAAAATATGTCCTTGAAGCGATTCATTGTATGGGATGTTGCTGATAATCAGTTTGTCTCTTCGTATGTGCATGGAGAGGGTTCGCTGGGTGTGCTCGTTAAATTCGAAGCAGAAAATGGTGATGTGTTTAATCAGGATGCAGTAAAGGAATTTGCCTTTGACTGTGCACTGCACGTTGCTGCTTTTTCACCGAGATACCTTTCCCGTTCAGCAGTTGATGCTGCTTATGTGGAAGAACAGACAGATATCTTCACCAAGCAGACGCTGGCTTTAGGTAAGCCGGAAAAGGTGGTCCCCGGTATTGTGCAGGGAAAACTGAATAAACACTACAGTGAAATTTGCTTCTTGCAGCAGCCTTTCGTAAAAGATGACTCCCAGTCGGTGGAGAAAGTGCTTGCCAAACTCTCTCAGGATGTTGGTTCACAGATTTCCATTATAGACTACGCCCTCTACCGTGTAGGGGTTGAAGAGTAGGATCATGATCAGGACCGCTCAGCTGAAAGATACTGAGCGGTTCACTTTCCGGAGGTAGTATATGCATGATGTGTTAGAAACGTGCGAAACGAAAATGAAAAAAAGTGTTGCCGCACTTACCCAGGAATACGGGGCTCTGAGAACGGGACGTGCAACTGCTGCGTTGTTTGATAAAATTAAAGTGGATTATTATGGTCAGGAGACTCCGTTATCTCAGGTGGCTTCTATTTCCGTACCGGAAGCTCGGCTTGTCGTGATTCAACCATGGGATAAAACGCTTCTCGGACCTATTGAGAAGGCTATTTTAAAATCTGAATTGTCACTTAATCCGAACAATGATGGTAAGCTGTTACGTATTAACTTCCCACCCCTCACAGAGGACCGACGTAAAGAACTGGCAAAAGGTGCAAAAGCAACCGCAGAACAAAGTAAGGTAGCCATTCGGAATATCCGCAGAGAAGCTATTGATGAAATCAAGAAACTGCAGAAAGCAGGAGACATCTCTGAGGATGAACAGAAAGACCTGGAATCAAAGACCCAGAATTTAACCGACTCCTACATAGCTCAGATTAGCGACCTCGCATCTGAGAAGGAGAAAGAAATCTTGGAAATCTGATTGTGGGAACCGAACAGAACCTCCTCGCAGAGCATCATGAAGATTATCCGGATCACATCGGTATAATCATGGATGGAAACGGCAGATGGGCAACAAAACGCGGTCTGCCGAGAACATCCGGTCATTATGAGGGGGTAAAGGCTGCTAAACGAGTCACGGCAGCAGCTGCAGATTTGGGTATACCCTACCTTACCTATTATGTATTCTCTACAGAAAACTGGCGAAGACCACAGGAAGAAGTAACCTATCTTATGAATCTGTTGGCCACACGCCTCTACAGTGAAATGGATTTTTATCAACGAGTCGGTGCTCGTTTATTAATACGGGGAGATATTTCGCGTCTCAATGAAAAAGCTCAACGGGCAGTCAGGGCCACTGAACGGGCAACTGCTGAATTTTCCACAATAACCGTCTCCCTGGCAATCAATCACGGCGGGCAGGATGAAATAGTCCGTTCAGTCAATCGGTGGCTCAGTAGCCACTCCCAGGGGGACACTATTACTGCACCGGATATCAGAGAGCATCTTGATCTTCCTCATATCCCTCCTGTTGATCTCATTATCAGAGCGGGAGGAGAACAACGGTTAAGCAATTTCATGCTTTGGGATGCAGCATATGCTGAATTATTCTTTTCTGAAATATTGTGGCCTGACTGGAATGCAGTGATGCTGCAGGAAGCCTGTGAAGAGTATGCACATCGGGCACGCCGATTTGGAGGAGTGTGATCATGGGGAGTCTGACTAAGCGTATCATTCTGACATGTACCAGTGTACCTGCCATCTTCGCACTCATCTACTTTTTCCCCCATTATCATCATTTGGGGTTTGCATTACTGACTGTCTGGGCAGTATATGTAGGCAGTAAAGAAATTGCAAATCTGCTTTTCCCCAAATCCAAGCCGTTAATTCCCCATTATTTAACGGTATTGCTTCCTATCGTGCAATATGTACAACTCTTTTACATTCCTGAGATACCACTTGTATCGATTACTTTTATAGTATTACTCTCCATTGGATTTTCTCAGGAAGTGTTCACGGGTGTACAGGATTCCTTTTCTGATAGCATTTCGCGTATTTCCCGGACTGCATTTCTTGCAGTGTATCCCGGTTTCTTTTCTCTATTTCTCATCAGATTATTACCCTATGATCAGGCAACATGGCTTTTGCTCATGTTGTTCCTGCTGGTTTTCGGTAACGACACATTCGCCTATATTTTTGGGATGTGGTTGGGTAAAGGAAATCGCAATATCTTCGCAGTCAGTCCGAATAAAAGTTTAGCTGGCTTCATTGGTGGAACCATAAGCACTATGATTCTCAGTGTGGTATGGGCAGTCAGTATACCGGCAATGCGTGAAGTATTCACCATATTTCAATCATTGGTTGTCGGTTTAATCCTCTCGATCATCAGTAATCTGGGGGATCTTATTGAATCAGCTCTCAAACGGGGAGCACATGTCAAAGACTCAGGAACGATTATTATGGGTAGAGGTGGAATCATGGATTCGATTGATTCCTTGCTTATGAGCGCTCCTTTCTTTCTCATATGTATAGAACTTTTTACATGAGGAGACCATCATGGAGCATCATCGTAAGCGAAAAGTAATGATACTTGGCTGTACCGGAAGTATCGGTACTACCGCATTAAAAGCATTACAGACTTATGCAAATGACTTTACTATTGCCGCTTTGCACGCCCATACATCGATTCGGGAGCTGGCTGCGATTTCCCATCAGTGGAACTGTCGTACCGTATGTATTTCGCAGGAAGAAAGTACAGCTTGTGACGAGTTGTTTCCCGAAGGTACCACCATATATCGTGGTCGTAAGGGACTGCTGCAAATGATCAGTGATACCGAAGCTGATGTTGTACTGAACGGGATATCAGGGGCAAGCGGTCTTGAACCCACTTTTTCTGCTATCGATAGCGGCAAAGATATTGCGCTCTCAAATAAAGAAAGCATTGTCATGGCAGGCAAGCTTCTTTTTGCTCATGCGCAACAACATCAGGTACGTATTCTCCCAGTTGATAGCGAACACAGTACCCTGAGTGCCCTCATTGATGCACATGGGTTATCTTCTGTCTCTTCACTGGTACTTACTGCATCCGGGGGGCCTTTCAGAACCCTCAAGCGTGATGAACTGCAGCACATCACGGTCGATATGGCGGTTGCGCATCCTAATTGGTCTATGGGGGCGAAGATTTCCATCGATTCAGCTACGTTGGCAAATAAGGGGTTGGAAGTAATTGAAGCATACCACCTCTTTGGATTCTCCCGAGATGCCATTGAAGTAGTTATTCACCCACAGAGCATTGTGCATTCGCTGATCCGGCTGCACAATGGAGCAGTCTATGCTCAAATGACTCCTCCTGATATTGCTCTTCCCATCATGTCAGCATTAGCCGAACGGGGATATGCCTTGCGTCAGGTTGTACAACCTCTCGATTTTACCAATCTTACTCTGCAATTTGAATCTCCTGATTATCAACGATTTCCCCTGCTCAAGGCCGCTTTTGAAACGCTTGAGCGTCAAGGCAGTTATGCAATAGCGTATAATGCTGCCAATGAAATAGCGGTTTCTCATTTTATGCGGCAGCAACTTCGATTTGATCAGATCGCTCCGTTGGTACTGCATACCCTTGAACAGGATTGGACTACCTCCTGCACTTCTCTTGATGAAATCATCGCAATCGATCACCGCGTAAGATTGGAGGCAGAGAGGATTGCCAGGGACATGAACTGATGAGTGATATTGTTTCCTTCATCATAGGCATACTGAGCATTGCCGGTATGATTACCATCCATGAAACTGGCCACTTTATCGTAGCCAGGATGTCGAACATCACCGTTGAAGTATTTGCCATCGGATGGGGAAAAGCACTGTTCACCTGGAGAAGAGGAAACACCGAATATCGTATTAACCTTTTTCCTTTAGGCGGGTACTGTCGCCTAAAAGGTGCCGAAGATCTGCAACAGTCTCTTGAGCAGAAACACAGCTCACTATCAGGGGAAGCGGGCTCTCTTTTTTCTCTTTCACCGCTTCGTCGTATTCCGACCTTCCTTGCAGGAAGTCTTTTTAACCTGCTTGGTGCCTTCCTCCTGTTTATTCCACTTCAGATGATTGATTATGAAATGTTTGCTGATCCGTCTACCGTAGTGGTGACCAGTGACCATCCTACGCTTTTTTCCAGTGAAACCGGTGCAGAAAATGCAGCTGCTCGAGCTGGTATCAAAACAGGAGATACGATAATCGCTCTTGATGGAGAAGCGGTACCTCATTTCCCTGCCGTCCAGCAGATCCTTGCTCAGGTTCAGCAAGGTCAGTCCATGGATTTCACTATTATTCGAGATGGTCAGAAGCGCGAATTTTCTGTTGTACCTGATTACAATGAAGCACAACAACGACCGATATTCGGCCTTACTTCATATATAGAGCCTGTGGTGACGCAGATTGCACCGCTATCCCCTGAGTCGTCGGTTTTGCGTGATGGGGATCGAATTCTCACTGTATATGATAGTCCGGTTTCTCATACCCTTGATGTAATGCAATCTTTGCAGAAACAGGAAAATGAGGTGGTTCTTACGGTTGCTCACACTGATGGCTCCACTGATCAGATTTCATTTATACCGGAGAAGGACGCCTCAGGAAAACCACATTTTCAGTTTGCCTTCAAACGACCGGTAGTTACCGTTACTGGAGACTCATTCATCCCTGCAATCTCTCATGCGCTACAGGAAACCTACAAAGCTATTACGCAAACTATTTTCCTGATACCTGCACTATTCACCGATCGAGACAGTAGTCAGGGGACTATTGCAGGTCCGCTCAGGATTTCCTATATGATAGGAGAGATGAGAAATTCCGGGGTGCGATCTATGCTCTACTTGCTTGCCATGATCAGCATTTCACTCGGGGTCTTAAACTTACTTCCCATCCCGGGGCTTGATGGAGGCTCTGTTGCCATGAGTCTGTATGAGGCAATACGAGGGAAACCGGTGCGGGCAAAGATCTACGCACGGTTTCAGACAGTCGGATTGACTTTCCTCATGATTGTCATGCTGCTGGTGATTACCAGTGATATTAAATTTTTCTTAGGTGGTATGTGAAGACCGGTCAAGTTCCACAAAACGGACTAGCTGGTTTTGGAATCCCATCGTAATAATACCAGTTTCACCATTACGCTGTTTTGCCAGGATCACCTTGGTCTCCTGAACCGGGAAACCCTGTATCATCTGCGGTGATTGACCATTGGCACTTCTCGTATCACGTTCACCTGAAGGAACTTCAGCAAGACGATCCCGATGAAGTAAAATCACCACATCGGCATCCTGTTCAACGGCACCTGATTCACGCAGATTAGCCAGATTCGGTTCTTTTCCTTCTGCATCTCGTGATACCTGAGAGAGTGCTACGATCGGTATATTCAATTCACGGGATAAGGATTTCAGTGAACGGGAAATTTCAGCTACTTGTTCATGCCGAGGTACCTGAGCCTGAGATTCGGGATTGATCAGGCTGATATAGTCAATAAAAATAATTTTCACGTCCCGTTCCCGCTTCATCCGTCGTGCCTGGCTTCGAAGATCCATCAGTTTAATATTGGGTGTATCCTGGATATACAGCTTCCCTTCATAAATTCTGCTGGCGGCATCGATAATATTTGCCATATCCTGATTTCTCAGTATTGCAGATCGGATCCGCTTGGAATCAACACGTGATTCTGCAGCAAGAATTCGCTCCATGATCGCCATGCTCGTCATTTCAGCAGAAAAGAAGCCAGCGGGTATCTTATGGTGGATTGCAATCTGTATGGCCATGGAAATGGCAAAGGCGGTTTTTCCTACTGATGGACGGGCTCCGATAACTATGAACTCGGCGGGCTGGAACCCTCCAGTCATCTCATCAAGTTGTGCAAATCCCGTCTTAATGCCATCGGTATTGCCGTGTTTTGCCCGTTCCATGAGTCGATCGACCGTTCTGTTGACTAACAGCGAGCTCTCTTGATACTTATCAGTAAAGGTTCCACTGGAAGCTTGCAGATCGCTCATGTTTCGTTCCGCTTCATCAAGCAGATATGCTATTTCCTGCGACTCATCAAATACATCCTGCTGCAACTTTCCACTGAGTTCGAGAAGGGAACGACGTAAACTGTGTGAACGAACGATATTTGCATAATAAACAGCATTGGCTGTCGTGGGAACATCACTCGTCAGTGATGCGATATAAGACATACCACCACTGAGATCCAAGAGGTTCTTAGATCTCAGAAATTCGGTGATGGTAATAAGATCAATGGTCTGTGAACTGTGTTCCTGATGGAACATGAGGATGGCATCAAACAGGACCTGATGTCCACTTTTATAAAAATCCTCTTTCCGCAATACCTCCGATACTTCACTGAACGCATTTGCACTCAGTAGGACAGCGCCGAGCACGGCCCGTTCCGCATCATCGTTATGGGGTGGGATTCGCCCAACTGCAGGTGTTGATGCCATTTGGAATACTATTCCTTATCCTCTTCTTCGTCGTCTTCGAAGTCATCCTCATCAGCACCTTCAGCACCGTATTCAACAACCTCTTCAACTTCAGCAGGCTTAGCCTTCTCTGCGGCAGCAGCTTCAGCTTTTGCAGCAGCAGCTTCTTCAGCCGCCTGTTTCTTGAGTGCGTGTTCGGAAACTACTTCAATTTTCAGCTGAGCACTTTCACCTTCATAGAGACGGATTTTCACAGAATAACTTCCCACCATTTTGATCATGTGTGAGGATACTTCAATCCGCTTCCGTTCTACTTCAATACCTTCTTTGGCAAGAGCTTCCTGTACCATGGAGCTCGTCACCGAACCGAAAAGTTTCCCCGAATCACCTGCAGATACTGCCAATGTGATGGTCATTTCATCTATTCGATCCTTCAAAGAGGCAGCAGCCTTCCGCTTTTCTTCTTTTCTCTTCTCAATAGCGGCTGCACGACTGGCAAAAATAGCCTGATTTGCCTTATTAAACAGCACAGCGTGCCCTTTCGGGAGAAGGAAATTACGAGCGTATCCGTCTTTAACAACGACCACATCTCCCTCTTCACCGAGATTATGAACATCCTGGTTCAATATAATTTTCATAGAATGTATCTCCTTATGCAAACTTTCTATACCCGACCCATGTCTCAGAAACTCCTAATATAGGGAGTCCGAGAACAAAGACCACATTTACCCCTGGTAGCATGACCAGAAGAAAAGCTAAGAAAAAGATTCGGGAAACATTCGCTCCCGGATTTCTTTTCCGTACCAAAAATGCCAAAATAGCCATTCCCTGCACCATATAGAGCAGAGAACATGCCAAAGCAGCATTCCAGGCGAAACTCGCTAACAGTGGAATATCCACTATTAGAGTAATGAGTACTACCATCCAACTACCGAGAAACACCCAGACGGCGTTATCGGGTAGTCGCCAATGACTCATTCGAATCTGATAAGACTCATCTCTCCGGTGTATCATAAGCTCACTGATATAAGCGGAAAACCCAAACTGTCCAAGGAACAGCGGGAAAAATCCAATACGAACCAATGATACAACCGTCTGAAATAACGCCTCAGCAGTCATTCCCAACGGTAGTTGCTCACCAAATAGGGGCACTACCATCACTTCGACCAAATCCCGATACACAGTAGCGGTAGCCTGAGCCGAAGCGGAGTCACCTGATAGCCACCATACCAATACCATACCAAACAGCGCAGCAAACGAAGAAGCACTAACCAATCGTGCAAAAAGCCGTCTCTGCTGCAGCATAATCCAGATCGCAGCACCTACCAACAATGAAACTGGGAAATAAAAACCCACCAACAATGCAGTAAATACTGAAACATCCCGCAAATATCCCCCAAGTCCAGCAAGCTGCACTCCTACAATCAACACCCACACAACAGCAACTGGTATGAGCGCCCAACGGGGAGAAGGAAACTGCGGAGCAAAGAACAGCAAAGGGACGACGAATAGCATCGAAGAGGCTGCCAGCTGATATAAGAAAAGGGAAATACCCACAGCTAATACGCCGGATCGAATCATTGCAACCGTCTGCCGTTCCATACTGTTTCCTGCTATTTGCGATCGAATGGCAGGTATGCCAGGACTCTCGCCCGTTTAATCTCCCGTGTCAACGCACGCTGATGCTTTGCACAGGTTCCGGTGATTCGACTCGGAAGAATCTTTCCACGCTCAGTGACATACCGTCTCAGCAGATCAGGATTCTTGTAATCTGCTACCAAATTCTGGGTACAGAATTTGCATACCTTTTTCTTGAATGGACCTTTGCGTCCTCCAAAACGACGATCTCGGTTATTACCTCCGCGACCACCGTCTCTGTCATCTCTGTTATTCATTGAATCTTTATCGTCTCGCATCTCTTTTTACTCCTATCCTCATATCAGAATGGGATATCATCATCAAACTGTTCCGGTCCGGGAAATCCTGCAGGTGCCGACGGCACAGCAGAAGATTTCTGCGGTTCAGAACCGGAAGCAAAGCGTCTGCCCTGGTCCTGTGAACCACGATATTCGGAACTTCCCGAGGAATTGTTCCCTCCGGAGGACCCTCCCAGCAACTGTATGTTGTTGGCAACGACCTCAATCCGGCTTCTGCTCTGCCCATCCTGTTCCCAGCGGCTTTGTCGCAACTCACCTTGGATGCTCACCTGGCGTCCTTTCGTGAGGTATGGATTCAGCACTTCAGCCTGTTTTCCCCATACAGTGATATCGAAAAAGCTCACCTCTTCCTCACGCTGATCACCCGACCTCTTCATACGGTTGACAGCAAGAGAGAACCGCCCTATAGCAGTTCCACTGTTGGTGAAGCGCAATTCACTATCACGGGTAAGACGGCCGACGAGCACTACGATATTGGTGTCATTCGCCATAACCAATTACTCCGTATTTACGCGTTATCGCTTTTCAGAACGAACAGGAACTTCAACACGGGGGTCATCAGTTTGAACGAATTATTGAATCCGTTGATGATTGCCGGGTCTGCGGTCAGCTCCATGAACTGGTAGTGGCCTTTTTCCTGTTTGCGGATGGGATACGCGAGGTTTCGCACACCCATGTCTTCTTGTTTGGTAATCTCAACCTGTGCGGCGTTGAACTCCGCGAGAATCAGGTCAAGACCTTTCGCCGTCTGATCTTCGTTCGCATCGAAGATGACGGTAAACTCATAGTTTCTCATAGTTCCTCCTTACGGACTATATGATCCACTCACAGTGGATAAAGAGGTCAAAATAACCTACCACAAGAGATTCCTCTGTGTCAAGGATGGGTAAGTCATGGCAGTTCAAAGAAAAACCGCCGGAGCGACCGGCGGCTTACTGCGATTGCACAACACTTACTTTTTGTTCTTGTGTCGGTTCTTTCTCAGCTTTTTCTTTCGCTTATGAGTAGCAATCTTATGTCGTTTTCTTTTTCTTCCACAAGGCACGATAGAGCTCCTTATTCGTTAAAATATCCAATTGGAATCGGTAATTACCGTGATATTATGATCGGTATGGCTAATAACGTCAAGGGGTTATTTACCTATGATACATGATGGTTATATCTTGCCTGAAATGGTCTGCCTAGATACAATACCATCACTATGCGAGTGTTAATTTTCGGTTTAGGGACCTTAGGTGGGGGCTATGCCTCAGCAAGTTACTTTCTTGATCATGGCTGTGAAGTTCGTATCACTGACATGCGCACCCGTGAAGAGTTAGGAAATCCTGTTGAACTACTTTTGGAACGGGGAGCTCGTTGTACCTGTGGTGAACATCGTCAGGAGGATGTATTATGGGCAGATCTGGTTGTCAAGAATCCTGCCGTCAGCCCCGATAACCCCTATATACAGCAAGCGAAGCAGGTTACTACCGATATCGCCTATCTGCTAAGTTCTCCCTTAACCAACCCGTGTAAAAAGATTGCGGTAACCGGCACGAAAGGAAAAACCACCACAGTTGCAGCGGTCACGCATATTTTGCAGGCAAGTGGTCACGAAGCCTTGCAGTTGGGAAATATGGGAATCAGTGGATTTTCAATTCTCGCAGAACTGGAAAACCGGCTACATGCAGGGAAAGCTCCTCCCGAATACCTGGTGTGCGAATTATCAAGCTGGCAGATCCGTGATTTATTTTCATCACGTACTGATACGACTTTTGAGTTTCGCACAGTAGCCCTCACCTCTCTTTTTCCTGATCATCTCAATCGTTATAAGGACTATGCTTCGTATAAGGATGACAAATGGTTGCTCTTCGGTTCTCGCAAGACCCGCATGATCGTACCGAAATCAGTGTATAAAGAGGTCCTTGAGATATCGGATATTCAGCCGAAATATGTACGGACCACCGAAAGTTTTTTTGGGGCGGAAAGCTGTGATATGAAACTCCAAAGTGCATGGGCAATCTGTCGAAGTTTGAATCTCGGAGTCAAGCAAATTGCAGAAGCGTTAATCACCTTTCGAGGTGTTCCCCATCGACAGGAACAACTTGGCGTGAAAAATCATGTTGTTTTTATCAATGATTCTTCTGCAACGATACCTGAAGCTGCCACTTTTTCGTGCGGAAGCTGTCCGTGGCCATACCATCTGATCTGTGGCGGCACCGATAAAAACCTTGCACCGGAAGGTATGCTGAAAGCGGTGCAGAACGCTACGCATGTATACCTTCTCGATGGCAGTTTTACGCGCGATAAGCTGATCGATATGCTTGATGCACATCAGATTGCTTTCAGTGGACCGTACAACTCAATGGATAAGGCTTTTTTCGCTGCATACGAACAGGCCCTCTCCGATACAAACATGCTTCCCCATGTAGCGGTGATTCTCTCTCCGGGTGCTGCATCTTTCGGATTGTTTAAACATGAATTCGATCGCGGAGATCAGTTCAGAGTGCTATTTGATTCACTAGCAGAGGATGAATGATTAGGTATCTTTTCCTATAGCATATTGTTGAACCATCTTTTTTGGATGTTTTTTTCGATACGCAAGGTAACGCATCATTTCAAGATGAACGTAGATCCAACGGATAAATCGATGGTAGACTCGATCCACAGAAGGACTTCGGTAACGGACCTCGCCGCCAAATGCCCGCTTAAATAGGCGCAAACCATCAAGATGAGCACCTCTATTACCCGGGCCACTGATTCCATAGAGGTCATATAGGTGACGCTGTCTTTTACAAGATTGTTCAATGGCAAAATCCTGAAGCATGTACGAGGGTGAACAGCCATCTACCCGAATTGAGGCTCCATAGAGATATACCGCAGTTTCTGCAGATTCAATAATCAAGGCACCTCCCAGTATGGTATTCCCCCGATAAGCAATATACAGATAGGCAGAGACATCGGGAGCTTCTAACGATAGCAGATGGTGCAGATATGCGGATGGTCTTGGGATAAACCCATCGCGTTTGGCAGTTTGTGTATACACCGTATACCATGCAGAAAAGGTCTGATCTTTACCATCCCAGGGACGAATGACAATTCCTTGAGAACGGGCCTTTCTGATATTTCTTCGTGCACGTTCACGGTACTGCAGGCGTACCGAATCATAGCCAGGACGCAGATTGACCTGAACCGTACCCTCGGGTTGCACCGATTCGCTGCAAACGCGTAAATATTTCCCTTTGATTTGCAGCGGTGTCTCTTGTTCCCGATACTGCCAGGGAAGGTCAAATCGGACAAATGCAGTCCCTTTGGGAAGCAAGGGCTGCAATAATTCGGCACACTGATCGATCAGGGTCTGTTCATCGCCATGATACTGATCGATATCAGGAGCAAATGGAATATAGGCAAGACGATAATGAAAAAACAACCGTCGCACGAGCACCAGAAATACAGTGGAGACGGACAGTCCCCCTTCATCCGTTACGGTGTAGCGGAAAGCGAAGGACTTCCATCCCGATGGGCGTTTTGCCAGCGCCCAGAATTGACTCTGGAACGGGTTATCAGCGGCATTAAGCTGATCAAGACCAACTCGCTGCACCACGGCATTGATCATATGATCAGCCTACCTCTCCATCTACATAGGTGTGGGCTTCAAGGGGTGTACCCTCGTGCTCGATCGGGTGTCCGTCGATTTTCACTACCCCATGTTCGGTGTACATGCGCAGTGCGAAAAATTGATCAGCCTTCACCTGACTACGTGCCTGCTCAGGACGCTCATAACCCTGAGGAAGTAGTTCGGATCCTACCGTGAACTGGTCGGCAAATAGCACTTCACACGTCTCGTGTGTTTCATCTCCCCGCCTACTTGCAGCGAGCAGCATTCCGCGGCTCTTTACCCCTCGGAAATTTGCCGGTTTCAGGTTTTCAACTAATACAATGTTCCTATTCAGCAGCTGTTCTTCAGTATAATACGGCACAATGCTCGAAACGATGGTGACTGGATCCTCAGCACCCGTATCTACCTGAATGATGTACAGCTTGTCGCCATTCGGATGACGTTGTATATCTATGATCTTGCTTACCCGTAAGGTTACTTTCTGCGTAAAGAGTTCTGCCGGGGATACGACTTTCTCCTGT
The DNA here is from genome assembly GCA_964482325.1 of uncultured Spirochaetaceae bacterium. GTDB lineage: Bacteria > Spirochaetota > Spirochaetia > Sphaerochaetales > Sphaerochaetaceae > CAYZJV01. Next base: position 10,900 of record CAYZXD010000004.1, on the reverse strand, counting down.
TGTTCTTCCATACGTTGTTTTTCCTCCTGTCGTGATTCCTGACTCCCTGCATAACGGGTACGTAGGGTCTCAATCAACGCGTCTTCCAATTTGGTAAATAGATAATCGGGAGTACTCAGCTCAGTAATCCCCGTAAATGAACCCAGATCATGCCATCGAGCTTGGTTACTGCCCAGAAATCCGAGAAGTCTCGACGAAGCTTGAGGCATATAGGGCTGGATGAGTATGCCAAGGTCTCTGATAAGATAGACAAGTGTGCGCAGCAGATTTGCCGCTTCCTGTGGCTGCTCCTTGCGCGTCTTCCACGGCTCTCCATCCTGAAAAGCTTTGTTTCCGAGGGAAGAGAGCGCGAAGATACGACGAAGAGCTTCCCGTAATTCTGCATGCTCCAATAGATGATCGATCTCTGCTTCCTTGGCGATAATCTCTTTAGCCAGGTTCCTGTCAATCGTCCCTTCAGGAATCTTTCCGTCATAAAATCGCTGGATGAAGGTGAGTGTACGGTTAATCAGGTTCGAGAGATTTCCGATCAGCTCGCCATTTACTTTTTCCTGGAAATCTTTCCAGGTAAAGAGGACGTCAGCCTTCTCCGGACGATTATAGAACATATAGAATCGCCACATATCAGCAGGTATCCCCGTTTCCTGCACATCATTCCCAAAAACGCCGATTCCTTTACTTTTTGAAAACTTCCCCCCCTCATAATTGAGATACTCACTTGAAGACATGTGGTGCAGCATGGTCCACTGCTCTCCGGTAGCGAGTAAAGTAGTGGGGAAAATAACTGTATGAAACGGAATGTTATCCTTTCCGATAAACTGGAACAATTCCACGTCATCGGGGTTGTGCCACCATTGCTTCCACTGGTCCGTATAGGATGCAGTAATTGAGATATACCCGATAGGAGCATCGAACCATACGTAGAATACTTTATCTTCATATCCCGGTTTCGGCACCGGAATACCCCATTTCAGATCACGGGTAATAGCCCGCTCCTTCAATCCATCCCGGATCCATGATCGGGTGGTCTGAATGGCGTTCCTCGCCCAAAAACCATCCACTGAGGCCTGATTCAACCATGTTTCCAAAAGCGGGAGTGCCTTGGGCAAATCAATATAGAGGTGCTTAGTTTGTTTCAGTACAGGAGTGTTGTGGCATACTCCGCAGACTGGATCGATGAGATCGGTAGGATCCAGCAGAGTACCGCATGCATCACACTGATCCCCCCGAGCACCGGGTGAACCGCATTTCGGGCAGGTTCCTTCTACAAATCGATCGGCAAGAAATCGATGATCATGTTCGCAGTAGAGTTGCTCAATCTCTGCAGGGCGGATATATCCCGCAGCATCAACCTTTTTAAAGATGTCCTGCACAATCTCTGTCTGCTGGGGACTGCTGGTCCGTCCAAAGTGATCAAAATCTATTTCAAACCATCGGTATATATCCCGATGGATGACATGGTATCGATCACACAATTCTTGTGGCGATACTCCTTCCTGCAGAGCGCGGGTTTCACTTGCAGTCCCATATTCGTCTGTGCCACAGATATACAGGGTCTCATACCCTTTGGATCGGCAGAAACGGGCAAAACAGTCTGCGGACAACACCTGTACAAGGTTCCCCAGATGGGGAATGTTGTTCACATAGGGAAGCGCTGAGGTGACTAATCGTTTTTTCATGTGGTCCACTATACTCCTGATACGACCTTTTTTCAATCATATCAGTTGATTCATTGACGTTGAGGTACATAACAGCTACATTACTAGCATGGGTGCCAAGCACCAATTTTTGAAGGAGGAAATGCGATGAATAGTACGGGAGCATCATCCCGAAATCCATTTCACCTCAGTCCGAAGCTGATTATTGCAGGCGTTGCAGCCGTAGTGTTGATAGTCATTGTAATGAGCAGCTTCTTTGTGGTGGACCAGACAGAACAAGCCGTTGTGCTCAGATTCGGCAAATTCAACCGGATTGTCGGACCGGGGCTACAGACAAAACTCCCTTTGGGTATTGATCGAAACTACAATATTCCGACACGGGTGGTACAAACCATGACATTTGGACAGGGCGCTTCCAGCACCTCTTATGAATCCATGTTTATGTCCTCCCCTTCCGGATCTTCAGCAGGTGAATCGATTATGCTCACCGGAGATCTGAACATCGTTGATGTACAGTGGATTATTCAGTATCGAATTGAAGATCCTGCCAAGTGGCTGTTCAATGTACAGGAACGGGATAAGACCATTCGAGACATCAGTCAAAGTGTTATTAATCAGCTTGTAGGAGATCTCCCTATACTTGCCATTATGTCGAGTGAACGAACTTCCATTGAGGTCGAATCGCAAGAGCGCATGCAGAAGGCTTTTGATTCTTACAATTTAGGTGTTCGGGTAGTTACGGTTAAGTTGCAGAATATTGTGCCGCCTGTCGGTGAAGTTCAGGATGCATTCGAGGATGTAAACAAATCCATACAGGATATGAATCGGTTGATTAATGAAGGAAAAGAACAGTATAACCGGGAAATTCCTCGTGCTCAGGGTGAAGCTTCTCAGTTGATTCAGGTTGCTGAAGGATATGCTGCTGAGCGTGTTAATACGGCATCTGGAGATGTTGCTCGATTCAAATCGGTGTTGGAAGCCTATTCTTTGAGTAAAGATATCACGGCACGAAGACTTTACATCGAGGCTATGGAGGAAGTGCTGGCGGAAGCTGATGCAGGAACGCTCACCCTTATTGATAAGGAGCTTGACAACTTCCTGCCGCTGAGCAATCTCAGTTCTCCACAGGGAGGTGTACAATGAAAAAACTGATTACAACCCTCGTGATACTACTCGTGCTTGTAGTGGTGTTCGTCCTACTTGGTCCCCTGTTTATCGTACAGGAAGGTGAAGTTGCCGTTATCACCCGATTCGGAAAGATTGTGAACACCTACATGGATGCCGGACTCAAGATAAAAGTACCCCTTGTAGATACGGTGATAAAATATCCGAAGAAGATCATGAGCTGGGATGGAGAAGCGCAAAGAATTCCGACAAAGGAAAATCAATTCATATGGGTTGATACCACAGCGCGATGGAAAATCAGCGATCCGGCGCAATTCTACCAGTCGGTGAATACACTGCCAAACGCGATTTTGCGTCTCAACGATGTTATTGATTCGACCATCCGTACCATTATCAGTGAAAACTTCCTGAATGAAGCGGTGCGAAACAGTAATAAGATCAACAACCTACGCATTGAGGATCAGGCACAGAATGTGGAGAGCCTGGAAGATGCCGAACAGCTGAGAAATCTTACCCGTACAGAGACGCAGCAGGAAACCATCAGCATCGGTCGTGAAGGTCTCAGTCAGCAGATGCTGAGTATGGCCAGCAATTTCACTACTGAATTCGGTATTGAAGTGATCGATATCGTGATCCGACAGATTCGCTACAGTGATGATCTTACCCAGAGTGTCTATCAGAGAATGATCAAGGAACGAAATCAGATTGCTGAAGCCTATCGTTCATATGGTGAAGGTCAACTCGCAAGATGGGTTGGAAAAACCGATAACGACAAGCGAAGCATCCTGAGCCAGGCTTATGCAGAGTCTGAGAAGATAAAGGGTATTGCTGATGCTGAGGCTACAAATATTTATGCTGAAGCGTACGAGCAGGATCCTGAATTCTTCACTCTCTGGAGAACTCTGGAATCCTACAAGAAGACTATTCCGAATATTAATAAGGTATTTTCCACTGATATGGACTATTTCACCATACTGTATGGGAGAGAGAGTACATACTAGGATTATTGGAACAACAAAAAACCAGCCATCATCTATTTTTTCAGGTGATGGCTTTTTCTTTTTGTTTTTATTTATGCTATGGCTTCACAAGCGGGGCAAAGACCAACAATATTGATTTGAACATCTTGGCTGATAAAACCTTCGGGCAATCGTATTTCCGGAAAAGACACGGCATGTAGATCATACACTTCACCACATTCACTACATTTAAAATGTACATGATCGGTAGTATTTGCATCATACCGCATTTCGTTCTTTTCAATTGCAATGCGTCGAATTACATCCTGATCAGACAATAAATTCAAAACGTTGTATACAGTTGTCCGAGAAATTGAAGCCATATGCTTCTTCAGATCGCCGTAAATGTCATCAGCTGTCGGATGGTTCTGATGTTCCACCAGATAACGGTATACGGCAACACGATGATTAAGTGGACGTATTCCGTGTTCGAGAAGTATTCGCTTCTCATCTCCCGGTTTCAAGAAAGGCATAGGTACCATGGTATCACTTCTCCTGTTATAACATTCTATGTATGCCAAATTTTGTAAAGTGTCAACCTATCCATACTATCTCGCTAGTAATTAAATAACAAGTGGGTGAGAGACACTCTTTTCGCACCAGCTTCTCTGTAGTATAGTGGACCGTGAGGTGTATGTTGAGCTTGCAGAAATTCCTGAATATATTATTCCTTTTCGTAATACTCATACTGTTCACTGTCGGGTGTGCTTCTACTGAGTTGGCTCCTGAAGAGACAACACAGAGTCGCATCACCTATCAGATAATTTCCGGTACCATTTTTTACCCGAACAACCTCTACTTCCCTTCTCGGGTCCGTTTAGAAATATCCTTAGTTGCCGAACATGTATCAGGAGCAAACTCACACGTGATGGTGGAACAGATTATTACCAATCCGCAACGATTTCCGGTTAATTTTATTCTTCGCTATGATCCACGGGAAATTTCACGAATGTATGAATATTCCATTGTGGTTGAACTGTATCGGGAAGATGAAACGTTACCCTATCTCCAGAATCTTCCCTTTTCCCTCCCTACCCTCACCGGAGATGATAATATCATTGTAGAACTTCAGCGTAATCCACAGATTGCCATGATACTTTAATGCATAATTATACAAAAGATACTTGATTTCTTTTTATTTTTATGCAATAAATGCGATATCTGATGCAACAATATGCGTCCAGCGATACAGTGAGGTGTACTATGGCGAAAGAAAAAGTAATACTGGCATACAGCGGGGGTCTTGATACTTCAGTGATCCTGAAATGGCTGGCCAACAAGGGATTTGAAGTCATTGCCTATGTGGCAAACGTCGGACAAGATGAAGACTTTGCAGCGGTAGAAAAAAAAGCATATGCAACGGGTGCTTCGAAGGTGTATGTGGAAGATCTTCGAAAAGAACTCGTAACCGATTATATTTTTCATGCACTGAAAGCGAATGCCGTATACGAAGGAAAATACCTCCTAGGAACATCTATTGCCCGTCCCATAATCGCCAAACGACACATTGAAATTGCGCAACAGGAAGGGACAAAGTATGTCGCTCATGGGGCTACGGGAAAAGGAAATGATCAGGTACGTTTCGAACTTGCCTATTATGCCCTCATGCCTGATGTACAGATCATTGCACCCTGGAAGGATCCTGAATGGCTTTCAGAGTTTGAAGGCCGTTCTCATATGATTGCCTATGCTGAAAAATATGGTATTCCCGTCAAGGCATCTACCAAGAAACCCTACAGTGAAGATGAAAACCTCCTGCACATCAGTCATGAAGCAGGAATCCTTGAAGATCCTGCATTACGATGCCCCGAGGAAGTGTTCAGCCATACTCGATCTATCAGCGATGCCCCCGATACCGAAACGGTACTGGCTATTGATTTTGAAGATGGTATCCCAGTTAAAGTGGTTAATGAACAGGACGGAACCACGATTACCGATCCCCTAGAACTGTTTCTCTACTTGAATACTATCGGACATGATAACGCCATTGGCCGTGTCGATATGGTAGAAAATCGGTATATCGGAATTAAAAGTCGCGGAGTATATGAAACACCCGGTGGAACAATTCTCTGGTTTGCTCACCGTGACCTCGAAGGAATCTGTATGGATAAAGAGGTGATGCACCTGCGGGATATGCTCATGCCGAAGTTCGCTGAACTTATCTATAATGGGTATTGGTTCAGTCCCGAATTTGATTTCCTTTCAGCGGCATTCAATAAAAGTCAGGAATTGATTACCGGGACGGCAAAGATTGCTATATGTAAAGGTAACTTAATCGGAGCTGGGGTAAATAGTCCCTACTCGCTCTATAATGAAGCATTGGGAAGCATGGAAGTATCCGGTGGGTATGAGCCGGTGGACTGTAAAGGGTTTATCAACATCAATGGGATACGGTTGCAGGCGCATCACTATTGGCTGAAGGCCAAGGAACTCGATCAGTAGCTATCCAAGAGTCTCCTCATAATGTTCGACACCTAACGAAAGAATCAGCGCAATATGATCGTCATTCAGCCGATAGTAAATATTTCGCCCCTCTTTCCGGTGTCGGACTAGTCGAGACGCTCTGAGTAACTTCAGCTGCTGGCTGATCGTTGACTGCTGCATACCTAGCGCAGTTGCTATTGCATGGACGGGCTGCTCTCCCTGCTCAAGCAGAAAGAGAATTTTCAGTCGTGTAGCATCGCCGAAAACTTTAAAAAAGTCGGCAATATCGGAAATCTCTTCGTCTAACGGATACATCTGCGCTGTTTCTCTCATTTGGTTCTCTGTTGAAACTGTACCACAATGCCATAACGACAGCAACTGAACAATGGGATGTTTTCTTTTGAACCAATATATTGTACGATACCACAACTGCGACTGAGGAGGACAACATGACCAGTGATCACACAAAACCTACCGTCGGATGGATTGGTACCGGAGTTATGGGACGTTGGATGTGTCACCATATTCTGCCGCTTGCTGATAAAACGTATGTCTATAACCGTACCCGTAGTAAAACCGATGCACTTGCTGCAGAGGGAGCGATCGTGGTTGACAGCCCTGCTGAAATAGCCCAGAAAGCTGATATCATTTTCACCATTGTCGGTCATCCTTCAGATGTTGAAGAAGTCTATTTTTCTGATCAAGGGCTATTAGCGCACCTGCGGCCGAACACGATCTACGTCGATATGACGACAACAAAGCCATCATTAGCTCTTGCTATCCATCAGGCTGCACAGGAACGAGGCTGTTCAAGTCTTGATGCTCCTGTCTCAGGGGGAGATGTTGGAGCAAGAGAAGGAAAGCTCACGATTATGGTCGGAGGAGATGAAACATCCTACCAACAGGTAGAACCTTTCTTCGCTGCTATGGGAAAAGCATGGTCACTTCAAGGAGGACCTGGATCAGGACAGCATACGAAAATGTGTAATCAGATTGTGATTGCGGGAACCATGATCGGGATGTGCGAATCGCTCGTCTATGCCCATAAGGCAGGGTTGGATGGCAACACGATGGTACAAACCATCAGTGGCGGAGCTGCTGCCTGCTGGTCTTTGGACAATCTCGCTCCCCGAGTACTGAAGAACAATTATGACCCCGGCTTTATGATTGATCATTTTGTCAAGGATATGGGGATTGCTCTGGAAGAATCCCGTGCGATGGGACTTGCACTTCCCGGGTTGGCACTGGTACAACAGCTCTATATCGCGCTGCAGGGATCAGGCGGGGGGAAATTAGGAACCCAGGCTCTTGTTCTTGCGTTAAACAGACTGCATGACACTCCCGATCACGGGCGTGTTCAGCCATAAGGAGGCTCTATGGAGATCAATAAAGAGTTTGCTACATTGCAACTTCCGGACAGAGAACCTGTCCAGATCCCGGTAATTACTGATAACATGGGAGATAAATCGATCGATATTCATGCCCTACGTAAAGAAACCGGGTACATTACGTATGATCCTGGTTTTGTGAATACCGGCAGTTGTACCAGTTCAATCTGTTATGTAAACGGTGAACAGGGAATTCTTCGGTATCGTGGATATGACATCGAAGATTTGGTAGAAAACTGTGACTTTGTTGAAGTTGCATACCTGTTGATCAAGGGTGAATTGCCAAATGCTGAACAACGGAAACATTACGCAGAACTGTTGAATAAGGAATCCCTGCTTCACTTTGACATGCAGAATTTTTTCCGTGGCTACCCATTTGATGCCCACCCCATGTCGGTACTTGCGGCAATGAGTGTTTCTTTATCTGCCTTCTATCCCGAGATGGATGATATCGATCCTGAACTGCAGGTCGATTTTGCCGTAACCCGGTTAGTATCAAAAATCAGAACGATCACGGCATTCACCTATCGGCATATGAAAGGTGAGGAATTCGTCAACCCTTCCTATAAGTATAGCTACTGTGAAAATTTCTTGAACATGATGTTCAAATCACCGGTGATTGAGTATCAGATAAACCCGCTACATGTAAAAGCGCTCAACCAGCTGTTGATTCTGCATGCTGACCATGAGCAGAACTGCAGCACCACGGCCGTACGGCTTATCGCGAGCAGTGAAGCTAATTTATATGCTTCAGTTTCTGCCGGTATCTGTGCATTGTGGGGCTACAAGCATGGAGGAGCTAATCAGGCGGTTATCGAAATGTTGCAGACTGCTCATGCTAATGGCTGGTCAGCATCTGATATCGTGGACAAAGTAAAAAATAAAGATCCGGAGAATCCGTTCTTGTTGATGGGATTTGGCCATCGTGTGTATAAAACCTACGATCCTCGGGCAAAGATTGCCAAGCGGCTCTGTCAGGAAGTGATGGCCGAGGATGAAGTGAGAGATCCTCTGCTTGATCTCGCTCTTGAACTGGAAGAAGTGGCTATAAACGATGATTACTTCAAAGAACGGAATCTCTATCCGAATGTGGATTTTTATACCGGTCTGATATTCCGTCGTATGGGGATCCCGACCAACATGTTCACCTGTATGTTCGCTATGGGAAGACTTCCCGGATGGATCGCTCACTGGCTTGAGTGGAAAAAAGATCCGTATGGAAAGATCGGTCGGCCCCGTCAGGTATACAGCGGACCGTATGTACGAAAAGTACAGAATCTGAGCGATCGAATCTAATGAGTACAGCCTGTCTCGCAATGAGACAGGCTGTAGTGTTTTTACTGCTTCCGGGTGTATTGCAGCAACCCACCCGCTTTGAGTAAAGCAAGTTGCCGTCGGGTAATATTTGCACGAGCAGGAATCTTGGCTTGTGTGGTCGTATTGAGTACGGTTACCTCAGAGCCCCTCTCGAGAACTTTCCACAGATCATGGATTTCAAGCCGATCATGCTGACTGATGAGATCGTAATCTTCCTCATTGATAAACTCGAGCGGTAGAATACCGAAATTGCACAGGTTTGCCTGATGAATTCGTTCAAATGACTTCGCCAATACCACTTTCACCCCAAGATACATGGGACAGATTGCAGCATGTTCACGGCTGGAACCTTGCCCGTACGAGAGTCCCGCAACCACGATGTTTGCTTTCCCATCTTCACGATTAGCCATCGCCCGATCGTGAAAGGTGGGATCCACTCCTTCGAAAGTATAGTGAGCATATGCGGGAATGTTCGATCGATATTTTAATCGTGCACCTGCAGGCATGATATGGTCTGTGGTTATTTTATCACCGGCTTTCAGCGTACATACTCCCACGATAGTGGCTGTAAGCGGCGTACTCTTTGGAGGGTCTCCAATATTTGGACCCCGACGAACAATCACTTGCTGCCGATCTTCCGGAGGGAAAATCAACATATGATCATCGACGGTGAATTGCGTGACAGGACTGCTCGCGGGATAAGGAATTCCATGATTTGACAGCGGATTGACAAATGTCCCGGCAATAGCACTCAGTGCTGCGGTTTCGGGACTGACAAGATATACTTGAGCACTTTTTGTCCCGCTTCTCCCTTCAAAGTTCCGATTGTTTGTCCGAAGTGATACGGCATCTGATCCCGGACTCTGATGATTACCGATACAGAATCCGCAGGCACTTTCCAAAATCCGGGCACCGGCTGCAACAAGTTTGCCCAGCGAGCCGTCCTGTGTGAGCATGAGCAGTACTTCTCGTGATCCCGGGGCGATACCCAAACTTACCTGAGGAGCGACATGCTGTCCATCAAGGATTTCACTTACCCGTTTAAGTTCGGCATAGGAAGAGTTCGTACAGGAACCGATCAGCACCTGATCAATCTTTTTCCCTGCCATCTGTTCCACGTCTATAATATTTCCTGGCGAATGGGGAGCAGCCATTTTCGGTACTACTGAAGAAAGATCAAGAGTAAATAGATCATCATAATGTGCATCAGCATCAGCTATGACTTCACGATATACGTCACCGCGCTGTTGCGCTTCAAGGAACTGCCGGGTGATCTCATCCGAAGGAAACAAACTGGTGGTCACCCCGCATTCAGCTCCCATATTACAGATGGTCGCTCGTTCTGGAACTGATAGGGTTTTCACCCCTTCCCCGGTGTATTCAAATACACAGTTCACATTACCTTTCACACCATATCGTTCAAGTACGGTAAGAATTACATCTTTGGCAGATACCCAGGGGCGTAACGTACCGGTAAGTCGTATTTCAATTACTTTCGGCGCTACGAGATGAAAAGCTCCTCCTGCCATGGCTACCGCAATATCGAGGCCACCGGCACCGATAGCAATCATGCCAAGTCCACCCCCGGTGGGTGTATGAGAATCGCTTCCCAGGAGCGTCTTCCCCGGAATGCCGAATCGTTCAAGATGCACCTGATGGCAAATCCCATTACCCGGTCGACTGAAAACTATCCCGTACCGAGCAGCTACCGACTGTAAATATCGATGATCATCGGCATTTTCGAAGCCAACCTGTATGGTGTTATGGTCCACATAGCTGACAGCAAGTTCATTCTGCACCGAATCAAGGCCCATGGATTCAAATTGCAGATAGGCCATGGTACCGGTCGCATCCTGAGTAAGTGTCTGATCGATCCGTATTGCGATATCCTTTCCGACAGTGAGATCTCCCTCTACCAGGTGGTCTCGCAAGATTTTGTAGGTTATAGAATCACCCATACATCTCTCCT
>CAYZXD010000003.1:0-105687 GCA_964482325.1 uncultured Spirochaetaceae bacterium | reverse complement strand
TAGCTTTCACTTTCGTTCGTGAATTGACTTGGAAGCCCTTACACTTCCTGAACAACTTTCGTTGCTCTGCGTTCAGACCAACAACCTAACGGTAATCGTCTTCACGCATATCCTTCCTTCTCTTCTCTCATATCTCTGTCAAAAAACCAAGCACTCAGGCTCGCGTTCCAAGGAGTTCTCCTTGGAGCGCTCGAACGTTATAACAGATTTCAAATCGTAGTGTCAAGTCTCACGTTCCAGTATTTCCGATTTTTGTCTGTTTCCGACGTCATCTTCCAGAAAACCGGTTGATGTTTCGCCTGAGCAACGAGGGGGATACTACCTGTTTTCTGGAAATCCGTCTAGGGGGTTTTTACAGATTTAAGAAAAAACTTGCAAAAACCCTCAAATCATGCTTACCGGCTTAGATGTGATAAGGACCCCGCACGGAAAACCGCAGCAATATAGGTACCAAAGGAAGCGACCGAAGCGAGGGCTGCAAGAGCAAAAAAGACGTACAATATCGGCTCAGCCCAGATCATCCAGTCGGTAGAATCGGATAATCGCATGGCAGCTACATAGGCAATCCCTGCAATGCCGGAGACTGCATACATCACAGCCTTGCTCTTCCCCCAGATATTTGCAGCCACTGCAGTCCCTGTACCCATCATCAGCATACGGAGAAACACAATGGAGAATTCACGCCACATAATAAGCGCAAAAGCCCACACCGGCATGATCCCAACCCCGATGAAACAGATGAAATAGGTCAGTCGGCTTAAGGTGTCGGCAAATGGGTCCATAACCTTCCCGAGATCGGTCACTAAATTGTGCTTTCTGGCAATCACACCGTCAAGCAGATCGGAAAGTTCGGTAAGCACGTAAAGCACGAGTATCAGAATTACCGAGACAGTTCGTAACGATGGGCCAAACCACTCAGGCAGAAAAAAGACCACAAAGAAAAGCGGAGCCATCACCAATCGTGATATCGTAAGTTTGTTCGGTACATTCATATTAATTCTCCCCTATATATTTTCTCTGCAGATAATCCCTGAAGTGTCGGGCATCCAACGCATGACCACTGACCTTTATCAAGAGATCTTTTGGTCGATAGATTGCTCCGTGTTGAAGAATATGATCGGTAAGCCACTGACGAATCGGAGAAAAATCTCCCGATCCGATAACTTCATCCACCGGCAGGTCCTGCTGCATGGTATCAAGAATCTGAGCACCATAGAGATTCCCCAGAGCATAGGTCGGGAAATAGCCCAACTCACCCATTGACCAATGGATATCCTGAAGAACCCCCGTTCGGTCACTTTCGGGACGAATGCCGAGCAGAACCTCCATTGCCGTATTCCACGCATCAGGAAGATCGGAGACTTCCAGCTGTCCAGTAAGCAGTTGTCGTTCGAGATTGAATCGAAGGATGATATGCAATCCATAGGTCACTTCATCGGCATCCACGCGGATGCAGGAAGGTTTGACGCGATTTACCGCACGATAAAACTGTTCAGTATCGACTTTGTCAAGCTGTAAGGGAAAAAGATGCTGCAATCGGGGATAGAATCGTGACCAGAACGCTTTACTTCTGCCCACCATATTCTCCCATAGTCTGCTCTGACTTTCATGGAAGGCAAGGGAAGCTCCATTTGCCAGGCTCGTTCCCCGCGTACGTGCATTTGATGCTCCCATCTCATACAGAGCATGCCCTGCCTCATGAATTGAAGAGAACAAAGGACTGGTAACCTGCGGTTCCGTATACCGGGTAGTTATCCGAATATCATCAGAACCAAGGCTGATACTGTAGGGGTGGGTGGCAATTCCGCTGACACCCCGATTCCAGTCATACCCCATGGCATCGAGGATATCATGGGCAAATGCAGCCTGTTTATCCTGAGGGAAACTCTGAGAGAGGAAGGAATCATCAATCGCTGCATGTTCTTCACGCACATATTCGAGTACTTCAAGAATATCCTTCTGCATAGCCGAGAAAACCTGTGAAACCTCAGCAGTAGTCGTTCCCGGTTCAAATACATTAAGCAGTGGATCGTACGGGTCATCCGTATACCCAAACCGCTGTGCCTTCTGTCGGACCAGTTCGATGATTTCGGACAGTGTCGGTTCATACAGAGAAAAATCATCATCCTGTCGTGCCTGTGCCCATATCTGATGAGCTCTACCGGTCAATTCGGAAAACTGTTGCACGAAGTCGGCATCAAGTTTGCGCTGCCGGTTCCAATTTTCCCAGTAATGTCGCACCAGGGCACCCGTTCGTTCATCAAGGGAGGGATCTCCTGCCTCTGCTACATCGGAAGCCCCAAGTGCATCAAGAATCTCACCTACCGTATCACTGGCAGTGAGCTCATACATCTTTCGGTCGAGTAATCCGAGTTGTGTTGCCCGTTCTTCAGCGCCCGCAGGTGGAACCTGCTCCTGATCCCACACCAACACGCCGCTGATATGGGAAAGCAACACATATTCCCGATCGATCGCTTCAAGAGAGCGTATCGCTTCCTGCTGATTCATACGCTCCCCCTAGAATGATGTCTTATTATCTATGCGCTGGCGTACCAGAGCAGCATATGCAGAAAGCTCTATTCCATTTTCCTGCTTCCCATCACGATATCGGACCGAGACGGCACGTCCCTCGTGCTCTCGTTCACCAAGTATCAGCATATGGGGAACCTTTCGATTCTGCGCATTACGAATTTTTGCATTCATCCGATCGGTACTATCGTCAAGAGATACACGCAACCCTGATTGCTTCAGATAATCGGTCACTTCCCGAGCATAGGCATTGAAGGCCTCGGAAACCGGAATGACACAGATCTGTTCAGGAGAAAGCCACAACGGGAAGGCTCCGGCAAAGTGCTCCAGCAAGACCCCGAAAAATCGTTCAATAGAACCAAGAAGCGCCCGGTGGATCATGTACGGCCGTTTCTCAACACCATCAGAATCCACAAACGTCATATTGAATCGTTCAGGTTCATTGAAATCAAACTGGATCGTGGAAAGCTGCCATTCCCGCCCGATTGCATCCTTAATTTTAAGATCAATCTTCGGACCGTAGAAAGCACCCCCTCCTTCATCCAATGCATAATCAAGGCCTTCCGCCTCAATTGCCTTCCGCAGTGATTCTGTCGCAGCATCCCACCGTTCCGGCTCACCGACGCTCTTTTCAGGCCGTGTGGAAAGATAGGCTTCAATCTCTTCAAAACCGAAAGATCTCAGCATGAAAAGAGAAAATCGTAACACTTCACGAATTTCACCGGCCATCTGATCAGGAGTACAGAAAATATGGGCATCATCCTGGGTGAATCCACGGACTCGCAGCAGCCCATGCAGCGCTCCCGCCTTTTCATACCGATACACCGTACCTAGTTCTGCCCATCTAAACGGTAATTCACGATACGAATGCTTAGAGTTCTTATAAATCATAATATGGAAGGGACAGTTCATGGGTTTCGCATAATACTCTGCGTTATCCATCTCCATGGAAGAGTACATACTCTCCTTGTAGAACCCAAGATGCCCGGAAGTTTCCCACAACCAGGATTTTCCGACATGCGGTGTATACACCATCTCATATCCATTGGCATAGTGCTGCTGCTTCCAGAAATCTTCAATAGCCATCCGGATACGCGCTCCACGTGGATGCCAGTACACAAGACCAGGGCCAGCCTCTTCGTGAAAACTGAACAGGTCAAGTTCTTTACCTAAACGACGGTGATCCCGCTTCTCAATCTCTTCAAGCTTCTTCAGATAGAGGCGTAATTCTTTCGGATTACTCCATGCCGTTGCATAAATACGGGTGAGCATAGGATTGGTCTCTTTGCCACGCCAGTATGCTCCTGCAATGTTCAACAACTTGAAAGCTTCAGGATTCAGTTCCCGGGTGGAATCAACATGCGGACCTCTACAGAGATCAGTGAACCCTCCCTGATTATATAACGAGACCTCCTGATCAGCAGGGATTGCATCGATGAGTTCCTGTTTATAGACCTGATCGGCAAACATACTCTTTGCCTCATCGCGAGAGACCACAATCCGCTTGAACTCCTTGTCATCTTTGATGATCTGCTTCATCCGATCAGTGATTTCACTCAAATCGTCTTCATTCAGAGCACGGGGAAGCTCAAAATCATAATAAAATCCATGATCAATCGCAGGACCGATTGCAATCTGGGCCTGAGGGAACATTTGCAGTACCGCCTCTGCCATCACGTGAGAAAATGAGTGCCGTATCCGTTCCAATTTTCCATCTACAGCTTCTTTATGTGCCATATCTACTCCTCTTGTGCCAAAACACCGGCTATTTTAAAATATAAAAGCCCCCACATACTCATCCTTACAGGGGATGCACATACATACACCACCACCGGTAAGGACGAGAACATGAAGGCCATGTTTCCGCGGTTCCACCTTACTTCCTGCAGTACCTCTTACACACTACTGCAGACGCTCATTGCGCCTGTTACGTACAGGTAAACGGCAGGTCTACAGGGATGATGATCCATCATACCGTTCGACCTGCGGCTCGGGAGGGGTTTTCATCGAAGCACGCCAGACGTCTCACACCCAACTGCAAAAACAGAAGGACGTCCTCTCACAGACCATACTGATCGATTACTCGTCTCCGTCGTCACCACTGAGTTAATAGTGTGTATGATTTAGCGTTATGTCAAGCGAGAAGAATGATTTTCCCGCACATGATCAGGCGGGAAATATTCTGCTGATAATATGTGCAGCCTGTTCCAGGAAGGTCACCTCATCCAGGGTAAAACGGTCAATGATCGGACTGTCGACATCAAGAACTCCGACAACCGTCCCGTGTGACATCAAAGGAACCACGACTTCGCTTCTACTAGCTGCATCACAGGCAATATGACCGGGAAACTGCAACACATCGGCAACAACTTGTGTCTTCTGATATTTCCATGCAGTCCCGCAGACCCCGGCACCTCTTTCGATAGAGACACAGGCCACAGACCCTTGGAATGGTCCAAGGACCAGCGTTTGTTTTTCCTGTTGTGATGAGACGAGGTAAAAGCCGATCCAGTTGATATCCTGCAGATAATGTGCAAGAAGCGCACTTGCATTTGCAAGCGATGCAATTCTTCCTAAAAACGTAGTATCTGATTCGACAATCAGAGATTTGAGCTGTTGCAGCACTTCCTCATATGTAATCAGGTCTGCCCCTTCAGTCTCCAGCGGCTTGAACATGTTTACCCCTCCCCACGATTGGTCGCGTTCCCACTGTAGCCACATCAACGCCTTGACGCAAGCGGTGGGCAATCTTTGGATTTACCAATACACCGGGACCAGCAAGACACCCTCCTTCGCAACACATGACTTCAACGAGTTGCGCATCGGGACTTTTTCTAGTCCAAGTTTTCATGATACGAATGGTTTTTCGATCAATACCGTTGATATGCATGGTCTGTATCGGAACATCACAACGGCGCAGTACTGAATTTGCTACACCCTGAGTAACCGCAAACTCCCTGCAGTCACTGAAGATCTGTTCGGGTGATACCATGGGATCCTCTGGCATCTCCCGAATGTCAATATCTCGGGCAACAAAGAGTGAAGCAAGCTCGGTAAAAGTAATCACTGATGAGATTTCCGGGATACTGGCAGCTTCAACTTTTTTTGCCAGACAAGGGCCGATAAAGACCAATTTTGCTTGTGGATATCGATCTGAGCAGAGCTCAGCAGTATATACCATGGGAGAACGGGCTTGCGATCGATAATCAGAAAGGGTTGTAACATGCTTGTCGACCAATTGCATATAGGCAGGGCAACAGCTTGTGGTCATGAACGGGAGACCTGATTCAACACGTTCACCTATTTCATGCGCTTCATGGGATGCGGTGATTTGGGCTCCCTCAGCAACTTCCACAACCTCGGAAAACCCCACAGCTTTCAAGCCTGAGATAATCTGATTCAATGATCCGGGGAATTGTCCCTCAATTGCTGGAGCGATCATGGCGACTACTTCCTGTTCTCCTTTCAGCATATCTGCTACTTGCAGTAAAGAGCTTCGTTCTACAATGGCTCCAAATGGACAGGAGCGAGAACAGTGACCACAGTTGATACATTTTTCCCGATCAATTTCCACAAATCCCTGATCATTCTTATGAATTGCATCAACCGGACAGGCCTGCTCACAGGGAACCGGTACTTGTATCACCGCATGAAATGGACATACATCAAGACATTTTCCACACTTGATACACCGTTGATCATCAATGAAAGCTCTCCCATTCACAAAACGGATCGCTTCCTTGGGACAATTAGCAATACAGGGACGTGCAAAACAGCCTCGGCAAGAATCGGTTATCCGATACTGCTCATCAGGACAGCTACTGCAGCCAGGAGCAATTGTGGTGAGCGTAGGAAATACCGGCATAGGAGATTCCCAAGACTGCTTCACATATGAAGCAAGACTTCGATAATCATCGTCTTCCTGTTCAATATCCACTCCCAAAAGAGCCATAATACGGTAACGAACCATAGCTCTTTCCTTGTATACACAACACCGATTTGGATCACGATCTCTCGGAATAATCTTAATAGGAAGCCTGTCTACAGACTCTTCCAATCTACCGGTAAAGAAGGCTTTTAATACTTCAGTATCAATCTTACGCTTTATGACAGTGTATTGATTATTTATTTCCAGCATTCACAGCCTCCCTGATCAGTTGTATCAACCGTTTCGGCGTCATCTGCCCAAATACCGTTCCATCAATTTCCACAAAGGGAGCCTTTCCTTCAAAATCATCAAGTTTACACCTTCCGATGCAGGAAGATCCTTCAATCTCACACATAGAAAGAAGATCCGGATCGAGAAAATCTTCATACAATAACAAATCTGCTCCACCTTGAACAAAACAGGCCGTTCCTACACAAATTTTCACGACCACTTTCTTATGCACCATTTCCTTCCTCCAGATATTTTCTCTTCATCATAAATATTCCAATACCGTTTCCTTAAGAAACTGTTGTTCTAATGCGTTCCTTATCCGACCAACAATGGTACGTCTAATACCGATCTCTACCGGTATATTGGGATCTTGATGTGCTTCATTAATTTTAGTTCCGACAATAAAAGATACTTGATCACTATCGAGCATGAGTGAGACAAATCTCCGTACTGCATCATTGCCCATCGTATTTACCGGAATCTTCTGCTCCAGTGCTGTGGCAACCTTTGCAAGGGTAAGCATTCCTTCAGTAACAAGATCAATTCCATCCATCTTTGATACCGGTGGTACACCAACAGACCAGGAAGAGAGATCAACTGATACCTTCTTACCCGTAAGCCGGGAAATGATCTGTGCAGTAGTCCCCCCGGAAATGATCTTTTTCCCGTCAAAATCTCGCACTTTCTGCATCAGCAACTCATCATTATCTCGGGTAAACGGAGGACCGGTGACGACCAAAGTTCTTCTCGGTCGCCGTACGTAGACCACGGCACACGTAATATCGTCTTTCGCAGAAAATGCATCGAAGGTGACTGCCTTTCGTATAATTGCTGCTGACAACTCACGTGAAGAGATGTCAGGATTATGTTCGATCAAATCGGAAATATATTTCGCTACTCCTGTATGGCGCCACCCAAGAGGGAAGGTTTTCCCCATCCCCGATTGTGTCACCCCATCAGTGAACATGATCAACCGATCGCCCATATCAAGTGCTAGCGACGATTGACGAACAACTTCTTCTTTGTAGGCCCCTTCCCGATCAAGATTAATACGCTTTACACCGATAGTTCGCTGCACAGAGCCGCAGAAATGCAAGACCGGCGGATTATCATACTCTATGAGCTGCGCAGTAATCTCATGTGGATTATCACATCGAATATCCGCAATGGTGAACGTTGAGTAACTGATTTTACGTTCACTGCACACCGGCAGGGTATTCATAATGATTTTTGCTGACTTCGTGATATGCATTGGGCTGAATGAGAGTTTATGCGCCATGTGAGCGGTAAGATTCGCCAGAACATTAGCCTTAACTCCACTACCAAGGCCATCGGAGAGGGTACAAACAATCTGATTTGACCGAGCGTGCTTGGATTGAAGAAATACATCCCCTCCAATCTTCTGTCCTGATTTGTACATCTGATGATAATCTACATCAATAAAGATATCATTCATCTTCAGATCCTTTCATCTCGATCAGGAAGAAACCCATCGCCGGTATCCCCGTTTGGCACTTGGAACGCATCAATCAGCGAATTCAGCATAATTTCTGTTTCAGCAGCATTTTCTCCCAGCAGAGAAGCAATCTGCTGGACAGTCTCAAGACTTTTCTGAATTACGGCATCAGCCTTCTTCACCACTGTCTCTCGACGTACCGTGGGAGTGGTAATATCTTGAAACATTGCTCCTACTAAACGATGACTTTCGATAGTAAAAAAGGTCACTTTAAGCACTTTTTTCTGGTAATGAAGTCTATACTGCCCGGGAACATCAATCCGATCAAATTGCTGGCTGAATTCTCCATGAAAAGGAACAAACCGTTTCAGTGGCAACCCCACTACCCGTTCAACAGCTACAGCGCTAAGATCTCCATCAAGATCGGTAAACAGAGTCAGGAAGGCACTATTGCAATCGGCTATCTTGAGATTCCGATCTACAATGACCACGCCCATCGGCAAAGTCTGTAATAGTACGTCGATTTTGCTTTGAGCAAGCTTACGCATCTTGGTCACACACATCTCTGGTTCTGCCATCCCTTCAAGACAGGCAATCGCCATATCACGACAGGTATTGTACCCACAACCCCCACAGTTTAACTCGTCACCCCGAGAGGTTTTCCCCAAATCTTTCAGAGCTTGCGCGATTGCCTGCTCTGTGATGTGACTTTGCTGATACCTAAGTTTCTGCACAGGCATTACTATGGTGAAATCTTGCATCTTTAATAGACCATACCCCTGGTTCAGCATTTTCTTTACATAGTCCAAGGGAGCCTCAAAATTTTTCTGATCAGAATCCAGACGATTCTTTGTAAAACGGGAGGCGGTTGCCTTACTTACTGCACAGGATCGAAAACTGGAAGTACCAGGACCGTTAATACACCCTCCTTCACAGTTGAGTAATTCAAGAAAAGGCAAACGCTGTTCATGATGAGTACACAAATCGGCTAACGCTTCCATAACATAAGGGACTCCCGAAACCGATATAGCCTGATCTTGGAAGATCTTTTTCCCAATGGCAAAAGAAGAGACCATACCGCCTTCAATCGGATACAGGGTACTTTCTCCTGCAGGGAAGGGAATCATTGGTACCATTTCTGCTCCTGATGACGGTAGCTTAGTAAGATCTATGTGTGTATCAGAAAACCAAGAGCGTAATTCACGAAATGTAAGGGCAACATCGGGATAACCTGGACTCTGATCGGCTTCTACCTTTTTGGCAATACAAGGCCCAATAAAGACAATGCCGATGTCTTGGCCATAGAGTTCTCGCAAATAAGCACTGTGGCACTGCAGGGGAGATGGAATTGGGGCCAACTGATCAATCAGTTCAGGATAATACCGATGAATCAACTCAACCACTGACGGACAAGCAGTTGAAATCCAAGAACAACTGCCAGTGCTGCGTATCTGCTCATCAATCGCAGCAGAAACAAGCGTAGCTCCGATAGCTGTTTCAGAAATATCACTGAAGCCAAGTTTTCTCAATCCCATAAGGAGAGCCTCAGGGTTTTCTGAGAATTCGGCAGAAAAAGATGGGGCAAGAGAAACGATGACTCTTCGCCGATTCTGAATGAGAGCTGCTGCTGCAGAGATATCGTTTCGGATCTTCTTTGCTTGAGCTGGACAGATATCGACACAACGCCCACAAGAAATACAGCGATCCCGTACCACCACAGCCCGAGCCTCTCTGACCTGGATTGATTTCACCGGACAGGCGCGTACACACTTATAGCAATCTCGGCATTCAGTGAATTCAGTATAAATGGGATAGCGATGAGGATTTCCGTTACCCATTAAGCTTCTCCTGTTCTTCTAAGGCATCATTAAGCAGAGCAAGAACTGTTTCAGGATTTACTTGATGATGGGTAGTCCCACCGATGCGGATGTTTGGTCCACCAGAACAGGTTTCGAGACAGAGATGCCCGGAGAGTCGAACACGATTTTCAAGACCTTGATCAGCAATAGCGGCTTCAAGGTATTCAAGAGCCTGAGCATTCCCGCGGGCAAAACACGAACTTCCCATACACAAATCAACTTCAATTACGTCCATGCGCAAAGGATAATAAATTATCGATTGAATGTCAATTAATATTACCGGGAGAATTATTCTTTAGCTAAAAAGGGCAATTTTCTGTTTTTATTGTGAATAAAACATTTAATAATATTATTTAATTCACATTTTTCTCAACATTGCTCAAATAATCGCTTGCATTTTGCAGAGAGCACGGCAAAACTTGTTGCAAGATCAGTACGCTGTAATACCACCTGTGCAGGAAGGCGGAGATCTTTCGGGGCAAAATTCCAGATGGCCTTTATTCCGGCATCAACGAGGGTATCTGCCACCTCCTGCGCCGCTTCGCTCGGAACCGTAATGACAGCAATGGTAATCCCGCGAGATGTGACAAAATCTTTGAGTTCGCTCATGGGATAGACAATGGTCTTTCCGATAGGTCTCCCAAATTTTTCTGGATCACTGTCAAAGACCGCTACTATGCTCAATCCATAGCTGGCAAATCCCTCATACCGGGAAAGAGCCACTCCAAGGTGACCAGCTCCGATAAGAATAGCTTCAGTAGCAGTATCCCATCCGAGATTCTGAACGATGGCAGCAATCAGGGCATCAATTTCAAAACCCACCTTCGGTTTTCCTTCAACTCCGGTCCCAGCCATATCCTTGCGAACCTGAATCGGGGTGAGCCCCAATTCTCCGGCAAGGATGGTAGCAGAAATCCACTGTTGCCCCTCTGCACGATACTGACGTAAAAGACGTAGATATGAAGGGAATCGTTTAATGGTCGGAATGGAAATCATCAGCTCCTCCTAATCATTGTTCTGTGGGTCTGGAACCAACGTTCCGACCGAATCAAGTACCAGCTGTGGACGATAAGCGAATCTCCCCGGAGTCTCTTTATCGGATACTCCAGAGAGCACTAGGATCGGATCAATACCACTTTCGATACCACTGACGATATCAGTATCCATGCGATCACCAATAATAGCAGTCTCTTCCCTCTTACACTGAAGTCGATTCAATGCCTGGCGCATCATAACCGGATTTGGTTTACCAACAAAATACGGTTCAACCCCTGCAGTCTTTGCAATAGGCAAAATAAGCGCTCCCGTTGCAGGGACAATTCCCTCTTCAAGCGGCCCGGTCATATCCGGATTGGTACCGATGAGTCGAGCTCCGTTACGCACCAGATTTGCCGCCCGAATGACTGTTTCATAATTGTAGGTTTTGGACTCACCCACCACAACATAATCGGGATTGACATCATTCATAGAATACCCGACCTCATACAAGGCATTGATGAGTCCTGCCTCTCCGATAACATAAGCTGTACCGCCGGGAACCTGCGATGCGAGAAACCCCGCTGTTGCCAAGGCTGAAGTGTAAAAATGATCTGTCTCAAGGTCAATACCAAGTCGTTTCATTTTTTGCTTCAATTCTACTGGAGAGCGCTCACTTGAATTGGTAAGGAACAGAAAATGTCGACCGGTCTGTTTCAACCACTCAATGAAGGGCTTCACCCCTGGCAACAACCGATTCCCATGATAAATAACTCCATCCATATCACAGATGAAGGCCTGTTTCTCCTGCATCCGCTGCAGCGTCTCTTCTGACGAACAGTATCGTCGGCTAACATCAGTCATACGCTTCCCGCCTTAAGTGCTTCATACACGGCATCTATATCCTCCGGAGGGGTAGAGGTTCCCGCAGTAATTCCAACTCGGTCGAACTGATAAATTTCATGCGGGATTTCTTGGGCCCGCTCAATATGCCAAACAGGAAGTCCCCGTCGTTCTACCAGACGCGCCAGAGAAGCCGTATTCGCACTCATTTTTCCTCCTATTACAATAACCGCATCAACCTTATCGCACAACTGATTTATTGCTTCATGCCGGCGAGAGGTAATAGGACACAACCGGTTTCCCATCTTGAGACGATCACCAAACCGCTGCTGCATCCGCTGAATAATATTTTCATAGGTAACCGAAGGAAAGGTTGTCTGAGCCATGAGGAGCACTGTATCTTCACCGAACGAGGGCAACTCATCAACCATTCGCTCATGCTCCACGATTGAAACCGGAATGATCTCTTTCTGTGCATTCCATACATGCGATAGAGCCTTCACTTCACTATGATCAGCGAGACCTGCAAGCACCACATGATAGGAAGGATCACTATTTCTGATCATCCGCTGCGAATAAGCGACGTTACCACAGGTTCCATCGATAAGCTGGTACCCCGCACGTTCAAATCGGTCTCGGAGTGGATCGCCGATCCCATGCGCACGAATAAGAGCAATTCCCGGTGTTCCTTCTTCAGGGAACTCAATGTGACGCATCCCAGCCCGGGAGAAATGTTCGACAACTGTTGGGTTATGAATAAACCATCCAATGGAATAGGCAGGCAGATCAGCTTCTTTCGCAAGACGGATACACTCATGCGCGAGATTAATTACATGAGCTACTCCATTGCAATATCCCATAATGGCCGATTTTTCCAGTATCATAATCCCTCCATAATACAGCAGACCGCCACCGCAGATGTTGCTGCGAGGCGGTCTGAATCACTTGTTATCACGCAAAAGTGAGAACACGAAATTATTTCTTCTGCTTGCGCTTGCCTTTCAGCTTGCGCTCGACGGAAGGAATTTCCACCTCTGCAACTTCATGTTTTTCTGCCGCAATTGCTTCAGGTTGAGGTGTCGGAGCTTCAGCCACAACAGCGTGTTTCTTCTGCTTTTTGCTCGTAATCCACAACAGGAGAGACGGAGCAAGGAAGTTACAGGAATAGGCTCCTACCACGATACCAAACACCATTTCAATGGCAAAGAGCTGAATGGCTCCCGAAGCGAGAATTGCCAAAGGAAGAATTGCCAATGCAGTAGTCAAGGAAGAGAACATCGTTCTCGAAAGTGACTGAGATACACTGGTATCGATGAGCTGAGGCATGGCAAGATCTTTCAATATCGGACGATTCTCTCTGATTCGGTCAAAGATAACGATTACGTTATTCAGTGAGTATCCAATGATCGTGAGCAAGGCTGCAATCGTGGTACTCGAAACCTCCAGACGGAAAAGAGCAATAAATCCGATAAGCAGGAACGTATCATGAATGAGGGTAACAATAGCAGCAAGTGCGTATGCGAGTTTGAATCGGAACCAGATGTACAGCAGAATCAGTGCGATGGAGACGATGACAATCAGTATCGATCCGGAAACCAGAGTTGATGAATACTTCGGCCCGACAAAATCGGACTGGAGTACTACCACAGCATCCTCACCAAAGGCAGTCTGCAAAGCACCTTCTACCTGGTCAGCAAGCTCTCCCTCCAACAGGTTGTCATCATTTGCTAACCGCAGCTGGAATACCTGCCGATACTCATCACCCACTACCTGGACCTGGGCTCCATCACCAAGAGCATCACGAACTGCATCAATTGATACAGCCGTTGCAGCATCAGTATTGGCACTGTTGAGGATAAATGGTTCTGCAGAGAGTGTTGCAGGAAGACCAAATCCCGTGATCAAAGTTCCGGTTGCACGGGAAGCTTCCAATGCCCGCACTGTCACCTGAGGAATTTCAGAAGAAACAGCCGCTGCCAGATCGCCTACCGTTGGGTAGGCTGCCGGGGTATACTCGTAGTAAGTTGATCCTGAATCATCCCGGACTACCAGCGTAACAACACCACCAGATACATTAAGCGTAACGGTATCAGATCCTTCATAGGCAAACTCAACAGCTGCAGGAGCTATCTGCACCCGCTGACTGAACCCACTCTGGAAATCGATCCCCAGATTAAACCCGCCAAAGGCAATGTAGGAAACAATTCCCACAACGAGCAGAAGAATAGACACTGCTACTGCAATGAAACGAAATTTAGTAATTGGATAAATCTTCTTTGCCATGACTATTTCCTCCTCCAACTGATGCTCAGCCGAGGATGCTTCCCGGAGAGAACTGCGTCGTACATCAACTTAACCACAAAGAGGGCGTTGAACATTGAGCTAACAATACCGACGGCCAGAGTATTGGCAAAGCCTTTGATAGCTCCAGAACCAAGCTGACTAAGTATTAATGCGGCAATAATCGTCGTAACGTTTGCATCCATAATGGTCCAGAAAGCCTTTGCAAAACCGGCTTTCACCGCTGCTTCTGCACTTTTTCCGTAGGCAAGTTCTTCTTTAATTCGTTCAAGGATAATAACATTTGCATCAACAGCCATACCAACGGTAAGCAGGAGACCGGCGATACTCGTCAGAGTCAGTGTCAGATTGAAAGCAGAAAGGACGGAAAGCACAATAATCAGGTTAAAGAGAAGTGCCACATCAGCGAACAATCCACTTCCTTTATAAATAACAACCATGAAAGCAAATACGAGAACCAGTCCGATTAAGATGGCAATAAGCCCTGCCTGAACGGTATCTTCACCAAGAGATGCACCGACTCCCTGCTGACTGACTACAATCAGTTCAATGGGTAATGCTGCAGTTTTCAGTACTACTGAGAGATCCTGAGCTTCTTCCAGGCCAAATCCAGTAATCTGGACATTATTACGGATCGGTTCGGTAATGGTGGCCATAGCTTTAACCTTGCCATCCTGTACCACCGCCATCAACTCACCGGTGTGGGTCGAAGTCAGTTTATAAAACAGCTCGCCACCAGTCCCATCGAGTTCGAAATTGACGGTAGGTTGCCCGGTAACCGGATTTGTTCCAACTACCGCATTGGCAATGTGGATACCATCAAGACCGATTTCTTCATTCAACACTACGAACCGGGATAACTGATCGAGTCCATATGCATCATTTTCATAATAGGCGGTAGCAACCTTACCTGCGGGGAGGAACTCCGGCTGTTTAATCTGACCGCTATCGGTAAAGACTTCACCGGGATTTTCGGTATAGAACGTATTCAATTCATCAGTAAGTTCATCATCGACAATCTGGAACGTCAAGGAACCCTTACCGCGAAGGAACGAATTCACCCGTTCCGGATCTGCAGCACCAGGAATCTCGATAAGGATCTGATCGGAACCCTGAAGTCGGATATTCGGTTCTGTAACACCAAACTGATCGATTCGTTCATTGAGAATGGCAATATCTTCCTGAATCAATCCAGTAATCTGTGCGGAAGAGAGCTGTGTACCATTTTTTGTTTCATAGGCTTCCACATCTGCTTCCAACAGGATGCTCATACCACCACGGAGATCAAGACCCAGCTGGAGTACTTTTGCACTGAGTGTCTTGATATCAAGCAGCTCGGTACGATAATGGTTTTCCAAGGTATCAAATAGATCCTGCTCACTGGAAAATCCACGGAATACCGATTCAATGGTCCAAGACCGTGGGGTGTCGCGTTTTGTTTCTTTATAATTATCTTTTGCTTCTGCAATAAGGAACTGATATGCATCCGGCAGTGCAGCCGATGCATCAGAGGCTACAAGCGACTTCAACTCTCGCAAGTCCCGTGTTGCCCTTCCCTGTGCAAACTCCCGAATCTGGATCATAGAGCCAGTCGCAAGATCCTTAGTCTCCTGAGGTACAAATGCATACCATTTAACAGTCGGATAGAGGAAAATTCCACATATAACCGCTACCAGGAGAACGATGAATAATCGCCCTCGTTTTTTCATGATGCTCTCCGTATGATTTCGATGTCTTTACTTGGTCTCTTTTTTCTCTGTGGTTGTCTCTTCATCAGCAGCAGATTCTTCAACTACTACGGCATCTTCCACTGGTTCTGCTTTAGCAGATTTAGCAGCGCCCTTCTTCTTCTTGGCAGGAGCTTCGACCGTCTCTTTCTTGGCTTCAGATTTCTGTGCCTTAGCAGAAGTTGCTCCATCTGCCTTTCTGTCGAGAATCTGGGCGATAGCATTCTTGGAGAATTCCAATCGGGTATTGTCATCCACTTTTATTACCACTGTGGCTTCTTTGACCATAACTACGGTTCCGCGGATTCCTCCGATGGAGACCACTTTGTCGCCTTTTTTCATGGAAGCCAACATGTTTTTGGTCTCTTTGTCCCGTTTCTTCTGTGGTCTGATAATCAGGAAATAGAAAATCAGGATGATAAGCCCAAACGTGATAAAGGTTGTTGTCATGGACCCACCGGATGCACTGGTCGCAGTGCCCTGAGTTCCCATGGTCGTCAGCAATGCATTCATACTCGTATAACCTCTCTATAGGGTTTGAAAATTTTCGTACCGCTTAACGTACCATGTTACCCTAACGGTAGTCAAGTTTGATACTCTTTCCTCTCGTGCTATATATAACTGTTCATAGCACATAGAAAAAGGATCCCGAGAAACCCCGGGATCCAGTTAGCGTCTCTCGTGTATCGACGGACTTACATCATACCGCCCATACCACCCATACCGCCTCCTGCAGGAGGTGCTGGTTCTTCTGACGGCAAGTCAGTGATAGAACATTCGGTGGTAAGAATCAGAGCTGCGATCGAAGCAGCATTCTGGAGTGCACTTCTGGTTACCTTTGCGGGGTCGGTGATTCCCGCTTTGAACATATCTACCCATTCCATCTTTGCTGCATCAAAACCGCTTTCAGCTTTTTCATGCTTTGCTTTTTCAGCGATGATGGATCCATCAAGACCGGCATTCTCCGCAATTTGACGGATCGGCTCTTCAAGTGCTCTGCGAACGATCTTATATCCGATCACTTCTTCTTCGGAAAGTCCAGTAAGATTCTTTGCTTCGAGAGCCTTTGCAGCCTGAATCAGAGCAACACCACCACCAGCGATGACTCCTTCTTCAATAGCAGCTCGAGTAGCAGAAAGGGCATCTTCAACCCGGTGCTTCTTCTCCTTAAGTTCAACTTCTGTAGCAGCTCCAACGTTAATGACCGCAACACCACCGGCAAGTTTTGCCAGGCGTTCCTGCAATTTCTCTCGATCATAATCGCTGGTGGTATCCTGAATCTGCACCTTGATCTGGCTGATGCGATCCTTGATATCAGCCTGTTTGCCGGCACCGTTGATAATGGTAGTGTTATCTTTCTCAACCTTTACCGTTTTTGCCCGGCCAAGCTGAGTAATATCAGTATTTTCAAGCTTCAATCCGATCTCTTCCGAAATTACCTGACCGCCGGTGAGGATGGCGATATCTTCGAGCATTGCCTTTCGTCGGTCACCAAACCCAGGAGCCTTGACTGCAACAGCGTTCAAAGTTCCACGGATCGTATTGACGATAAGGGTTGCCAAAGCCTCTCCATCAACATCCTCTGCAATGATCAGAATCGGCTTTCCTGCCTGAGCAACTTTCTCAAGAATGGGAAGCAAATCCTTCATGTTGGAGATCTTCTTGTCGTAGATCAGGATGTACGGATCCTCGAGAATGGAAACCATGGTATCCCGATTGGTAGCAAAATACGGAGAAAGATACCCGCGATCAAACTGCATACCTTCCACAAAGTCGGTGGTAGTCTCAATTGTCTTGGACTCTTCCACGGTGATAACTCCATCTTTACCGACTTTCTCCATGGCGTTGGCAATTTCATCACCAATCTCACGATCATTGTTTGCACTAATCGAAGCAACCTGAGCCAGCTCCTCTTTGTCCTTAATGATTTTTGCCTGTCTTTTCAGCTCCTTGATCGTATCATCAACAGCCTTATCGATGCCTCTTCTGATGCCCATGGGATTGACACCGGCAGCAACACTTTTCATCCCCTCTTTGGTAATTGAATAGGCCAATACAGTCGCTGTGGTGGTTCCGTCTCCGGCAACATCGTTTGTTTTGGTAGCTACCTCTTTCAGCAGCTGAGCTCCCATGTTTTCAAACGGATCTTCCAATTCAATTTCCCGGGCTACCGAGACTCCATCTTTGGTCACCGTCGGTGCACCGAACTTTTTATCAATCAGTACATTTCGGCCTTTCGGTCCGAGTGTTACTTTTACGGCACGAGAAAGCTTCTCGACACCAACGACCAACGCTTTGCGAGCGTCTTCATTGAACTGTAGCTGTTTTGCCATAGTGTACCCCTCACTTTATATGTGTAATTCTTTGTTCTATTACTGCCTGAAATCAGGCGCAGGTGAATTCGAGACAATCTAGTCCCTTCACCGATATGTAACATACAAATAAAAATTCAGAACAGCAACAATAAAATACAAAAAAATGCACCTGAAGACAACTGCCCTCATCTATACATTTTTTTACTTCCATGTCAGAGTCTCGCCATGAATACCAGTAGAACTATCGCCCATGGTGCAGCCTTGATGACCATCATCGTCTGGGGTACCACTTTTATTGCAACAAAAATCCTCCTTTCTGTCTTTACCCCGATAGAGATCCTGCTCATCCGTTTTATCATGGGCCTTTTTGCGCTCACGGTCCTTGATCACTTGCTACACACCAAACGAAAACCGATTCCTTTTTCCTGGAAGCAGGAGTTGCTTTTCATTGGAGCTGGTCTCACCGGTGTGGTTATGTACTATCTACTGGAGAATGTAGCACTGACCATGACCTATGCATCGAATGTGGGAATCCTGGTTTCTATTGCACCGCTTACCACAGCGTTGCTGGCTCCCCTCTTTCTCAAGGATGAGCCTATTCATCTGCGTCTGATCGTGGGTTTCCTGGTTGCATCTATCGGGGTGGTGTTCGTTATGTTTAACGGTACTGTTCGTATAGCTGTTTCACTCAAAGGTGATCTATTAGCTCTGGGCTCAACACTGGGGTGGGCTCTCTATTCTATCATCCTGAAGAAGATAGATACCGACAGGTACGGCGTAATCACCTATACGAAGAAAATATTTTTCTATGGATTGCTCTTCATGCTCCCATCTGCATTCACGGGAGATGTTGCACTTAGTTGGCAGGATTTTACCCTCCTTCATATCCTATTGCTGCTCTTTCTCGGTTTCATTGCCAGCGCTGCATGTTTTGTCAGTTGGAACCATGCCGTCAGAATCCTTGGGGTATTCCGAACCAGTGCCTACATCTATCTTACCCCACTTGTTTCTCTCATTACCGCTGCAATAGTACTTAAAGAACCGGTTACGTTTATGGCAGTTTCCGGATGCCTTCTCATTCTTGCCGGTCTCTACCTCTCTGAAAAGAAGTCTTCAGCATCGCTTGAAATCGCAACTTCTGAATCACCGGAGTTAGTCTGACAGCTTGCCAAGGTGGCTCACTCATTGGTATGGTAACTGATATATCAATTATATGTGAGGTATCTGATGAAGACTCCCGGGAAACGAATAATCCTCGTTATCACTATCCTATCGTTAGTATTGAGTGTAATCGGAGCAGCCGGATCAGCTGAAACAGCAGAACCAAAAGGGTTATATGAATTCTGGTCACTTGATCTCAACGGTGAAGAGGTGGACCAGAGCCTGTTTGCTCCTTACCGATTGACCATGGTCAACGTCTGGGCGACCTATTGTCCGCCATGCCTGCACGAAATGCCGATTCTTGCTGAACTGTCCGAAACATATGCACAGCAGGGGGTACAGATCATCGGTATCGTCAATGATATCGACTTTTCCACTCAGCAGGCACTATCCCAGAGTGTAGCCACTGCACGTTATATCATTTCAGAGACAGGAGCGGATTATACACACCTTGTTCCTTCAGAAGATCTCTACAACCTGCGTCTCAAAGAGGTTCAGGTAGTTCCAGAAACCTTTTTTGTTGACAGCAGGGGGACTATTGTGGGAGAAACAGTATATGGAGCTAAGGATAAAGCAGGATGGATAGCGATAATCGACAAAACACTGGCATTGGTAGACGAGTAGGAATACTGCTCATTGTGGTGGGAGTGGTCGCTATGGTGATCGGGGTGATGAACGGCGAAGTACGGACAGTACTGCAGAAAGCAACCCTCGTATGCCTGGAGTGTATCGGCCTTGGGTAAACAGAGACGAACCCAACATGATCGGCGTCGTACGCTTGTTCAATTCCTCGTTGCATTGATTTCAAATGCTTATATCACCGGATTTCTTGAAGGAAAGATTTATCAGGGAGGAGCAAAATCTGTTTGCGTTCCGGGGTTGAACTGCTATGCATGCCCGGGAGCTCTCGGATCCTGTCCGATTGGATCTCTCCAGGCTGTAATCGGTGGAAAAGGGACCTTTTTCTCCTGGTATGTTGGGGGATTTCTCGTAACTGTCGGGGCAATGCTGGGACGTTTTGTCTGTGGATGGCTGTGTCCTTTTGGCTGGTTTCAGGATCTTCTGTATCGTATCCCCTTCCCAAAGAAACTGAGAAAACTACCGGGAGAGAAACATCTTGCTAAAGTTCGGTACCTGGTACTGATTGTCTTCGTATTGTTGCTGCCGCTCTATCTTGTTGACTTCACCGGCCAGGGAAGTCCCTACTTCTGCTCGTGGATCTGTCCATCCGGAACTCTGTCCGGGCTGGTCCTGCTCGCGGGAAATAGCGGATTACGCAGTGCTGTCGGATGGCTCTTCGCTTGGAAGAATACCATTCTTGCGGTGACCATTATTACCTCACTGTTCCTGTATCGACCATTCTGCCGGTATGTTTGTCCCCTAGGTGCAATATATGGGTTGTTCAATAGGGTTTCTGTGTATCGTATTACGGTAGATACAACAAGCTGCACCTCCTGCGGAATCTGCCAGAAAGTATGTAAACTTGACATCCCCATCTACACGGACCCGGACAACAGTGCATGCATTCGATGTGGTGATTGTATTGCTGCCTGTCCGCACCAATCACTCTCAGGTGGTTTTTCGCAGAAGAAACCAAAGAGAAAAACGGTACAAATCGAATCTTGATAACCTATACAATTCCCGCACGAGGACCACGAAAACAGACTGATCTGGCAGCTATTGCTGATGCAGACTGTATACTCTCCCTGATATCAGCGCCTGTGGCTAAATAAAAACAGCAGGCTCCATGGAAGATGTCACCGGCACCAAGCGTATCAACTACCGTTCCCACAGAAGTGACATCCAGGTGTTCAACCGATCCATCGGGGAGATAGAACAGCATAGAACGCTCGCCTCGTGTGATGGCAACTGCATCAATGTTCTCCCATTGGAATAAATAGCGTGCCGTCTGTTCATGAGAGGTACATCCAGGAGGGAAGAATCGTTCGGAACAAAGGGGATAACGAATCCATGGGAGTAATTGATCGAGTCCGGATTTCCAGCTCCCTCCGTCCAGGACGGTGGGTATTCCCTGCTCTGTCGCCCACTGAAGATACGGTAAGGCAACCGGCATATAATAGGTATCGGAGAGAACCACATCCACATGAAACTCAGGAGAGCGAAACGGTCCTGACAGAAATGAATGCTGCGGTTTTTGCCCTGCTACCGCACGATCTCCTGTACGGGTATTTACCAATACCGATGCGGTTATCGGATGGCGATCACCTGTTTCCGTTTCCCTCTCATGCATGACATGATAACGCGATAATTCCTGATCAATAACTGAAGAGAGTTCCGTATTTCCGATATCCGTCACGAGATGCGCATTTCCCCCAAGCAGAGAAAAAGTCACGGCAGCATTAGCAGCCGGTCCCCCGGTGGAGACAAGCGTCTCATCAGCCGCCATTTTATCATTCTGACCAAACGTACCGGTGTAATACTGGATAATATCTAATGTGGTCAATCCTACGAATAGTCCGTTCATATACAGCTCCTGACCATGAAGTGTATCATCGGTGATAATGATGGTACAACCGGGGCTAGAAGCCGGTCAGCTGCAAAAACCGCATTACATTGTCCATGGTGCGAGCAAGATCCTGCGGTGCACGATGCATGATCTGTGAAAAATCTTTGGCAACGCGATTAATGCTGAAGACCGCAGAAACTCCACCTGAATAGATTTCTTCAATAGGATCGGCAATATCACCAACAATGGCAATCAACGGAATCTGATGTGCCTGTGTCTTCTTTGCTACCCCCATCACGACCTTTCCTCTCAGACTTTGACTATCAATTCGCCCTTCACCACTGAAGACAATATCGGTATCGACAAGCTGTTCATCGAATCGCACCGTTTCAAGCACAACCTCGATTCCCATCTTTAAGGTAGCATCAAAGAACGCCACCATTCCACCACCCATGCCTCCAGCGGCACCGGAACCGGGTAACTGCGAGACATCCTTGCCAAGTGATTGCTCAATGATTGCGCTGAGAGAACGCAATTGCCCGTCAAGAAATGCAACCATCTTTTCATCAGCCCCCTTTTGTGGGCTAAATACATAGGCAGCACCCTGTTCTCCGTATAACGGGTTGTCGATATCGCACATCGTGATGATTTCAACATCATGAAGAAGGGGATCCCGTGTTGACCTATCAATCGAAGCAATCTGCGAAAGCGTTTGTCCTACAGGGATAAACGATTCTCCGTCAGCACGGAAAAAACGGACTCCGGCAGCTGCTGCTGCCCCGACTCCCCCGTCGTTTGTTGCGCTTCCTCCCAGCCCCACGATTATCTTACGGCAGCCACGATGTGCTGCATGAAGCATCAATTCACCCACTCCATACGTAGTACGTTGATCAGGACGCCCATCTGTTTGTGCAAGAGGGAGCCCTGCCGCAGCGGCCATTTCTATAACGGCTGTATCCCCATTCACAATGCCATAATAAGCTTCCACAGGGGTAAAATTAGGACCGGTGACAGATACGGTCACCCGTTCGCCACCAATAGCTGAAAGAAAGGCATCAACACTTCCCTCTCCCCCATCAGCAATGGGCAGGGACACCACAGTAGCCTCAGGATAATAGTGCAAAATCGATTGCTCCATGAGGGAACAGATGTGTGTGGAACTCATCGTTCCTTTGAATGAATCGGGAATGAGAATCACTTTCTTCATGAACATGCTCCGTTATACTATGATCAAACTTAGCCCGGAGGCCAATACTGTTGCAATGATATTACTCAGTACATTAACCACGTCATTGTCGATCCATCGAATTCCCCGACAGAGTTCTAGTTTCTTTCCATCACGCATCTCATGTTCGGTAATCTGCTTCTTCTGGGAATCCCAATAATGTCCCTGTACCGTAGCGCCAAGAAGGCTATCAACAAGGGAACCGACTATGCCCGCGAGGGCAATTATGGAAGCAAGAAACACCCAAGCAGCATCATGATAAACGGCAAAAGCGCCATACCAGGCAAGTGCTATCATCAGTGACCCTACCATACTGCTGACTGTTCCCAGAAAACTTACTCCACCTGACATACCCGGAGGCACCGGCTTTCCCGTACGAATAGAAACGGGAGGTTTCCGACTGAGAATACCGGCTTCCCCTGCCCACGTATCGGAGGTACTCGCTGCCAGGGCAGCGCCGAACATCACCAAGGCATGAGGGCTCGAGCTGATCCCGTACAGGAGGGCAGCTAATCCTGCAACTCCTCCGTTTGCCAATACCTGAACCCAATCCCGGGTTCCCCCTTTCTTTTGCAGATCAGAAACTGTCGTATGCGCCATAACGCGGCGACTGAACAAACCAAGCACCGTTGCTGTGACAAAAAAAAGCATCAGGATAATCCATCCGAAGACGCTGGTAAATCGGAAAACGATGAATCCGATACACCAGGCAGTGATCGCACCTGATCGGGTAAGCCACTTAAGACGCCAGGCGGCAATTGCCATAACACTATTTACGAGGAATGCCGTTATGGTTACGGTCAGCATGGCAGTCATACACTCCCCAATAGCACATGTGCAAGCAGCATCGTGCCGATCGGAACGGAAAGATTATCCAGACCTTTTGGGGTATATGCTTCAAATAACGATGCCCCGAGAGCTATTCCCACCGCACTGATCCACCACAGCGGACTCCACAGCATGGGAATTGCATAGCCGTATGAAAATCCACACACCACTAAGAGGGTAACGAGAAACATTGTTACTGTTCCTGCAACCGTTTTATGGCCAAAAAGGATTCTTTTCCCCCACCGTTTTCCAATCAAAGCGGCTAACCCATCACCGTATCCCATGGTAATAATACCGATACCGCAAGCAAAGAGTTCAATAGTATGTGAATAACCGAGCAACACAGCGATAAACAATGATATGGGAAAATAGATCAGGCCAAAATTTCTTCCTCGGTCACTCACGCCTAGTCTATCGGCAAATCCAGATAAAACCGCGACCCCATTGGTAATAACAAAGAGGATTGGTCCGATGAGCGCAAAGGACAATGCATCAAAGAATGCGATAAGGATAAACCACCAGTTTGAAACCCCAATGTGGATTATTTTGCGTACTGTCTCCGAAGAAACATCCTCCTGTCTTGACAGAAAAAAACCGAGTCCCACAACAAGAATCACCAGAATGAAAGAGAGCAACAGCCCAAGGATATTCATTGCACCACTATAGGCTATCGCTTGACGTTTTTCAAGTTATTGACAGACCTTATGCCGCATGATAAGGTAATCTTGCTTTCGTTTTTGAGTTGCAGCTGTTTCTTTTAATCTAGTTTTCTTCGAGTCGTCTTTGTCGTATTCTTAATGACCGATTAAATTGACTCAAGCATGCCGCCAAATGAAGCAATTTTATGAGAACAGGCACAGGACCTGTGAAGGATGCTTTATGGCAAAAAAAATCTATGTCGGCAACATGAGTTACGCCACAACCGAAGAAGAACTTCGGGAACTGTTTGCACAGTACGGTACTGTACTGAGCGCTAACATCATCATTGACAGAGAAACCCATCGCCCCAAAGGCTTCGGTTTCGTGGAAATGGATGAGGATTCAGCTGCGGAAGCCGCAATTTCTCAACTAGACGGTAAGGAGTTCGGCGGTCGCAATCTTCGTGTAAACGA
Source organism: uncultured Spirochaetaceae bacterium (assembly GCA_964482325.1). Taxonomy (GTDB): domain Bacteria; phylum Spirochaetota; class Spirochaetia; order Sphaerochaetales; family Sphaerochaetaceae; genus CAYZJV01. The sequence goes on along the minus strand of CAYZXD010000003.1, from coordinate 80,730 downwards.
AGCCATTGCCAAACCCCGACCGACCAGAAACTACCACAACTAATTCAGTAATCCTGAATCTGGTAAAACCACGCAAGAGGAGACTCAAGCGTGGTTTTTATTTGTCTATTATCATCGTGATGATCGGTTTGCCTTTTTCTCTGCACTCCCTTTGATAGTAAATACCACGACAGACGCGAAAGCAACCAGCAGAAATGCAAGACTGATAGGCCTCGTTACAAAGATTGAGAGGCTTCCATCCGAGAGCATAAGGGCGCGTCTAAAATTCATTTCAGCAAGTGGTCCGAGTACAATACCCAGCAGTATCGGTACTAACTGAAAATTCAATCTGCGCAGATAATAGGCAAGAATCCCAAATATAAAGATATAATACACATCATACATGCTGTTGTTCGTCGAATAGGCACCCGCAGTACAGAAAGCAAGTACAATACAGGCAAGCAACTCGAATGGGATTCTGGTAATATGTGCATAGAACCGTGTGAAAAATTTCCCGGCAAACCAGAGACATACATTCACTACCACCAAGCCCAACATGATTGCATAGAGGATATTTCCCTGTTCCTTAAACAGCATGGGTCCCGGCACGAGACCATGAACCATGAATGCTCCCATCAGAATTGCTGTGGCACCATCTCCCGGAACACCGAGAGTCAACATGGGAATCATCGTAGCTCCACAGGCTCCATTATTTGCTGACTCAGAAGCTGCGATCCCTTCAATTTCTCCTTTGCCGAATGTTTCCGGATGCTTGGACAACTGTTTGGTCTGGTTATAGGAGATAAAACCTGCCAGACCGCCTCCGGTTCCCGGTGTCGCCCCGATTATTACTCCAATCAAAGTACCGAGGGCTATCGGCTTGCGACAGCGTTTATACTCCTGGGCGGTCACCTTACAACGGGTAATTGCCGCAGGGTCAATGACCTTTCGATCAATTCGCGGATCATATTTAGATTTCATCAAGATCTCAGAGATCGCAAACAGTCCGATCAATGCGATGATCAAATCAATACCTCGTCTCAATTGCGTATTATCGAAGGTGAATCGTACTGCTCCGCTGATAACGTCCAATCCGATCGTAGAGACAAATATTCCAATGCATGCGCCCATCAGTCCCTTGAGAATGTTGTCATTTGAAACACCGGCAATTACTGACAGGCCAAAGACGGCAAGAGCCAGATACTCTGCAGGACCGAACATCAGGGTAACCTTTGCAATCGGCGGTGCAGCAAACAAGAGCACGAAGGCCCCGATAATTCCGGCAACCGTAGAGGCAAACAAGGCCATAGTCAATGCCTTGAACGCTTCACCCTTCTGCGTCATGGGATATCCGTCAAACAGGGTTGCTGCGTTAGCTGAGGTTCCCGGGGTATTAATTAAAATTGCGGTGATGGCACCTCCATAGGTTCCTCCCACATAAATTGCCAGTAAGGTAACGATAGCAACTGTCGGTTCCATAGTGTAGGTAAGCGGGATACAGAGAATAATCCCCAGATCTGAGGTCAGTCCCGGAATGGCCCCTACCACAATACCCAAAATAAGACCAAGCGGAATTGCCACAAGTATTTGCCAACTGAATAGAATATCCAGACCGGCTAGAAATAAATCCATAGAACTCCCCCAATTATATGATCATGCCCATACATCATGGCAACGAAATATTCAATCCAACGGTAAATACCAGATACACGATGGCACTCACGGAAAATGCAACGATATAGTGAGATTTTTTAGTTGAGCGATAATACAGCAGTACTGTAAAAATCAGGTACACATTCGCGGCAATGAATCCCAGCAAACTGAACAGCACCACATAGACTATCATGATGGCAATGTACACCGTTGATCTGATGGCATCCCGAAAGTCTCTGGTTGCATACAACGCTTCATTGAAAACCAAGGTCTTCTTTGGCAGAAGAAAGACCCCCTGAAGGAACAAAAGGAACGAGAAAATCCCCAATCCCCCCAAGGCAATTCTCGGCACTGTCTGAGCGTTTATCTCAGTGGTCTCAAGCGTATGAATCTGACTCGGTACCAGCAGGAATAACACGACTGCAATCACGGTAAACAAAAACCCTGCCACTATTTCTGAATTATATGTAATCTTCATATGCCTACTCTTTGAGTACATCAGCAGTACACGGCAGGTGTACTGCTGACTACTGTAAACTCCTATTTAATCAGGTCGATATAACCCCGCATGGCAGCTGTCTGCCGCTGGATTTCATCAACGATTTCATCTTCAGTAGCTGCCCAAGCTTCCATTCCAAGACTGCTCATAAAGGAAATGAAATCAGGATCAGCATACACTTGCTTGATGAACTCGGTTAATACTGCTTTTTTCTCTTCATCTACACTGCTCTTCACGGCAAAGTAGTCCATGCCAACAAATTCAGCATCAATCCCCTGTTCCGAGAATGAAGGAATTCTACCAATACCTTCCACTTCAATTCCATCAGGAATAAAGGTTCCCAAACAGGCAAATTCTCCACTCTTCACATAATCCCGATATACCGGAGGGGATCCAATAGCAATGTCAACATGGCCGCCGAGCAGCGCATTGATAGCATCCTGTCCACCACCGTAGGGAACTGGCTGAGCTTTCAACCCCAATTTTTTAAACAGTACAGAGATCATGGTGTAGCTGTCGTTTCCCGGGCCTCCTGTGGTTGCATATTTGATGGTCTGACCACTCTTACTCAACTCGATCAAATCATCAAGAGTCTGAACATCACTATACTTCGGATTCGATAGAATCACAAATTCAACTACCCGCATTCCAATCAGAGGAGTAATATCATCAATGGTATAATTCACATCGATAAAATCCGGAGTTAATGAGAACAATGGACCATTGGAAACCACCATGGTATATCCATCATCTTTTGCCTGCATCAAAGCGTCCATTGCAATGGTACCGGCTCCGCCCACTTTGTTTTCAACGATCACGGGAACACCTAGGTATTTTTCACCGAAAGAAGCAACTTTTCGTGCAATAGTGTCGGGTCCCCCACCCAATCCCCAAGGCATGATTATCGTGACTTTTTTGGTAGGAAATTCCTGCTCTTCGGCTCCTCCCTGAGCAAAAACCATACTTGCAACCATCACAAAGGCAAGCAAGATCATCAGTGTTTTTTTCATAACTTTCTCCTTCTTAATATTTTTATGTAACCAACGGTTACAACTCAACCGAAATAACATTGTCCCACACTAAAAATCGGAGATCCTGCAGATTCATCCGTTTAGTATCGGTAAAAGGTTCGTAGGATACTTCATCAGTAAACAGCAATTGAATATGCTCCTTCGCCGACCTGAGCTTCTCATATACCCTCTTGTTCGAACTGTTATGCCTATGATCGTTGGATGAACTTGTAACGATATAATCAGGACCTAAATGCTTTAGCAATCGATCATTAACTGCATCTATCTGACCGTGATGGGGCAATTTGAGAACGTTCCCATTTTCGAGTAAAGAAAAGGTTTCTTCACGCCAGTTTGTCGGACAGTTGTCTGCTGTGAGCAAAAAGGAAAACTGGTGAAAGCCAATACGAATACATACGCTGGCATCGTTCGAGTCACGCTCCAAAGCCGCTAACAGAGCATATCGATAATCTGCATCAGTCTGACTCAGCATCTGTTCGATCCGCTTGGTATACGTGAGCGTCTGCTGAGTCGAGGGTTCTACAATGGTGAACGGCACTTCTTCCCCAAGTGGATAGATGCTCTTCTTTTCCATGAGATTATGAAAAGGAATATGATGATCTTGTGCGTAAAAGAAAATCTTACGATACGCGTTCAAGGCAGAAATATAACCGGTGATATTTGCTGGTAGATCACTGCCAAAATGATCATCATCACGACTGTCGAATCTGGGGAGGTACGGTCCGTAGAACTCACCTATCTGTACATGGTCAAGAGTTTCGAGCAGACCGCAGACATGATCTTCATGTATATGAGTGATGATGGCACACGCTAAACGGGAAATATTCCGTTTCTCCAAATACGATCGTAATGAAATACGATTACCCGTAAATTCTTCGGGCATACCGCTCCCACCATCAATGAGAGCCCACAATCCATTATGCTCAATGAGCATTGCATCTCCATATCCGACATTGATAAACGTCACTTCCATTGCTACACCTACGTTGTTCTTCTTTCAATCACGTCAGTTTTACAGACAATCAGCTGTTTTGTGCTCGGTTGCCCTTCCAAAATATCTATCAGCTTTCCCGCTGCAATTCTTCCCATCTCTTCTTTATCAATTCTCACGGTAGTGAGTTCAGGTTCGATAATTTCACTGTAATCACTATCATCAAAACCAACGACAGCAATATCTTTCGGGATTGTCAGATTTGCCCGCAGGGCTGCCTTAATGGCACCGATGGCAATCACATCGTTGGTTGCAAATATCGCAGAAGGTCGTTTTTCAAGGGAAATCAGTTCTTGTGTACACCGTATTGCTTCCTCCATGGTCGGTTCAATTGAGCGGATAAATGAATCCTGTATTGGGATACCATGTGCTTTGAGCATATCGGTATATCCTCTGAATCGTTCCTGCATGACGTACGGTGAAAAATGTCCCGATATGATGGCAATATCCCGATAACCACGCTGAATTACATGTTCTACAGCCTTTACCGCACCTCCATAATGGTCGAGCGTAACACAAACGAGATCTTCCAAATCATACACATTGTTTAAAAGCACCACAGGTATTTCCTGATTTCTAAAACTTTCGATAATACTTTCGTTCGTCTGCCCGCAGATAATTACTCCATCCATCTGCTTTTTCATGTAGACCTGACCAGTGGGCAACTGGATATCAGCATCAGATGCAATGAACACCGAATAACCTCTTCTTCGTCCTATCTGTAAAACTCCCTCAAAAACCGGAGAATAAAAGGGATTCAGAACAACCGGGTACTGCTGCTCGGTGACGATGAATCCAATATTATTAGTTTTCTTTCGTACCATCGCTCGAGCTATCGCATCTGGTGTATAATTCACCTGTTTTGCTGCAGCATAGATGATATTTCGTGTCTTCTCGGAAACCATCTCCGGAGATGAAAATGCACGTGAAATAGTAGTTTTTGAATAACCGCAGATCCTGGCCACATCAAAGATGGTTGTCCCCATATGCAACTTCCTCTATAAATGAGAACGTTCTCATTTATGCAGCAGTATAACCCCCACCATTACAGCTGTCAAACATTATTTCGCATTTTTTTCTCTGGCCTACCAGGCTCCTCCGCCTCCGCCACCGAAACCTCCTCCGGAGAAACCTCCCCCGCCGAAAGAAGAACCACCGAAATGACCACCTTTGGCACCATTTGTCGGGGCAGCGATAGAACCGGTCAAGGCACTGTTACAACGGGAAAGCATGGAACTCACCGCAAGGGCGTGTATCATGGTATGCGGACCTGCATACCAGGAAGGCGGTTCAATTGTAATGGAATCAAACTTCTTCGCCCATTTCTTCTCCAGACCGAGCACAATGGCAAACGAAAGGATACGGTAATAGTAATCTGGATCCTTATCGATCATCCGCTTCAACTCATCAATCTCCACCCGCTCAATGAATTCTCTCAGTCCGAGAATCTGTTCGAGCATACTCCTTCCATACGCACTTCTCTGTCGTGTAATCACTGCGAAGTAAGAGAGTATGAGCTGTGTTACCGCAGTAACACCAGCTGAGACAAGAACTGCATCCATACTATTTCCGACAACAAAAAGACCGCCAATCATAAGAACAACACAGCCTACGATACCGACTATGAGCATAAGCAGGATCCTGAAAAGCTTGCCAAAGGTTTTTCTGATGTGCCAGGTACGAAATAACAGATGCCAAAGAACCACCATCAGAACACCCTCACCAGTGGCTAAAGCGAATAGAACACCCGTACTCATACCAACGTAATTTGCTGTGAGGGCTAATGCAAACCCTGCCGCGGGCAGGAGCATTGACAGGACGATTAATACTGCTTTATTGCGGGATTTCACACTTGCAAGTGCACGATCTCCCCGATAGAACGCATCCACCTGTGTTTTTAATTTCTGATAAGCTTGAAAAAATGAACCTTTTAAATCCGTTTCCCGCACTACGCCATTGCTCCCCGCAGCAAAAAAAGCCTTGAATAGTTGCCGCTCATATGATGATGCATCAACCGGGTCTTTCCCCCGGATAAATGAAAAGGATTTCCCCTCCTCTACTATGGTCAAACACCCCCTGTCTGCCCAATAAAATATCATGGAGGTAACATCCCTTGGATCGAGTGTCTCATCAATGATATACCCCACATCCAGCGGGCTCATGCCTCGAGGTGGTTCATGGTTCGGAACCACAATGAGATCTTTATCCTTACCGTATCGACTCCAGGTAAACCAGGCTAAAGGTATCAGGAGTGCCGAAACAATCAGCAGTACAATGCGAAAACGTCCTTGCCAGTCAGTTCGTTCGGTAAAATAGCCGTTCGGCATCTGCACCCGAACCGTAAGAGCCTCGCCCGGCCGCAGTGCGGTAGTCTCTCCGGTAATCTGCATCCGATCCGGTGACAGCTTCCAACTGACACCCTCGGCATCCGTACTCCCATAAACTCCTCGTGAAAAAGAGATCATATCTGCATCCACTGGAGCGGGGAACTGCAGTGAAAATGAGAACTGCTTGATAGGCTGCTCCCAATATTCACCCACGATATTGTAGTAGAATTCGTCGTAATTCTCATACGGGTCCTGCCCGATATCATATCGGTAAGAGATCGCATACTCCTGCAATCCCCGAACTGTCCGATCAGCACTGCCAAGACGAATCTCCACATACGTTGATCCATGAGACACCTGTAGGGTATCGCTTGCCTTGATGCGGGAAATCCGTGCATATACATCCTCTCGAGATCCATCAACGATGTCATAATAGGTGGGAAGCACGCGATAAAACCCATGCAATGGTTCATGAAAGTACAGAGAAACCTGCTCATGAACATCATAATGGCCTTCAGCAGTTATGGTGATATCGCTTTGCATACTCTCTATGCTGTACCCTGAAGCAGCATGCAGGGATATTGCACACAGACACAACAGAACCAAAACACTCAACCATGTTTGTTTTCGCATGAATACCTACCTAAAATCGAACGTCTACACGGCTTCGAGCTTCCTCTTCAATAGCGAGATAGGGTAATTTCGTAAAGCGTGCAATACCTGCAACAATTGATGAAGGAATAGTTTCCACCATAGTATTGATATCACTGATCACCGCATTGTAGTACTTACGGGCCTGTAACAGATCATCTTCAATCTTCTGTAACTGAGCCTGCAGATCCAAAAACCCCTGATTTGCTTTCAGATCGGGATAGCTCTCACTGAGCGCAAATAGACTTTTCAATGTTGCAGAAAAGGCATTTGCCGCATCATTTTTCTCGGTGAGCGTAGTTGCACTCATGGCACTGTTCCGGGCTTCAATCACTGCGGTGAGGGTCTCCTGCTCATGCTTTGCATACCCCTTTACCGTCTCAACAAGATTGGGAACCAGATCGTATCGTTTCTTCAGATTGGCATCAATAGCTGCCGCAGACTCTTCACTCTGATTTCTCAATCGCACCAACTTATTATAAGTTGCTACTCCATACAGTAAAACCAAAACTACTATCACAATAACGATGATCGCCACCATAGTGCACCTCCCTACATGCGCTCACTATATAACCACTTATACCATTCGTCTACTGTATTATGAGAGCTTCATTCTCTGCGTATATTGTCCTTGTATTTCCCCGCGTTGTACTGTATATTCATACAGGTATTGCAGAATAAATATACCGATGGAGCTGGGCATGAAGGAACGAAACACACGACTTTCTGTGGTAAAAGAACTGATTAAAAACAACCGTATAGACAATCAGGATACCTTGCTGGAACTGTTGGCGAAAGAGGGATATAAAGTAACCCAGGCAACGCTCTCCCGTGATTTAAAGATGCTCAAAGTGGGAAAAATTTCTGACGGTTGGTCAGGTTATTATTATTCACTACCCGATAATGACCTCATCTCGGAATCTGAGAAAAGTTATATACAGGATGTACGCAGAGGAGTCCTCTCCATCGAATTCAGCTATAATTTTGGTGTTATTAAAACGAGAAGTGGACATGCAAACAGCGTAGCACTGGCACTTGATGTCCTTGCGTTGCCCGAAATTCTGGGAACGCTTGCCGGTGATGACACCATCTTTGTCATTCTCAGAGAGGGAGTGACCAAGGAAGATCTCCTCGAAAGCTTTAAACTGCGCATTCCGGAAATTGATGGATAACCAATAATCATTATTGCCTGCCTTGCTCTCCTGCAGTACAGTTTATGTATAATACAAGAGGAGATTATGGTATGCAATTTACCGATTTAACAAACACAAACACGTTCTCGCAACTGGCAAAGACACCTCCGGTCGATATCCGTTCAGCGCTTCTCGCTGATCGAATTACAACAGCTTCAGCACCCTGCGGAGCTGGATTGACGTATCACTGGGCAGCAATGCCGGTGGATGATCGCCATGTAAAACTATTGCAGGCATTAGCAGACGAACAGGAAGTGGTGGAAAAATATCGCGCACTGCTTGCCGGACAAATCATGAATACGGGAGAAAATCGGATGGTTCTCCATCATCTCACCCGTGGTTCAGTCTTGGGAGAAGAGAGCTCAGTGCTTGCTGACGGAGTCGATAAAGGGCAGTTCTATCGTGAACAGCTTGAACGGGTAAGAGTTTTTTCCGAACAGATCAGGAATGGCAGCCTTCTCGGTTCAACAGGAAAAACGTTCACCACAGTAGTTCAGATCGGAATCGGTGGAAGCGATCTGGGACCACGTGCTCTGTACCTTGCCCTTGAGGGCTGGGCAGCAGGAGAACAGCTTGATCGGATAGCGGCCCGTTTCATTTCGAATGTCGATCCCGATGATGCTGCTGCAGTACTGGAAGGAATAGATGTTGAGCGTACGTTGTTTATTCTCGTCTCAAAAAGTGGCACAACACAGGAAACGCTTACTAATTATCAGCTGGTACGTCAGGCAATTATGGATTCTGGAATCGCAGGTATTGATCCGGCAAAACATATGGCGGCAGTGACCAGCAATTCAAGTCCCCTTGCCTCTTCAGATGATTTTCTCGCATCGTTTTATATTGATGACTATATCGGTGGAAGATACTCGTCAACAAGCGCGGTTGGGGCTGTGATCCTCTCCATCGCTTTTGGCTATTCTGTGTTCGCTCAATTCCTTGCAGGAGCACACGAAGCAGATACTTTGGCCCTTGAGCAAGATATCACCAAAAACGGAGCCCTCCTTGATGCTCTTATCGGCATCTACCTGCGCAATGTACTGCATCTGCCCTGGTCAGCCATCCTGCCCTACTCGCAGGCACTTTCACGATTTCCTGCACACCTGCAGCAACTCGATATGGAAAGTAATGGAAAGCAGGTAAACCGGTCAGGACACCCGGTTAACTACTCAACGGGCCCGGTATTATTCGGTGAACCGGGAACCAATGGACAGCATTCATTCTATCAACTGTTACATCAGGGGACCGATACCGTACCCCTGCAATTTATCGGATTCCGCCAGACACAACGAAAACAGGATATTCAGATTGACGGTTCAACAAGTCTAGAGAAATTGAATGCCAATTTAATTGCCCAGATCGTTGCCTTCGCCCGGGGAAAAGATGATACCAACGCAAATCGGACGTTCCCTGGGAATCGATTCTCCAGTGTTATCATCGGAGATCGTCTCACTCCCTGTACACTTGGAGCTCTGCTTGCTCACTATGAAAACAAAGTGATGTTTCAAGGGTTTATCTGGAATATCAACAGTTTTGACCAGGAAGGAGTTCAACTGGGCAAAGTGTTGGCAAAGCAGGTCCTTGCGGGTGGAGCCGGTGATGCTGCACTTCAGACGTACCTGCAACTGTTTACTCAGTGAACAAAAAAACCCCCTGGGGAAAAGGAGGTTAAACCCAGGGGGAACAAAAAGGAGGTTATGAAAAGTCAATTGAATGGAGTCCATGGTATCGGAAGGAATAAATCCATTCGTTTTTCCTTTCGATGGAAATTTAGCGAAATCGTATAAAAGAATCAAGAGCTTTTAATAAAATATTGAAAAATTTATTAAATGATATGAAGATTTTAAGATTCAATCGATAGGAAACGATTACATTTCCCACATTTTACTCAAAATTCTTGTTTAATATGTTTCTGTTCACATAATTTAACTAAAAGAGAAAATATTATGTAAAATTATGACATCTTCATGGCAGTAAGCAATCAAGCTCCGAGATACATATCCCGGAGCTTAAATTAATTTACTCAACAGGCAGCTTATTTATTTTTCATTGATGCCATCTGGCGAGTGTTTTCCAGCACATCCCGCCAGAGACTTCCCTCAGTGTTTACATGATTGCGCTCTGAAACAGCAACTTTGATGGGAATATGAACAAACTTATTATTTACCAGTGATATCAATGTCTGTGTCTTTCCTGCCATAGCTGCATGAACAGCATGTGCTCCAAGACGTGAACAATAGATCGAGTCATTTGGATTCGCCTGAGCACTGCGGATAATATAACTCGGATCTATGTATTTCAGACTCATCTCAATTCCCTCGTCAGCAAAATACTGCTTGATACGATCCTTAAGAAAAATTCCGATATCGGTAAAACGAACATTGCCCGAGGCATCCTTTTCTCCTGTTTTCGGAACCAAGTCCTGTCCCGCTCCCTCAGCAACAAGAATGACTGCATGCCCACGATCCAGTATCCGCTTGCGCAGATGATGCAGCAATCCATTCGGTCCTTCCAGGTCAAACGGGTTTTCGGGAATGAGGCAGAAATTCACATCACTCATGGCAAGAGCCGTACTTGCAGCAATGAAGCCCGATTCGCGACCCATCACTTTTACCAATCCAATCCCATTAACTGAAGCCTTCGCCTCGGTATGAGCGCCTCGGACTGAGGGGACCGCATGCATAACTGCAGTGTCGAATCCGAAAGAAATCTGGATAAAAGAGAGATCATTATCGATGGTTTTCGGCACACCGATAACAGCAATCTTCAGATTCCGCTTTTTTACCTCTTCACCGATCTCATAGGCTCCACGCAAGGTTCCGTCACCTCCAATGGTGATCAGCACATTAATATTGAGACGTTCCAGTGAATCGACAATTTCCTCAACCCGGTCACCGCCACCGCGAGAACTCCCGAGGATGGTACCGCCTTTCTCCTGAATATCATCGACAACATCAGGATCGAGGGTCATTAGCGGATACGGGGAATTTTCCAGCAATCCGCGATACCCGAAACGGATACCGGAGATACGACGAACGCCATATCGATACCAGAAACAGCGAACCACGGCACGAATTACATTATTCAATCCGGGACAGATACCTCCACAGGTTACAATCGCGGCATGAACATGCGCCGGGTTGAAATAGAGTTTCTCCCGAGGACCGGCCAATTCAACCGTATCATGATACTCGGGCACTTCTTCTCCCTTCTCGTTGATTTTTGCATCAATACCGAAATAGACCCGTTTGTCCTCTGTTACATAATCTGCAAGGCCGTCATCTAGGGAAGTTGACATCTGAATCGGAGAATTGATCTTCGGTGTACCGAGACGAGGAACGGTAAAGTCATACTTCTTCTTTCCTGGTTTAAGCTCCATGGGTTGACTCCTTTGGCATATCTATTTGAACATATTCATGTACTAACGTGGAAAAATCACGAGAAAACTCGGCGAATGGTTTCTCCAATTGCAATTTGGCCTTCTGCTGAAATGTATCATACAACATTAAAAAGCGTTTGCCGAATGCAGTAAGGGATGAACCTTCATGGTCTGCACCTCCCCTCCGCCGTACCAGAACCGGAATACTCGTTTGTTTTTCCAGATTTCTTATCATCGCATATGCTTTGGAATACGAGATTCCGAGTTCTACAGCAGCAGCACGTAATGAGCCCTGCCTGTCCACTTCCTTGAGCAGCCACAGAACCCCGATACCCATAAATTTTTCACCTTCAGTATCAACCAGGTACAGCTTGGTTTTTATCTCCATAACGCCTCAGCTTCCCGGTATAACGCATCAATCAGTACCGGTATCTGATCATCATCGATTGCCGAATAGGCAATCCGTATCGTGTGATCTCCAAGAGCGACAATCCCCATTCCACACTGGTCAAGCAATCTTCTTCGCAACTGCTGAGCATCTATGACACAATGCAGCGTGCAGAAGTACCCCGAGTTATATGGGTAGGGAAGCAATACTTCCGAGTCAGCATGCAGCTTTAGTTCTTTCTGCACTATAGCATACCTGCGGGCAATGGTCTGCTGTGCTGCGTTAATTTCCTCATGATAAGAAGCATCGTTTATGACCGCAAGAAGCAGCGATTGGCCTATCCGTGAACAGCTGGAAACTGAGGCCCGTAATGCTCCCATCGTTTTTTGTTCCAGAGCATAAGCAGCTTCACTGCTCAGAGGAGAAAATCCATACGTGATAAATCCGATCCTGAACCCCCATACCAGAGATTCCTTGGTTGCAGCATCACACTTAATCGCCAAAACACGCTTATGCTGACCACAAAGATACGTAAAGAAGGACTGACGTGCAGCCTGATCATCATGGAAGAGTCCAAAGTATGCATCATCCACTAGCACGATCACATCGGTTCCCTGATCTGCTTTGCCGAAGATCAGATCACGCAACTCATACAGCTGCGCTTCTGTCGGCGTATAACCGGTCGGATTATGTGGGAAATTCACCACGATAATTACTTTTTTTGCCGATATCGTATCCAGAGTCTGTGCAAGGTATTCGGTTGTGAAACGGCGTTCAGGTGTGAACCATGATGGTGCGTACACCGTGGCTTTCTGTTTTACCTGAAAAATCAATTCATAATTGTCCCAGCAAGGTTCACCCACGATCACCGCATCCTGAGGTCCAATGAACAGCTCAGCAGCAAGAGATAATGATTGAGTCAATCCACAAGTGATTATCGGAAGTGTATGGACATCAGGTACCAGTGAAGGATTTTTTCGATGCAACTCCTGCTGCCAGATTTCACGCAGCTTACGATCTCCTGCTGTAGGTGCATAGGAAACCATTTGATCACGGGTAATCAACGAAGCATGACGGTCAAACTGAGAAAGAGAAATATAATGTCCATGTTCCTTTGCCACCCCTGCAGTGGCATCAATAGCCCAGGCCTGTTGAGCTGCTATCTGACTCTGAGCCACGATCCCCTCTGGAAAAAATATTCTTTTCCCATAAGGAGATAAAAGACGTCCTATCAAGGTAGAATCCAGTATGTTATTCAACTTTGCTGCTCTATCATCCATCGGCCACCTCTTTCAACATTGATATAAAAGCCTCTTCACTGACGATTTCAACTCCCTGCTTTTCCGCTTGCTGCAACTTGGATCCAGCACCGGTTCCTGCGAGTAGATGCGAAGTTTTTCCAGTTATCGAGCTCACCGTTCTTCCACCACGAGCTTCAATCTCCTTCAGGACTAAAGAGCGGGGGGAAAACCGGGTAAAACTGCCCGTAACACACCAGATTTGTCCTAAAAAGATTTGCGGAAGCTCCGCTGTCTGCATTTCAGTATGCTCTTCCATCTGGAGTCCTAATTCTGCCAATGCAGCAATTCTCGAACGCATGCGCGTATCAGAAAACCAGGCAAACAGGGAACTGACGGTCTTTTCTCCAAATCCCTTAATCTGCAATAAGCGATCAACTTGCTGTGTATCCACCATTTCCAGTAACTGCTGCATATGCGTTATTCCGGAAGATAACAAAAGGTCAACAGCCTTTTTCCCGAAATCAGGGATCCCTAACGATACTAACACCGTACGAAAAGGACGTTGCCGACTTGCTTGCACGGAAGTCTCGAGCGATTGTACTTTTCGTTCACCGAAACCCGGTTCTCCGATCAAATCACGATAGTTGATCCGATAAATATCGGGAATATCCTGCAGCAGCCCCTTACGGTACAAAAAAGCCACGGTCTCAGGTCCCATCCCATCAATGTCCATCTGTTCTCTTCCCACGAAAAAACTGATCCGTCCCAGAACCTGATCGGGACAATCACTATTGGGGCAAAATTGGTGAGCACCATTGCGAATAAGAGGGGTATTGCAGGAGGGACAGCAAAGTGGCATCGTCCAAGTGGTCGCCCCATCCTCATTCTTCTCAATTACCCGCTCCACAGCAGGAATGACATCACCTCGTTTAGATACGGCAACGGTATCTCCGATAGCCAGTTCCAGCATTTCAATGTAGTCCTGATTGTGAAGAGTAACATTTGAGACCATTGAATTGCCCACTTTCACTTTCTCTACCCGGGCAACCGGAGTAATCCTCCCGGTCCTCCCCACCTGAACATCGATTGACTTTACCACCGTCTGAGATTCAGGTGCATCAAATTTATAAGCAAGAGCCCACCGCGGATGGTGTCCGGTATACCCCAGAAGATCACGCATCGCAAGTTCATCCACTTTCATCACTAACCCATCTATTTCATACGGTAGTGATGCTCGATCTCGTGTAATCTGTTCGATATATGCAGCAACATCATGGTAGTTTCCTATCTGCATCGGTTTGCAGGACAGATGTGAAAGGGAATCTTCTGTTCGGGACACATCATCGGTGAACATGCTGAAATGCGGATTGATAGGAAATCCAAGATCGTTTAAAAGAGAAAGCACTTCTGCGTGCGTATGAATCTGACCGGAAACCGCTTCTCCATATGCTTCATACACGTACATCCGTAAAGGAACTTTCGCTGTTTCACTACTTTTCAGACGCCTCAGGGTTCCTGCTGCCAGATTACGGGGGTTTGCGTAGGGAACATCAAGATTGCGATTCAGTTCAGTAAAATCTGATTTCAGTAAAAATACTTCACCACGAACCGCAATGGTAACGGGACGGGTGAGACGAAGCGGGACAGATGAAATTGTTTTTGCATTTGGAGTCACATCATTGCCAACAAAACCATTCCCACGAGTAACAGCACGGACTAACAGCCCCTCTTCATAGTATAATACCAGAGACACCCCATCCATTTTTTCTTCGAGGATACAGGCCAGATGCCGCGTTCCCCGATTGCGAATCCGCTGTACCCATTGCATCATTGCTTCTGTACTATAGGCTTTATCGAGGCTCAGAACGGGAACCGTGTGGGAAACTTCGGGAAAAGATGCACCAAGATCACTCCCTACTCGCTGAGAAGGTGAATCAGATGCAATCAATGATGGATACTGTCGTTCCAACTCCAACAGTCGATCAAGCATTCGGTCGTATTGGTGATCACTGATCGTAGGTCGCGCATCAACATAATAGTGTTTCTGATGCTTGCGTAGCTGATCCGACAATCGTGAGATTTCTTTCTTTACTTCTGCAAGTTCTTCCATCTGTTTGATCCTCTGTGTCCTCTAGTATAGCGTCTTTCCGCTGTTTTGCCATTGCGGACTCCCAAGTAAAATGGTATTTTTGCTGCAAAGGACACTGAAAGAATTCATGGCGGATAAACCAAGCAGAACAGATAACTCACCTGAGACACTTCACGGCATGATTATCCGGTCGAATATTGACTGGGGAACCGTATTGCGTGTAACGCCGCCAAAACAGGATAAGCGATTTTTCACCTTAGGACCTGCAGATATCCCCGGAGAAAACATTGTACAGGTATACAATGATCAATTTCCACTATTTGCATCTCACGAGATCAGCTATCGCGGTCAGCCAATCATTGCGCTGTTCGGACCTGATACCGAAATGGTGGAAGTGAAATCACGTGAGGTGGAAATTGATTTCCAGCTTCCAGCTGATTCTACAACCGAACAGCATGCGTACGAACATTCCCCTATAGTCTACGAGTGGGGGGATATCAAGTCGCAATTTGACACTGCCGACTCGGTCTTTGAACGAACCTATTCCGACAGGAGAGTCTGGACAAGAGAAGATACGGTCACCCGGGTTACCACATGGATTCAGGATGACGTGCTCTATGTGCAAGGACCGACGCAATGGCCGTTTCATGTGCGTGATACCGTAGCGACCTGCTGTGGAAGAACAAAGAAAAGTGTTGTCGTACTACCTGAAGATCATTTTTCTCCGAAAGATGAAAAGCTCATTCATCCCTCTGTTCTGGCAGCCGCCGCTGCACTCGCAACCGTAAAAACCGGTCAACGAGCTACAATCACTTCCCGATTCCCCACCTCGAAAAGTCAGATTGTCATACTGCGAAAGACCGCATTGGATGCTCAGGGGAAACCGCTTGCAGAAATCATTGAGGCAACGATCGATCAGGGGGCTTTCCCGCTTTTTTCAGGAGAAATGGTTAAACAGATTCTTGCAGGGCTCATTCCCTTTTATGAATTACAGGCATTTTGTGCCACGATCACCATTGTTGAGTCTCATCAGGGGCCTGCACATTTTTTCGGAGATCTCGGGTACAGTACTGCACTATTTTCCACGGAGACTCATGCATCTGCTCTTGCAGAGAAACTCCAGTTAAATCCAGCAAATTGGCGAATCAAGCACTATATCGATAGCAAAAATCGAAATGGGGTAATGGAGACCTTGCCAGCGGCAAAACTGAAAGATCTGATCAGTACCACCTGTAGTGAGAGTGATTTCTCCCGACATTACTCAGTGTACGAGCTGCAACGTAAAACGAGGAAGTCTCTTTCCACCTTTCTCAATTATACCAGAGGAGTGGGTATTGCCTGTGGGGCAGGTATAAGTGGCTTTTCCAGTGATTCACCATTTCACAGTTCGGCCAGGATTGCGGTTACACTCGATGCAAAGAATTCGATATCGGTGAATACCAGCTTCTTCCCCAGCAAAAAGACTGCGCAGCTCTGGAGATCATTAATAGCCCAGGAGCTCTCGGTAGAGCAGGCAGACATCTCGTTTGTCCAACCCGACACTTCGTATATGATCGATACAGGACCTGAGGTGCTTTCCCTTGATGTTGAACGATCAGTGACTATGATTCAGCAATGCTGTGCCGCAATTAAGGGCAAGCGGTTTCAGGAACCCCTTCCCATAACACAGTCCATTACAGCAAAGAGTGCACTCGCCTCTTCAGAGACTTCATTATTTACCAGCAGAAACTGGGGATGTCTGGTGGTTGAATTAGAGGTGAATACGGTTACTTATTCCGTGGAAGCCCGTCGGGTATGGGGAAGATTCTCATTCAACAATGTTGCCAATGCATCGAAACTTGAAGTGAAGTTTCGTCATATAATTCACCATAGTTTGTGGGAGTGCCATGTGATCCCGGTTCACCGTCCCGCAGCCCCTCCCCTGATGGATATCACCGTAAATTCTCTTGGGTCCGATACCGTCCCCTCGTCGGCAACATCTGCACTACGGGGTATGGTTATGGCTGCCTGTGCAGGAGCCTTATCACAGGCTCTCAATTGCGAAACTCTCTCATTACCTGTTACGGGAGAAGATATCATCACATGGATGAGGAGGGATGTATGAAAATCGATTGTACGATTGACAACCGGCCGGTCTCTCTTACGGTAAACTCGAACAAACCACTTAATCTCATTCTTATGGATGAAATCGAGACACCATTAATGCAGTCTCGGTGCCGTGATGGATTCTGCGGTAACTGTGTTGTGTTATTAAATGATGAAGCAGTTCTTTCCTGTCTCATACCCGCTTTTAGACTGAAAGGCACAAAAATACTCACATTCGAAGGGTTTAAAAAAACGAGATTCTGGCATGATCTGGAACGGGCGTATCAGGATACAGGAAGCCATCCCTGCCCACATTGCTACGCTTCAAAAACGCTTATTTTCGAGTCGCTTCTCCAAATGATTGTAAAATCAGAAGAAGGAGCAAAGAGTGACGAAGAGCCGAATGAACAAACAATTATCAAGGAATTAAGCCTGAATCAGTGTCCATGCCTCGATTCACATGAAATACTCGCGGTGTTTAGATCCGCTGCTTCCTATCGAAGGAGAAGACGTGTACGAAGGTATTAGATCTCCAGCTGTCCATATTCCGAAAACCATGAGCGATCTGGTTTCCGTCATCACACGGTTCCCCAATGCTACCCTCTGGGCTGGAGGGACTTTTATTATGAGTCGTCCCGATTATTATCCAGCCCGGGAGAGCAACAACATCATCAGTCTCAGTGAGGTAGCTGATCTGCAGCGGATCAACAGAACTGACCGGTATGTGGAAATTGGCTCCATGGTAACTTTCGAACAACTTTTACAGGTCGGGAAACAAGTCCTTCCCGCTCTGATGTACCAAACAATTGAACAATCTGCGGCTATGATTATTCGTAAACAGGGAACGCTGGGCGGTGCAATCTGTACCCAGGGAGTCAGATTGCCCCTATCGGGAACACTAGCAGCTCTTGAAGCAGAAGCTGAGGTAAAATCATGTCAGGGACCGAAAACTGAAACTCGATGGGTCGAAATTCAGCGGCTTTACGATCGTTCAGGAACTCTTCAGCTGAAGAAGAATGAATTGATCACCCGCATCCGTCTTGGTTTGGAACGGGAGAACTTCTCAACCTGTATGATAGCAGGAAACCCCATGCAGAATCCCCGGGAAACCGTAATACTCTCGTTTGCCTGTTCCTACAATCAGTCAGTGATCAGCAAATTTAAATTATGCATGGTATTTCCCGCATCGCTCATTCTCATTCCACAGGAAATCGACATGATGATGCAGGGAACTCTCCTACCACTTACCTCTCAACAGATTAACCGGGTAATTCGCAGTGTGATGGAGGAAATCCTTTCGGCAGGTTCACAAGATAATCCCCCGATCCAAATTGAGCGGGCACGTAGTTTTATTGAATCAGCTCTGCATAACCTCAATGCCCAAAGCCTCTCTGAACGGTAGTCTACGCACAATGCATCGCTTATGGTACAATGCGGGTTGCTAAGGAGTACCGCATGCCTGAATTTGTTCATCTGCATAACCACACCGATTATTCGCTGCTCGATGGAGCAGCTCCCATACATCGATACATTGCCAAAGCAAAAGCGTATGACATGAAGCATCTCGCCATCACCGATCATGGAAATATGTTCGGTGCCCTGAAATTCTATGAAGCGTGTAAAGAAATGGGAATTAACCCTCTTGTGGGGTGTGAATTCTATGTAAATCCCGAATCGCATACGACAAAGTCAACGACAATGAGTGGAAGTCGGTATTATCATCTGGTACTGATTGCCATGAATGAGCAGGGGTATAAAAATCTCATGCTGCTCAATTCCCTCTCCTATACCGAAGGATATTATTACAAGCCACGAATCAGCGATGCTTTACTTGAACAGCATCATGAAGGACTGATCTGCCTCTCAGCATGTCTAGCAGGAGAAATCCCGCAATTAATACTCAACGGGAATTATGCAGGGGCAAAGGAACGGGCAGCTTACTATGCTTCAATTTTTGATGATGGACGCTATTATATTGAGTTGCAGGATCATGGATTGAAGGAACAGAAAGAATCGAATCCCATTCTGGTACAGCTCGCCCGAGAACTGGGACTTCCAGTTGTAGCCACCAACGATATTCACTACATCGAAGCTTCTGATGCCAATGCACACGATATCGCGCTGTGTATCGGAACGAACAAAAAGAAATCAGATCAGGATCGCATGCGGTTTGAGTCTCAGGAATTCTATATGAAAAGTCCCGATGAGATGGCAAAGCTATTTGATTGGATCCCTGAAGCAATCGAGAATACGGTGCGGATCGCAGAACGGTGTGCATTATCAATCAGTCAGCCTGGGCCGCTCCTTCCTGCATACGAGATACCTCCTGAGTTTGACAATCCTGATCAGTACCTGCGCCATTTAGCACAGGAGGGACTCGGACAACGATATGATGAGATTACCCCAGAACTGCAGCAGCGGCTTGACTATGAACTGGACGTTATCATCAGTATGGGGTTCACCGGTTATTTTCTCATTGTATGGGACTTCATCTACTGGGCAAAACACCATGATATTCCGGTAGGTCCGGGCCGTGGATCGGGTGCCGGTTCATTGGTGGCCTACGCGATGACTATCACCGATATCGATCCAATAAAGTACAAACTTATTTTTGAACGATTTCTGAATCCGGAACGGGTCTCCATGCCGGACTTCGATATCGATTTCTGCTATGAACGTCGGCAGGAAGTAATCGATTATGTCACAGAAAAATATGGAACCGACCGGGTAGCACAGATTGCGACCTTCGGGACCCTCAAGGTTAAAGCGGTGATCAAAGACGTCGCCCGCGTACTTGATATTCCTTTTGCAGAAGCAACACGCATCGTAAACCTCATTCCCGATAGTCTCCCGGATGACGAGACCACGGGTAAATCAAGAAAACTCACCGTACAGGGAGCAATTGACTTTACCCCTGCATTGCAGGAGCTGGAACAGCGCGGCGGTATTTATGCGGAACTGTTTGATGTGGCTAAACGACTTGAGGGGTTCAATCGTCATACCTCAACTCACGCCGCAGGGGTTGTCATCGGTCAGAGTGTCCTCACCGATTATGTACCGTTATACCGTGATGCAAAGACCGGGGCAATCTCCACACAATATACGATGGATATGCTTGAGGGATGCGGACTCGTAAAGATGGACTTCCTCGGACTTAAAACGCTCACGCTTATCAAGCATACCGAGGACCTGATTCGTAAAACCCATCCCGATTTCTCTGTGCAGCAGATCAGTGAACAGGACTCTCAGACTTTTGCCATGCTCGGACGTGGGGACAGCGCCTGCATCTTCCAGTTTGAGAGTGCTGGCATGCAGCGGGTCCTCAAGGATGCCAAACCATCGTCCATTGAAGACCTCGTAGCCTTGAATGCGCTGTATCGCCCCGGACCGATGGCCTATATCCCAAAATTCGTAGATTCAAAGAATGGAAGGACGCAGATAGCATACTACCATCCAGATCTGGAAGAAATTCTGAAAACCACCTATGGAGTTATTGTCTATCAGGAACAGGTCATGAAGGTCGCTCAAACCATAGCTGGATATTCTATGGGGAACGCGGATCTCCTCAGAAGAGCCATGGGAAAGAAAAAAGCTGAGGTCATGCAGCGGGAAAAACAGAACTTCATAGCAGGAGCTGCAGAAAAAGGGTACTCAAAAGAGGTAGCTGAAGGTATTTTTGAGATGCTTCTCCCTTTTGCAGGCTATGGTTTCAATAAATCTCATGCTGCTGCCTATTCAGTGGTCGCCTACCATACGGCATATCTCAAGGCAAATTTCCCCGCTGAATTCATGGCAGCCAACCTGACCAATGAAATCAACAGTCCCGATAAATTTGCCCAGTACCTCGTAGAGACAAAGAGCATGGGGATTGAGATTACACCCCCATCAATCAATAAATCAGACAAACATTTTACCGTAGTGGATGGAAAGATCATCTACGGGCTCCAGGGAATCAAACATGTCGGTGAAGCTGCGGTGGAAAGCATCCTCACGGAAAGAACCAATCATGGCCCCTATAATAACTTCATCGACTTTCTCATGCGCAGTGAATCCCGTGCATTGAACACCAAACTCCTTGAATCGCTGATCCAGTCTGGAGCGTTCGATGGACTTGGGGACAATCGCCCTACTTTGATGGCTAATGCAGAAGCGGCATTGAAGTATGTACAAAAACGGAGAGAACAGATCGCCTATGGGCAGGTTTCCCTCTTTGATGCTGAAGAAGAGGCCGCAATGGAAACCTTTGAGATGGAACAGCATCCAGATTCCACGTTACTTGAAAAGCTTGAAATCGAAAAAGACCTCCTGGGATTCTATGTCTCGGGACATCCCATGGATATGTATCGCGATATCTGGAAACGCTCAGTTACCGTTGATCTCGGCCAGCTCGAACGGCTCCCGCTCAGCCGACCGGTGAATCTCGTTGCCATGGTAACCGCCCTACGTGAAATCACGACCAAGGGAGGCAACGGAGATCGTATGGCATTTCTTCAGCTCTCTGATTTTAATGGATCGGTTGAAGCGGTTATCTTCCCCAACACATGGAAAGAGTGTGAAGAGAGTGTTCAAGCCGATAAGATCTACGGGTTCAAGGGAAAGTTTGAATCACGTCAGGATAAAATTTCGTTTATTACTGAAGCCGTCGTTGATCCCGAAACTCTTGAGCCTCAGGCAGTGCGGGAAGCACATATGGTATTGGTGAAAAATCTCTGTACGCAAACGGCTCTGAGAGATATTGTAGATACATGTATTACCTATCGCGGATCTTGTTCTCTGTTTATTCATCTTCTTGAGGATACCGTTGCAGTCGAAGAGGCACCTGATGATGCTGAACAGCAGCAATTGGCCCATGACGAAACACTGATCAAGGCAGGGAGAGAGTTTGCTGTGGCATACAGTGATGCATTCATCGGATCGTTGAAAGAGCACCAAGCTGTTTCAGATATCTGGTTCAATTAAGGATACGGAGGTAACGGGATGCAAGAAGTTGCGCGACTGATATCAGTTCTTCTTTCTGTGTACAGCATGCTCATCATTGTAAGAATTCTCATGCAATGGTTTAACCCGGCACGGGGATATTCCCGCAGCGGTGGATTAACAGACATGCTGGCAAAGATTGTCGATCCATTTCTTGGTCTATTCAAGCGTATCTCTTTTCTTCGCCAGGGAGCACTTGATTTCACCCCTCTTGCCGCGCTCATGGTAATCAATACGATACAACGAATATTTCAAAGCTACGCCTACAGCGGCACTTTCTCATTAGGGTTCACCCTTGCTACCATAGTGCAGTCACTATGGTGGTCCATCGGATCGCTCCTGCTGGGGATTCTGGCAATACTTATCGGCGTTCGTATCTATCTCTCGTATCGAAGATCGCCAAACTCCATCCAGTACATTGCCATGCTAGACTCCTGGCTCAGACGACCACTTGATTTTGTCCAGTCGCTGATTTTTTCAAAACGGGCAGTATCCGATAGAATGTTACTGTGGACTGCTCTTGCAGCTGTTGCTGCCTGTTATATCGGGTGTGCCATGCTCGTGAATCTCCTGGTACAGCTGTTGAGTTCCATCCCATTCTAGGGGTTTTTTGTGTTTATCAGGGAACTGACTGAACCAGTTTCAACCCTCAAGGGAGTAGGTAGACGTCTCAGTGATGATTACCGGAATCTGGGAGTCTGCACGTTTGCAGACTTGTTGCTGCTTGCCCCACGGACCTATGAGGATCGCTCACAATTACGACCACTTGATACCATTGAGCCGGGAGAGTATGCAAACACTATCGTTGAAGTGCGCTCACACAGTTACTTCGGAGGCCGTGGCAAACGCACACTGAAAGTAACTATTGAAGACATCAGCGGGGAAAAAGCCACACAGGCTTCATTGCTCTGTTTCAATAGAAATTTTCTTGAACGGGTGTTCAGAGTCGGCGCTCAATTCTACTTGTATGGGCAGTTTCAACGCAGTTTTCATGAACTGCAAAGTAGCCAATTTGAAATGCTTCCCCTTAAGAATGATGGCACACCACCGAACAACTATGGGAAAATCCTTCCTATATACCCGCTTTCAGGCACTCTTTCTCAACGAATTATCCGGAGGGATATTGCTGCCATCCTTGCACGATACAACTCCTTTTCGGAAGAACTTCCTGAATACATCACGCAACAACATCACTTGTTACCTATCAATCGGGCAGTACAGGGACTGCATCAGCCGAAGACAATCAGCGAGATAGCAGAGGCAACCCGCACCCTGGCATTCATCGAGATGTTCTATCTTCTGCTGATGAGCAGGCGAAAAGCTGTCCAGCCAGTAACTGGTGAGAGGCCTCCGGTACGTCTGAGCGAACTGCAGCAACGATTTATTGCCTCCCTCCCATTCATCCTCACCGAAGATCAGAAGTCAGTACTCATTGAGATCATGCAGGACATGGGGCAATCGGTCTCCATGAATCGACTTCTACAGGGAGATGTGGGATCAGGTAAAACACTAATCGCCTGGGTATCGGCACTTCAGTGTATTGAGCAGGGAGGTCAGGTAGCATTTATGGCGCCTACAGAGCTGCTTGCCCGGCAACATGCAGAGATGGCTGCACACTTGCTTGAGCCACTTGGAATCCGCCTGGCATTTCTTACGGGTTCGGTGACCGGCAGATCACGGACACTCCTTCTTGACGCTCTGAAGCACGGCCATATTGATATCATCATCGGGACTCATGCTCTGTTTTCACCGGAAATCTCTTTCGCCTCGCTCCGATACATCATTATTGATGAACAGCACCGGTTCGGTGTGGTTCAACGGGTTTCTCTGCTGCAGAAAGGCCGGGCTCCTGATGTACTTATGATGACCGCCACTCCTATTCCCCGCACGCTTGCCCTCACGGTTTTTGGTGATCTCAATATTTCCACCATACGAACGATGCCGGAAGGGAGACTCCCCATTGTTACCTATCTGGTATCGAGTGAACATCGGCAACGGATGTATGCCTCTGTCGGTGTCGAATTTTCCCGCGGTCATCAAGCCTATTTTGTCTATCCGCGTATAGATGATACCGGAGAATCTGATTTACGCGATGTACAGTCGATGTATACGTATCTGACCGAGCAGATGTACCCGGGAATCCCCGCTGCTTTCATCCATAGTCGACTGCGGGAAGAGGAAAAAGTAGATATTCTGAACAGATTCCGTTCTGGAGAACTCTCCTATCTGGTATCAACAAGTGTGGTTGAGGTGGGTATCGATATCCCAAATGCCACCTGTATGATCATCGAACATGCCGAACGATTTGGACTATCGGCACTCCATCAGTTACGCGGTCGTGTAGGCAGAAGTAATCTTCAATCATACTGTTTTCTCGTATATGAACCGAATATGAATGAAGATGGGCGTAAGCGGCTGAGAGTTATGAAGGAGACTACTGATGGGTTTGTGATTGCCGAACAGGATCTGCTCATTCGCGGTCCGGGGGAAGTTGCAGGAACCCGGCAGTCGGGTTATCTTAAGCTGCGATTTGCCGACCTTACGACTGATCTGGACCTCATCGAACAGGTGAAAGGGGAAATAGATCAGCTTATTTTAGAAGATCCGGCGATTATGCATATCAACCATACCCCTATTCGGGAAGTGCTGCTTAAAGCACCACCTTTCGAAGAAGAATCCATTGAATATTGACCAGTTATTGATATTTATCGCTGTTCACCGTATGGTATCGGCATGAGAATAACCGGAGGCCTCTATCGTGGCAGGATTGTCACCTGTCCGCCTGGCGAAATACGCCCCGCTATGGATCGGATGCGTGAATCCCTTTTTTCCATCCTCAGAGATATCTCTGATCTGTCATTTCTCGACCTTTTTTCAGGTAGCGGTCTCGTGGGAATCGAAGCAGCCTCTCGCGGAGCGCAACCGGTACACCTGGTGGAACTTGATGGAAAAAAACGATCGACCATCCTGCAAAATATCAGCTTTGTTGAAAGTGATATTCGTCTGTTCATGGGAAATGTATTACGATTTATCCCACAGGCAAAACAGCAGTATGATATCGTCTATGCCGATCCACCCTTCCCGATGAAACATAAAGTACGTATCGCAGAGTTAGTTGCTGAACACCATATTCTCAAAAGTTCGGGAAGATTTATTATCCACTACCCGGCAGAAGAGCGTAAGCTCTGGCCGCAGACCATCGGCTCATTGCTCTGTACTGATGAACGGACGTACGGTCGTTCTCTGCTCCGATTTTATGAAGAAAGTGAGGGACTAGATGCAGATCACTGACGGTATATATCGAGATACTCTCGAACTGAGCAGCTTTGATACCGATCCATATAACCATGCACAAACCTCCTGCTACTTTCGTATCATGCAGGATGTTGCAGGAGCACATGCCTACCATCGCGGACTCAGTATTCCGCAACTTCGCGAAGAAGGAAAAACCTGGGTGGTAACTCGTACCCGGATGCAGATTTTTCAGTATGCCCCCTGGCCGCAACATATGCAGGTAGAAACGTGGCCTCAACAACCGTGGAAGCTCTACTTTCCCCGAGTCTGTCGACTGTACGGGCAGCAGGGAGAGACGCTTTTTCAGTCTCTCACTCATTGGGTTGTCATGGACATGGAGACTCAGCGTCCCATAAAACCGCAATCGATTGCACAACGGTTTGGCTCGGTAACTACTAAGGATTTTGTAGACCCAAATCTCGGCAGACGAGCGATGTTTGATCCGGATGATTTTGAACAGATGATCACCTACACACCGACCATCCGATACCACGATTGTGATGTGAATCAGCATGTGAATAATGTGATTTATCTGGAATGGATGCTTGATTCCCTCCCTTTTACCTTCAGAGATACACATATTGCGGTTGAGGTGGACATTGCCTATCTCGCTCAAACCTATCGGGATGATGCAATTTCCGTAAGAACCGGATTATCACACCAGGCACTGCTTTCCGATGATACTCTTATCCTCTACCACGAAATCCTTCGTGCTCCATCAGAGTCGGTCTGTGTAGCCCGTACCCGGTGGAAACGACGAGATCAATAATGCGGAGGTCTTCGGTTAGGGAGATCCGACGATAGTTCTGCAAGTTCAGACAGTCGGTTTTCCAGTCGTTCTTTCTGTATGCGCAACAAATCAATTTCGCGTTGTTGCTCAGATACCAATGCATTGAGGGTCATTACCATATCTTCCAGGTACGAGAGCTTTGTCTCTACTGCTGTTAATCGTTCATCCATGCTGTATGGTAGCAACAGTTTTATCTCTCATGCAACAGGTTTCTCCTTGTTTTACCCGCAATACATGATATACTTATCTGAGTTTTGTTGCATTTTGGTGCGCGAAGAAAAGGGGAAAATACCATGAAAGGTGAACGTGTTGCACAACTTGATCTGCTGTTGCATTCTCATCCGGAAGGACTCAGAAGATCTGAAATTGCGAGAAGATTGGGAGTGCACCGCTCCACCATCAGTCGGTATGTTGATGAGCTCAAGAACTACATTGATATCTACGAAGATAACAATCTCATAAAAATCAAGGCCCGAGAAGGTGAAGAAGCGATCTCTCTGAGTGTCTATGAGTCTCTTGCGTTTAACCTTTCGGCAGAGATACTTGCGACCAATACGGATTTTCAAAATCCACACCTCGCATCTGGATTACGAAAAATAGCGATGAATATGCGCTCGTACGCACCGAAGATCAGCGATAATATCATAGAATTGGCAGAATCAATTGATCATCGAGTCCAGAAAAAACGGGAAATCAATGGACAGTTCACCTCAGTTCTGGAAGTATTGATAGATAGCTGGGTATCGGGAAAAATGGTACGCATTCAGCATGAAGTACAGGGAGCTCTGCAGGAAACTGAATTTGCCCCATACTTCATCGGCTTCAGAGAAGAAGATGATGGACGAAATCCCATCAGCGTTACCGGAAGATTACGTCATACGACGGCTATTACTACCATCGATATCGGAACGATCATCTCAGCCACTATTCTTGATCAAACCTACACCATTCCCGATAACCTGAAACCGTTTCACCGGCAGCATGAAGAAGAAAGCTATGACAGCATTGATTTCATACCGTTAGTTTTGCGGTTGAAAGAACAGTCAGCACTGAACTCTTTTCGTACCATTAATCATCGCGCACCGGAATTCACCATTGATGATCAGGGGAGTACGATCTGTCGTATTGATGCAGAAAATTCCATCGAATTGTACCTGCGCCTGATCCAGTGTGTCGATTCGGTGGAAATTATCGGTCCCGAATCATTCAGAAAGAAATTTGTATCACTGTTGAAAAAAATACTGGCAGTATATCAGTAAATGAGATTGTCGTTGCATTTTTCAGAGGAGCACGGTATTCTTGCTATAAGATTCTTAATGGAGGAATAATGATGAAAAAGTACATTTGTGATTTGTGTGGTTATGTATACGATCCTGCAGAAGGTGATCCCGATAACGGAGTCCAGCCCGGAACTGCTTTCGAAGATCTTCCTGAAGATTGGGTATGCCCACTTTGCGGTGC
The DNA here is from genome assembly GCA_964482325.1 of uncultured Spirochaetaceae bacterium. Classification (GTDB taxonomy): domain Bacteria; phylum Spirochaetota; class Spirochaetia; order Sphaerochaetales; family Sphaerochaetaceae; genus CAYZJV01. The sequence continues at coordinate 52,705 of CAYZXD010000003.1, read as the reverse complement.
TGCAAAATCGGACTTCTCTCCTGAAGAATAGTCTGCCAACGTTGCATAGTATCGGACCGTCTTTGTGCGGTCCATTTTTTATACACGCCGAATGGATTCTTTATTCACAGCAGCCTGCAATCGCTCCTCTTCTGTGATAATCATCGGCGACTCTTTTAAAAAAAGAACCCCGAGCATGGCAGAGAACAGCATTGCAACACTTATCATCAGCACTTGTTCCAGGAACGCTCCTCCCTGAAGTCCCATCATGATGAGCAGAATGGCTCCCATAAAGTGGCCATTCAGCAATAGCACCCCCTGAGAGGACGCTTCTTTGACCGGATAACTGAGCTCTGAAGCATATTGATATCCTAATGGGATGGCACTCTGAAAGAAAAACCCAACCAGCACTGCAGCGATATAGCCCATGATGGTAGAAGACTTTCCCGCCAGAGGAACGAAGGCGAACATAAGCACACCAATAAATATTCCTCCCATACAGATAAAGAAGAACAGTTTTCTTTTTCGCGTATAATCTGAGAGAAATGGAATACCGATAGATCCAACAAGTCCACTGGTAACAAGGAGAAGCCCGACAATCCCATTTGAGTTCTCAATACCGATAAAAGCAGTAATACTGTCAATTTTTGCAATGAATACGGTAAATAACCCCCATACCAAGCCGAAGATTGCTATGAACCCTCCCATGTGCTTCTTTCTCAGCAGCAACCGGAAAGAAGTCGCATAACTTTCCACGGTAAAGGGTTCTCGGGAAGCCGGTGTCGGTGGTTTTTCCTTAAACAAAAAAAGTACGGCAACAGCCCCTACCGCCGTAATAAGGCCAAGATACAAGAGTAATGACGGGATACCGTTTCCATATCCGGAGATGCGTGGATTCACTCCGACTATCCGGGGACTGATAATCATGACCAGAAGCAGTCCAAGATATTGAGCAAACGAAACAAGACCGGTGGCAAATCCCCGTTCTCTCAGGGGAAACCATCGTGCTGCAACGAAGGTCACTGAATTGAGAATTAACGTGTACGCGATAGAAAGACCGATTTGAGCAATAACAACCGTCGTAAAGTGATGTGCACCTAATCCCTTAACCATGCTGAAGATTGCAATGAGAATCGCACTTGAACGCAAGGTCCACTTCAGGCCTGCCTTGTCGATAATCAGCGTAGCGGGGATAGTGAAAAATATGAATACGATAAGGTGAATCAGCGTAAGGATATCAGGGCCTATCAGAGAATCGGGAGGAATTTGTCCGCCGTAGAACGCTGCTGCGGCTCGTGAAATAGGGGCCAGGACCAACCACTGCATCTCAGATGCCATAATCACTGCCATGAGGGCACTGAGGACTACCCATCGATAGGGATAGACACGAACACTTTTCATAACGACCTTCCGCTAGCTATACTATAGCAATGTCACTGATTGGTACAGAGTGACTTGAAGGAGAAGATGCATATGAATTCTGTGGTGGAAACTCTGATGAATCGAAGAACTCACCGTTCTTTCACCGGTGAGCCGATACGTGAACAAGATAAGAAAATCTTACAGGAAGCGACCTTGAGATCTCCGACAGCGGGAAATATGATGCTCTACTCAGTCATCGAGGTAACTGATCAATACAAGCGGGATCAACTTGCTCTTCTTTGTGATAATCAGCCGATGATTGCAAAAGCTCCACTTGTCTGGCTGTTTCTTGCCGACATGAGGAAATGGGTCAATTATTACCATGAATCGGGCACGGTCGAGACCGGTGAAAAACAGCAAATTGCCTGGCGGAAACCAGGAGCCGGAGATCTACTGCTCGCTACCAACGATGCGCTGATAGCGGCCCAGACGGCAGTCATTGCTGCTGAATCTCTTGGAATCGGATCGTGTTATATTGGAGATATCCTGGAACAGCATGAACAGATTGTGCAGCTTTTCGATCTCCCGCAATATACTGCAGTAGCAACGTTGCTCATCTTTGGATATCCAAAGAATCCTCAGCCTCTTGCCCATCCAGCACAACGGTGTCCTGTTTCAGCAATTTTCATGGAAAACAGCTATCAGGAACCCCATCTTGAGGCATTGCAGCAAGCGTATGAAAAACAGGAACAACATCTCCGACAACAGAATCTGCTACCGTTTTCCAATACCGGTACAATAGCCGACTATTACTACTTCAGAAAGCACACAAGCGACTTCATGCAGGAGATGAACCGATCGGCACAGGCCATCATCGACCGATGGATGCAATAATAGCATACAGCCGCCTTTTCAGGCGGCTGCATAGTGTATCTTCGCATCCGGAGAACCTACATGAGTTCTCCCACATTTTTGTAGACAGCCATTCTTCGCTTGGCATCTTCTTCGGCAAGCTTGAACAGTTCTTCTGCCTTATCAGGGTTTGTTTTATACAGTGATGAGTAACGTCTCTCACTCTTAATAAACTCCTGATAATCACCCTTGACCTCTTTGGTATCCCAGGAGAATCGTTTGCCTTCTTCAAGGCTCGGGTTGTACCGGAACAGCGGCCAGTAACCTACATCAACAGCAAGCTTCTCTTCAACCTGACTCTTCATCATGTTGATACCGTGGTTGATACAAGGAGCATAGCAGAAAATAATGGAAGGACCATCATATGCAACAGCTTCCTGTAATGCCTTCTGCGCATGGAGGCGATTTGCACCAAGAGAAATAGAGGCAACATAGACATGACCATAGGTCATCATCATAAGACCCATGCTCTTCTTTCCCATCTGCTTTCCGGCATTGGCAAACTTCGCAACTGCAGCAATCGGTGTTGCCTTGGAAGCCTGTCCACCCGTGTTGGAGTAGACTTCCGTATCGAGAACGAGAAGATTCACATTCTTTCCTGAGGCAACTACGTGGTCTACACCACCATACCCGATATCATAGGCCCATCCATCACCACCAAAGATCCAGACATCCTTCTCAGAGAAATAATCTTTCAGTTCGATGATTTTTTTCAGAGCACTCTTTGCTTCATCGCTGTCGGCAGCCTTCAGTGCATCATCAAGCAGAGCCTGTGTCTCGTTCTGTGCGGTAATTGAGTCTTCAGTTTTATCAGCCCAGAGCTCAATATTCTTTTCGAGAGCAGCCTTGAGTGCATCGGTGGTTCCTGCTGCAAGCAGTCGATCTATATTAGCCCGTAACTGTCTGCGGTTTGATTCAACAGCAAGACGCATTCCCAAACCATATTCGGCATTGTCCTCGAACAGGGAATTTCCCCATGCAGGACCACGTCCATCTCTTCGCTGGGCATAAGGTGTGGTGGGGAAGGTTCCTCCATAGATGGAAGAACAACCGGTAGCATTAGCCACAATCATCCGCTCACCGCAAATCTGCGACACAAGCTTGACATAGGGAGTTTCTCCACAACCTGCACAAGCACCGGAGAACTCGAATAGCGGTTTCTTGAACTGCATTCCTTTCAGGGTGTTGATAGAAACACCGTCTGTGACATCATCGGGAAGTGCATCAAAGAATTCAGCATTGGTAGTCTCACCTGCTTTGCGTTCCACATCAATCGGACTGAACTTGAGAGACTTCTCCTTGGAAGGACAGGTTTCGATACAGACGCCACATCCCTGACAATCTTCAGGATATACCTGAATTTTGAATCGCAGTTCACGATCATTCTTCGTGTTAGATTTAAGCGTCGTAAAGCTTTCAGGAGCCTGTTCCAGATCCTTGGGATCAATCTGCTTTGCTCTGATAGCAGCATGAGGACAGGACTGCACACACTGGTTACACTGAATACAATTGTCACTGATCCAATGGGGAATGAATGGAGCGACTCCCCGCTTCTCAAGACGTGCGGTATTGGTGGGAAGCGTTCCATCGAAGGACATTTTCGAGACCGGGATATCATTGCCTTTTAAATGCATGATCGGCTCAATAATATCCTTAGCATAATCATCAGCATCATCAGCAATCAGCTTCTTCGGCTCATAGGCTTTCCCGATAGACTGAGGGATCTTCACTTCCTCAAGAGCATCGGAGGCTCCATCAACAGCAGCCCAGTTCATCTTGACGATATCTTCACCCTTACGTCCGAAGGTTTTCTTGATCGCATTCTTGATAAGATCAATAGCCTCTTTTTCAGGGAAAATACCGGAAATCTTGAAGAATGCAGCCTGCATGACCGTATTGATACGAGTCCCCAATCCCACCTTATCGGCGATATTGAGTGCATTGATATTATAGAATCTGATCTTCTTATCAATGATCTGCTGCTGATCAGCTGCGGTAAGATGCTCAAACACCTCTTCGGTGGGAACCTGTGAGTTCAACAGGAAAACTCCACCTTCTTTCAAGGGAGCGAGCATATCATATCGGCCGATATAAGCCGGGTTATGACAGGCAACGAAATCGGCACTATCGATCAACCATGGCATATTCACCGAACTCTTACCGAAACGGAGATGGCTGATGGTAATTCCACCCGACTTCTTTGAATCGTAGGAGAAGTATGCCTGAGCATTCATGTCGGTGTTTCCACCGATAATCTTAATGGAATCTTTATTAGCTCCAACAGTTCCGTCGGATCCAAGACCCCAGAACATACAGGAAACTACACCTTCAGGAGAAACATCAATCTTCTCCCGTACCGGGATACTCAGATTTGTGACATCATCAGTGATACCGACGGTGAAATTATGCCAGTTTCCTTCGTTCAGGTGATCAAAGACAGCCTTTGCATGGGTGGGAGTAAAATCCTTACTTGAAAGCCCATATCGTCCACCGATTACTGAGATACCAGTTCTTCCCATCTGGGCAAGTGCGGTAACAACATCAAGATAAAGCGGCTCACCAATTGATCCCGGCTCCTTGGTACGATCAAGTACTGCAATCTTCTTTACCGACTGGGGAATTGCCGCTACAAAGTCCTTTGCGCTAAACGGTCTGTAGAGTCGGACTTTAAGTACACCAACTTTTTCCCCTTTCTGATTCAGATAATCTGCGGTCCATGCAAAGGTATCAAGTGCACTACCCATCGCAATGACAATACGATCAGCATCGGGAGCTCCAACGTAATCAAACAGATGATATTTCCGTCCAGTGAGGGCGCCAACCTTATCCATGTACTCCTGAACAATTTCAGGAACCGCATCATAGTATTTGTTGACCGTTTCACGTCCCTGGAAATAGACATCTTCATTCTGTGCAGCCACTTTGAGCCGTGGTTTTTCAGGACGCTGTGCCCGATCACGGAACTGCTCAATATACTGGGGTTCCACAAGACCCTTCATATCATCATATGAGATCTCTTCAACTTTCTGCACTTCGTGAGAAGTTCTGAAACCATCAAAGAAGGAGAGGAATGGAACCTGAGCTTTAAGTGTAGCCAGATGTGCCACCAAAGCAAGATCCATGGTTTCCTGGATGGACGAAGCTGCCGTCATGGCAAAACCGGTATTACGGCAGGACATGACATCAGAATGGTCTCCAAAAATGGAGAGCGACTGAGCAGCAAGAGAACGGGCGGAAACATGAAATACTGTGGGAAGCATTTCACCGGCAATCTTATGCATATTGGGGATCATCAACAACAGTCCCTGACTTGCAGTGAACGTAGTAGTCATCGCACCGGCAGAAAGAGAGCCATGCACAGCTCCCGCAGCACCGGCTTCCGACTGCATCTCCATGATGTCCACTTTCTCGCCGAAAAGATTCTCTCTTCCCGTACTAGCCCATGAATCAGCGTATTCCCCCATCGGTGATGACGGGGTAATCGGATAAATCGCAGCAACATCACTGAACGCGTACGCTACGTGCGCGGCAGAGGAGTTGCCGTCGATAGTAACCATTTTCCTGTTACCCATATTTACACTCCATTGAAATAATATTTACCTGTGACCGCACACGGCCACAACCATTTGCACACAATACAACCCTGCAGTAACTACAGGGCTCTACCCTTTGACTATAACGCAATACAGGGGTGTTTGCAACCTTTCTGCATCGTGAGAAACCTGACTTATCGCAAGAGAAATAATGATTTACTGCGAAGAACGAATCACCAGTATCCGCAGTCTGATAAATAATAATCCGATGATTCCAGCAACCAAAACCGCACCCAACCAGAGGGTTCTGAATGACGCGACAGAAAGCAGCAGCCCGCCAAGGGCAGGACCGATAGAAGAGCCGAACCCCATGCTTACACTTACGATGGAATTAAATCTCCCCCGATGTGAAGCCGGGGCATGCTGATTGACAAATACGTTCCCATTAGTAGCCAGAAGAATCTCCCCGATGGTCCAGATAAACGTCGCCGCAAGGAAGAGAGCAAACGAAGAACAGAACGCATATACCCCAAACCCGATTACGTAGAACACCATACCCAGAGCCATATTCACCGACCGGGACCAGGTGAGCGTCCATCGTGTCACAAAGGCAGTCATAAGCAAAACAGTAACGGCATTGACCGTCATAATCCATCCATACCGCTCAGGTCCGATAAGCGATCCAAACAGCTGGTTCATCTGCAATGGAAGTGCGAAGGAATGTTGTACATAGATCAGGTTATACAAAATGAAAGCTATGAGATAGAGCAACAGCATACGGTTCGAAAAGAACAGGTTCCACAAAGAGACGGTAGTAACATCGGTAGCACTCTGACCGTCCGGGGCTTCTTTCTGCCGCTGCTTCGGGAGGAAAAACCCCAGCAGCGATGCGGAAAGCACCAGCGTCAGGGCAGAGATAAGAAACAGAAGGGGAAGATTTCGTGAAAAGAGGAATGCAGCAACCAGAGGACCTACGGCAACTCCGATATTTGATCCCAGATACAACAGAGAAAATGCGCGGGCACGTTCCATCTCTCCATGGGAGAAATCAGCTATCAGTGCGTGTGAGACGGGCCAGGTAGCGCCGCGAAATGGAGCCGAAACAAGAATTAAAACCGCTACCACCATCGCCTGCGATCCAACAAGCAACCCGCAGATAATGTACAACAGAGCGACTATCAACTGACAGCTCACCATCACTGAGGTTCTCGGGTATCGATCTGCGGCAAATCCTCCAAGCAATTGACCAAGCATACCGGCAAGAAGGGTCATGGTAGTGAACCATCCGGCAAGATGCTCATCCATACCAATCGACAGCGTCAGAATGAGGACGAGCAGCATCTGCACAAAATCACCGAATCGATTGATGATCCGGGCAATAAAGAGAATATGAATATTTCGATCCAGAGATCGGTATGAACCTCCCGCCGTATGACGGGAGGACTTTTCTATTTTCATCTTTTATATGTAATTGTCAGCACTCACTGTGTCCACAGGAAAAGCATTTTTTGCACCCCTCAATATTCACAAAGGTGACATTTCCGCACACCGGACAGATATCGGGAGTAACACTCGGCGCAACTTCCGCAGCGAGACCGAGATCAAACTGCTTTGCAACAATATCTGCATCATCCTCATCGGGGAGCTGGGGATACCCTGACTCATCTGACTCCATACCGATATGCTCTTCAAGCACCTGAGCTACGGCATCAGGGAGACTCATAACCCGATTTTTCCCAAAGCCCATCGGCCGACCCGATCCGATTCCTCTCAGCTGAGCAATTACCGACTGTGCACGCTGACGGGGAGTAAGAGGACTCGGCATGCGCAGAATAAGGCTGATGAGACGACCAAGCCCCTCAGCATCCGCTGAAACATCGGACCCGACCTTTGCCACATTGATGAATACCTCAAACGGCTCACCGTACGCCCCTCCATCGGAGTTCACGGTGATGTATGCAGTGCCGATAGGAGTTGCTTTTCGATAGGTAGTTCCATGTAATACCTTGGATCGGATACGGGATTTTGGTTCTTCTGCTACAAATTTTGCAGCAATTTCAGCCTCTTTTTCCTTCTCTTTCTCCTTGGCTTTGGCAATGAGTACCTGAGTATCACGCGAACCATCTCGGTAGGTGGTTCCACCTTTGCAGCCAAGATCGTATAAAAGTTCATACAGATTACCAGTCTGTTCCACCGTATAGTCTGCAGGAGTATTACCAGTTTTCGAAATACTTGAATCAACCCATCGCTGGATTGCAGCCTGAACCCGGACATGACCTTCGGGAGCTAAATCCATTGCTGAGACAAAGAAGTCAGGTTTTTCTTTCCCGGGATTCGCCTTTACCCATTCATCGTAGACCGCCACACGCTCAATGTTCGATCCCATTCGACCAACCCGTTCCCATTCCCAGAAATAATACGGCTCAATGCCCGTACTCGTTCCTACCATAGTACCGGTGGTCCCAGTCGGTGCTTGCGTCAGTAACGTAACGTTTCTGATTCCCTTTTTTGCTATTTGTGTACGAATTTCCTCGGGCATCTGACGCATAAATCCACTTTGCAGGAATTTTTCCGCATCAAATAAGGGGAACGAACCTTTTTCCGCTGCCAAATCAGCACTGGCGCTATATGCTTCCACACAGATAAATCGGTAGAGCTCATCAATAAACGAAATTGACTGATCACTTCCATAGGCCAATTCCATCTTGATCAGCATATCGGCAAGACCCATGGTTCCCAATCCGATACGACGTTCAGATTGCTGCCGTTCGCGGTTCTCTTCATAGAAGTAGGGCGTATCATCAATTACGTCATCAAGGAATCGAACTGCCCCTCTTACCGTACGCCCAAGCTCATCCCAGAGCACCTTATGATTCTTCACAAACCGGGAAAGATTGATCGACCCCAGATTGCATACACCCCATGGGGGCAATCCTTGTTCTCCACAGGGATTGGTACACTGAATACTGCTGTAATACCAGGAGTTTGACATACTATTATAACGATCGACAAAGAATACTCCCGGTTCCGCCGAAGCCCACGCACTCTCAATGATGGCATTCCAGATCTCTTTTGCCTTAACAGTCTGGTAGGGTATTACCTGCTTTCCCAGAGATTTCCACCGGTCGATATCACCATCCCACAGCTCGTTGTATTCAGGGTCTGAAGTATCGGGAAAATAGGTTGTCCACTCTTCGTCGGCACGGACCGCATCCATGAATGCATCAGTAATTCCCACACTGATATTTGCATTAACGATCTTGTCCATTTCACGTTTGCTGTTGATAAAATCCAGGATATCGGGATGCCAAACGTTCAGAATGAGCATAAGAGCTCCTCTGCGTGATCCTCCCTGCTCGATCAACCCAGTGACAAAGCTGAACAAAGCCCCCCAGGAAACCGAACCACTTGATCGGCCATTCACGCCTTTCACATAGGCATGGCGCGGTCTAAGTGATGAGAGGTTCATGCCCACACCACCTCCCCGGCTCATGATTTCGGTCATCTGGCCGAGAGAGGCAATAATTCCTCCTCTGCTGTCCTTGGGAGAAGGGATTACATAACAGTTGAAATAGGTGAGATTCTGATCGGTTCCGGCACCGGTGAGAATCCTTCCGCCCGGCACAAATTTCCAATCTTCAAGAAGCCAGTTGAATTCTTGCTCCCAGTTCGAACGGACTTTTGTCCCCTCCTGAGAGGAAATTCCTTTCGCTACACGTGAAAGCATCTGGCCCGGTTCCGTTTCAATGGGTTTATCAACATGATCCCGGGTGGTCCTGATCTCAGTTCCATCTTCAAGCGTCACGACCACTGCATCACCGTCAATAGTGGAAATTGTACCGATTTCCCGCTGGCCGGTCTGGACATTGCTCACAGCAACGACAAGATCCCCGACACGCAAGGTATCCTTCTTTCCATCTTTTAACGCATATCTGTCCAAGAATATCTTACGCCCTAATGGCGTAAGTGTGTTTTTTTTCGTGGTCACTTTACCAACCCTCACTATATCTGATTATTATTGTATTTGCTGGAACCACGATAGCATATAAGGATGCATGAAGCAAGGTTAAAATAGGGATATTTAGCGTTATTTACCTTATCACAACACTATATATAGCGTATATATATAATTCTTATGGTATATTCATATGAGCAGAATTGTCTTATATCTGTATGGTTTTTTCGCCTATTTTTCCCTGCTGCAAACAATAGTTTTCCCAAGAAAAGAAGAAGGCCGCCCCCTGTACAAGAGAGCGACCTTGATACATAACCTACCCTTTTGCAAGGATGTGAAAACTCATTAATACCCAAGATCCAGCATAGCGTCAGCAACCTTCTTAAAACCAGCGATGTTTGCACCTTTCGCGTAATTGATGTAGCCGTCAGCATCGGTTCCATGGGCAACACATGCAGCATGAATATTCTTCATGATGCCTTTCAATTTCTCATCAACCTCAGCAGAATCCCAACTGAGCTTCATAGCATTCTGCGACATCTCAAGTCCTGAGACCGCAACGCCACCAGCATTAGCAGCCTTTCCAGGACCGAATGGAATCTTCTTTTCAATGATATAGGCGGCTGCTTCTGCAGTACATCCCATATTCGATGTTTCCACAACATACTTCACGCCATTCTCAACCAGCTTCTTCGCATCGTCAAGTGATAATTCGTTCTGAATGGCACAGGGGAACGCCATATCCACCGGGACTTCCCAAGGCTTCTTTCCCGCAAAGAACTTTGCGCCGAATTTTGCTGCATAGGGAGCAACCACGTCATTGTTGGAAGTGCGCAGCTGAACCATGTAATCCCACTTTTCCTGTGTATTTACTCCGTCCTCATCAAGCACATATCCATCGGGACCACTGATCGCAACCACTTTTGCGCCAAGTTCAGTAGCCTTCATCACAGCACCCCAGGCAACATTTCCAAATCCGGAGACGGAAATCCGCTTCCCTTCCATCGTATCACCATGTGCCTTCACCATCTCATCGGCAAAGTACATGGTTCCAAAGCCGGTCGCTTCAGGACGAATAAGAGAACCTCCCCAGTTACGACCTTTTCCGGTCAGTACACCGGTATTCTCATCACGAAGTCGTTTGTACTGTCCATACAAAAATCCGATTTCACGACCACCAACGCCGATATCACCAGCGGGAACATCCGTGTGGGGACCGATATACTTCTGGAGTTCCGTCATGAAGGAACGACAGAATCGAAGAATCTCATTGTTTGATTTACCGCGTGGATTGAAGTCGGAGCCGCCCTTTCCTCCGCCCATGGGGAGCGTGGTAAGACTGTTTTTGAATGTCTGTTCAAACCCGAGGAACTTCAGGGTACCGAGTGTAACACTCGGGTGGAAGCGAAGCCCTCCTTTATAGGGACCGATTGCATTGTTGAATTGAACGCGATAACCGCGGTTGACTTGCACATCTCCGTTGTCATCTTCCCATTCGACCTTAAAAGTAAAGATCCGATCGGGTTCCGTGATTCGTTCAAGAATCTTTGCATTTACATATGCAGGATTATCGTTCACTACGTCAATAATGGATTCAATTACTTCTTCTGCTGCCTGGATGAACTCTGGCTCACCGGGGTTACGACGTTCCAGATCGGCCATAAACTCTTCTAATCTATACATTGAGGATCCTCCCTTATTTCAATCCCGCATGAGAGTTCACACGGGCACCTTTCGATATCAGTGTAAAACAGCAAAAGGCGGTTGTCAATAAATATTCAGTTGATTTCATGAATTATTAATTCATATATTTCTGAATACAGAATAAAGTTCGATAATCTTTTATTATATGGCAAATATTGTGTTTTATATTCACTATAACCGAAATACCTGCAAGAAGAGGGGAGATTTTACCGGTCAACGAATTACTAGGTATTCGAAAAAATTCATGATACGATTGCCACTATGAGAAAATTGATGACTGCCAGTGACCCTTTTGGAGAATTGATGCCGCGCCATATCTATAAAGTAGTACTGCTTTGTAGTGAATACGACCAATTCCTTATCGAAGAGGATGGTCGAGTGGAAGAAGAATTATTCCGTGAATATACACAGCTGGGGTTGAGTAACCCTCCCAAAATCACCTATGCGCGAAACATTGAAGACGTGTTCATGCTGCTGGCAAGCAACAAGTTTGACCTGGTAGTCACCATGCTTGAACTCGGGAACACCGGAGTGGTGGAACTTGCTCAAGCCATCAAAAATCAATATCCCAACATTCCGATTGTTGCGCTCTCTCCCTCCCCGGCTCATCGTGTCAATGAACACCTAAAGAAGCACCATATCGCTGAAGTGGATTATCTGTACTACTGGCAGGGGAATGCAAACGTCTTTCTTGCTATCGTAAAGCTACTGGAAGATAAAATGAATGCTCTCCACGATGCACAAAGTGCAGCAGAGGTTCCTATCATCATTCTCGTAGAGAACTCGGTACGATTCTACTCATCCTATCTCCCCCTGCTCTATACGGCAATCATTCAACAGACTCGAACAAGTATGAGCGAAGGGCTGAATACATGGGCAGCAGCGCTTCGATTACGGGGAAGACCGAAAATCCTGCTTGCACAGGATTATGAAGAGGCTATCGATCTGTATCACACCTTCCAAAAACATTTGCTGGGAATTATTACTGACATTTCATTTGATCGGGAGGGAATTGCCGATAGTGAGGCCGGCCTGAAGCTCTGCAAGTATGTCCGGCAACAAAATCCCGACCTTCCAATTCTTCTCCAGTCAACAAAGGATGGATACGCAGAATCAGCACGACATGAACGATCATCCTTCGTCTGGAAACTCAGTCCCTCCCTGCTGACAGATCTTAAACAGTATGTGTTCGAGAATTATGGGTTCGGTCCATTTATATTCAGAGATGCTGAAACGGGAAAAGAGATTGCCCGGGCGGAAAATCTGAGAGACATGCAGCATGCCCTTCCCTCGGTTTCTATCGATTCATTTGTCTGGCACTCCAATCGAAATGACTTCTCCCGTTGGCTGAAAGCACGAAGTCTGTACGTTCTGGCAAATTTGTTCCGTCCCTATTCGGTGAAAGACTTCAAGAGTCCCCAAGAGTTACGTGATCATATGGTTGAGATGATCCGTGAGTTCAGAACAAACCGAGGGAAAGGAGTAATAGCCCAGTTCAACCGGAAGAGTTTTGATGAATTATCATTTTTCAGCAGGATTGGATCAGGATCACTCGGCGGGAAGGGACGAGGCCTTGCCTTCATTGACTATAAACTGCGTCAAAGTGAAATTATCGATACCTATCCCTCTATGTACCTTTCGATACCCCGAACGGTAGTGATAGCCACCGATCTGTTTTCACAGTTCATGGAAGACAACGAGCTATATGATGTCGTTGCGGCATCGCTTCCCGATGAGACACTCAGAAGAATATTTCTCTCCAAACCCCTTCCGGCTGAACTCATGCTTGATCTGAGGACAATTATCCGTACATTGAAAGTACCACTTGCGGTTCGTTCTTCCAGTATGCTTGAAGACTCACATTATCAACCATTTGCAGGGGTGTATGAAACCTGCATGCTACCGAATACGGGAAGTGAAGAAGAACGGCTGCAGGCTTTAGCCAGTGCCGTAATCTGTGTGTATGCCTCCACCTATTACAACAAGAGCAAAGAGTACTTGCGGGCTACCAATCATATGGTAGAAGAAGAACGTATGGCCGTGATTATTCAGCAGGTAATCGGAAGTGCCCATGGGAATTACTGGTATCCCAACTTTTCTGGGGTAGCTCGATCACTTAACTTCTATCCTGTCGGCACAGAAAAAGCCGAAGATGGCGTTGGTATGCTCTGCTTTGGATTCGGAAAGACAGTAGTCGACAATGGCATGGCGTTCCGGTTCTCCCCTACCTATCCAAAACGGAATCTTCAGTATCTTGGGGGAATGGAATCGAGTTCACAAACTGAGTTTTATGGTCTCGATATGACCAAGGCGTATACCCCTGAAGGCAATCCGGAAAACCTGTTATCACTGCCACTTTCCGAAGCAGAGGCACATCCAGACAGCCTGCGACATGTCGCATCAACTTTTGATGTTTCCCGGGGTGCTCTTGTTGACCAACTGAGTGCTCAGGGGCAAAAAGTGATTACCTTCAACAGTATCCTCAAATATAATACGTATCCCATTGCAGCGATCATCCGTGATCTGTTGAAGTTCGGGGAACAGGTAATGAACACGCCGATAGAAATTGAATTTGCCTGTAATCTCAATCGGCCGAAGTGGAAAAAACCGGAATTCAGTCTTCTACAGATCCGTCCCATTGTTTCCGGACTGGAATCGGAGACGTTACAGGTCAGCGAAGATGAACGGAAACGGGCATTCATCGTATCTCACCATGTCATGGGCAACGGTCACAATGAACGAATTACTGATATCGTCTATATTAAAGCTGAAGATTTCAACCCGGCAAGAACTGCAGAGATGGTTCTTGAACTTGATGAGATCAATTCCCGATTCGTCGATCAGGATAAGGAATACATTCTTGTGGTTGCGGGGAGACTGGGGTCCAGTGATCCATGGCTTGGTATCCCGGTGGTCTGGTCCCAGATTTCTCATGCTGCGGTAATCATAGAAACCAGCTTACCGGGATTCCAGGTGGAACCGAGTCAGGGAACGCATTTCTTCCAGAATATCACTTCACTCGGGACCATATACTTCACGGTGAATCCATCTCACCATGATGGAGTTCTTGCCTTCGATCAGCTCGACGCACTTGCACCTGTAAGAGAAACCAAACACTTCAGACAGGTCAAATCTGCCCATCCACTGATTGTAAAGGCGGATGGGAGAAGTCGTCTGGGGATTGTGACTACAAGTCAGTGAGAGTCCAATTTGAACCGTCAGAGTCTCCTGCTACCGAGAGGAAATAATCCCAGATTGCATCGCGAGGAGGTGCTGCTGCTACGGTAAGCAGCTGCTTCTTCACCGGGTGGATAAATGAGATCTTTCGGGCATGGAGATGGATTCCTCCGTCAGGATCGGACCGTTTCGCACCATATTTCAGATCCCCTTTGATACAACTTCCCAAGGCAGCAAGCTGTGCCCGGATCTGATGATGCCGTCCCGTGAGCAACTCAATTTCCAAAAGATAGTACGATTTTGAAGCTGCTATCACAGAAAACCGCATGCGTGCTTCCTGACTGTTTTTCCGTTTGTGCTCAGTTGCAACCGATTTATTTTTCACCGTATCGCGAGTGAGATAATGAACTACCAGACCCTCATCACAGGTCGGGAGTTTCTCCACTACCGCCCAATAAATCTTCTTCACGGCATCAGATTGCCGGAAGAGCTGGTTCATGCGAGTCAGAGCTTTTTCTGTCTTTGCATATACCACCACACCGCTTGTGGGCCTGTCGATGCGATGGGGAATCCCGAGAAATACGTTACCGGGTTTCCCATAGGTGGTTTTCAAATATTCCTGTACCGTCTCGGCAAGTGTCTCATCACCGGTTTTATCTCCCTGTACGAGCTCACCGATACGTTTATTTATCACTATGAGATGATTATCCTCATAAAGAATTCTTGATGAAAGTGAATGCATAATGATTATTCCTCACTTGGCTCATCGTCAAACGGATCGATCCCGGAGAATAAAGAAGGTTCTTCCCCCTCTGTTCCCTTCGGATCAGCTTCGTGCCTGATGCGGATCGTCTGAGCCTCTTTGGTGGTAAGTCGAACCCCCTTTGCCTTCACCCCTTTGACCAAAAATCGGGAGAAGTAGGTACGATCTTCCAAATTCTTATATCCTTTTCCTTTCTTGAATACGAGCGTGATGCGTGCATCATCAAGTGTAGAAAGCGTGTACAGTTTATAATTGCCCTCAGGGAGTAACTCGTAGGTTCTGTTCAAGATGAACTGGTTGATACTACATCGTTTGATAAACAGATACTTAAGTGATTTTTCCTGATAAATGATGGTAAATACCGTTTTTTCCAACTCATCTTTATCTGCGAGGGCACAGAACCGCATCCCCTTCCCCACAAAGAGCTTTCCGGGAGCATCGGTAACAAAGTAGGTCCCTTCCTTCTGAATAATCAACACCCGATCGAAGGGAGATACCATGCATTGGGTAGAGCCGCTTTTCAGTTCATACCCAAGATACCCGGTGGAACTATCATACTTTAATGCAAGATCCCGATTAGCGACCTCTTTTACATCAACTTTCTTGAAGGAACCGATAGTGGTTTTCCGTTTGTGCTCATTGATCCCGGCGAGATTTTTCAATTCATCAAGGTATGCCAGCGCATAGGGAACCAGATGATCAAGATCCCAGGCAATCTGTTTCAGACGGGCCTCGATCTCCTCAATTTCCTGCTGGTTTTTCTCAATATCATACAGACTGATACGGCGGATAGGAATTTTGAGTAATCGTTCAACATCGTCATCAGTGACCGCCCGAGCTATCTGATCAGTAAACGGTTTGAACCCCTGAATTACCGCTTTATTGATATCCGCCTGGGATTTCTTCTGCTCAATCTTTTTATAAATCCGTTCTTCAACGAAAATTCTTTCCAGCGTCCGTGCGTGCAATCGATCAAGAAGATGCCCTTTCTCCATCTCCAGTTCTCGCTGCAATACCGATACAAGAACTTTAGCATGATACCGAATGATCTCATCTATCGGCATGATACGTGGTATTCCATCACAAATAACTAAGGGATTTACAGATATTGACTGTTCACAGGCCGTATAGGCATAAAGGGCATCTACGATATCATCACTGTAGGTATTTCGTGCAAGCACGATTTCTATAGAGACTCGATCAGTGGTAAAATCATTGATGCTGGCAATTTTCAGTTTCCCTTTTTTTGCTGCATCCTCGACCGACTTGATCATCTTTTCTGTAGTCACGCCAAACGGGAGTTCTTCAATAATAATCCGCTTTGGATCTTTTGTCTGTAATTTTGCCCGTACCAGGACTTTCCCTGCACCCTGGTCGTATGAGGAGACCTCCATAAGCCCCCCGGTGGGGAAATCGGGATATAACTCAAAGCTATTTCCGGTTAGCACAGCAGAAACTGCATCAATAACTTCTATCAGATTATGGGGAAGGATGCGGGTGGACATCCCCACAGCGATCCCTTCTGCACCTTGAATGAGCACCACCGGCAGCTTTGCCGGAAAAACTGATGGCTCCTGATTCCTTCCATCATACGAACTGACAAACGTAGTCAGTTCGGGATTGTACAGGACCTTTTTCGCAAACGGGAGCACCCGGCATTCAATATATCGGGGAGCGGCTGCAGGATCCCCGGTCATGATATTACCAAAATTCCCCTGACGGTCGATGAAGAGCTCCATATTCGCTAAATTCACCAGCGCATCGCCAATGGAGGCATCTCCATGGGGATGGTACTTCATACAGTGCCCGACCACATTAGCGACTTTATGGAACTTGCCGTCATCCATTTCAAAAAGCGAATGAAGAATACGTCGTTGAACCGGCTTCAATCCATCGATGATATCGGGGATTGCTCGATCCTTGATCACATATGATGCATATTCGAGAAAGTTTTCTTTGAATACCGATTCTGCATGTGCCATTATACTAGATTCTCCATGATGAATTCCCGTCGTTCAGGGGTATTGTCTCCCATGTAGAACTTCATGACCTGATGCATCTGCCGCGAAGAGGCAATGGAAACCGGGATCAACCGCATCTCTTCTCCGATGAATTGTCTGAATTCGCTGGGATTGATCTCACCGAGACCTTTGAATCGAGTGATTTCAGCACCACGGATACGTGAAACAGCCTCCTCACGTTCATGTTCATTGTAGCAATATACGGTCTCCTGTTTGTTCCGCACTCTGAATAATGGGGTTTCCAGGATGAACAGTTTACCTGACAGGACTAAATCCTCAAAATAGGTAAGGAAATAGGTCATGAGCAGGTTTCTAATATGAAATCCATCAGTATCGGCATCAGTGGCGATAATCACTCTGCCATACCGTAACCCATCAATACCATTTTCAAGCCCAAGTGCAATCATCAGATTATATAATTCTTCATTTTTGTAGATATCTGTGCGCTTTCGGTCAAATACATTCAACACCTTGCCCCGCAGACTGAATATAGCCTGAGTATAGACATCACGCACACTCACCATGGACCCGGATGCAGAATCACCCTCGGTAAGAAAGATCATCGACCGCTCGCCCTTCTCTCCATGTTGGTTCAAATGATACTTACAGTCCTTGAGTTTAGGGATATTCAGTGAAACTTTCTTTGCAGCCTCGCGTGCTGCACCTTTCACTGCAGCAAGTTCCTTTCGCAGTTTCTCGTTATTGGCAATCTTATCTGAGAGCTTATTTGCTTCATCGGGATTCTTCAGCAGGAAGTCGATGATAGCCTCTCTCACCTCTTGAATAATCCAAGAACGAACTTCGGTATTCCCCAACTTATTTTTCGTCTGACTCTCAAAAACGGGATCCTGTAATTTAATGGATATGGCTCCGGTAAGCCCTTCACGGACATCAGGAGCTGAATAGGATTTCTTGAAAAATTCATTGATTCCTTTGAGAATTCCCTCTTTAAACGCCCAGAGGTGTGTTCCGCCATCACTGGTGTGCTGCCCATTCACATAGGAAAAATAATTTTCCCCATAGTTCTGGGTGTGGGTGAAGGCAAATTCTATCCGGTCCGAACGATGATGAATGATCGTGTACAGTCCTTCTGTACCCACTTGTTTGTCGAGTAGGTCAAGAAGCCCGTGTTTACTCGTAAAAATTCTCCTGTTGAAATCAATTGAGAGACCGGTATTAAGGTACGCATAGTTCCATAATCGCTCTTCAATAAACTCTTCCTGAAAATGGTAATCGCCAAAAATACTCGGATCATGATCAGGAATAAACTCAATCAGTGTTCCATTGGGCTCCTCGGTCTTTCCCGTCTTACTGCTGACCAGCTCTCCCTGACCGAACACCGCCTCAAAACTTTTCCCGTCACGATAGGAGGTTACTTTAAAATAGGAGGAAAGGGCATTCACCGCTTTGGTTCCGACACCATTGAGACCAACAGAAAATTGAAACACTTCGTTGTTGAACTTTCCGCCCGTATTAATGATGGAAACACAATCAACCACTTTCCCAAGGGGAATCCCTCGCCCATAATCACGCACCGAAACGGTATCCTGCTCCAATCGGATCGTAATACGCGCCCCGTAATCCATAATGAACTCGTCAACGCTGTTATCGATAACCTCTTTCAACAGGACATATATTCCATCTTCAAAATGTGAACCGTCTCCGAGTCTTCCAATGTACATCCCGGGACGCAACCGTATATGTTCAAGAGCACTTAAGGTTTGAATCTTGCTCTCGTCGTAGGCCATTACAGGACCTGCCGCGGATTTTTTCTTTGCCATAGGTAATAATTATATACGCTTTATTTCTTATTGGAAAGAGCATCCGGTAGCGGCATCTCAATCAGTATGGTAGAGGTGATCGAGTAAAATCTGTGCCGTGATGTCATCATGAGTCTCCATAGGAATATGACCGGCGCCCGTAATGACATATATCACTAACTGATCCATATACTGAGCAATCGTGTAGGCTTGCGACAGTGGTACTATCGTATCATATTCACCCCAAATGCCGGTTGCCGGCAGGGTAAGATCACTGAGAGCCGAGAGGTTCACCGATTCAGCGGTGACGACCATTCGGGTAAGACTGCGTGCAGTGCCGGGAAGCTGCAAGGGTTCAAGATAAGCTGTTATCTCTTCAGCGGTCGGATTACGCTGATAGGCCTCTTGCAGGATCTGAGCTACCCGATCTTCCTGTCCAAGCATTCTCTCGAGATACAGCTGCGTCCACCGGGCAAAGGGGGGAAAGTGCATCAGATTCCGCCCCACCATGTGCTGATCGTCCAGTGCTCCGGCGATGAACACCACACTGTCGGTACGATATGGTTGAGCCGTTGCCATGGCGGCAACGGTTCCTCCTCCCATACTATGTCCCACCAGATGCCAACTTCCCGAGAAGCCATCAATCTGGTCGAGGAGCTGCCAAAGGAGCTGAGCCCGTTGCATCTGACTGTGATCAATATCTGGTGAACGACTGCTATATCCGAATCCCGGTAAATCTACCGAAACCACTCGATACCCGGCATCCTTCAGCACCGGAGCAATTGAGAGAAAAGAGTAGGAAGAGGCTCCGAGCCCATGTACAAGCAATACCGATCCCGTTATCGGTACATCTGAAGGTTCAAGCAGTTGATAATGTAGCGAGATACCATCAATCACCAGGCGATGAGAGTGCTCATAGGGAAGATCAGTAATCTCTATGGCTTTCGAGACGGTAAAAGCGTACGGGAGTAAACAGGAAGTCCCCAGGAGACACAGGAGCACCGGTAAAATCAGGAACCTTCTCATCCAGGATTCACCGCCTCTTCAATACGTTGTACATAACGATCAATGTCAAATTTCCGCTTGAGACCTCGATCATTCATATACCGGACAGCACCAAATATGGGACGTTCCACCCAGGGACGGTCATGCTTTCCAAAGCACCATGCCACACCGGCAAATCCATTGGGATCCCGACCGTCCAGCTGATACCGGTTGTTCAGATCAAGAGCAAGGTAAAAAGCCTGTTGCGGAGTATCTGACCACTCGAGCAACTTTTTCCCCCAGTACATACGCATATATCCATGCATCGTTCCCTGGTACATGAGTTCTTTCTGGGCAGCGTTCCAGTAGGGGTCTTCAGTGGCTGCCGCGATAAGTGTCTGTGCATCATAGCGGACCGGCCGGGGATCCTGCACATGTAATTCCAGACTTTTTCTTGCCCATTCGGGTAAGGCTGCATACTGATCGTAGTGTGGATTATAGTAGACAAAGTTTATCGCCAGTTCTCTGCGTACAATGAGCTGTTCCACAAAATCAGCCACAGCGGGATCATCATACGATGTTACCTGATGATACACAGTCACGGGAGATATCTGACCAAAATGCAGATACGGACTGAGGTTTGATGTGCACGGCCAGGCTGGATCGTTTCGGTGTTCCCCATAACAATCGAGCCGGTCTAAAAAATCCGAGAGCCGTTGATGCGCAGCAGTTTCTCCGCCTCCGCTTCGTGGATACCCTTGAATATCCTCTGCAACTCCCATCGCTTTCATCACTGCGGGAATGGACGTGATGGTGATCTCTTCAACTCCGAGTTCGATATCCTCACAGGGTATTTTTATATCTTCAAGAACAACTTCCTGTGCGAAATGGGCTATCATCGGCTCAATTTTCCGTCTCAAAGTAGCTGCTGAATATTCTTCTTTACTACTTGCAGTCTCTACCGGGACCACTACATTTCCTTCCACCTGGATCAGCTGACAGTCGATCTGCTGAGCAACGGCTTTCCGCCACACCCGCTCGGTACGGCCATAAGCAGCATCGGTAATCACCTGTGTTGCATGTAGCGCGAGTTCGATGATACCCGAAACAGGACCTTTTGGGGTGATCACAAAACGGATTCGTCGGGTGTGCAGTGCTGCGGACACATCGCACAATCCTTCCAGCATGAAATAATAATGCCGCTCGATAGCATTCGGGAAATCTGCGACAAGACCAAAAGCAACGACAAGAGGTTTTCCCGCTTCGTTTGCCTGTTCAGCGGCATAGGAAAGCGCAGGATTATCCAGTACGCGCTGCGAAGCCTGCATCCAATAGAGCACATACGCCTTTTCAGATAATACTGCTTGCGTATTCAGTATCTGTATTCGCTGCGGTAACATTTGTGGTCCCTCCCTGAGCTGCTGAAACAACCATACCATAGTACATATGAATTTACAGCTGTTATTTCAGACCTTGCTCGATTGGGGTACTTTCCGCTATAGTGTAGCTCTATGGAAGACCCGTTACCGAGACCTGAATCCTCGGACCCAGAGTGTAGTGACAGTGAACCGCATCGCAGGTGGTGCGCCGGGAGTCTGTTATGACACTCCATATCAGTGCAATAGTCATCCTGCTCATACTGTCTGCTTTCTTCAGTGGATCGGAAACTGCCTATACTTCACTCTCATTTTTACAGATCCGGGAACTGGAAACTGATAGGAGACGTACCAGCCGTACGGCTGCACATCTGGCAAAACAACCCGATCTACTCCTTACTACGATACTTATCGGGAACAATATTGTGAATCTCACGGCAAGTGCCCTGACTACCACGCTAGCTCTTTCTCTCTGGGGCAATACCGCTATCAGCATCGCCACCGGAATCCTTACACTGCTCATCCTGATCTTCGGTGAGATAACACCCAAGCAATTATCAATCACCTACAATACAGCAATGGCCCGTTTTGCCGCTTATCCGATACGGATGATGTCCATTGCTTTGTATCCGATAATCATAGTCATACGCTGGCTCAGTTCGCTCATCACCCGCCTTTTTGCTACTCAGGAGAAATCTTCACTCTCGCTTGACAGCCTGATGCATGTGGTCGATGTAGCCGAAACCGAAGGTATCGTAGATGAATATGAAACCAGTCTCGTACAGCGGGTGCTCCACTTCAGTGAGGCTCCCGTTAAATCAATTATGACCCATAGAACTGAAGTCTTCAGTATTCCCGACTCCATATCACTGAAAGAGGCCTTCCCTCCCATCGTTGCCAGCGGGTTTTCCCGTGTCCCGGTATACCATGAGAGCCCCGAAGATATCATGGGTATCCTGCTTGTCCGTGATGCGTTAGCAGCAGAGGTTGAAGGGCGACTTGACGAACCGGTGAGTCATTTCACGCATGAGCCGATTTTCGTCCCGGAGACCCGTAAAGTCGACGATATGCTATTCCAATTCCAACGGGGGAAACTACAGATTGCCGTGGTACTCGATGAGTATGGTGGATTATCAGGTATTGTCTCCATGGAAGATATTGTTGAACAGCTCTTCGGTGAAATCTATGATGAACATGAGACGGGCGAATTGCTGAGAATCCGTGCAGAAGAGACGGGTACTTTTTTAATTAAAGCCGACACTTCAATGCAGCAGGTCAAAGATGAACTTGATCTCGAGATCGAGCGTTCCGATCTCTCCTGCACTCTGGCAGCGTTCCTCATCGAACACCTGGGAACCATTCCTATCGTAGGAGAACAGATATCCTTCCCGTATGGAACGTTCACGATTGTTTCAATGAAGGGAAAACGGATTGAGTCGGCACGACTGCATATACATACCCCTGAACAGGTAGATTGAGGCAGGGCATTGCATTGACACCCGTTTCTCTCAATTGTATGATGCGCGCATGAGCACCTATCCTTTTAGCAAAATTGAACAGAAATGGCAGTCGTACTGGGAAGAACACCGAACCTTCGCTGTAACAGAAGATCCATCGTTTCCACCAGAAAAACGGACGTATGTATTGGACATGTTTCCCTACCCCTCCGGGGCAGGTCTTCATGTAGGACATCCGGAAGGATATACGGCAACGGATATCTATTGCCGCTACCTCCGTATGAACGGTCATAATGTCCTGCATCCCATGGGATTCGATTCCTTCGGACTCCCCGCGGAGAATTATGCCATTAAAACAGGAACTCATCCGAGAACCACTACGGAGAAAAATATTGATAATTTCCGGAAGCAGATAAAGAGTCTCGGATTCTGTTATGACTGGAATCGAGAGGTATCGACACATACTGAAGAGTACTATCGATGGACTCAGTGGATATTTTTGCAGCTCTATAAAAAAGGTCTCGCCTATGAAGCGGAAACACCGATCAACTGGTGTCCCAGTTGCCTCACCGGATTATCAAATGAAGAGGTCAAAGAGGGTAAGTGCGAACGGTGCGGGGCTCTGGTCACACGGAAGAATATCCGCCAGTGGATTTTAAAAATCACCGACTATGCAGATCGTCTACTCGCCGATCTCGAGGGCCTGAACTGGTCTGATTCCATCAAGGCCATGCAGAGCAACTGGATCGGCAGAAGCGAAGGAGCCAGTGTCACTTTTTCATTGGAAAAAAGTGATGAAGTCCTTGAAGTCTATACCACGCGCAGCGATACGCTCTTTGGTGCAACATATATGGTGGTTGCTCCCGAACATCCGCTGGTTGATAAGCTCACCACAGATGATCAGCGGGAAGCTGTCTCAGCTTATGTCCATCAGGCTTCACATAAATCTGATTTGGAACGAACCGATCTGGCTAAGGATAAAACCGGGGTGTTCAGTGGAAGTTATGCCATCAATCCGGTAAATGGAAAACGAATCCCCGTCTGGATCGCCGATTATGTACTGGTCTCCTACGGAACCGGTGCCATCATGGCGGTTCCCGCTCATGATACCCGAGACTGGGAGTTTGCAAAGAAGTTTGATCTTCCCATCGTGGAAGTGTTGAAAAGTGAAGTTGATGTCCAGCAGCAGGCCTGGGTCGAGGACGGTATCCATGTAAACTCGGATTTCCTTGATAACATGAACCGGGATGATGCAATCGAGGCGATGAACAGCTGGCTTGAAGCGCAAGGGATCGGCAAACGGACCGTTAATTATAAACTGAGAGACTGGATATTCAGCCGACAACGGTACTGGGGTGAACCGATACCCTTAGTGCACTGTCCGTCCTGCGGTACAGTCCCGATTCCTGAAGATCAGCTTCCGTTAACGCTCCCTGAAGTGGAAACCTACGCCCCATCGGGAACGGGAGAGAGTCCACTAGTGACCATTCCTGAGTGGGTGAATACGACCTGTCCTCATTGTGGAGGACCGGCAAAACGAGAGACGAACACCATGCCGCAGTGGGCCGGTTCCTGCTGGTACTATCTGCGGTATCTTGACCCGCACAATACCGAAGTGCTTGCTTCTGATGAAGCAATCAACTACTGGATGCCGGTGGACCTGTATGTAGGTGGTGCTGAACATGCCGTGCTGCACCTCCTTTACGCCAGATTCTGGCACAAGGTGCTGTATGATCTGGGAATCGTCAATACGGCAGAACCGTTCCAACGACTGGTAAATCAGGGCATGATCACCTCATTTGCTTATCAACGGGCAGATAAAACTCTCGTTGCGGTGGATGAAGTTGAGGAAACAGCCCCTGATACCTACATCGAGAAAGCTACCGGAGAACCGCTTGAACGGGTCATAGCAAAGATGTCCAAAAGCCTCAAGAACGTTATCAATCCCGATGAAATCATCCGTGATTGGGGTGCAGACGCTATGCGTATGTACGAAATGTTCATGGGACCGTTAGAGGTGTCCAAGCCGTGGGCAACCACTGGGCTATCGGGAGTCTTCCGATTTCTCGATCGTGTCTGGCGACTTACCGAGCGGGAAATCAGTGATCATGAACCATCCGCGGATCTGCGTAAGGTTCTGCACAAGACCATCAAGAAAGTCACCCATGATACGGGCAGTCTGGATTTTAATACTGCCATCTCACAGATGATGATTCTCGTCAATGAATTGTATAAAGTTGATGATCTGCCTCGGGAAATCTGGGAAACGCTGATTCTCCTTCTCGCTCCCTACGTCCCTCACCTTGCTGAGGAGTTATGGGAAATGGCGGGTCATGAACCCTCTGTGGCAAACCAGAAATGGCCACAATACCAGGAGGAACTCACGATCGATGACGAGATTGAATTAGTCATACAGGTAAACGGAAAAGTTCGGGCAAAGCTGCAAGTGGCAAAGGGACTGTCCAAAGAGACCCTTCAGACTCTAGCTACAGAACATGACCGTATTCGTGAACTTACTGACGGTAAATCAATCATCAAGACTATCGTTGTTCCCGATAAGCTCGTCAATATCGTGGTAAAAGGCTGATATCAGGTTTTTATTCTACCGAGACCTCCCAGAGAGGTCTCTCGGTAGAGGGAAGGGAGTGCCTGTCCAGTCTCCATCATCACCTCAACCACCTCATCAAAAGAAACCTTGTGCCTTCCGTCAGAGAGTAACGCATACCCCGCATGGTCTAGGGCACGCATCGCACCTAGTGCATTCCGTTCAATGCACGGAATCTGCACAAGGCCCATCATGGGATCACAGGTAAG
Organism: uncultured Spirochaetaceae bacterium; assembly: GCA_964482325.1. Lineage (GTDB taxonomy): Bacteria > Spirochaetota > Spirochaetia > Sphaerochaetales > Sphaerochaetaceae > CAYZJV01. The sequence goes on along the minus strand of CAYZXD010000003.1, from coordinate 26,908 downwards.
GCCGAGATGGTGCTCAAGTCCCATCTCAGCTGCGTATTCAATCTGATGAATTGTCCCTCCGAGCAACTGAGCAACAGCTCCGGATGCCATTGCACAGGCAACGCCGATTTCTCCCTGACAACCTACCTCGGCTCCCGATATCGAACCGTTGGTTTTCACTATATTACCGATAAGCCCCGCAGTGAGTAGCGCACGGAGAATTTTCACCTTAGGCAGTTTGTACTGGTTGCGAACATAGAGCAGTACCCCGGGAAGCACCCCGCAGGAGCCGCAGGTAGGAGCGGTGACAATTTTGCCACCCCCTGCATTCTCCTCGGAAACAGCAAGAGCGTAGCTGAGAGCACGTGCCGGAGTACCCACCGGACCGGACATTCCAGCAGCCTGGGCAAAGTATTGAGAAGCTTTTCTTGCAAGTTTTAATCCACCCGGAAGAACTCCCTCCTGCTCGAGTCCTCGTTCGATGGCTTCGGTCATCACAGTCCAGACTTCTTCGACATAATCAAGGATATCCCTTCCCTCATACTTCACTACCAGTTCCCACAGTTGCATGCCCTCTTTGCGACAGTAGGCCAGAATATGATCTAATCGACTCAGATATTTCGGATATACCGCTTTTGTCGGTAGATGTATCTCACTCTCTTCGAGGACCTTGCCCCCGCCTACACTGTAATAGACCTTTGATTCGATCACTTGAGCTGCAGCATCATACGCATGAAGAGCTAACGCATTCGGATGATATTCCTTATAGGTCTCAGGGTGCCAATGTATCACGAGGTCCCGATCGGCAAATACTTCACGTAGTGCTGTATCGGTAAGGTGTCCTTTACCGGTGGCCGCAAGGCTTCCAAATAGTTCAGCTTCAATATGGTGAGCATGAGGCTGAAGTGCTGAAAACCGCTGTGCCGCATACCTCGGTCCCATCGTGTGACTGCTCGAAGGACCGTGCCCGATCCGATACAACTCTCTGATTGATTCCATGGGCACACTCTACTGATTTACCCTACTTCTGTGAAGCCTTCTCCCCCGAAAGAAGCTGTAGATAGGCCGTTTCAGAGAGTTGCAGAAGCGGATCCATCGGAACGACATGCCAGAAGGTATCCTGATCGGGATCATCAGGGACAACCACCCGCAGTTCCAGCTCATGCTCCATATTGATGTAACGGTGAACTCCTGGAGTCAGTGCTGTCAGGACCGTGTCAGTAAAGCAAAATGCATAGAACTGAGGGTATAGGGGACTTTCGGGAATCCACCATCCGCAAAGAAGATCTGAAAGGGTTACATCAAATGTTTTCATCGAAGAAAACGAATCTGAAGAAAGCTTTCCACGAACGAGATCTTCAGCCATCTGATTCCAGTCAATTGCCGCCCCGTTCAAATCAATACCGGTAATCTCATGATAAAGATATGAAAAATCACACGCAGCAATCGGTTTTGGCCATTGAGCGGCCACATGTAATAGATGGTGAGCCAAAGGCCCCTTCCGATAGGTAAGCTGCACAGAGGGGCTATCCGATCCAGGATGATAGGCACCCCCAAGAGGAGAGGTGCTCCCGAGTGGATAAGCGGCAATAATGGTAGTCTGACCAGGCGTTAACGGAATGCGGAAACTTCGTCTTCCTATGGAAAGCTGCTGTTTCGTAATACCGTTTTTGCTAAAACACACCACGGTATACCAAAACTGTCTCCCGGATGCACATTCCCAGGGATGTTCATCTCCGATGGTTACCTCGACCCATAGGGAGGAATCACAGGAAAAACAGGCCCATACACACATGAGCACGAGCGAGATCATTACAGTTCTCATGCCTGAATAACGTGCTGCTCAGGATTCCCGCTTCATCTGTTCACGATAGTTTCTTCGTATGGTGCAGAAAAAAGAGATCCATTCCGGACTTGCAAAATCGGCATAAGTCCAGGGAAGAGCCTGATACGTCCGATTCCGATATAACAGCGTCACTTCACCGTACAGACCATCATGAAGCGGAATCCGGTGACTGCGGTTTTTCGTTGTTGCAAGAATGACATTCTCGGAGGAGACCAGACCCGGATCAAGATTGATCCGCCGTTTACCGGAGACTGTATACTGCTGTTCAATCTGATTCGTATAGATCTTTCCGTCAGCAAGTCGGCTCGGATCGACGAGATCTTTAAACACAATGAAAAATCGTTGGGGTTCGCCTCCCATCTCCTCGTGATAATACTGGGTAAAAGTGAAGGGAACAGGATCTGTGACTTGTTCAATATCTCCGAACCTTTGCTTGAGCTGTTCAAAGAGTTGCTCATGTACCGAAGGTTCGGTAGACAAGACTCCCACAAACCATTTAACCAAAGTATATGAACCGGCAGTTCCCATAACGGTTACCTACGATCTCCACTGAACGTCCCAAGTATCCTGAACGATGCACACATCTCGGCAAGCTGTGCAGTTGCCTGGCTGAAAGCAGGTTCTGCAATGAGCTCAGATTCAATAAAGAACGCATACTCCCAGGGCTTTCCGGGAATCGGACGAGACTCGAGTTTCTTCATATTCAGATGGTAGGTCGACAATACCTGTAATACTTCAAACAAGGCCCCTGCATGATCATGAACAGAAAAGACCATGGCAACACGATCGACAGGCATCGTGCTTCTGAACACTGGAGCATGCTCTTCACGGCAGACCAGATAAAACCGGGTGAAATTACTGCTGTCAGTCTCGATCGAGTCACGGAGAATCTCCATATGATGGTATGAAGCAGCGGTGGCACTGGCAATGGCAGCACAGGTAGGATCCTGCAGACGCGCAATATGGCCTACCGCACCGGCGGTATCGAAGAATGGAACGGCCTCAGCCTGCGGCATTTCCTTTTCAAGGAAGTCAGCGCATTGTGCCAGCCCTTGCGGATGACTGAACACACGAGTGATCGTATCCAGAGAAGAGCCGGGAAGTCCGATGAGATTATGCCGTATCCGGATCTGTTTCTCTCCGACCACCGTCAGGTCGGGATAACTATGCAATAAATCCAAAGTCTCATTGATCGTACCCCCGAGGGTATTTTCTACCGGGACCATGCCATACGTCGCTTCCCCTTTGAGTACCGACTCAAACACATCAGAGAACATCCGTCTTGGCAGTACCTGAGCTGTCTCATCGAATACCATTCGGATAGCCTGCTCGCTGTAGGCTCCCGGTTCTCCCTGGAAGGCTATGGTGAGGTTTTCAGCGGGTTTGATCACCGCAGGTTGGCCTGATGTGTGTACGATACGTGCAGGACGGGGAATACGTTCAAGGGATTTCCCTAGCACTGGACACAACGCCTGGATATCATGCATCAGTTTCTCAAACTGCTCAGGATACAGAGACTGCGGACCATCAGAAAGTGCTTTATCAGGGTTGTTATGCACCTCAACTATCAACCCGCTGGCACCTGCTGCAATGATGGAAAGGGACATCGGGGAGACCATATCACGTAAACCGGTGGCGTGACTGGGATCAGCAATGACCGGTAGATGGGTAAGTCGCTGTACAACAGGAATAGCGCTGATATCTAAGGTGTTTCGCGTTGCTGTTTCGTAAGTACGGATTCCCCGTTCACAGAGAATTACTTGATCGGTACCCGAGGCCATCAAGTACTCAGCCGCCATAAGCCACTCTTCCACGGTAGCCGAAAGTCCGCGTTTGAGCAGAACCGGATAGCCGGTTTTCCCAACTTCCTTTAATAGCTCAAAGTTCTGCATATTACGAGCACCGATCTGAAACATATCGATGTAATCAAGCATCATATCGACATCCCGAGGACTAACTACTTCAGTGGTCACCGGCATGTCATAGGCATCCCCAGCCTCGCGAAGATATCTGAGGCCTTCTTCGCCAAGCCCCTGGAACGCATACGGACTTGTTCGCGGTTTGAAAGCACCTCCGCGCAGAATCACCGCACCCGCATCCCGCACTTGACCTGCAATGGTCATAATCTGTTCTCTGCTTTCAACGGCGCAAGGCCCGGACATGACGACGATCCGCTGACCACCGACCTTTACTTTCCCTACACTGACTATCGTATCGCTCTTCTTCAGCTCCCGGGAAGCAAGCTTGTACGGCTTAGAGATCGGTATGACATCTGCAACCCCATCAAGTAGCGAGACTTCACGTATATCGATCCGATGAGTCCCAACGGCACCGAGTACGGTCTCTTCCTGGCCGACAATCTCTTTGACCTTGAATCCTTTTGATTTGAGGAAATCTCTCACTGCGCTCTTTTGGGCGTCGCTGACCTGTTGTTTCAAAATAATGATCATGGTAGGAGAAAGCTAAATCTTTTCCCTACCACTGTCAAGCTTTGCCAGTTGTCCAATCAAGGCATATTCAGCTATCCTGTCTGAGGGAGAAACTGTGTATACACCAGATGATAAAAAACAGTGGGATGATATCTTCTCACGCATAACTCAGGCGATTCGGAAAGAGCAAACTGTGTTGCCTTCCGTTTCGACCATTTCACTGAAAAAGCACGATCCATACCGGGTATTGATTGCTACGATCATCTCACTTCGAACAAAAGATGCGGTGACTCTTGCAGCTTCCGAGCGCCTATTTGCCCTGGCAGATACCCCACAACAGATGCTTCTGCTCTCCCAAGAGACGATAGAACAGGCAATATATCCTGCAGGATTCTACCGGGTGAAGGCTTCTCATATACACAATATTTCTCAAATACTGATCGATCAGTATCACGGGGAAGTTCCCTCGGATAAAAATGCCTTACTCGCGCTACCCGGTGTCGGAGTAAAAACCGCTAATCTGACACTGAACCTCGGATTTAACATTGACGCTATCTGTGTGGATACGCATGTTCATCGTATTGCAAACCGCATGGGATGGATCACTACTAGGAAACCTGAGGAATCTGAAAAAGCTCTGGAACAGATCATGCCGCGCAAGTACTGGATACCGTTGAATGAACTGTTGGTCTCTTTTGGACAGCTGATCTGTACTCCCATCTCACCGTTCTGTTCACGGTGCCCGGTTTCCGATATCTGCGAGAAATGTCAGGTAGCCACCTCACGCTGAGGGCTTGCCGTAGGTCGCTTCAACAATTCGTGCAATCGGCTCGGCCCGCCCCTGGCTGTAGAAATGGACACCCGGAACCTCTGCCTCCAGGAGTTGAGAGACCTGTTCAATACAGAAATCTGATCCAATTGCCCTGACATCAGCAGGAGAATTACTCTCTTCGATCGCTCTAACCAATGAAACGGGCAAATCCACATGGAAGATATGCGGAAGAAGCTCGATGTCACTCTTGCGCTGAATAGGCTTGATTCCGGGAATGATGGGAACCGATATTCCTGCGGCTCGACACTGTTCAACAAAAGTGAAGAAGGCTTCGTTGAGGAAAAACATCTGTGTCACAATATATTCAGCTCCTGCATCAATTTTCCGTTTCAGCATATCAATATCATGTTCCATATTCGGAGCTTCAGCATGTTTTTCAGGATACCCGGCAACACCGATACAAAAAGAGGTAGGAACAGGATCACGCAATGTGGGATCAAGATACATACCTTTGTTTACTGCCGCTATCTGCGCCACCATACCTTCGGTGTGATCATAACCTCCCTTGGTAGGAACAAACCTTCTCTCCCCGTGTGGCGGATCTCCCCGTAGGGCAAGCACATTCTCAATTCCGAGGAAGTTCAATTCCACCAGCTGATCTTCAAGCTGTTCACGTGTCTGGCCCCCACAAATCAAATGGGGTACTACCGGAAGCCCATATCGATGCTGTATCGCGGCTGCAAGACCGATTGTACCTGGACGTTTTCTCGTTGTGCGTCGCTCAATCAAGCCATCCGGACGCTCAACATACACCACTTCCATCTGGTGGTTTGTAATATTGATGTAAGCAGGATGGTAGGGAAGAAGCGTCTCAATCACACGATTGATAGCTTCCATGGTATGACCTTTCAGTGGTGGAAGTAATTCAAATGTGAATAGCGGTCTCTTTGATCTCGTGATGATATCAGTCACTTTCATGATTCAGCCCTCCTGCTACACATGAGAGGCAGTTCCCAAGTGGTACTGCATCCGCTGTTCCAGCTGCGAAACTTCAAGCCCGTTGTGTTCAGCATACCGCACAATCTGGTCCTCACCAAGTGGTCCAAGCGTAAAGTAGGTGCATCCCGATCCAACAAAATAAAATCCACAGACCGAAGAAGGAGGAGCCATGGCATATCCTTCGGTAAGCGTGATCCCGATTCTCTGCTCTACCTGAAGAAGATCAAATATCTGGTGTTTCTGGGCATGGTCGGGGGCAGAAGGATATCCTACTGCCGGGCGAATCACTCGCTGATGGCCAAAGTTCCACCAGGTATGCCGAAGGTATTCCTCCAAATAACCACTGAGTGCTTCAACCAATCGGTCGGTGAGAATTCCTAACAGAAGGGCATGATAATCATCATGATCCGCACGATACTGATCCATAAGAACATCCATGCCGATTCCTGCGGTGGCAGCAAACATACCCATGACATCAGGGGCCTGATCATGGACATAATCGGCTAATGAGCGGCAGAATCCATCGTTTCCCGGTATCTGCATCCGCAAGAAATCAAAACGGTGCGTGCGAGACTCATACTGCACTTCTATCGACTCTGTGGAGACCTTTCTCGCCGGGAACAGGCCGATCACCGCTCTCATGCTCTGAGAAAAGGCCTGTCGGACCACGGGACGATTAAGCAGTGCATGTCCGTCAGCTTTCAGCCGATTTGCCTCCTCAGAAGAAACAGGCACACTCCACGCAGATGCCACCATTGCCCAATTTATCCGGTCAATCAGCACCTCTAGGGGAAGATCCTCAATAACACGGACTCCATATTCCGATGGAGAAACCGCTGCCTCCGTTTTGATAAACCGACGGCGTACCGCCTCATCCATATGCATCAGAGGCTTTTCCTGTTTCTGTTGGTGGGCATGACGTATGGTTTCGTATCGTGCTTCAATATTCTGTATATATTGAGATTGGTCCACAGAGAGCAGTGCACGCGCTACCGATACTGCATGAGAAGCATCAGTTGAATGAAATACCCGCTGTTCATATAAAGGAGCAAGTTTCAATGCCGTGTGCTCTTCACTGGTTGTCGCTCCTCCAATCATGATGGGTATGGTAATTCCTGCCTCTTCAAAAAGGCGACACACCTGTGCCATCTCATGCAATGATGGGGTAATCAATCCACTCAAGCCAACAATAATCGGGTGATATTTTTCGACTGCCTGTAAAATATCCTGAGGCGGCACCATCACGCCAAGATCTATAACCGTGAAATTATTACAGGAAAGCACAAGCGAAACGATGTTTTTCCCGATGTCATGAACATCCCCCTTCACCGTTGCAAGGAGAATAGTACCGATCGATGTATCCGAACCGGAGGTTATTTCCAGCCTTGGTCGAAGAATATCCACCGCACGTTTCATCACCCGGGCTGATCGAACCACCTGAGGAAGGAAGAGCTTTCCCTCTCCAAACCGTCTTCCGACTTCTTTCATTCCGTCCATGAGCGGACCTTCAATAATATCCACTGCTGCAGTTGTTTCCAATTCCTGAAGATCCTGAGCAAGATAGGATTCATCACCGATCAACAGCGCATGAGCAATCCGCTTTGCTGCCGGTAGGCCACGCCAGAGAGAACTCTCTGGTGTGCTCTCCGTCTGCTTAACGGTTCCGACTGCAGTATGTTCAGCAGCAAAATTAATCAACTGTTCCCGTGCACTGACAACATCGTCGGTATCGGCAAGGAGACAATGGCGAATGAGCGAGCCGGCTGGCTCTGATACACTTGCCGGGTCAACAAGTGATCCAGGATTCACCAGGGCCATGTTCAATCCTGCATCTGAGGCATACTCGAGAAAGATGGCATGGATTGCCTCTCTGAGCTCGGTGTTTCCCCGGAACGAAAAGGAGAGGTTACTTATACCACCACTAATTGAAACACCCGGGCAATGCGATCTGATCCAGGAAACAGATCGGATAAAATCGATGGCGTACTGATCATGTTCATCAATGCCCGTGGCTATGGCAAGTACATTCGGATCAAAAATAATGTCCTGCTCTCTGCATGTCTTTGTATCAATGAGGAGATGATATGCTCGATCGGCTACCGCACATCGACGTGCAAACGTGTCGGCTTGGCCATGCTCATCAAAGAGCATCACCACGATACCACCGCCCATCCGTACGATATGCCGTGCCCGTTCAAGAAAGATCTTCTCTCCCTCTTTTAGACTGATCGAGTTGACTAATGCTCTACCCTGTATCTCTTTTAAAGCCGCTTCAATAACTTCCCACTGTGATGAATCGATCATGAAGGGTACGCGAGCTATCTCGGGATCTGCTCCGGCAAGTCGGAGAAAAGTCACCATAGCCTCTACCGGATCTATCAAAGGATCGTCCATACAGATATCAATGATACTCGCTCCCCGGGCTATCTGATCGCGTGCAATGGCAAGAGCTTCGTCAAATTTCCGTTGTCTGATCAATCGCGCGAATTTACGTGATCCGGCAACATTTGCCCGTTCTCCAATGGCAATAAATGATAGATTGTGATTGTGCTGAAGAATTTCCAACCCACTTGCCTGTAATGCTTGACTCTGCTGCTGAACCGCCCGCGGTGGTGAGGCAACAGCAATTTCTGCAAGGGATGCAATATGCTTTTCGGTGGTGCCGCAACAGCCTCCGATAATATTCAGATGTCCCTGTTCTAGTTCCTCCTTCAGCAATTGGGCAAAATCTTCGGGAGTTTGGCGATACAAGCCTTCCTGATCAGGAAAGCCTGCATTGGGATGTGCACTGGTACGAAACGGTGAAATTTCATGAAGTTTTCGTATAAGGGGAACCATCTGCTGTGCTCCCATGGAACAGTTTACTCCAAGAGAAAAGAGAGGATAGGGAGAAAGGGAGGCAACGAAAGCTTCCAGAGTCTGCCCTGACAAGGTACGCAAACTGGTGTCGCTGAAGGTTGCTGATACCATAATCGGCACCTGTTCTGATCGTTCATCGAACAATTGAAGAGCTGCGGTCAAAGCGGCCTTTGCCACCAAGGTATCGAAAACCGTTTCAATCAACAAAAGATCAACATGTCCATCAAGAAGTGCTGCAATCTGCTGTCGGTACATAGCAACAAAATCATCAAAAGTCACATCGCGATAAGATGGATCATCGACAGAGGGAGAAAGTGATATTGACTTGCCTGTCGGACCGATCACTCCTGCCACAAAGGCAGGAGTCTCTGTCTCTTCACGTACTGTCTGAATTGCCGCACGGGCAATTTCTACTGCAGCAAGATTGATATCATAGACATATTCGACAAGTCCGTATTCGGCAAGTGAAAACGCATTCGCTCCGAAAGTATTGGTTTCTATGATATCGGCACCTGAACGCAGGTACGCCATATGAATATCACAGATGAGGTCTCCACGAGTCAGATTGAGCACTTCGTTACAGCCAAAGACAGGTCCGACAGCATCACAGGTGACATCTGCATCTTCAAGGGAAAGCTTCTGGATCATCGTACCCATAGCACCATCAAGAATCAGTACCCGTTCTTTAGCTAATTCCTCTAGGTCTGCTGATTGTATCATGCGTTTCCCCTCCGGTCTGAGGCAGTGTATCAGTCACATCCGATCTGCTCAAGTGTGGTCACTGCAATCAGATGATAGGAAGGAACTTCGTACGGATGCGTATCCAGCAACGCCTGTATCACCTGTTTGACGCACGATTCATCTACGGTCATTTCAATACGCATTTCATCTACAATGGTCTTCTGGCCAACAGAACCGATGGCAGGATGAGCCATTGCCATGGGAGTGAACTGACCGACGCCTGGGACCTGAAAGCAACATCGTTCGTAATTGCCCATACGTCCCGCTCCTGCAGAGAAAACGGCATCTTTTACCCGTTCTGCATCAGTTTTCGGCACATGAAAGACTAACACATACATCATCGAACCTCCTTGCTCCGTAGGAGCCAACCATCTATGATGTAACCATCATGATACGATTGATCGTCTTTCTCGGCAATAAAGGACCACGGTATACGCTGACACGACATAATGCAGGATTTCTTTTTCTTGACGCGTTTCGTGAACTATCATTGCAGACTCCGTGGCAGGAAAAGTTTCATGGACAGTGGACAAAAGGGCGTTATACATCACAGGATCTCTACCTGCTCAAACCCATGACTTTTATGAATGCAAGTGGAAAGAGTGTCGGGGCTTTCCTCCGATATTTTTCCCTTGATCCACAGGAACTCTTAATTGTCCATGATGACATAGAGCTCCCCTTTCGCACCGTTCGCCTGCAACAGGGAGGATCTCCAGCAGGACATAATGGATTGCGAAGCATTGCTCAGGAATTAAAAAGCACCGATTGGTATCGGATGCGTATTGGTATCGGGAGGCCTAATCGGCAGGATGTAGCCTCCTATGTACTCAGTAGATTTTCTGTCATGGAGGAAGCAGAACTTCCTCTTGTATTCTCCTGTGCTGCTTCCCTGTTACAGATGTGGTTTGATCAAAACTGCCAAACAAGTGCATTACCTATAACCCGAACGGTGGGATCTCTGGATTCCTGTTGACGTGGTCGACTCTGGAGGCGATACTAAAAGGGTGGTTTTTTCCCGATAAGATCGAGACCAACAGGGGGTTCACATGACAGCTAGAGATCTTCGAATCGCTCGGAAAACCCGGCAGGAAATAGTTTTTCAGAAACCCGTATTCGCAGCTAATGGAACGATACAGGGATTATATGAGCAGGCAAAATCGCTTGCATACCGGTATAACGAGGTGAAACGCAGATCTGGGGGAGAACAATACCTCTCTGCGGCAAAACTGCATGCAACAGGATTGCTCCACGTTCTCTATCAAAGTGTCGTAAGCCGTTATCTTACTGAGCAGGATCATGATTTCTTCTCTCGCCTCTCCCCACAGATTACGCGGGAGCATTCCTGCAAGGAGACACTTGCCTTCTATGCACGGGAATTTCCTTCATTGTTGCTGACTGATCAAACCCCGGAAGATCCCGATTTCACTGAGGAAGCTACGCGCGGATTTTTCATCCATCAGGTGCTTCTCGAGAATCCCGCACTCGTGAAAGCGGCAAAGCCATTGGTGAAACCGGAAGGGGTCACTTTCCCCCCTGCCGCTCTCTCCATCAGCACCCTCATGGGCGCTTACACACAGAATGCTGCGCATCTCGGATCCGATGACGAAGATCTCTTTTCCTTCCTCACCTCCCCCGCAAAAGCTCATCCCGATTCACTCAGTGCACAGATTTCCTATATCCTACGCCAATGGAAAGACTTCATCCCCGATACACTCCGGGAACAATTGCTGCGTGCGGTTGATTTCATTCAGGAAGAAGAGAAACCCCGGTTTATCGGTGGAGGTCCAGGACCATCTCAGGTGCTCTCATACGATTATTCACAACAGGAGTATGAAGCATACAGTACTGATCAGAACTGGATGCCCAATGTGGTAATGCTGGCAAAGAGCACTCTGGTCTGGCTTGATCAGCTCTCTCGGTATTATGGATATCCGGTGCAGACACTTGATGCGATTCCTGATCGGGAACTTGATTTAATTGCAGAACGAGGTTTTACCGCCCTCTGGCTGATCGGACTGTGGGAACGGAGCAATGCCTCAAAGCGGATAAAAAATCTCTGTGGAAATCCTGAGGCCGAGGCTTCTGCATACTCGTTGAAAGGATATGAGATTGCCTCTTCCATCGGAGGATGGGAAGCTTTGCATCAGCTTGATCAACGATGCAAAGCACGCGGTATCCGTCTCGCAAGTGACATGGTACCTAACCACACCGGTCTCGATAGTGAATGGGCATTGTACCATCCGGAATATTTTGTACGTACCTCGTATCCGCCGTTTCCATCCTACACCTACCATGGAGAGGATCTTTCTCCCGATCCAAGAATTGAAATCAAGATAGAAGATCACTACTACGATCGAAGTGATGCTGCGGTCACATACCGAAGAGTTGATCGTGATCACCATGAGGTTCAGTACATCTTTCACGGAAATGATGGAACTTCAATGCCCTGGAATGATACCGCACAGCTTGATTTTCTCAATCCTGAGACCAGAGAGGCTGTTATTCAACAGATTCTTCATGTCGCAAGAAACTTTCATATCATTCGATTCGATGCAGCGATGACATTGGCAAAACGCCATATTCAACGGTTATGGTATCCGCAGCCCGGTAGTGGTGGAGACATCCCGGGCCGCGCTGAAGCCGGCATGAGTGACGCAGAGTTCCACGAGAGAATTCCCCAGGAATTCTGGCGTGAAGTTGTTGACCGGATTGCATCGGAGGTTCCCGACACTTTACTGCTTGCAGAGGCTTTCTGGATGATGGAAGGATACTTTGTCCGCACACTCGGGATGCATCGTGTGTACAACAGTGCCTTTATGAATATGCTGAAAAATCAGGAAAATCAGAAATATCGTGACACAATCAGAAATACTATATCTTTTGACCCGGAGATTCTGAAACGATTTGTCAATTTCATGAATAACCCTGATGAAGAGACTGCAGTTGCTCAGTTCGGAACTGCGGACAAGTATTTCGGTGTGTGTACACTGCTTGCCACCATGCCCGGTCTGCCGATGTTCGGACATGGTCAGATTGAAGGATTCCGAGAGAAGTACGGCATGGAGTATCGTCGTGCCTACTGGAATGAATATCCCGATGAACATCTGGTGGGAGAACACTACCGAAGAATATTCGGATTACTGCGGATGCGGTATATCTTCAGTGGTGTCGATTACTTTGAACTTTTTGATGTTTCCGATAATAATCACGTGCAGGAATCTGTTTTTGCCTATGTAAACGGCACAGCTGAGCGTCGTGCACTTGTGTTGTATAACAACCAATATGAGATGGCTCAAGGCAGCATATTTACCTCGGCACCGAAGATGATCCGCTATTCCGATGGAAGTCGTTCCACCCGTACCATTTCCCTCGGAGATAGTCTTGGATTGACCATGGGAGGCCGACAGTACACGATATATGAACGATATCCCGAAGCACTGACATACATAGTTCCTTCCATGAATATTTTTGATGAGGGATTATGGGTCTCGTTGAATGGCTATGAGACCCGTGTATACCTCAATATTCGCGAGGTTGAAGATCATGACGGCTCTTACGAGGCGCTGTACCGTCATTTGAACGGCCGGGGAACGGCTACTTTTGAACGTGATCTGGCATTGATACGATTGCAGCCCATCTTCCAGGCTCTCGATAATTTTCGTGGTGAAGCCATGCTGTCTACCGTACGAAGGATGGTACGAGGAGAAAGACTGAAAAGCAAAGATATACGGAAGTTCATTCTCCTTGCCGGTGAAGGATATGCACGGCTTTCAACCCGATATGAAACACTCGATTATGCAAGTCGTGCCGCACTCCCTTCCATCCGGGAGGAAATCGACCCCAAACAGGTCCTTCAGGAACTGCAGAATCTCATGAGCTGTTTCGATGAAGACCTCTCAGGAAATCTGTTTCTTGATGGTGCGAGAATCATGGATGAATTGCCGTTGCTCGTCATTGCATCGCTCATGCTCAAAGCCTTTCTCCCGCATGATACAGCTCTGCATGAAGCTGGATCAGTAGCTCAATCACTGCTCCTTCCCGAATTCTTTGCCGATATCGCAGCTGAGATCAACGGGGATAGCGCACAACTAGAGCGAATGCTGCAAAGAAGCATCTTTTTGACACTTGATGTTAAGGAGGTTTCCCGGGAACTGCTCAAGGAAGAGCCGTCCCCTAAGCAGATTCTTCAACAGCTGCTTGACAGCCCAGAGTTCTGCCATGCTATCGGAGTCAATGAGTATCAACAGGTGCGATGGTACCATAAAGAGAATTTCCAGGATACGGTGTTCCTAATCTTCCTGGGAGTCTGTATTCACAGTGGTTCCGAAGTTATTGAGGCAGCAAAGCGCATATTGCTTGCCCTGTTGAAAAGCGATCTCCATGCTGGTTATCAGGTGCAGAAGCTGCTGGAACAACTTAATTGACTTATGCAAACTGATAGGATACTGTTGCACATATGAAGACATGGATCACCTACCCTGTAGCGGTTATCTTCGGTATTGCAGCCAGCCTGCTACTGCATGACTGGCAACCCTATGCAACGTTCCTTGATGCCGTCGTTCCGGTTGCACTCCAGCTCGGCATTTTTATGCTGTACCCGATTGTATTTACCCTGTACACAGCAGCAGCTGCGTCGTTGAGACGCTATAAAGATACCTTTATCGTATTTTCATCTGCAATTTTCTGGGGATTGTTTACCACGATCGTGCTGAGCTTTCTCGGGATGGCCCTGGCTATGGTTTCTCCCATCCCCTTTACCCAAATACCAGGCGGGCAGACAACCTCTTTATCATTCTTTGATTTTTCCTCGTTACCCAATTTGTTTGTTTCCGAAAATGCTTTTACTCAGTTCACCCGCAGTGCAACATCCCTGCTGCCTATCATGGTCATAGCGTTCCTTTTCGGCATGGCAATGCGTCCGAATAGAGAAGTGCTTCGTCCGGCATATGTGATAGTAAATTCATTCGCTGAAGCGATGCTTCGTCTCGCCCGTATTATGACTGTTTTCGGGGCGGTATTCGTACTGTTGATCAGCGCTCAATGGTCTCGCGAATTTCCTATCGCCACGGTACTATCTCACCATCTGTTCTTTGCCGTCAGTATCCTAGTGGTAGCTGTAGTTGCCCTGATTGTGGTACTGCCACTGCTCTTCGGGATATTCACGCGATTCAGAGGAGGAAATCCCTACAGTATGCTGCTTGGATCACTTGGCGCTCTCTTATCCAGTGGCTTTTCTGGAAATCTTCTGTTTGGTACTACGGCCATTTTTGCACTTTCACAGAAAAACTGTGGAGTAAGAAAACGGGTGGGAGGAATTGCAACTCCCCTGCTTACCATTATTGGTCGAGGTGGAAGTGCACTGATTGCTACATTTATTGTAGTTATGATACTGCGAAGTAGCGGTGCTGAACTCTCTGTGCAAAGTATGGCGACTATTGCTCTGTTCTCAGCGCTCTTCTCTCTAGCATCATCCTTCTCCCTGGGAATCGAAGTGCCGTTTATTATGGTACTGGTGTTGCAGGGAATGCAGGCAGATAATGCACTCCTATTCTCATCAGGAATTCTTATTCTCCTGCCGTTGCTTCAGCTTACTTCGCTCAGTGTAGATACTATGGTGGCAGTGTATGGATCAGTATTCGGTTCCCGAATTGTCTCTCCGGATGATCGGGTTTCAGTTGAAGATATGATGTAGGGTTATGAGTCACAAGACTACTCGGCTAGTGTACATATCAATCCATGGGATAATAGTAGTTGTTCTTGCCTTTGGTGTGGGAATACTGTGGCTCGGGCAACTTCTCCCCGGAAAATTTGACCAGGATTATGTATCATATCTTCCGGCAACAGGACTTCACCTGTTACTTACTCTGGCAGGAACCATTTCTGCGCTCTTTCTACCCATGACCAGCCGTAATGAAATTGAACGGGATCTTATGCCTCCCTTGTTCATCTGTATGGCGCTCACCGATATTCCTATCATCATATATCTCGTTTCCCGAGGGGTCCTGACGCTCCCCTGTATCTCCTGCATCGCCCGTATTGCAATTTTTGCTGTGTTATTTTCCGGAATATTGATGGTATATCTTGGTCTGTTTCATCTGGGTATCAATACGGGCAAGATTATACCATTTGCCGTACTGGGAGCAGCCGGAAGTCTGCTCATCAGTACCACAGTTCCGCTATCGGTGGCTCGCTACCCCTTTGAACCAAGCCAATGGATTACTAACCGTCAACTGATTTTTGTTCCGTTACTCTTTGGAATATTGGCGATATTCAACTACATTGCCCTCTATATTCGGGAACGCACCAAACATATCATGTTTCGCGCCATCAGTATCTCATTGGTGATCGTCGGGCATCTGCTGTATCTGCACCGGGTCCATCCTTCAATGGTATGGGCAGGTGTCGTTCTGTTTGCTCTGGGGACCGTTGTCGGCATCCCACGGGGTCGTTTCAGTCAATTACAATAGAGAAGCCTCCGCAGTGGAGGCTTCCTGTATTATCAACTGAACTCTACGATACTCGGATCATAATCTTCCGGAGGGCAGTACCCGAGCAGTTGCATGCAGGTAGCTGCAATAGAACTGATCCCCAGATCTTCTTTCAGATCCTGACTGTATTCTCCGTTGTATGCCGCATCATAGAGGATGAACGGAACCGGATTGAGGGAATGACTGGTCTTCGCTTTGGGCGAACCATCCTCCTTTCGACTCACCGAACCGTCCTTCTTGTGTTCAAACATATCATCAGCATTCCCATGATCTGCAGTGAGGAGAAGAATCCCCCCCGCAGCTTCAACGGCTTTCTTCAACCGCCCCAATTGGAGATCCATTGCCTCCATCGAACAAATGACCGCCTGATAGATCCCGGTATGTCCCACCATATCTCCATTGGGATAATTCAGTTTGATAAAATCATATGATCCTGATGCAATCGTATCGATAACGGTATCGGTAATCTCGGCGCATTTCATCCACGGACGTTGTTCAAAAGGGACGTTATCGGAAGGAATTTCAACGTATTTTTCCAGTTTATCACTGAATTTTCCCGATCTGTTCCCGTTGAAAAAGTACGTTACATGCCCATACTTCTGCGTTTCGCTTATGGAGAACTGCCGTACGCCGCTTGCCACCAGATATTCAGCCATCGTTCGATCGATAGAAGGAGGGCAGACGAGATACTGGTTCGGTACATGTAAATCTCCATCATACTCCATCATCCCGGCATAGAATACTTTCGGGTATCGCTTTCGGTCAAACTCCTCAAGCTTTTCAGCTTCAAAAGCTTTAGTGATCTCAAGTGCCCGATCTCCTCTGAAATTGAAGAGAATAACACTATCTCCGTCTTCAACAGTTCCCACGGGAACCGAATCCTCTGCAATGACAAACGGGGGCAGGTCCTGATCGATAGCACCAGTCTCTTTTCTCAAGGTCTCAACAGCTTCATGAGCGGAAGCAAACTGCCTTCCTTCTCCGAGCACATGAGTTTCCCATCCCCGTTTCACCATATTCCAGTCAGCATTGTACCGGTCCATGGTAATAACCATACGTCCCCCGCCGCTCGCAATTCGGGCATCGAACGTTTCATCACGCAGTGAAGAAAGAAATTCCTCAAATGGATCGATATACTCAAGGGCACTCACTTCCCCGACATCACGTCCATCGAGCAAAGTGTGAATACGGACCCGCTTCACGCCTTCCTTTTTTGCCTGAACAATCATCTTTCTCAGATTGTCGATATGGGAATGTACATTGCCATCGGAGAGTAATCCAATAAAGTGGAGGGTATGTTCATGCGTCTTCACCGGTGCAATAAGCTTTTTCCAGGTCTCACCGGAGAAAATTGCCCCACTTTCAATAGACTGAGCGACCAGTTTTGCCCCCTGAGCAAAAACGCGTCCGCATCCAATGGCATTATGTCCCACTTCACTGTTACCCATATCATCATCAGAGGGGAGACCTACAGCCGTTCCATGAGCTTTCAGCTTTGTCCAAGGCATAGTTTCGTAGAGTGCTGAGAGTGTTCCGGTACGGGCTTCTGCAACAGCATCTCCTTCAGCATATTTACCAAACCCCACCCCGTCCATGATGACGAGCACTACTGGGCCTTTTCTCGTTATTTTTCCGTGTTTCTGTAATGGTGCTACCATACAATGATTCTCCTTCTGTGTGTTGAATATACTGCGAGTACTCAGAGGGGTAAAGTCGCCTCTTTCAGATACGTGGCTACTGTTTCCGGAACTCGGTCGGATAATTCTTCATATACCCATTGATGATACGCATTGAGCATCGTCAATTCCACCTCGCTCAGCATTTCTTTTACAATGAGTTTTCGTTCGAACGGACAGAGCGTGAGAACCTCAAATGCATAGAAATCCCCGAATGTAGTAGTGGCATCCCTCTGTACGACAACAAGATTTTCTAATCGGATGCCATATTCACCGGTCCGGTAGATCCCTGGTTCATCACTGAGAATGACTCCAATATCCAGCGGGGCTGTGATTGTTTTGGGAGAAATGTTCTGTGGCCCCTCATGAACATTGAGGCAGAACCCTACTCCGTGACCCGTTCCATGTCCGTACGAAAGACCTGCCTGCCAAAGATACTGTCGGGCAAGAACATCCAGTTGATACCCGAAGGTCCCCTGCGGAAAGCGCTGGGAAGCAAGGGCAAGATTCCCTTTAAGTACCCGTGTATAATCCTGCTTCATCTGCTCGGTAGGTTCACCGAATACGAGTGTCCGGGTAATATCGGTGGTACCACACGTGTACTGCCCGCCAGTATCGAGCACTAACAATCCATTACCGGTAAGTTCTCGGTCACTTGCTTCCGATGCACTGTAATGATTAAGCGCACCGTGAGATTGGTACCCGGCTATCGGAGCAAAGGAGGGACCAATATACTCCTCGTGCATCGAACGAAGTTCAGCAAGCCGCTGCGCAAGAGAAACTTCAGTAAACACCGTCGATTCACGATCGAGCTGTGCAAGCAACGTGACCATGGCAATCCCATCGAGCAGATGAGCTCGACGCATGCCTTCTATCTCCACAGGTGTCTTTCTTGCTTTTAATTCGGTGGAAATGTCTCTCCCTTCCATGATGGTAACTCGGACAGGAATGGTGCTTTGAAGCCGCATATTGGTCTTTTCAGGACAGAGATATAACACATCAATTTGATTGCATGCAGCTGAGCAACTGGAAAAAACCTCATCGTACTGACGCAGTGTACACAGCTGAGTGAGGTGTTCGAGAAGAGCATCATCAAAATGCGCCACATCGGTAAAAAGAACCACGTCAGTGAGACTGATCATAAGATATGCCATGAAGACCGGATTATAGGGGATGTCATCTCCTCGGAGATTGAGGATCCATGCAATATCATCAAGGGAGGAAATAATCGTGTGAGAACACGTATTTTCCACTAATCGAGCTCTGATATGTTCGATTTTCTCCTGTGCCGAAACCCCGGCAATCTCCTGCGACATTTCAGTGACCCGATTGCAGGGTATTGCGGGTCGGTCAGTCCACACGTTGTCAAACCAATCATCGGTAAAGACCAGAGACAGTTTCTTAGGTGCAAAAGCTGCACGAAGAGCCCGTGCTGCTGCCATGGTCATATAGAGATGACACGTACCCACAACCGCCCCATAATCCAACGAATCAACAAGAAACTGTTTATAATCAGTAACCGATGGAGTATCGAGTTTCATCAGTTCAAAGGAAGTATCGGCTATTTCCTGCTCTGCCTGTATGAAGTAGCGGGAGTCGACCCATAATAATGCTCGATTTGCCGTAATGACCACGGTCCCAGCCGACCCGGTAAACCCCGATATCCAGGCACGGGTTCGCCAGCGGGGTGCAACGTATTCACTTCCGTGAGGATCACTTCCTGTTATGATCCACGCATCAATCTGCTGTTGCTGCATATGTTGCCGAATGGCAGATAACCGTTGTTCAATTTCTGACATATTGACTCCTAGTTCTGTGAATTTTTTTGATACGTTTTTCTTCCTCTGATAAGAAGGAACAGTACCCCGGCAAGGATCATGGCTCCACTCAGCAGCTGTCCCATGGAAAGATTCAACGGCGAAAGGAAGAGTGCCGTTGGTTCAGTCTGTTTTCCCAAAGCAAGGATGAATCCAAGCTGACGGTCGGGCTCCCGCAGATACTCTATCATAAATCGGGCAGCCCCATATCCAATCATATACCAACTGAGCGTATACCCGGGAAACCGATTACGTTTTTTAATGATAAACCACAAAAAGAGCCAGAGTACAATTCCCTCAAAGAGCGCTTCATACAGTTGACTGGGATGTCTCGGAAGATTCACCAGCTCACCCGCAACATAATCGATACCAACCGTGTCAGCAACCGACCGTACCCACTCGTAGGTAGTAGAGAAGGAGGGAGCTCGGGGAAAGATCATTGCCCAGGAAGCGGTGGAAACGCGTCCCCATAGCTCACCATTAATGAAATTTCCCAGTCGTCCAAATGTATACCCCAGCGGAATACCAGCAGCAAGCGTATCGGCGATGTTGAGAAAATTTATATGATATTTTCGAGAAAACAAGAGTCCACCGACAACAGCTCCTACTAAGCCTCCATGATAGCTCATCCCAGGAAGCCCTACAAACTGTCCATCGGAAAACGGCCAGAATATGAGCCAGGGATGGGTCCAATAATAGAGCGAACCATCGTAGAACAGTGTTGAGAAGAGGCGGGCACCGAGAATCAGACCGGCAATTACGTAGAGGAACAATGAGTATGCATCATCGGTTGAGATAGCGATTAGTCCCTGATTCCTTTGACGGATGAACAGGATAAACGTGATGGCAAAAGCCACCAGATACATGAGGCTATACCATCTGATCGGCAACCCGGGGATAATAAACGGAGAAATCCAGGAGGGATAGGTCATAAATAGCGACATGGCGGAAGTGTACGCTGAGATCAACCGATGGTCAACCGTACTCATGTGGTCACTTACCATGAAATTGTTTATATTACCTATATGAAAAAGCTCATAACTGTCATAACCTTGATCGTTTTACTTTTTGGTGTCGGATCGGCAGCAATGGCCACCGGTGTCGACGAACAAATAATCCCTGCCCTTTTTACTGGAGGAGCAAACATTAAGGGAGCAGCTTATGCTGAAGACGAGATTTCGATTAATATGCAGAAACTTGAGTTGCTCTACCGTCTCGTAGAACGGGATTTTCTGTTTGATATTGATCACAAAGCAGTATACGAAAGCATGGCTAAGGGGTTGTTTACTGGACTTGAAGATACATATTCTGCCTATATCGTAAGTAAAGATGCGGCAGATTTCAGTGAAGATACCAGTGGCACCTACGGGGGCATTGGCGCCTACATCTCAAAGAACTACCTTGAATACCGCGATTTCACCAAGCCAGAGACGTACATGGTGAATATCACCTCAGTATTCCCCGGCTCTCCTGCAGAAGCAGCAGGATTACGGGCAGGAGATCTTATCAGTCATATCGATGGTGAATCAGTGGAGGACTGGGAAGCAGATGAAGCCTCTCATAATTTGAAAGGAACGCCGAATACTTCGGTAGTGCTCACGGTACATCGCGGTGAAAATACGTTTGACGTGACGGTAATCAGAAAAATTGTATCGGTCCCCACGGTATCCGTGGATGTGATCAACAACTCAATCGGGTACCTGCGCATCACACAGTTCACGACCTCAACGGGAAATCAGGTAAGCAAGGAACTTTCTGGACTGCTCAAACGTGGTATCAGCTCGCTCATTATTGATTTGCGTAATAATCCAGGAGGCATTGTGGATGCAACCATGAGTGTTGCTGACATGTTACTTGCCGACAGAACCATTGTGCATGTAAATAGTAAAAATTCATCCGATAATCGTACGTATGTATCATCTGAACAGGTATTGGTCCCACCGACGATGCCCGTGGTAATACTGGTCAATGAAGGTTCTGCTTCATCTTCTGAAATCCTTGCCGGAGCTCTGAAAGATAATGACCGTGCGCTGCTCATCGGTACCAACACCTTTGGGAAAGGTCTTATTCAGATTGTCTCTCCATTTGGTGATGGCTATTACACTTTGACCACGAGTCAGTATCGTACCCCAAGCGGCAACGATATCCATGAAGTGGGTATCCCGGTCGATATTGAAATAGAGGATCTGGAAGTATCTGATGAGGATATGGATGCCTATATGGAATTTATCAACAGCGGTGTCGTCGGAGAATTTATTGAAGAGTATCCCGAATTCACCGACGAGCATGTCGAGCTCTTCCTTGATACGGTAGTGGGAGAAGATCCACCCCTGGAGGAAGACATCTATCGTCTGCTGCTCAGACGTGAGTATCTGTTCCAAATGCCATACGACGACCGCCCGATTGCGGACCCGGAGTACGACCGTGTGCTCAACCGGGCCGTTGAGTATCTGGAGACCGGCAACTGATGCGCATCTATCTCCTTCCCGAAAATTTCACAGGAAGTGAACAATATACCATACGGGGAAAAGATGCCCACTATCTCACCCGAGTACTGCGTCTCGCTGAAGGAGATTCCTTTCCTGGCAGAGACCGCTCGGGGAGAAGCTGGAACCTTACCCTTACCCAGATTGATAAAGGTTCATGTACGCTCTCCTGTTCGATGAGTGCCGGTAATGATTTGGTACAAACAGATGCACTTCCCGATTTTCATGGACCCTTCCCGGAAATCCATGTGTACCAAGCAGTCTGTAAGGGGAAGAAAATGGACCAGATCATCAGGCAGGTCACCGAATTGGGAGTCACCCGTATAATTCCTGTTATCAGTACCCACACGGTGGCAGATATCTCAGCAAAAGCCACAGAAAAGGTCGCTCGATATGAGACGGTGATAAAAGAGGCAATCCAACAAAGCGGGTCTCCTGTATCTACTCGCATTGATCCTCCACTGGCAATCAGCGATGTGATACAGGATTGGGATCATCGGGGGACTGCACTCATCTTCCATCAGAGTACTGTCGCTGATCAACCATCGCTTTCTGAACAACTGGCCCAACATGATACTACCCAACCGATCGCGGTAATGATCGGAGCTGAAGGAGGATTTTCTCCAGCTGAAGTAGAGCATCTTATCGAAGAGGGTTTCTCGCCTGTCCTGCTAAAGACGAATATCCTCCGTGCTGAGACTGCCGCAGTGGCTGCCGTAGCAATTGTTCAACACATGCTAGTAGACACGCTGTCTCATAATTGAGACATTCCCCATCCTTGCTCTTGCCCTTACACTGACCAGACACCCTGTGTGCTTTCATGTGACAAGGAGGAAGGTGTGTCTCTCTATCTTATCTCAAAAGATTCCAAACTACGATCACGTATCAACCGCCAATTACAGAAGGGTTGTATCACTGCTACCAATCAAAACCAGCTGAAGACTATGCGTGTAAGGATGCATGATGATCGGTTTCCAGTGGTACTCATCGATGATACATATATCGGACAGGATAAGCTGCCACTGGTACGCAAGATCATGTTACAGCATATCCCGGGAAGGAAAATCATTCTGGTAGAACATCCGAGGATCGAACAGCCGGAAGGGTTTGTCCTTGACGGTACCTTTGGTATGATCAATCGGAATTGTTCCATCGACCAGTTACTTTCCTGTGTTATCCAAGCCATGGGAATCCATGCTGTACATGAACATCTCACCGATGCCCAGATGCAGCGCATCCTGCAGCAGCAGCAGCAGACAGATTCTCTTGGTTCTCATCTGGTAGGCGTATCGGAAGCTATCATGACCATCAGATCGATCATCACCCGAATAGCCCCGATCTTTTCCTATGTACATATTTATGGAGAAACTGGAACCGGAAAGGAAGTGGTCGCTCAGTTGCTTCGTCATCTCTCGGGAAATGCAAGTCCGTTTGTGGTGGTGAACTGTTCAACCATTCCCGAAACTCTCGCTGATACCCACCTGTTCGGCAATGAGCGGGGAGCATATACTGATGCAAAGGAAGCGTCTCCCGGATATATAGCTCGAGCCCATAACGGAATTCTCTTTCTTGATGAGTTGGAGGATATGCCGCGGTCTATACAGGGAAAACTGCTGCGACTTCTGGAAACGAACCGATATCGTAAGGTTGGCGGTACATCTGTGCAGTATTCCAATTTCCGATTGATTACCGCATCAAATATTCCATTGGATCAATTGCGGAAAGAACATAGGTTACGAGCTGATCTCTACTATCGCCTGAAGCGGTTGGTCATTGCAATTCCCCCACTCAGAGATCGTCGCGAAGATATTCCACTTCTGATCAATCATTTTCTCTCTCGTCTTGAAGAGTCGAGACATCCGGATGCGAAGACACTATCACGGATGATGGACTATCCCTGGCCGGGAAATGCTCGAGAACTTTTTCATGAATTAGAGCGTCTATCGATTTTTGCCGATCAATCGGCTCATGAGCTTTCATATACGGAAATACTTACAGAATCAGTGTTGAATTCAAAATGTATATAACAAATTCGTTTCCAATGTAACAATTGGGCAACCTGTGGATAACTTGTGTAGAAAGGGGGGTAAAATCAGGGCTAAGTACCTATATTGAAGCCAATAATTCTTATATAAGTATTGGATAAATCATAGGTGTGATTTTTGCAAGTAATTCTTTTGAAAAGAATAAGTTGACAGGTTGTCGGCATTCTGTATCACAGGAGGTCTTTTCACGCTTGACAAAACTCAAAAAACCCTGTTGCTGATATATATATTCACAGCCTGTGGATAACCTGTTGAATAGTGTTGGACAGTTTGTGGGAATTGTTCTATGAAGACGAGTGAAATCCTTGAAAAATATATGGTTAGGTCAAACGCTGTATTGCCGCACCAACACCTAGCAGCTTCTCGGAAAAATGCTCATACCCCCGTTCAATCTGATATACATTCTGAATTGTTGAAGTGCCTTCGGCACAGAGCGCAGCAATTACCAGAGCCATACCGGCACGGACATCGGGACTGGCAACATCGGCCGGCCGAAGTTTTGATGGCCCATGTACAATAGCCCGATGAGGATCACAGAGAATGATATCGGCGCCCATCCTGATAAGCCAATCAATAAAAAACATCCGGGATTCATACATCTTCTCGTGAATGAGAATTGATCCCGACATCTGGGTAGCTGCTACCGTGATGATACTCAGCAGATCTGCAGGAAATCCCGGCCAGGGAGCATCATCTATTTTATGTGTCTGTCCATTTACGGTTCGGGCGATAACACGGGATTGCTTTTCAGGAATCAGCAGATCACGCTCTCCGGTTATTTCCCAGGATATACCGATACGGGCAAATCCCTTCTCCATCATCGGGAGATGAGAAAGATCGACCCCATGAAGTTCCAGCGATCCTCCGGTGGAGGCAGCCAGCCCGATAAAAGATCCTACTTCCATGTAATCGGATCCGATCGTAAATTCTGTACCGCTTAACTGAGAAACTCCTGTGATGGTAATAAGGTTTGAACCGATACCGCTGATATGAGCTCCCATGGCAACAAGCATCATACAGAGATCCTGTACATGGGGTTCACTTGCAGCATTGCTGATGACCGTTGTTCCTTCCGAAAGCACTGCTGCCATGATGACATTCTCTGTTGCAGTAACGGAAGCTTCATCAAGAAATACTCGTGCTCCAGACAAGTGCTTTGCCATGATATGGACGTATCCATCATCGGTGATCTGGCACGTAGCTCCGAGCGATTCAAGTGCAAGGAAATGGGTATCGAGTCGCCGATACCCGATAACATCGCCTCCAGGAGGAGGAAGTATGATACTGCCGATACGGGCAGTAACCGGTCCGGCCAATAAGAGCGAAGCCCTAATGGCATCCACGAGATCAGGAGGTAACGGCTCTCCCTGATCATCGATATCATGTGCAGTAATGGTTACAGTATGTTCATCATGCCATACAATATGAGCACCAAGACACTGCAGGAGTTTTACCATGACCCGGACATCTTCTATTGCAGGAATATTATGCAGAGTTACCGCTTTATCAGTGAGCAAAGCTGCCGCAATACAGGGAAGCGCGGCATTCTTATTACCACTTATCGTGACCGATCCTGAAAGCGGCTTCCCGCCTGCAATTCTGTAGGAACCCATAATTCATCGTACAAGGTAACCGATGATTTTACAATCCAGTTGAAATTCAGTGATAAAGGCGGGTACTATACGTACATGAGCGGGAAAACACCTATTGTGTACGGTATTGGGAATCCTCTGATAGATATCAGTGTGCAGATCTCTGAAGAAGATCTCGAATATCTTGGTATCCACAAGGGAACCATGCATCTTATTGATGCACAAAGAAGAGCTGAACTCCTCGAGTATATTGAGGGAAAACACGCAGAATATTCCTGTGGAGGATCCTGTCCAAACACCATCATCACGCTTGCTTCCTTGGGAATCACTGCGGTGCTGGCAGGAAAGGTCGGAAGCGATTCCTTTGGCGAAATGTACCGCGATCGGCTGCAATCGTTAGAGGTCTGCGACGAACTGGTAACCGGTGATGAACCTACCGGTTCCTCTATTATTCTTCTTACTCCCGACTCCGAGCGAACGATGAATACCTACCTCGGAGCCAACCGCTTCTTTCACCGAAAGGAAATACAGGAAAATTCAGTTCAAAAAGCCGATTATTTCCATTTCACCGGGTATATGTGGGATACTGAAAATCAGAAGGAGGCAGTACAGCAAGCTATTGCCATTGCCCATGAGTCACAAACAAAAGTTTCCTTCGATATCGCAGATCCCTTTGCCGTAGGAAGAAATCGTGATACCTTCCGTACCCTTATCGCTGATCATGCTGATGTGGTGTTTGCCAACAGCGAAGAAGCCCGGATATTATTTGACAACTACGATCCCTATGAGTGCTGCCGATCAATGGGAAAGCTCTGTGAAATAGCAATCGTCAAAAATGGGAAAATGGGATCCTATATATCGTATCGGCAAACAGTCAGTCGCATCCCGGTACAAGGCCCGGTCATCCCAAAAGATACCACTGGGGCTGGGGATGTGTATGCGGCAGGATTTTTATATGGGATGGTCAGAGGTCTGCCCGTTGAAACTGCAGGATATATAGCTTCGGTACTTGCAGGCGAGATCATCGGGCAACATGGAGCACAGTTTTCTCAAGACAAGGCAAGAATTTTACGAGAAAAGCTTGAAACTGAATTCCCTTGGTAACAAAAATTTCCGAATGAATTATCGTCCAAATACAGATACATACTGCTAATTATGCAACGTAAAGTAGGTTAGGTT
>CAYZXD010000002.1:0-116839 GCA_964482325.1 uncultured Spirochaetaceae bacterium | reverse complement strand
CACTGGTAATTCCATTTACATTACCAATATTACCAAGGAGTACTACAAAATCAGCCATTTCTCTGGCCTGATCAACTGCATACTGAGCTGACTCGATCACTGCGGGATGCAGGAACGATAACCCTTCTGTATCTGCTGGGGGGGCAGTTACACCGGCAACTGCAACTACAAATCCGTTGTAGTAGTAGAGCTGGTAGGGCTGGAACACCCATTCGCCACGGGCATTCAGTACGTTCGCACTCAATACCTTTAGATCAGTGTTTGCTTCAGCAAAACGAGCAGCCTGTACCAAGTAGTCGGCACCATAGGCAAAGTCAGCCGGACCAGGGGCTACTGCATCGTATCCCAGAAGATCAAGCATTGCACCAGCTGGCTCACCCCAATAGTATTCAACCATCGGATTGCCACTTGCTACGTTACCGGCATCAAGCAACAGTGTCTTATTAGTCAGTGAACGACCATAATTCACTCCTGTTGCCAGTTTTGCATATCCAATACCGCCTTCAAGATCACCCATTACATCATTGGTATGTGCAATGTAGAGATCAAATTCGGTAAACCGGTCGTCAGATTTGACAACCATATCCTCTGTGGGAGCCTTGCGCTCAACAACTACCTCAGCAGGTGCCGCAACCTCTTCCACCGGTGGGGCTTCAACCACAGGTTCCACAACTGGAGCCTCTACCTCTTCAACTACAGGAGCTGGGGGAGCTACAGGCTCAACAACCGGCGCTGCAGGTTCAATTGCTTCTACCTCCGGTGTGGTCTGACAACCAATGAACGCGAAGGCCAGCAGTGTAACCAGCAGTGTCGTGATAAGACTTCTTGAAAGACGTTTCACGTGTTTCCTCCTCATGGACATTCTTTTGAGTCATTATACATCATCACTATAACACACAGACTAAATTCTGGATACAGAAAAAATGGCAATATCCTATGGGTCATCGTCGAATTCACCTCGATTTTCCTCATAATACCGTTAAAATGTACCCTTTTAGATACTCTGATTCGGGAAATGATAATCTTACCGGATGGTCACCCGGTTGCCCGAGAGTTTCCATAATTTGTACATCTCGGCCGATATCCTTTGCTGCCCATGCAAGCATAGTGTAAAACTGTTCCCGCGAGACACCACCTGAACAGCTGAAAGTAGCGACAACCCCACCGGGGCGTACTGCTTTCATAGCAAGTCGATTAATGTCTTTATAGGCACGAAGTGCTCCGGGAACCTGTTGTTTTGTTTGAGCAAATTTTGGTGGATCTAGAATTATGAGATCAAAGCTTTCAGGTGCTACACTGCGCAAATAGGAGAATACATCTTCCTGTACCAAGGTTATTTTTTCCAAGAAATCTGGGAGTATCGTACCTCTTTGGCTATTCAATACCAATTGTTGTGAAAGAGTCTGGAGTGCATCAGCAGAACTATCAACAGCAGTAACATGCTGAGCACCGGCAGCTAGTGCATTTAACGTAAATCCTCCTGTGTAGCAACATGCGTCAAGCACGTGAGCTCTGGCAGCATAGACAGCAACTCGAGCTCGATTTTCCCGTTGGTCACAATAAAATCCACTCTTCTGTCCGCTTCCAATGGAAACAGTATACGAAAGATTATTTTCACGAAAAATAACCGTCTCTTTCTGGTGGTCAGCTATACGATATCCCTGACGATACCACTCGGTGGATAATTTCAACTGTTCTATCGCGGAAAATGAGGCATCGACTTTCAACACTATCACAGCGGGATGAAGAACCTTTTCAATAGTCTGGACAATGATTTCCCGGTGATCCCATGCAACACGGGCAGAAATCAGACACACAATAACCGTGTCGTACCGATCCACAGTGAGACCTGGAATGAGATCGGCTTCACCGTGTACCAAACGAAAGGTGGAAAGATCTTTACGAGAAAAAAGTCGTGATCTTCTCCCTATTGCAGCTTTCATGGTTTCCTGCCACCACAGTGCATCAGGCACGACAGCTTCATCCCAACTCAGTAATCGAATCGGGATGTGGCTAAGATGATCATACCATCCATACGCAATGAAGTTTCCTGAAGAATTTTCTACACGGACAAGTGAGGGTTGATCAGGTATGGAGGAGTTTTTGTGGTCAATAGCGCCGCTGAATACCCATGGGTGGCGTCTTACCAGTTGCTTCTCTTTGCCGAGACGGATACGCATTACCGTCTTTACCCGATCATCGATCATGCTATGCTGCCCCCTCTAAAAGAAAGGTACCCTCTCATCAGATATGAGACAAGGGGTGGGACATAAAAAAACCTGCACAACATGTGTACAGGCTAGTAGGCAACAAAAGATCGATTACATGAGATCTTTCGGCTTGCGTGCAGTATTACCGCTTTTTTCGCAGTAGGCGACATGACGAAGCTTTCCGTTTTCAAATACGGACTTCATCTTGATAACACCACCCCAGCGACTGGTTAATACTTTCTCTCCGCCACGACGGGCGTTCTTGGAAATAGCTCCTGCCATATAGGTATCCCTCCATTATCTTCTACTCAGAATCTGAGCCTTTACTGTATCAGATCAGAGAACTTTCGTCAAAGACTGCATACCCGATATTCATCGATATTGTCAAGACTTCTCGGATATCTTACACTCATTCTTATGAAAAAGCAGCGGATTACGATAAAAGCGATTATTCGCGAAATTGTATTACTACCGACTCATTTGTATCGGTTGATCGTATCACCATGGCTTCCGCCATCATGCATTTACACCCCAAGTTGCTCTACCTATATGGTACAATCGGTCCGTCGGCACGGCATAGGTAAAGGAGTCGCTCTTGGACTGGCCCGTATAGCCCGCTGTCATCAT
Source organism: uncultured Spirochaetaceae bacterium (assembly GCA_964482325.1). Lineage (GTDB taxonomy): Bacteria > Spirochaetota > Spirochaetia > Sphaerochaetales > Sphaerochaetaceae > CAYZJV01. The sequence continues at coordinate 114,002 of CAYZXD010000002.1, read as the reverse complement.
ACGTTTTTCTATGGGGGTCCTGATCCGGTACCCGATACATTCAGTTGCAAGGCAATCAAGACACCCTATACGATCTTTCGGAAACGCAGGCGATCATCCTGAATATCGTCACTTTTCCTGCACAATATCTTTCACGAATGTTATCAATACGCGTAGTGCATTTTCGTTATGACCACCTTCGGGAATAACGATATCGGCATACTCCTTTGTCGGTTCAATGAAATTGAAATGTCCAGGGCGGACGACTTCGAGATATTGGCGCACCACAGAATCGACGGTTCGCCCACGCTCATTCATATCACGATGCAATCGTCGGATGAATCGGATATCATCGGGAGTATCTACGTACAATTTCAAATCAAGCAGGTCACGAATCTCCTTATCATACAGGACCATGAGGCCTTCAATAATTACTAGGGGGCGCGGGTCAACATGAACCCGGCCGTCCTTTCTTCGGTGATGGACGAAATCATATTGAGGCATCTCAATTGATTCGCCTGATTTTAACGCACTCAGTTGTTCATACAATAACGGTGTATCAAAAGCATCGGGATGGTCGAAGTTATAGGCCGTGATATTCTCATTGCTGATGTACTCAGCAGAGTGATAATAATTATCCTGTGGTATAAAAACGAAGTCACTGATGACCTCACTGATTTTACGTACAATGGTTGACTTCCCAGAACCAGAACCACCGGTGATACCGATAATCTTCACATCCATGTGTATTCTCCCAATTTCACATCATAGTAGCGACTACGGAACGTGAACGCAAGAGGATCGGGAAGACTTCACATACGATGTAGAAGTGATTGCACACCCCAGGCTAATAGGGAGGTATTCTCCATAACATACCAGAGATGCCCAAGAGACACAGAGGGGTGCACTTCATCACGGTCGAAAGTGAGCACCAGCGTATCATGATAGGGCAGCAATGGTTCTTCATTGAAAAGAACCCGATGGACCACCTCCCCTTCTGAGGTGAGAAACCATTGCTCCCAGAATGAATCTACAAACTGATCCCCCTGGGGAATTGCATGGACACATGGTTCATGTTTATGGTTTACCATCTTCCATGTATGCCCGTGGTACAAAGCAAGATTCTCCTGAGGATCGGGAAATACAGTCCTCAGGGATACCCCGAGAAGGGAGAACATCTTTGCTAGTTCGATGCGATTTATGGCATTCAAGGCTACCCTCCTATCCATGCTGGTGCACTGATGAAACGGACAAAGTGTATCATAATTTGTCCAATAGCAGACATGAAGTACTCAAACAGTTACCTCTGGATAGATTTTGTTGTTTCTGCAAAATCTAATGATGCAATCGCAGACGATCGGCTCGATGTCGAATTTTACTGATACGTGCATCAAGATGATGGATATCAACCATGGAGTCAGACAGCTGTTTTTTCAGTACTTCAGTTTTCTGGATCAAAGTTTTTGAATCCGGGGCTCCTTTCAGTTTCTTACAAACATCAAATAGCGATTGTTGCAGTGCATCATGATGTGACCGCATACTTTGAAGCGCATGTTCAAGTCTTTCAATTTCAGCTTCCATCTTCTCTACCGAATGCTTTCTCATATCTCGCAACGTCATGCCAGCTCTCTCCTACAGAAAAGAGTATATCAGTACCGTGTACCTAAAGCTAGAAAAAGTGTTAAACACTACATGATACTGTTGTCAAAATCCAGTACTCACGATAAGGTTTGCCTAGAGGTACCTTATGATCCTTGCATATGATAATACACAACCGGAAACCAGTAATGCCTTATATATCGCGCCAAGTGCTGATATCATCGGTGCAGTGACACTAGCAGAAGAGACAACCATCTGGTTCAATGTCACCATTCGTGGAGATATGGCCCCTATCTCCATTGGTAGGGGAACAAACATCCAGGATAATACGGTAGTTCATGTCAACGCAGGTATGCCGACACACATTGGTAATTACGTCACTGTTGGACACAGTGCAATTATTCATGCTTGTACGATCAACGATCATGCATTAATCGGAATGGGAGCCATTATTCTTGATGAAGCAGTGATCGGTGAAGAGTGCCTCGTCGCAGCAGGCGCTCTGGTCTCACCTCGCAAGCAGTTCCCCCCACGATCACTGATTGTCGGATCCCCTGCCCGCGTCATCCGTACACTCACCGAGGAAGAAGTCAGAGGAATACGGGAAAATACACTCGGGTATATTGAAAAGGGACGCCATTATCGGTAAGAAAACAGTTCTGATGGGGTATTAACTGAACCAAGCACGTGCAGTTGTTCCGGAACCGGATGGCTTGGTGTATACCCAAAGCCCCAGGTGACTCCAACAAAGTCCACATGGGTCTGCAAAGCCCCATCCAGATCATGGGGTGTATCACCTACCATCAATACCCGCTCCCGATCGGTAGGGGGCAGTTGCTCGAGAGCACGAACAATAATATCAGCTTTGGTAAGTTTTCCCGCTCCATCCGCTCCTGATATGATGTGAAACCAGGGACGTAGATTAAAATACGTGAGCATCTCTTCTGCCAGTGATTGCAACTTCAAGGTTGCAACACCGAGTAGTATGCCGCGTTGTTGCAGCATCTCAAGCAGTGGGACGATTCCCTCGTATACCTGAGCTTGTTGTAATGCGTGACTTCGATCGTATTCAGATCGATAAATTTGACACGCACGCGGGACAAGATCCTGGTCAAGCCCACAGGCTATGCGGAAACAGGCAGCTAGGGGTGGCCCCACAAACTTTCTCAGCTGTGTAGAAGACAACTCCTCGAAACCCAGTTGTCTCAGCGTATAGTTGGCGGTAGAAAATATCCCCGGAGAGGTGTCAATGAGTGTGCCGTCAAGATCAAACAACCAGATGTGATGCATGCAGACACCCTAGAATACCTACACCTTTTTGACAATCCCTCAGGTCAATTATACCCGCCGTATTTGACTCAATCTATCCATTGAGAAGGGCCAAGAAAGACATTATCGAAGACTACCGTACACCCATTCCCTTCAGCTGGAGAACAGGCAAATATCCCTACCGCTAGGGAGCCGTGAAATAGATGCAGGTGAGCTATTCGCATCTGATGCCACTCTTTTCCATTCTCAGAACATTCCAACAACACATCAGCACCCTTGCTTTGTACACGGTACCACATCACATTAACTTCAGCATCAATATCTACGGAGGCCCAGTCACTATAACCCGAATTAGTCACGACCGATCCTAGTTTGCTTACCGACTTGGATTCAGCTTCGACGGCAGCCTTGAGCCAATTTTCAGCATCAAGACGAACAAGGACTCCCCCCTGATCATACTTTTTATGTGCATGGGTGGTCACTCGGGCACTTAACAAGAAATCTTGTTCGACATTGGTCAGGAGACAATGTCCATTATCGCGTCTGAATCCATAATGAGTCCCCTGCCAGAAATCAGTTTCACCCTGAGTTGCTACGTGCAGTTCAGTGCCATGCCACTGGTGCTTTGGTTCGTGATACCAGATCCAATCTCTACCTGTGTCAAACATGCCAGAGAGCCTCCTTCCATGTGCTGATACAGAAATGGTACGGGATGATTTGAAAAAAATAAACTAATTTTTATTTACCAAAGTAGTAAAAAGTTTTGAAGGACGGATAGGATAAGTCCCCCAGAACCGTTGATTCGCAGAAGGACGATCCAAAACCTCTACCAGTGCTCTACTTTGCAAGCGTGAGTAGACAAAATCACTGAAACGAGTAATAAAAACATCACTGTCATCTTCTCCAATTTCCTGCAAATAGGGATAAAGCACCTTGAGTAATTCCAAACCATAGGTACGAACTGAGGTCCAGGATCTTCCCGTATGGTGAAATAACAGAAACAAATAATTCATCATGATTAACGGGATCGTGTCTATTTCATCAAAAAATACAAAGAATAAATCTTCGATGTGTTCTGCGAGATGTTCACTGTCCACTGAATCACGGTAGATCCCACCCGTACTGCTTTCAAATAATGGATAAGCCTGCCGGGATCTGATGGAGAACAATCGACTTGATGATAGTGAATCAGTGAGAAGCGCAAACGTCCGTTCATCCAACACCGGGAGATTATGCAGAGCAAAATCACCTTCGATGGCAGTAACCTCAAAGGAAGCGTCCGGCTCTTTCGTTTCAGCTGAGGCACAGACGGTCTGAATCATCTGTTCAATCAGCTCCCGATCCAGACCAAGTCGTTCGCACCGTTTATCAAGATTCAGTCGCAACGAAAAATCCTGAGCATCAAGAAATTCATTTACCAGCATACGAGCTTTTGCCAATGCGTAGATATCTTCAAGATGTTTACGCCCCCGTTTCGGCATCAGATTTATCCAATGCTGCCAAGGATAATGAAATGCTGGAATCTGGGTTGATACGGCAAGAACATGAGGTGATACAATCCAATCCGGGTCATTTTTTTCCATCTCGTCAATGACCTGGGCTTGAGCAAGAAGATACAGTGTAAGACGCCAGGCGATCTCAGTCGTTGCGATGATGGCAATAACCTGACGTTCTGTATCATACAGCAGCAAACTCAATGCGTATTGAGGGAAACTCCAGATACCCTGCCAGACAGTATGTGAAATCCTGATCCAATCAGGGATATCCCAGGTCAGCATTTGGGTATCTGGTCCTTGAAATACAGCTGCATGTACTGATTTTTTATGATAGGTACTCCATCGCCCCGGCAGGTTATCAATGGAGAAACTCCCATCAACTGCATATTCGTCAAATATGATATCCACAAATTCGTCGGCAATTGACGCCTCATTATGCAGCATGATCGCATCAAGTAAGAGCAGATCTTCGTACCGTTGTTTGATAATGGTGGTAAGATCCTCTGTTATGAGCTTCTTGTCTTCCGGATCTTTTACCGATTCCTCCGACACTGGGATGACCGAGTGTTTCAATCCATTGAGAAAGAAGTGTAGGTCATCGGAATAAAGGTGTGCATATGCATGATGTATCCCCATGGTTTGATAAAAAATTCCATTATCGAAAACCAGCTGTAAACGGAAAGGAAGCAACCTGCCCTCTTCGGGAGCAGTCAATTCATGAAACACCTGAAAGTCATGATCACAAAAATCTTCCACACGCATCCGAACCAGAGGGAAATCATCGCTCAAGAGCAGGTGAGCATATGTCCAGAATGCCGGTTTTATACACAAATGGTCCAAGAACTGTATCTGTGCATTCGTCAGCTGATGCTGGTATGTATGACGGAACGCTCTTATACGAGTTGGATCAGTAAGCACTTGTGATACGGCATATTCATTTCTCCGATCTTCATACCAGTCGGGGAAGAATCGGGGAGATCCGGGATCAAAAGCGAGGGTACTGATGCGTTCTCTTACCGCCTCATCATGGGCATCCTGATCGACAAATCTACTGAGGGGAACCATGAGTGACCTGATCAGGATGGTATAAAAGCGGTATACACGCAATTGTTCGTCCTTATGCATACCTGTATATAAACAGGCAAGAGTATTCTGTGCAACATATCTAGGTCACGGTTAATAGAAAAAACGTAATCATATACTTGTACACCGCACTCATTCTCTGACATATTCTTCTATATGGATCAAATAATCGGCCAGCTGCTTGCAATTGTGACTGCACTGTGTTGGGCACAAAACTCTCTGATTTATGCACATGTAGGAGCACAAGTCAGCTCAAACACCACCGCCCATATCCGACTCTGGATTGCCCTTCCCCTGATGCTCATTGTACATCTGGTCCTCGAAGGAACAATCATCCCAATCGGCATGACTGCTCGAGCCTATCTGTTCATCGGTATATCCGGTGCACTCGGGTTTTGTGTGGCTGACCTCTTTATTTTCAGCTCTTTTGTACGTATTGGAGCACGTCAGACGATGGTTATCATGACTACAAGTCCGTTATTCAGTGCTCTTCTTGCCCGTATTTTTGGTTCCCAAATACTCTCTCCTTTACAAATTACCGGCATGCTGGTGACCCTCACCGGAGTTGCATGGGTAGTATATGCTGATCGAGGTGCAGGAATCAGCGGCAACAAACGTTCTATCGGAACTGGAATTGCTATTGCACTTGGTGGGGCAATCACGCAGGCCATCTCATATGTTCTTGCCGAAGCCGGAATGACTGATGATATTCCTGCGGTTTCGGCCAATGTGGTTCGGTTAGTTTTCGGCCTGCTGTCCCTTATTGCCTTTGCTTCGATTCGGAGCTCGTTCTTTGATGATTTCAGACGGTTCTCAGGGAAAGCAGGGCATCGTGCTTTGCGCCTGGTAATTGCTGCAGCAATTGTCGGCCCGGTACTTGGCATTATTCTCAATCTGCAGGCTTTAAAGATGGCTCCAGTAGGAGTGGTCACTACGCTCAGTCAACTCACCCCCGTTATGCTATTACCACTTGAACGATTCGTATTGAAGCGTCGTGTTTCGGTGGGGGCAGTAGCTGGTACGTTCGTTGCTGTTTTCGGATCAATACTATTATTCATATGAGTGTGCATGGACAAAAAGAATAAGCTGATTTATCATGAGGGCATCCATTCAAGGAGCGAATCAGTCATGCAAAACTCTCTTTCCTACGTAATTGTTACTCCGTACACCATCGCAAAGAGCCGTACCGGAGGTGTCATCAGCCGTCTACTCAGCCGGCTTGATCTTGAGCTCGTCGGAGCACAGATATTTGCTGCAGATGAGCAGTTTACTACTGCCTACGCAGCAATCCTTCGAGAACAGCACGATCCTGCCAACTCAGGAGCTTCATCGCTTCTCGCCTCCTATGTTGAGGAAAACATGGGACCCTCGGGAGGAAAGCCTCACCGGTCGTTGCTTCTTTTATTCAGAGGAGAACAGGCATGTAAAAAACTGAGTGATATCTGTGGAGCTCTGTACCCGGAAAATCGTGGTGTGGAATCACTTACCGGAGAGACGATACGTGATACGTATGCTGATCTCATTGTCGATGAAGCAGATCCGGATAAAGTAATCTATTTTGAACCGGCAGTACTTTCACCGCGCACACCGAAATCGGCGCAGAAGGTTCTGAAACTACTCGCTTCATGGCTGCCCAAACAACCGAATATCATCGAAAACATGGTCTATCCGAATCCAGAGAAAATTCAACGGACTTTGGTGATCATAAAGCCCGATAACTGGAGATTTGCATCTTCTAAGCCGGGAACAATCATTGATATGTTCAGTCGTACAGGATTACGTATTGTGGGTATCAAGGTGCATCGTATGTCGATATCTGAGGCACTCGAATTTTATGGCCCGGTGCGGGATGCCTTGAAACAAAAATTAGCCCCTGTATTTGGAAAAAAAGCGCGAGAATTGCTGGAAATCGAATTAAGCATCTCATTACATGAAGATACTGAGACAAAACTTTCTGAGAGTTTCGGAGTTGATTATGCCGAAGATCAATTCGAACAGATCATAGAATTTATGAGTGGAAGACGTCCCTCTTCCTGCCCATTGGAAGAGATGATCGAACCGGGAACGGTTAAGTGTATGATTCTTGTATATGAAGGAGAGAATGCTACCGGTCGTATTAGAGCTGTCCTTGGACCAACAGATCCGTTGAAAGCTCCCGAAGGAACAGTCCGCAGAGAATTTGGAAGAGATGTAATGGTCAACACCGCTCACGCTTCTGATTCTCCGGAGAATGCGCAGCGGGAAATGGGTATCGTACGTTTCAACCGGAATGCCTGTTCAGAGATTATCCGCAGCTATTTGAACCTCACCTAGAACTGCATCTGCACCATTGCAGCTGTCGGCCCGACAGCCACCGAGATATGCTCCCCTTGCCATGAGGGGAGCAGCTTCCATGCTAGATAAGGTACGGCAAAACCGAAAAAACTTCCGATAGCGGCACCTGCAAGGACATCAGTAACGAAGTGGTGTCCACTAGCTACCCGCAGAACCGCGGTTGCGGTAGCAAGTGACCATGCTGCCACTGTGGTTATGTTTCGGTAGCGACTGTCGGGATATCTGAATATAAAGAGCGCCTGGGTGAAAGCCGCCCCGGTGAATGCCATTATTGCGTGTCCGGAGGGAAATGACTCCATTTTTTCCTGTTCCAGTTCATCATCAAGATAATACGGATAATCATCGTAGGTATACGGTCTGTATCGCTGAATTCCCATTTTCAATAGGGTCCTCGTCCCAAAGGAGAGCAGTGCACTGGTTGCATAGAGAGCTGAAATTTCAAACCAGTCATCTGCTGGAGCGATAAAAGCAAAGGAAGCAGGTGCAACAAGAGAAATGTAATGCGTGACATCACTGGCTACTGAAAGTGTATGATCATAGGGAAACATCATTATCCGATCAAAAGAATTCACCTCAGAGGTATCGCGAGGTCCGATATCTGCATAAATCAATTGAATCGATATCACCACAACGACCAGGCATACGAGTAATAACTGTTTTTTTCTTCCGATAACTTTGTGCACCATCTTTCCACCTTTGGATTCCCAGTGTAAAGGGAAAAATAACAATCAACAAGATAATATGTACCGTGTACCAAAGTATGTTACACTGTTACTAGGAGGGGAGCTATGGACCATACCGTAGAAATGGTCAATCGGGAGCCTTTACCGGCACTTGTGGTTCGCAAGACAGTAACTGCAGAAAACCTGAGGCATGAAATCGGATCCGCTTATGCAGCTATAGCTTCATACCTGAAAGAACTGGGCGTATCTGATTCTGGAAAACCGTTTGTTGCCTATTTCAATATGGATATGCAACATCTGGACGTGGAAATGGGATTTGTCACCGATCAGGAGTTCCCTGGATTCGGGGATGTGACCAGCGTGGAAATACCTGGCGGTTCGTATGTAACCTTCATCCACAAAGGCCCCTATCGAGAGATGGGACATGGCTATACGGTTGCTGCCCACTGGATGCAGGAACATAGTATTAATCCGACGGGCGTGGCATACGAACATTATTTGAATGATCCGCAGGTAGTCCCGGAATCTGAGTTACTCACCCGCGTCGAATTTGCCGTGTAACACAATCCCAACTGAGTGTACACGGAACCAAGAAGAGCCTCATGCGTGTGTTTATTGCCTGTTTAGCTGATGACCGAACAAAGAAGTTTCTTCTGCAGCAACAGGAACGGGTAAGAAGAATGAGTATTGGCGGTAGGTATACCCGAGTTGATCAGATGCATCTCACCGTTGAGTTTCTCGGTGAACTGCCTGCACAGGAAGTTGCTCGGCTCATTACGGTAGTTGATGGATTCACCGGTTTGCCCGGTACCATAGTCTGTGATCATCTTGGTCGATTTTCTCGCGGTTCTCGAGATATCTGGTGGGTGGGAGTGTCGAGTGCACGCTTAATCCAACAGCAGGCCCAGTTACGTAGCCTGTTGCAGCATGCAGGCTTCACCACAGAAAACCGTCCGTATCGGCCGCACTTCACACTTGCTCGGGAAGTTCGGATGCCACCTGAAGCTGTGCAGCGGCTGCTTATGCAGCCCACAACTCCCTATCACATGAACTACTCAGGCATACACATTATGGAGTCGGTAAGAGAGCACGGTCGTCTCGTTTACCGATCACTGCACGAACATCCGTTTTCATCATAAAAATAAGGATTCCACCTAAAGGAACATACAGATTTTCCAGCGCTCTGTTGTGAATTCCAGTTTCCCCTTCTGTATGAGATCTATCCGAACACTGAATATACCCGTGCTTGCTCTAAATCGTCAGTTCTCATCCAATGGCGGTACCCATAAACCTAAGACAACTTCAACCTATACGGTAAAAAATCAGTACCAAGGGGGTATCTTCTACGAGTATGAAGTGTGTGTTATACTTGCTCTTCCTATCGATAATATAAGGGGATAATATCTGTGTCACATCATGCCGATCAGAGCTCAATATCGCCTCGAGCCACCTATTTCAAAGGAATAACCATTGCCACGATTGGTGTGATTATTCTGAGTTTTGATGCGCTGCTAATTCGTCTTTCCGGGGTAAGCGGTTTCCAAGCTCCATTCTGGCGCGCACTATTTACGGGAATAAGTCTTACCGTGGTCTTCTTCGTGAAAAACCGCTCACAGGCAGTGAGCATGCTGAAAAACGGAGGCAGAACCATGTGGACCTCCGGTGTGCTTTGGGGCTTAAGCGGACTTAGTTTCACCCTGGGAGTTCAGCATGCTGGGGCTTCAAATACATTGGTTCTTCTCAGCCTTGCACCGTTTTTTGCTGCAGCCTTTTCTCTGATTGCCTATCACAGAAAACCTTCCTGGGTAACGCTGCTTGCAGGAGCTGGAGCTATCGTAGGAATCTATTACATGTATCGCAATGGGTTCGGTAATATCTCGCTGGGAAATATGACATATGCAATTGGAACCCCCTTACTTCTGGGAGTAAACCTCGCTTATCTACGACGTCATCAGACGATGAGCCGCGTTGCCGTCAGTATGATTGGCGGATATATCGGAGCTCTTATCTCCTTTATTGTCCTCGGAGGTGATATTGCTATACCGTACCCTAGCCTTTTCTGGCTATTATTACTCGGTCTATATGTAATCCCATTTAGCCAAGTAATGATCAGTACTGGAACACGTTATATTCCTGCAGCAGAATCAGCATTGATTAACTCATTGGAAACCGTATTGGGCATTACGTATGTGTGGCTGTTTCTCAGAGAATCTCCATCGCAGGATTTCATTATTGGTGCTGGGATTGTTCTGATTGCTATCACGGCAAATTCACTTTATCAGGCAACCGTACGAAAAAAGACATATGCAGTAAGGGCAAAACCATCGCAGTTGCCATAATGAAGAGATTTTTACATCGGATAGCCTATTTTGTTCATGTTCGTATAGTGATACCACCATGTAGATGATTCAGCAAATTTGTAACGGATCACGATTTTACATCCGATAGCATTATAATTCGAATGCAAAAGCTATCTGTTTATGCAAAAACAGATAAATATTGTCATGTATCGATTATATACTTCACTTACTATTCTGATAAATATTTGGAAACCAGTATTTTTTTGGAGATTTTTGACAAACTTTTCATGTATACATATGTCAGAAAATGCTGTATACTTACTACATGACAGACATTGATGATGGATACTACTTTTGGAAACGGGTGGATATCGTTCGTCCAAAACAAGTCACACTTAAACAAATAGTTGAAGAAGCTGGTCTCAGTTATCATCTGGTTAAAGTACAACGGTCATGTAATCGTATTCCCAAAGCACTCGAAGCAGCACGATTGGCTACGGTACTTGAGGTCTCACTTGAATGGCTGCTCACTGGAAAAATCGGAGAAATTTCTTATACTGAGAACGTGCTCAGTCACCGTGAACGGCGTCAAATTTCCCGGATTTTCCACAAGCTCATGGTGAGCGATTATCAGAAGCTACAGTCGGTAGAGTCAGCACTTGGTATCTCCGCATCATCTGAGAAGAGCAGAAACTAACGGACTATATATTGTTCACGGGTCTCGTTTACTCACCTCAGAACGAAAAATAAGATCAGCATCAAGAAATCGTTTTAACTCACGTTGCCGTTTGTGTGGTTCAAGACTCTCGAAGAATACCATGTGCAAAGCCTCCCACATGAAAACCCATGCACCGATCAGTACCCCCTCCACCATGATAGCAGAAAGTAAATGCGCTTCCCCTCTTTTGCTCACGATACTATATAACGCAATAAAGCCTACCGCTATCAAAAACAGGATGAGAGAAAATCGATAATGCTGATGCAATCGTCGTTTGATCATCTGTAATTGTGATTTATAATAATTACGATAACTCGCTATCAAAGTTCGCTCTTTCTGCGGATCCTCAGGTCGATCCTTAATGCAAAAGTTTAACTCAAGTTGCTTTCTCAGGGGAATTTCTTCAGAACACAGATCGAGAAATTCGGCAAGTTCAGGATGCAAATCCCGTTTCCTGAATGATGCGTTGTCCCATTCATGAAAATAATCAAGATAACGGTCCAACGCAATATCGATGACAACCCGACGTGTTTTTGCATTGATCCGATACATCTGTAGCAACTTTGTCTGTTTGTTCTTACCCATACAACCTCGGTACCGTATACCGAAATCATTGTAAATGTAAAAGTATCGTTGCACAATTGTTTCTTTGTATCATCTGTCATAATCGGACTGTAGTATCCGATTGTGTTCGTAAATTTTCTTTTTTACATACGAAATAAATTGTCGCTTGGAAATTCCTTCTCGTACGGCGTATATGAGAAATAGATCACGATCATGCACTCTTCGACAAATATCCAGCCCTAATCGTGCAAGATGCGCATCGATCATTGCCAGTCTTTCTTCAGGGGTGACATATCGATGTACCATCATGGGAATTCGTGAACAGTCAATCCAGGCAGGGTTTTCAATACAATCAAGATACTGTGAAAAGGCAGAGTGGGTATGCAAAGTATTATGCTGAGTTTCAACACCCTCTTCAGAACCAATCAGCTTCAGCAAGTGATCGGTATCAATCAGTGAAGAAATACCTTGAGAGATATCCGGATGCGCACTCCAGGTATATCCACCAGGGCTATCTGCTAAACCCGCACGAACGGGATTGTATGCAATATACCGGAGAGTTCTCAGCAGTTGCCATGTCGTTTGTATCTGTGTTGATCGGAAACGAGTCTCGAAGACATGCCCGGTCCTCTCATAGATATGGTTGTAGTACCGGGCATACTGAACATTGAGACTTCTCATAACTTGGGCAATCCGAGTTGCTCCACTTTGAAAAATCATGTGGTAATGATTATCCATAATCACATAGAACAGCAAACAGGTATCATATTGAGTTATTACCTGATGGAGTATCTCAAGTAGACGTTGTTTTTCATGCGGGTGGTTGAAAATATACTGCCGATTGTTCCCTCTCTGGGTAACGTGATTGATAGCCCCTGGCTAATCTCTCTTTTCTCGTCTTCCCATACGTACCTCACAAGAAAAGAACTTCGACAACAATCAGGTTACTTCACGTACACGGTACCGATCCTGGAGAAATGGATAAGTTGAGCGGATACGTTGAACCTCAGTAAGGTCAATATCACATATATGACAGCATGCATCAGACTGCTGCGGTATAATCTCTTCGCCAAACGGGCTATATACACAGGAGCTCTGGGTGTAGTGCAATCCCGTAGGATCACTCCCTACTCGATTCACTCCGATCATAAACACCTGATTCTCAATTGCACGAGCTCGAAGTAGCGTATACCAATGCATAATCCGATGCTCTGGCCAATTTGCGATATTGATCACAACGGAACACCGCTCAGACAACAGTTGATATAATTGTGGGAAGCGAAGGTCATAACAGATGGTTAATCCCCACGAAACATCATGCCAGAGAGAAACCCCAAGAGTTCGCCCTTGTTGATAATAGATATCCTCTCCCGAATGACTAAAGGGATGGATCTTGTCGTAGTTGCAGAGAACATCGCCATGAGGAGAAAGAAACACACAACGATTCAGAGCCTTGTCTGTTTCCGGTAAGACCACATACCCAAAAATCATTGCTATCTGAAATTGTGCTGCCACCTGCTGAAACCATTGAAGTGTCTCGCTCTGAGCACTGATTTCGCCGATGACTTGAGTCTGCATAGAGAACCCGGTGAGAGTCATTTCAGGGAAAACTGCTAGTTCCACCTTGTTTTCTACAGCATACTGAACAGCGGCTAAAACACGAGTACGATTCTCCTTTTTATCTTCCCATTTCTGATCCAGTGAAACCAGTGCTATTCGCATGAGCAACCCTCCCTCTACATCATAGCAAATAGGGGAGAGTATTCCATACCCTCCCCCGTCAGCATATCATGACGATACAATCAGCACGAATTATTTCAGAGCTTTTGCCGCCTCATAGACTGCATCAGATGTGATACCGAATAGTTTGAACAGCTCATTTGCAGGAGCCGATTCACCGAAACTTCTCATACCGATTACTTTTCCGGAAAGACCTACATATTTGTACCAATAGTCAGCGAGAGCTGCTTCCACAGCAATGCGTTTAGTAACCTTTGCCGGCAATACCGATTCTCTATAATCATCTGCCTGCTTATCGAACACCTCACATGAGGGCATTGAAACAACTCGTACAGCAGTATTTTCATCGGCAAGACGCTTGGCAGCATCCATTGCCAGATCTACTTCACTACCGGTGGCGATCAAGATGACTTCAGGCTGTTCTGCGTTCTCCCAGAGGATATACCCTCCCCGCTCTATAGCCTTTATCTGTGCAGCATCTCGCTTTTGAGGAACAAGATTCTGCCGACTCAACATCAGTGCCGATGGTCCATCAGTGCGAAGAATCGCCTGCTTCCAGGCTACCGCAGTCTCAACAGCATCTGCAGGTCTCCATGCTTCGAGATTCGGGGTAAAGCGCAAAATAGCTGGCTGTTCCACCGGCTGGTGGGTAGGACCATCTTCCCCAAGTCCGATAGAATCATGCGTATACACAAATACGACGTGAAGGCCCATAAGTGCAGCCATACGTACAGCATTTCTTGCATATTCCATGAAGATCAAGAACGTTCCACCATAGGGAAGAAATCCGCCGTGCAATGCGATACCGTTCATAATCGCTGACATGGCAAACTCTCGAACACCATAGTGGAGATAATTACCGGATGCATCTTCTGAGCTGATTGCCTGAGAGCCCTTCCATTTTGTCAGATTGGAAGGAGCAAGGTCTGCAGACCCCCCAAGAAGTTCGGGAAGAGCCGGTCCTAATTGGTCTAGAACCATCTGAGATGCTTTTCTGGAAGCAACCTTGATATCTTCCTGCTGCCACTGAGCTACAAATGCATCAAAATCGGCTTCCCATCCTTCAGGGATATCTCCGGATAACCTTCTGGTTAATTCTGCAGCTTCTGCTGGGTATGCCTTCTGATACGCGGCAAACTGTTCATTCCACTGCTGCTCATAAGAAGCCCCATCAGCAGTGCAATCCCATGCCTGATAAATTTCCTCGGGCACGAAGAAAGCTTCGTCATATTCCCAATTAAGCGCCTTCCGCGTCAACGCGACTTCGTCTTCACCTAATGGAGCTCCATGACTTGATTCTTTTCCACCCTTATTCGGAGAACCGTACCCGATCGTGGTTTTACAGCAGATCAGAGTTGGTTTATCGGCAACCTGCTTTGCCTGAGTAATAGCAGCATCAACAGCATCCGCATCATGCCCATCAACATCTCGGATAACATGCCATCCATATGCTTCAAATCGCTTAGGGGTATCATCGGTGAACCAGTTTTCTACCTCACCATCGATAGAAATTCCATTATCATCGTACAGTGCAATGAGCTTTCCAAGATGCCAGGTACCCGCAAGAGATGCCGCTTCGTGAGAAATACCTTCCATCATGCATCCGTCCCCAAGGAACGTATATGTATAATGATCAATGATGGTATTTCCCGGCTTATTGAACTGTGCAGCAAGCACTTTTTCAGCCGTTGCCATACCCACCGCATTAGTAAACCCCTGCCCAAGCGGGCCGGTAGTGGTCTCAATACCGGGGATTGCACCATGCTCAGGGTGTCCGGCAGTCTTTGCATGCAACTGTCTGAATTGTTTCAGCTCTTCGAGCGGCAAATCATATCCAGTAAGATGCAATAATGAGTACAGAAGCATTGATCCATGACCGTTTGATAACACAAACCGATCTCTATTTGCCCATTGGGAATTTTTCGGATTATGACGCATGTGCTTACGCCAAAGCACATGGGCAATATCTGCCATACCCATAGGAGCACCAGGATGTCCCGATTTTGCCTTTTGCACTCCATCCATGCTGAGAATGCGCAACGCATCCGCCATCTTCTTGTTTTCCATCTCTCATTCTCCCACTACTAATGTATTCTGAGCATATTTCTCATATAAGGGCAGTAATCACCCCCATATATGTACCCAGCTGGTATCGCATAAAGTGTATCTGCAAGGGTGGTAAAGGTCAACAACCCACGCAATTAAGCACTATGAGACACTGGACAAATTATTGTCCTTTGATCATATTACAGGCATTGCTGGAATATTTAGAAGGAGGCAGTCCATGTGGGGCAAGAAAAAATTGCAGGAAACAGAACAGTCATTGCAGACTATCCCGTTTGTACAGGTAAACGGAAAACCGATGCGGGAGCCTATCACCTTGTTTGCATTAAGCACCTGTGGTTTCTGCCGAAGAGCACTCGCTTTCTTACATGATCAAGAGTACAGCTTCACATATGTTCATATGGATCGACTACCCCGTAATCAGCAGGATATCATACGTGCCTATGTGAAGGCAAAATACAAAGTTGCTGTCTCTTTTCCCTTTCTCTGTATCGGGGAAAACGATTTTCTCACCGGATTTATTCGATCCTCCTGGGAAAAAGAATTAGAGGAGCTCTGCGATGAACAATAGTGATCCTAAAAAGACAGTCGATGTGGTTTCATTTGTCCATGCCGTTGCAAAAAAACGGGGGTGGAAACTGAACGGAGATGCAGATTTCCTTGACATGTTAGTAGAAGGGTTACAGGTAAACAGTGAACGATTAGGGTATCTGCAGTGTCCGTGTAGGCTCTCTTGGGATGATCGGTCAAAGGATCGGGATATTATTTGTCCCTGCGTATATGCTGCAGATGATATTGCAGAGTACGGTCATTGCTTCTGTTCCCTCTTTTTTTCAGCTGACTTCGATTTTTCCTCTCAGGAAATATCAAGCATTCCAGAACGACGACCGGAACATTTATTCCCGTAACGGAAATCTGCTCAATGCAACAATCCGAAGACAATCGGTACACGGTACAGATCTGTCCCCTTTGTGGATCTGAAGCCTATTTCCTCCAGAGCGCGTTCAATCGCGATTATTGGGATTGTCCGGTATGTGGCGGCGTTTTTCTCTCACCGGATCAGCTTCTGAGCCCTGAAATGGAATATAGAGAATACTGTACCCACAATAATGACGTGCATGATAAACGGTACCAGAAATTCGTTATGCCCTTGGTGAACCTGGTCACCGAGCATCACATGATTGGTCATATCGGACTTGATTTTGGTGCAGGTTCCGGCCCTGTAATAACAAAGTTGCTCCAAGATAGGGGCTATACGGTGAATCTGTACGATCCATACTTCCATCCTGATACGAGTGTTCTCGATACAACATATAATTTTATTGTCGCGTGTGAAGTTGCAGAACATTTTTATCATCCAGAAGAAACCTTCCGGCAACTTGAAAAAATGCTCAAACCAAACGGCATCTTATACTGCAGAACTGAATTACTCACCGATGCAGTCGATTTTTCTCAGTGGCGATATGTACGAGAAGCCACCCACGTATTTTTCTATCGTCCACAAACCATTCACTGGATTGCCACGTATCTCGCAACTGTCTCAGCTACCATCCACAGCAACACCATCTGCTCCTTTCAGAAATCGCATTTGCCCCACCCCTCTTGCTAGCAGTACATTATCTGTAGAGGAAACACCATGAATCAGAAACTTCTGGAGTTCTTCCACGCACTAGATCGCTCATATTTCATAGATAATGAAATGAAAAGTCTTGCAGAGGTGGATAGTGCCCTCCCCATCGGATATGGCCAGACAATCAGTCAACCAAGTCTTGTCCTTTATATGACTGAAGTACTTGCATTGAACAAATCCTGTAATGTATTGGAAATCGGAACCGGCAGTGGATATCAAAGTGTTTTCCTTGCAGAATTCGGAGGAACAGTGTATACCGTTGAGCGCATTACAGAACTCTCGCTATCGGCACAGGATCGCCTTAAAAACCTTGGCTATAACAATATTCATTATCGTATTGGAGACGGCAGTACAGGTTGGAAAGAACACGCCCCATATCACAGAATCATCATTACGGCAGCTCCAACTCACAAACCGGATGACATCGTTGCTCAATTGGCTCCAGAGGGAATTATGCTTCTTCCTGTTGGCCCGTCAGGTCATCAGTACTTGAAGAAGCTCACTCGTGATAAAGCCAGTACTATTCACGAAGAAACACTCCTGCCGGTTGCCTTTGTAGAACTTGTGGGGAAATACAGCCGCTGAAAAATCACCCGGTTCAATTCATTTTCTGAGGGGGATAGTTGGTGAATACCGCATCTACCCCATAATCTGTCATACGTTCCCAGTCTTCCGGTTTATCTACTGCCCAAACATGCACTGGGATATGATATCGATGACATTCGGCAACCGACTCTGCAGAGACTGAGGGGAGTCCCGGATGGAAATAATCAAAGCCGAACTGCTTGCAGAAGAAGCCGGCATTGATCAAGCCTTGCTCCTCGACCAAGGCTCCAAGAGGGATACCGGGAGCAATTTTCTGCAGTAAAACCAAAGACATATGATTGAAGGAAGAAAAGAAAATCCGATCTTCTATATGATATCGCTCTATTATGGCCAGCGTTTTCTCTTCGAGCCCGGGATAGAATATCACCGATGATTTGATTTCCACATTGGTCATGATGTTTTCAGTTGAAGACAGCCAGTCACAATATTCTTCAAATGACGGAATATGAGTACTAACAACCGTATCAGGTTTCACTTTCGCTGCATTTAATTGCTTCAATTCCCTGAACGAGTAGTTCATCACCAAACCAGACCCATCCGTAGTCCGATCCACCGTCTCGTCATGAATGATCACTACCTGGCCATCACGTGTCAGCTGCACATCCAACTCAATTGCATCAAACTGATGTTGAGCTGCTGCAGAAAAGGCTTCCATCGTATTCTCCGGATATATGCCGCTAAGCCCGCGGTGGGCAAACACACGCATGACTATCGGTACCGTGTACCGAGTTTACGGTATAGTGTTGCAAGACTCATATTCAACTCCTTGGCAATTCTTCGTTTACTTTCAGTAGATTCACCGTATTGACGAAGATAGGATAAAATCAAAGCTCGTTCATATGATTGTGTCGCATCCCGATATGATGGGATTTGAGCGATAGTATCATCTTCTGAGGGAACCTCATTAAGCGATAATGGAGACACGGATGATTTCTGACTCAAATATGCTGGAAGATGTCCAATCTGCAACTGAGAGGTCGTGCAGAAATTAACAGCATATTCAATCACATTCTCCATCTCCCGAATGTTCCCTGGCCAAGAATAGCGCATAAACAACTCAATGACCTCTCTAGCAATACGCATGGGACGTTTATTCATGCGATAACACATCTGCTCCAGAATATATTCGGCAAGAATGAGAATATCATCTCCGCGTTCACGTAAACTCGGTAGATTGATCGGAATGACATGCAATCGATAAAACAAATCTTCCCGGAAAACCTGCTGGGCAACCATGTGCTGCAGGTCCTTATTGGATGCAGCAATAATGCGGACATCAATAGTTACGGTCTCGTTACAACCAATTCGCTGAATTTGCCGCTCCTGAAGTACCCGCAACAATTTTCCTTGTAGATGCAAAGGTAATTCAGCTATCTCATCAAGAAAAATCGTTCCCCCGTTCGCAACTTCAAACTTACCGGTCTTACCTTGTGGGTCGGCTCCGGTAAACGCACCTTTTCGATAACCAAACAGTTCAGCTTCAATCAGGTGTTCAGGCATACATGCGCAATTGATGGCAATGAATGGACCATTTCGCCGATAACTCTCTTGATGAATGGAACGGGCAAAGAGATCCTTACCCGTGCCACTGTCTCCACAGAGCAGAATCGTTGAATCATTGATCGCTGCAATCTTTGCAACTCTGATAGCTTCCTGAATGATCGGGCTATTCCCTCTGATTGAAGAGAAATTGATCCGCTGCTTATCTTTATATAGGGAAGCCTTATGGACAATGTCATCAATGGTTTCAAAGGTGAGAATCTTGTACATCCCCTGGTCGTTAATCTGCAGTCGATTAAGCTTATAGATAACGCGGAGTTTTTTCTCCTGTACATTCCAACACGTAGCAATTTCAAAGCCCTCACGCACAGAAAAATCTATCCCAGTAATCAAAGATTCCAATGATGCTCCTAGAACCGTCTGCTTGGAGAAGCTCAGATGGAGGAACCCGATCGCCGCTGAATTAATATGCAGAATCTGATTATCACCATCGACAATAACGATTCCCTTATCAATACAATTAATTACTTCATTCACATCAGCGTGATTGCTGATAATCTTATTGTGTTGCTCAATGCTGAGAATTTCACTTTCGATCACACTCACCATATAGCGCATCAAAGATATCGCCTCTTGTTCACGCTGCTCCATGGTTTTGGATTGCTCTTCCGAAAAACAGGCAACACTCACCACCCCAATACAGGAATCACTTACTGTGATCGGGTAGGAAATATTTTCTTTTTCTACACAGGTGTCGTACTTCATACAATGCAGGCAGGTAGGATTATCCCGTTTATTGTGGTTTATCACGGGTTGTTCACTGGTGAGGACCTGCTGGAAGATCGAATTATATGGGCTATTATCGTCAATTTTTGCGGAAAAATCACCCGTCCCTGCAATACGTCGAAGGGTAGAATCCACCACAGTGACATCTAAGCCAATGGTTTCGCTCATCGATTCCGAGAGACTTTGAATTTTCCCCTGCATGAGATGTAAATAAGAAGCGTACATGGTATCGTTCCTAACGAGAAGAAATGTGTCAAAATTGTCACATAAGGATTTTACAATGTCAAGGAACGAGTTCCCTATTCTTTTTATTATATGAACGAAATACCAGAATATTATCAATATTGAGAAAATAGTTTCTCATTATTTAGAATTTTATAACGTAATATATTTCCTTACCGGATACTGAAGGTACAAAAACATCCATTGCAGCTCCATTCAGACCTTGGCATGCATTTTGCATGTATGAATATGCAAAACCAGAGTACAAGGAGGAGGTTGTAATGGACGAGAAGAAGGCAATAGCGGAATTTGTTGAGAGCCTACAGCTACAGGAACCGGTTTCCCCGGAGGATTTCTATCGTGCAATTCTTTCAGCTTATCAGGATCGGACCAGGCAGGTCTATTTTATCTGGAGGAAGTTGAAGGAACTTTATCCCGAAGTCGATGCAAATCGCGTCATCGGAGAAGGTTCTTGGGATTTCGGTGTTTTTCAGGGTGAACAGATCAAGAAAAAATACGAAGGTGAAGATGTGGGTCCTGTTGAAGCACTTCTTGGTCAGACCTCCAAGGGTGGCTGGTTTGTATTCCAGCAGGAGATCACCGAACTGAATGAAAACAAAGCAGTGAAGATATTCCACCAGTGCCCGCATGTACTTGCACTGCAGGGTCTGGGGTTGAGTGCAGAAGAGATTAAAACATTTTGCAGAGATATGCTCGGCAGATGTGATTATGGAATCTGTGCCCCATTTGAAAAAGTCGATATCGACTTCCCCACCACCGTAGCTGATGGTGAAGGTCACGGATGTGCCATGACCATCACAAAAAAACAATAAAGGAGCAGATAGTATGAGTTTCAGAAAGCCTACCCTGTTTGAAGCACTCATTCCTATTGGCGGCGTATTCATTATACTCGGTATCGGGTATGGTGTTTTCGGATTATCCACACACGGATTGCTTATAGTAGCAGCCTTCGTAGCTGCCATGGTAGCAAAACGGATTGGATACAAATGGGATGACATGTTTGAAGGCATTAAGGAGAAGATATCCTCCTCTCTGACTTCAATCTTTGTCATGATCTCCGTTGGAGCTGTGATCGGATCATGGATTGTCGCAGGAACTATTCCTATGATGATCTACTACGGCGTGAAGATCATCAGTCCACAGTTCCTTCTGGTTACCGCATTCATTGTAACCGCGGTGGTCTCCACGTTTACCGGAACCTCATTCGGCTCGGCAGGAACCATTGGAGTTGCTATCATGGGAATCGCTGGAGCATTGGGAGTTCCTCTTCCTGCTGCAGCGGGCGCGGTGATATCCGGTGCAGTGTTTGGTGATAAGCTCTCACCTTTCTCTGATACCACGATTTTAGCTCCTACCGCAGCTGGTGCGAATCTGTATGACCACATTAAACACATGTTGTATACGACGACTCCAGCAGCACTGCTTGCCATCGTAGTGTACCTCATTGTCGGATTCACCTCACCGACTACAGCCAGTACCAATCCAGAACGGGTACAGTTGCTCCTTGGACAGCTTGAAACACTCTTCAACTGGAATCTCTTATTACTGATTCCACCGGTAATCATCTTTTATGGAGCTATCAGAAAACGCCCTACCGTACCGTACATGCTTCTTTCATCGGTCGTTGCCGGTATTTTAGGTATGATTTTCCAGGGTTACTCCATCAAGGGTGTAGTCACGGGAATCGTAAGCGGCTTTAAAGTATCACTGATCCCCAATCCAGGTATGGAAACCTCTGAGATCATTGGAGAAATCAGCACGCTGCTGAACCGTGGTGGTATGATGGGCATGATGAGCACTGTTTTACTCATCATCTGTGCTCTCTCATTTGCCGGTATTTTAAGTAAATACGGCGCAATGGAAGTCATTCTCACGAGCTTGAAAAAGAAGATTCAGACTGTGGGACAACTGGTTTCATCCACCGTACTCTCTACCATTCTCATGTCACTGGCAACGGGAAGTTCCTACATGGCAATCCTGATCCCCGGAGAACTATTCAAGGATCTCTATGCAGAGAAAGGTCTTGCACCGAAGAATCTCTCGAGAACACTCGAAGATTCCGGAACCTGTGTAGTTCCCATAGTCCCCTGGTCTATTGCGGGAACCTTCATGGCCGGAACGCTTGGAGTATCCACCTTTGCTTACCTACCGTGGGCCGTACTGTGTTATAGTAGCTTCATCTTCGCTATTATCTACGGGTTCACCGGGTTTGGTATAGCTAAACTGGAAACCGAAAAGAAATAATAATTTACCTGATACTGTCAAACAGTAGCATGTTTGACAGTATCTCATTTCATGATCAAATGAACATCGTACTTCTATCACATAAAGGAGCCTTCTTGTGGAATCAGACAAGTTGTTGGAGTTGTTGCATGCCCAGGTGATCCCTGCTGTCGGCTGTACTGAACCAGTTTCTATCGCCATAGCAACTGCTGCTGCTCGTCAGCATGTAGCCGAACCTATCACTGACGTTCAGGTAGAAATCAGTCTCAACATATTTAAAAATGGAATGCGTGTGGGCATCCCGGGAACTGAAGAAAAAGGCATTCCCTTCGCCACCGCTTTAGCGTTAGTCCTGCCCGATCCGGTTCTTGGGCTCGAAATTTTCGCCCAGGTTGATGCACAGCATATCGCAGAAGCAAAACGCCTGTTGGCACAGGATATCATCCATATCCGAACAGCTGACAATGACCGTAATTTTTATGTGTCAGTACAGGTAACGGGAAACTCTGACAAGGCGACGTGTGTTATAGAGTCTAATCATACCAACATTGTGAGTATCACCAGAAATGGAGAGATCATACAAGGTCATTGTGTCTCTCCTAAAGATCAGGTGGAAGAAGTTCATCAGGAGATACCTGATTTCGATACGATCTTTTCCTTTGCGGAAGAGGTTGACCCTGCCCAAATTGCCTTTCTTCTTGATGGGGTTACCATGAATTTAGCTATAGCTAAGGCGGGAAAAGAGCAGCGAAGAAGCAGCGGCCTTGGCCCTCGGCTGTATGCCTTAATGGAAATGGGTAAACTCCCTGATGATATGGTTCATCGGATCAGAGCCTGTACCGCGGCAGCATGCGATGCGCGAATGGGAGGAGTTAATCTTCCTGTTATGAGTAGTTCTGGAAGTGGAAATCAGGGTATCACCGCTATTATTCCGATTGCGGTACTCGCTAGCGAATTGGGAAGCAGTGATGCGCAACTCTCCAGAGCTCTCGCAATCAGTCACCTGGTTACTTCATTTATCAAACAGAAAACGGGAAGGCTATCACCTGTGTGCGGCTGTGCCGTTGCTGCAGGGATCGGAGCCGCCGCAGGGATGACATTCCTCCAGGGAGGTTCCCGTCATACGATGCGCCTCGCCATTAACAACATGATTGGAAGCCTTGCCGGTCTGGTATGTGATGGGGCTAAAGGCGGTTGCGCTTATAAACTGGCCACAGCAGCTTCAGAAGCATATATCCAATCACTTGTTGCTCAGGATGAGACCAGCGTGAGTGCTTATGACGGTATTGTGGGAGCATCAACTGAGGCAACTGTTGAGAATCTCGGTCAACTGTGCACTGAAGGCATGGGTCAGGTCGACTCACTGCTTGTGGATATCCTATCCGGGTACCGTGTACCGAAATGATTTTTATTGTTAGGCGCACCATTTTCCTGCATACTCGCTAAAGGAGGGCTCGACCTATGATACCGGTCTCTGCAAGTTCGTTATTTCCCCAAGAGTTTATACAGGAAAACCTTATGGGACCAAGTTGTCTGCTGATTGCAGAAGAATTGGCCTCATATCTTTCATTGCCGGAACATCCCCGTCTATTGGATCTTGGATGCGGAACCGGGTTGACCTCCATGTATTTTTCGCATAAGTTCCCGGCTCAGGTTTTTGCTACCGATTTATGGATTGATCCCGCTGAGAATCTGAAGCGTTTTATCTCACAGGGATATGATAAGACGGTAATCCCGATCCGCGCGGAAGCTCATGAACTTCCCTATGCACAGGGATATTTTGATGCAGTGCTCAGTATAGATTCCTACCACTATTTCGGTGCAGATCCCGAGTACCTTGAAAAACATATCGTTCCTCTGGTAAAACCCGGCGGTATCATCGCAGTTTCCATACCGGGAGTTCATGATGGACTTACCGAAGCGGGTCTGCCTGAAGAACTGAAGGCTTTTTGGAATTATGAGGTGATCAATTTCAATTCCCGCATCTGGTGGAAAGACCTGTGGGCTCAATCTGCATCGGTTGAATGCCTACACGCATTCAACCATAGCTGTCATGATTCTGCCTGGGCGCAGTGGCTCGCAAGTGACAATCCTTACGCAAGGAAGGATAAGCCTATGATGGAAGCAGAGGCAGGAAAGTATTTCGATACCATAGGCCTTATCTACCGCAGAATTTCCGAATCTTGAAATATTGCCGTACCTTCCTCAGTGAAAATCGTATACGCGAATAATAAGCTCGCATAATTTCACACTTCTCTCTCAAATATTCTTCAGACTGTTCCTGTTTTCGACTATCTTCATCGGGGTGCACAATGCTTCCAAAATAATCGGGCAACACATCCACTTTACGATTTTGTAAGGTGGTGATTAAAAATTCCCAGGGCCCGGCAAGCGACTTATCAATAGAGAATTGAGCACAAACGGATCGCTTCAACACAAAAGCACTGAGCTGAACCTGGTCATCAATCAGCAGCCGTTGGTAATACCCCGAAATAGCATCAGAGGGCATATGAACACCCGAAGTCTTTCTCTCCTGTTCATACAGCGTTGCACACTGTGCGGCATCGGCCTTGGAAAGAGCAAACCGCTGTACAGCTTTCTCGAACCAAAGAGATTGCAGTTCATCTCCAGCTGAAAGAAAGGCTACATAATCTCCGATGGCCTCAGATAATCCAAGATTGCGAGCTTCACTGAACGAGCAGGATGGGCAGGAAATATAGTGCACCTGCTGCTCATGATGGTTGCCAGCCGGTTTGGGAGAGAGCGTATCGCCATTCAGATTCACTACCAGAATTTCGAGATTCTCATAGGTCTGATTGAGACACGACAATAAGGTACGATCAAGCTGCTCCGTCTGTGCCTGTGCGGTAATGATTACAGATATCATGGGTAAAGACTTTTCATTCATCGCACTAATATACAGAAAAACGGCACTGCAGTCGAATCAATCGGAGTGCCGTTTTTTCTGTAATCTACATCATGTGGCAAATTAATCTTCTTTCAATCCCGCCATCTCTTCAAATACCTTGACGACTGCAGAAGCATTTTCCTCACCGTACCCCTTATTGAGACCGACTTTGTTGATCTCATGTACAATATTTGACAGTAACACGGGGACTTCAAGAGATTCAGAGAAATTCCGAATCAGCTCGGTATCCTTTACCATAGTCCGCAAATGGAAAGAAACGGCAAAATCACGCGAGATGATTGAATTACCAATTCCATCCACTACTGGTGAACGGAAATCACTATCCATCCACACACTCAGCACCTCCTGAGGATCGAGGTTTGCTTTCTTCGCTAATACCATAGATTCACAAAGAGCGGCAACAATCGTTGAAACCAGATGATTCCCACACAATTTTGTTGCATAGCCATTCCCATGACCGCCCATGTAGTGGATAGTCTCACTGAGCTTCTCCAGTACTTCGAGTGACTGCTCATACACGTTCTTCTCTCCACCCACCATGATCCACAGACCGCCGCTGTTGGCTTCTCCTTTGGAACCATGTACCGGAGCATCAAGAAAATCAGCCCCTTTCTTTCCCAATTCCTCAGCAAGATGGGTTGCCGTCTCAGGAAGCTGTGTACTCATATCGATGAAGATCTGCCCTTTCTTTGCATGAGCAATGAGACCTGATTCACCGTTCATTACTGAATCAAGAGCCTCTTTATTCCACATCATACTGATGATGAAATCGGCTGACTCTGCTGCCTTGGCCGGGGTATCGGCATAGATAGCGCCCGCTGAAATAAGCTCTTCAGCATTCGCTTTGGTTCTGTTGTAACACGATACGGCATACCCCTTTTCGAGTAAGACTTTTCCCATACCGGTTCCCATTACACCGGTACCCATTATTGCAACATTCTTTTTCATGTTCACCTCCTCTCATTGACATACCCTACTTACATACTATGTAACATATGCCTGAACTTATATACTACGCCTATTTCAAGGAGTTCACAAGACGCTTTGAATCATCCTTGAGATGTTCGTAGGTTGCCTCATACTGATGCACATACTCTTGGTATATTTCATGCCGTTCAGCATCAGGCTCAATCACCTGCTTGATGCGAACCATGGCATCTGCAGCTTCAGTAATCGATTTATACACCCCGGCAGCAACGGTGGCTGCAATGGCACTGCCGAGCGATACCGCTTGCTGTTCTTCGGGTATGGTAATTTTCTTTCCGGTCACATCTGCATGGATCTGCATCCAGAGATCACTTTTCGTTGCACCACCGCACGTGATAATCTCATCGATATACACACCGCCAGCTTCCATCCGCTTCAGTATTACTGCAGTACCGTACACTACCCCTTCCATTATTGCCCGGAACAGATGTGCAGGCGTATGCTTCAATGTGAGCCCCCGGATGACACCGCGACTGTTCGCATCAACCCATGGGGTCCGGTTTCCCTGCCAATGCTCTAGTACTACCAAGCCCTCTGATCCAGGGGGAATCGCAGCTGCCTTTTCATTTAATACATCATAGATACCAATACCCCGATCTTCTGCTTCCTGTGTTATCTCACTGCTGAGGAAATTGGTCACAAACCACTTGATGATGGATCCAGTAGATATCTGTCCCGCCTCTACCACTTCCATCCCGGGAATGATTGCGCTCGGAAAGGTTCCGAATATTCCCGGAGCATGCAGCTCAGCTTCGGTCATGCCGATATGTAACTGGGAGGAACCGGTAATCAGTGCAAGCTTACCCGGTTTCAGCGCATTCACCCCGATGACACCCATGTAGGCATCCGCACCACCACCTGCAACGGGAATACCTTTACGCAATCCGGTCAATGCAGCGATCTCACTGCTGATTCCACCGATCACCTCACCGATGGTGACGATACGCTTCGGCAACTTATCAAAGATATCGCCCAATCCGATTTTTTCATACAAGGAGCTGGGGAATCCTCCCTCCTTGATATTATAAAACCAGCGAATCGACACGGTGTTGATGTTCGCCGTGATCTCTCCGGTAAGCCAGTAGGCCATCCAGTCGGTATGTTCAAAAATAGTAGCGGCCTGGTTGTAAATTTCCGGTTCATGTCGTTTTACCCAAAGGTTCTTACATGGGAACCATTCAGCAGAAACCTTGCCATGCCCGACATATTTGAGAGCCCCATCTCCACACGAGGCAATATCATCAGCCTCTTTGGCAGCACGAATATCCATCCACATAATGGCATCCCGCAACGGATTTCCTGCTTTATCGAGGTGTACGACGGTACAGCTTGTACCATCAATACCAACACCTTCTATCTCCTGAGGAGAGACTGGGCTGTCCACAAATGCTCGTTTGATTGATTCAAGCATGGAAGCATCCCACTGCTGGATACTCTGCTCTCCCCAACCGGGATGACGATGGATATTGGTGTTTTCACTGACACCAAAACTGATACAATCACCCTTCTCATTATAAATTCCTGTTCGAATACTCTCAGTACCAGCATCAATTCCTAACACATAGCGTCCCATGCAGATCCCCCTTACTTCTTCATCAGGCAATAATTGCCCGCAACTGATCTATGTTATCTTCGATTGAACCACAAAATATCGCACTGCCGATAATTGCCATAGTCGCACCTGCAGATTGAACTGAACTGAGCGTCTCTTGATTCACACCACCATCTACCGAAAGTCGGATCGATCGCTTGTGGGTATACATATAGGACGCGCACTGTTCCACCTTATGCAGAATCTTATCATTGAATTTCTGTCCCCCGATACCGGGATTCACCGCAAGAATATTCACCGCTTCAACTTGTTCGATAAAAGGCTCAACAACCTCATAGGGGGTATCAGGGACAAAGGTGATACAGACATCACAACCTGCATTATGGATACTATCGATCATAAGCGGCAAAGCTTCCCCGGCAGATTCGTACTGCAAATTTATACAATCAGCTCCTGTCGGCAAAAATGTTTCCAGTATTGATTCCATATGATACACCGCCAGATGGACATCAAAATAGGCCTGTGTCAAAAGGCGCACATCACTGACTACCTGACTGCCGAAGAGCAGGTATTTGGCAAAATGCCCATCACAGACATCAAAGTGGAAGGTTGTAATCCCACAGCGTTCAGCTAGGAGCATATCGCGGGCAATGTACGCATGATTTGCAGCCAGCAGCGAAGCACACAATTCGATCATGATCACCTCTATTCTCAGCCTAAACGAGTATAGCACACTCTGTCGATGCTGTATGTTTTCTCTAGTATACCATGTATTTTACATATGTAAATATTTTATAGCTATATTTTACATTAGTAATATTTCTCATAGACAAATGAAATTCTGCAGGATATACTGATGTAATGAATGATATGGAGACGCGAAGACAACAGTTGGCAAAGAAAGCATATGAATTAGGGTTTTCTTATGAAAAGACCTATCGCGGGTGTGCACAATGCACCCTGGCAGCAATTCAGGATGCTACTGGTATCAGAGATGATCAATTGTTTCGGTCGGCGAGTTCACTTGCATCGGGAGGCGGCCTGACCTGTGCCGGATCATGCGGTGGATTCAGTGCCGGACTGATGTTCATAGGATCACTGCTCGGGAGAAGACGAGAGTTTTTTCATAACGATGATGAATTCAAGTATCTCTCATTCGAACTTGGACGCCGCCTTCATGACCGCTTCATTGAAACATATGGAACGGTCATCTGTAGTGAAATCCACCAGAGGCTGTTCGGTCGCACATATGATCTGTATGACTCTGCAGACAAACAGCAATTCAATGATGATGGCGCACACGAAGACAAGTGCACTTCAGTGGTCGCTCAAGCAGCAGCCTGGACTATCGAATTGGTGTATGACGAACTTCATCAGCGAAATCTGCTCAATTGATCAACCTTCGCCAGACAACATTACACATACTCTTACCTTGTGCATAATAACACTTGACAGTGATCATTTATGTTTGTATTCTGTTCGTAACAACATAATATTTGTTTTATTTTTCAAAGTAGCGCACAAAGAAAGGTCGGTAATGCAAAGTTCAGCGAAACGAAAACAGTTCATTCAGCAGAGGATTGATGACGAACAATCTGTTCAGGTCAGCGACCTTGCACAGGAGCTTGGTGTCTCGGAGATGACAATACGGAGAGATCTGAGTGACCTTGAAAGAATAGGGGTCCTGAAACGAACTCACGGAGGTGCTGTCAAGGATGTCAGTCGAAGTTATGAACCTCCTTTCAGCCTCCGCCAGCATGCATCACTAGAACAGAAACGACTGATTGCGCATCGGGCAGCTTCGTATGTGTGTGAAGGAGATACGATAGCCATTGATTCGGGGACTACGACCATAGAACTCGCAAAGGAATTGGTATCTTATAAAAATCTCACTATTGTAACACCCAGCATCCATATTGCTATGATCTTTCTTGATCACCCTACTATTACCGTACTGCTCTCAGGGGGTGTTTTGCGCAAGCATGAAGGATCACTCGTAGGTAGCTTCACTCGTTCAACCTTCAGTTCCCTCTACTTCGATACTTTTTTTGTATCGGGAGCTGCGCTCAGTGAAGATGCGGGACTGACCGACTACATCATCGAGGATGCAACCATCAAACGCATGATTATGGGACATGCAAAAAAAACCATAGCATTGATGCACGCAGATAAATTCGGCCAGGCAGCGTTTGCACAGGTTGCACAACTGCAGGAGCTGGATGTTCTGGTAACTGATAAACCACCCTATCCGTCGTTACAGCATGAGCTGCAGCGACAGAAGGTAACAACAATAATTGCTCAGGCGAAGGAGTATTGAAATGAAATGGCTTAAAGAGGTCTTCAACGTAGAAAAACCGGTAATCGCGATGTGCCACATGCAGGCGATGCCAGGTGACCCGGGATACGATCGTGATGGTGGTGTAGAAAAAATCCTCGATCTTGCCCGTAAAGATCTGCTTGCGCTCCAAGAAGGTGGAGTGGATGCGGTGATGTTTTCAAATGAATTTAGTCTCCCCTATTTAACTACAGTGGAACCTATTACTTATACCACCATGGCAAGAATCATCGGAGAACTGAAACATGATATTACCATACCCTATGGGGTGAATGTCTTATGGGACCCAAAAGCTTCCATTGATCTTGCAGTAGCAACCGATGCACTTTTTGTCCGGGAAATTTTTACCGGTGTATATGCCAGTGATTTTGGTCTGTGGAACACCAACGTAGGCAGTGTGATCCGTCATCGGATGCATGTCGGTGGAGATCATGTAAAATTGTTGTTCAATATTGTGCCGGAGGCAGCATCCTATCTCGGAAAACGCAATATCGTTGATGTCGCTAAATCCACTGTATTTAATAATCGGCCGGACGCATTGTGTGTTTCAGGACTCACTGCAGGCGCTGAAACCGACTCTTCGGTGCTGAAAGCGGTAAAGGATGCCGTTCCGGAAACTGCGGTATTCGCCAATACGGGTGTCCGCCTTTCGAACGTGCAGGAGCAGCTCTCCATCGCCGATGGAACGGTCACTGCGACGACCTTTAAACGTGATGGCAAGTTTGAAAATGAAGTCGATGTGAAACGGGTAAAAGAATTCATGGATCGGGTAAAGGAAATCCGCTGATACACCTATTGGTGAAAGGAGCTTGCTATGGACCAGCGATGGAAACGACTTGGAGAGCTATTAGTCAATTACTCGACGAAGGTTCAACCGGGAGAACGAGTAATGATTGCCATGATAGAACCGGAGACGTTTCCTCTGGCCCAAGCAGTGTATGAAGCGGTAATCAAAGCCGGCGGATATCCTCAAGTACAACTGCTTTCAGAACGTCTCCGTCATTCACTCCTTACATACGGTTCGGAAGATCAGGTTAACTGGGTACCCGAAATCGAGCTATACGGCATGCATTGGGCAGATGTCTATATCGGACTGCGGGGAGCTCACAATCTGTACGAGTTACAGGATATTGAAGCGCAGAAGCTTGCCGCAAATCAGTCGGCAATGGGCAAGGTATCCACTGCTCGATGGAAAGACACCCGATGGGTTCTGGTGCGGGTTCCAAACGAATCATTTGCTCAGCAGGCACAAACAAGTTATGAGCATCTCGAATCGATGTTCTTCAACGCATGTTTTCTCGACTGGGATAAAGAGGCTGAAACCTGGAACCGGTGGGCAAAACAATTGGAACAGGGAAAGACCATGCATCTGGAAGGTAAGGAAACGAGCTTGACTTTCAGTATCGCAGGGAGAAAATGGATACCGTTTGCAGGGGTTAACAATATGCCTGATGGGGAAATAGCCACTGCTCCTATCGTCGAAACGATGGATGGTACCGTGTACTTTGAGACACCGGGAGTGTTAAGTGGACGATTAATCCATGGGATCAGACTTACCTGGGATCATGGGAAGCTGGTACATGCTTCAAGTGAAAGTGAACAGGATTTTTTCCAGTCAGTGGTACATAAAGATGCGGGAAGTCAGTTCATCGGAGAGTTCGCCATCGGCACAAACTACGGAGTAGATCGATTTTGCAATGATATTCTCATCGATGAAAAGATTGGAGGCACTGTCCACATGGCACTCGGACGTGCATATCCTGAATGTGGAGGAACGAACGAATCTTCAATCCACTGGGATATTATCAAGGACATCAGGAATGAGGGATCACTTTCACTGGATGGAAAGGTGATACTTGAACACGGCAGGATACTGCTCGACTGACAGCTGGATGGGAGGACAATGCATGCAACCATGTTTTATTGGAATTGATATCGGAACTGGATCTGCAAAAGGTGCCATAGTTGATCAGCAGGGATCAGTGGTGGCTCAAGCCTCAGTAGCACATCAGATGAGCAGTCCACAACCGGGCTGGTTCGAACAGGATGCAGATGCCGTCTGGTGGCAGGATGTCGTTGTTCTGGCAAAACAGCTCATGCAGCAGCTTGATGAAAGAGGCATTGATATAACGAATCTGAAGGGTATGTGTGTCAGTACCACCGCACCGTGTGTTCTCCCGATTGATCGGCAGGGTAAGCCATTACGTCCGGGAATCATGTATGGTATCGATACTCGTGCCACCAAACAGATTGCAGAAATAGAGACAGCCATCGGAGCTGATCAGATCTTCGAGAAGACCGGGCAACAGCTTTCGAGTCAGTCCTGCTGCCCGAAGATCAGATGGATTGAGCAGCAGGAGCCTGAAGTATGGAAACACACTGAGACCATACTCACTTCCAGCGGGTACATAGTGTATCGACTCACCGGTCGTGCTGTGGTAGACACCTACGATGCAATTGGATACGCACCCCTTTTCAACCTGAAAGAAAAACGTTGGGATTCTACATACGAGGATCAACTGTTTTCACTGGATCTTCTTCCAGAGATCATGTGGACCACTGAGATTGCCGGTACCATCACTTGTGCAGCTGCAGAAGAAACCGGACTTCCTCAAGGCCTACCCGTACTAGCGGGAACTGCCGATGCCGCAGCAGAGGCTATGAGCAGCACCGTCAGTGACGTGGGTGACATGATGATGATGTACGGCAGCAGCAACTTCTTTATCATGCTGACTTCTGCATTAAAACCGGTCAGCGAATTCTGGGCATCAAACTATCTGATACCGGGAACGTCGGTGCTTACCGGAGGCATGGCCACGGTGGGAAGTCTGTTCAGCTGGTTCAATGAGACCTTCCCCGGTCGCTCATTCACCGAATGGGAAAAATTAGCTCAATCATCCCGCCCCGGAGCAAATGGGGTTACCATTCTTCCGTATTTCGCTGGTGAACGTACTCCGCTGTTTGATCCACATGCCAAAGGAGCTTTTTATGGCATGCAGCTCACAACCACAGCCGGCGATATCTATCAGGCACTTCAGGAAGCCATCGGATTTGGTATTCGGCACAATCTCGAAGTATTGGCGCAGGCAGGAGAACAGGCAAAGCGAATCGTAGCGATTGGCGGAGTGACCGCCAGCGATATGACGATGCAGATAATCAGCGATTGCTCGGGATGTATCCAGCAGGTGCCATCACAGCGACTCGGAGCCTGTTACGGAGATGCCTTCTTAGCGGCATACGCCACTGGTGCAGTTTCGTCACTCGAAGATATCCACTCATGGGTAAGTATAGAGAAAACCTATACTCCTAATCCAAAGCACACCGAAGCATACGATAAAGCTTATCAGCGATATCGCAATCTGTATGAATCAACGAAACATCTGAATCAGTGAACAAAGCCCTCGGGGCTCCGAGGGCTTATCAGTATCACAGCGTGACCACTACATAAGTATCAAAATCTGTATCAAGTTCGTAGGCGAGAAAGTCCTCATCCGGAGTGTTCTCATAAAACAGCACAAAAGTCTGAGTCTGAGCGACCTGTGTCAGTGGTGCATGGTGCCACACGCCTTTTTTAAACCGCACAGCATTCCCTTTGGGTACGTAGAAAGCTTTCACTGTCTTCAGATCGGGCTTATCTGCATCATCTTTTTGTGACAATGCCGCAACAACGATGATATCATCAGTAGGAATGAGAACTTCACTGGTGGTGGCATGCCGTTCAAGCGTATGTTCTTCCAATCCGTTTTTCCCATAGGTCTGTACAATAGATACTGAGGTAAGTCCAGCATGATCCATCACCGCAAGATGATTCCAGAAGGAAAGTTCCTCCCCTGAGGCATCAGCTGCACGCTCCTGGGTGGTAATGAATTGCCCATAAGGAGTAAACGAAGCATCCGAAGCCTGTTCACAAGAAATTTCAATCCGTTTCATCTCTACTCCTCCTCTATTGAGCTTGTACGTAATCACTGAACACACTGACTACCAAGGCACCAACGGTGGCACCGGGATCCTGTGCTGTTCGTGATTTTTCCTGATAATAAGCAGCTCTACCGTGTTGTGCCACCATATCTTTCGTGGCCTCTACACCCTGCAGTGCAGCCGCTTTAGCACCCGCAAGTGCCTCAGCAAGGGAACTTCCCCCTGATGCGAGCTCTGCAAGCTTCGTTGCCGCCGGATCAAGGGCATCAATAATGGTTTTTTCACCCGGTTTCGATTTTCCCCGTTCGGCAATACCATCGGAAAAAGCTCTCCAGAAATCAGCCATACCAGCAGCAGATACTTCGGTTTTGCCCTTAAGCGCCTTTCCCCCACGCATAAATCCGGTAGCCATGAGGGTGCCCATGGTAGAGGGGGCAGCTTTTGCCATCACCATACCCGATTTCATCATGAGCGAACCAATATCTTCTTCATCAAAATCCGCTGCAAAAGCATCGGCAGCTTTGAAAATTGCGGCCATGGTCAATCCAAGATCGCCATCTCCCATCACCGAATCGAGTTCAATCAAATACTGTTTCTGCGATTGAGCCATCTCATTCAATCGGGAAAAGAGGGTTTTTACATCATCACGTGTGAGTGAAGTCATCATACCTCCCTTACAGCTGAACCTGCTCAAAGAACGGCGTACAAGCCGGTTTTGCCAGGTAAGTTTTCAGTTCATCATCAAGCTTCAGCAGGCTGATGCTTGCTCCGGCCATCTCCATGGATGTGGCAAATTCTCCCGCATACACATGGAACACACCGATGCCTTTCTCCTGGAGCATTTCATGCACTTTGCGATACATGATGTAAAGCTCTTCCTTCGGTGTAGCTCCAAGACCATTCATCAATACGGCAACTTCGTCACCCTGCTCATAGGGAAGATCGGCAATAATGGCATTGAGCATCTGCTCTACCACTTCATCGGCACTCTTGATCGGTCCCTTTTCTATACCCGGCTCACCATGAATCCCCATCCCGATTTCCATCTCATTCTCTCCGATGGAGAAAGAAGGTTTACCAACCTCAGGTACAATACAGGGGGAAAGGGCTACTCCCATAGTACGCACATTATCTGCAGCTTTCTGGGCTACACGTTTCACCTCATCAAGGCTCTTCATATCGTCAGCACAGGCACCAGCTACTTTATACACAAAGAATATTCCCGCAACACCGCGGCGTTTATGCTCTTCACCTTTCTTTGATGAAGCGACATCTTCACCAGCTATAACCTGCTCAACACGGATATCTTCCATATCGGCCATCTCGGCAGCCATGTCAAAGTTCATAACATCGCCCCCGTAATTGCCATAAATATAGAGCACTCCTGCCCCTTTATCGATAGCTTTTGTTACTTCAAACATCTGTTCCGCACTCGGAGACTGGAATACTCCACCTACAGAACATCCATCGAGCACACCATCACCCACATATCCTAAAAAGAGTGGAAGGTGTCCTGAACCCCCTCCGGTGGCGATACCGACTTTACCCTCTTTTCCAGTTGCCGTAACCACACAGCGAAGATCATCGTTTACATAGGTAAGCTGTTTTGGATGAGCAGCCATAATTCCCTGAATCATCTCATCAACGAAATGCTCGGGTTTGTTAAGAAATTTTTTCATACGTCCTCCTGTGGATTCTTGTTCATGCACTGCCGATAGAGGCTTGCGCTTTCATTTTTTTCACTCGTTTATAATTTCCGTACCACTGGGCAATATAATTGATGGTCATGACCAGCAGTAGAGCAAATCCCCACATAAACTTCTTAAAGAAGGGACTGAATGCCATAATGTTGAGCCCGCTCTGGGTAACCTGCAAAATGATGATACCCATGATAAGACCTGGGATATTACCGAATCCACCATCTGGATCAGCTCCACC
This sequence comes from uncultured Spirochaetaceae bacterium, assembly GCA_964482325.1. GTDB lineage: Bacteria > Spirochaetota > Spirochaetia > Sphaerochaetales > Sphaerochaetaceae > CAYZJV01. The sequence goes on along the minus strand of CAYZXD010000002.1, from coordinate 77,526 downwards.
GAGCACTACGACCAGAATGGCCTGCAGCAAATAGGCTGAACCATATCCGGGGCGCATCGAATTGGCCCGGCTGATCATAATTACTGAAGCAATACCAGCTAGAATAGCGGTAAGAATGTAAGTTTTCATGATCACCTTGGTGTTATTTACTCCTGAATACCGTGACACCGTCGGACTCGATCCGATCATGTACATGGTAAAGCCCTGACGGGTACGATTGAGCAGCATCCAGACGATAACGGCGCCAATGACAAAGAGGATAAATGAGAAGGGAACCCCAAACACCGTCCCATTTCCCAGGAACATAAATTCGGTAGGAAATCCACTGATACTATACCCCTCTGTAATGACCGTTGCCAGACCAAGAAACAATCCCTGAGTTCCCAACGTGGCAAGAATGGGGGGAACTCCCACGAGAGCAATGAGTACCCCATTAGCCAGACCACATAAAATGGCAATACCAATCACGGCAAGAATTGCAAGCAATATTGCCGAAGTGGTTGCAAGACCCGCTGCGGTTCCGTTGGTAAGAATCAGTGCAGCGATAACTCCAGTGAAGTTCGCAGCTGCGACAACCGAAAGGTCGATACCACCGGTGATCATAGCAAGCATCATAGCCAGAGCGAGAAATCCAAACTCAGGGAACTGCGCTGCCATGGACTGGATATTCACTGCGGAAAGGAACTGTCTGGGCATCAACACGGTCATAATGAGGATAGCGGCCATCATGACAATGAACAGGTACTTATTTTTCGGTTCTTTGAATTTGAACGCTTTGATTTTCTGCATTATCGTATTCATTGGTTCGTTACTCCTCTTCCTTCAGGATGATCTGTCGCCCGGTCTTCTGGAATTTAGCCTGCAGATAGGTGATAGAAACACCCAGGATCAGGACCACACCCACGAAGAACTGCTGCCAGTAGGATGACAGACCTATCATGATGAGGTTTTTCTCAAGAATCGTGATCAGCATGACACCGATCATAGTTCCGGTTATCGTACCGGTACCTCCGCTGATTCTTGTTCCTCCAAGAACCACTGCCGCAATGATACTCAACTCAGTACCCACGAGATAGTTCGGATTACTGTATCGGATGAGCCCGAGATGCATCACTCCCATGATACCGGCGAGCATACCTGCATACATATACACAAAGAATTGGATTTTCGTGGTATTAAAACCTGCTCGTCGAGCGGCCTCAAGGTTACCACCGACTGCATAAATACCTCGGCCTACCATCGTGAACTTCAGAATGAAATAGGTCAGGGTAAGTACAGCTACCAGCATAACAAAGAATACCGAAAGCCCGTAGGTAGTTCCATCAGGACGATACAGTGTCAACACATCCATCGTGCCGAAAGTCTTGATGCTTTGCGGCAATCCACCGACATTCACGGCCTTGGTTCCGACAAACTCCAGCATGGCCCCATGATAGAGACTGCTGGTTCCCAACGTAACAATCAGGGTAGGAAGACGGAACAAAGAGACAAACACCGCATTGATGGCTCCGAGTGCAATACCCAATGCAATGGAAATCGCAAACATAAAGAAGATATTATCGATACCGGTGCGGATAAGCACATTAACCGATATATACTGCCCGACAATGGCAATGGTCGTACAGGAAACATCCACACCTCCGGAGAGGAGCACGAGGAAAATCCCGACTGCAAGAATGGCAGTACCTGAACTGCTTCTGAGCAGGTCAAACAGATTCTCCAGGGTAAGAAAAGCGGGATTAATAGCGGTCACGAAAGCTGAAAAAAGTATTACTATCAGCAACACATAGGTTTCGCTACGCCTAGTCAATTGACGAATCATTCTATTCATGCTTCGGCTCCTACTGCAACTCGCTGCGCGATGACATCAAGCAGTTCGTCTCTCGTGATAGTCGTGGAGTCTTCTATCTCTCTAATAATGGTTCCATTGCTCATGACAAGTATCCGGTTACAGTTATCAAGAATTTCCTGAGCTTCATCAGATATCATAATGATACCCATACCCTCGCGGGCAAGTCCTCTGATGATCTCATGAATCGTGTGTTTCGACCCGATATCAATACCAATGGTCGGCCCGTCAAGAATGAACACCTTCGGATCAGTGGCAAGCCATTTTGCTATGACCACTCGCTGCTGATTCCCTCCCGAAAGACTGTTGACCGGGTTATCGGGGGTCGGTGTCTTGATAGAAAGCTTTTCTACCCACTGAGCCTCTGATTCCCGTTTTTTTCCGACATTGAGCAACTGTGATTTCTTCAGGAACCGATCGAGTATGGTAACAACAATATTATCCCCGATCGACTGAGCCTCATACAGGCCCTGGGTCAGGCGATCTTCCGGAAGGAATGCGATACCATGTTTCATACCGTCGCGAGGATTCGTGATATTGACAACGGACCCGTCCATGAGTATTTCACCGGAATCTGCCGGATCAAGACCGAAAACTGATTGCACCACTTCGGTTCTTCCCGATCCGATCAGGCCGATAATTCCAAGGATCTCACCAGGATGAAGGGTAAAATTAATATCACGGTACTGACTCTTTTTAGCAAGATGTTTCACCTCAAGCAGTGGTGTATCACCTTTCATTGATGGATCGTATCGATAAGGTTCAAAGGCTAGGTTTCTTCCGGTCATGATAAAGGCAAGCTTCTCTTCATTGAGTTCCTGTGAGGGATATACTCCAACTAACTTGCCATCACGCAGGATGGTGATATTTTCCGCAATCTCAAATACTTCACCAAGTTTATGGCTCACAAAGAGTGTAGCAATTCCCCGCTCCTTCAGTTTCAGAATGATGGAGAACAAGTGTGCAACTTCTTCGCTCGTAATAGCGGAGGTTGCCTCATCCATGATGATCAGTTTTGCATTCTGGGTAAGTGCTCGCGAGATGGCTATGATCTGTTTTTTTGCAACAGAAAGATTCTCAACACGTTCATCGAGAGGAATATCTTCACCAATCTCTTCCAGAGCTTTCCTTGCAGTCTCTCGCACGTTTTTCCAATTTACTGTCTGCTGGTTACTCTCCAGCATCTGATTCACAGAAATATTCTCCGCAACAGTCAGATTGGGAAAAAGTGAAAGATCCTGATAAATGATCTGCACGCCGGCCCGTATGGCTTCGATGGCTTGCGTACCATGCATTTCGACTCCATCAATACTGATAGTACCACTATCAGCACGATAGACACCCCCGATAATTTTAATTAATGTCGACTTTCCCGAACCATTCTCTCCGATAAGACAATGAATTTCTCCCTTGCCAATGGACAAATTCACATTATCGAGAGCTTTTACGCCGACAAATGTCTTGCTAATGCCTTTCGCAGCTAAAAAAACCTCTGCCATGGTGACTCCTGTGATCTATATTTCAAATACTGCTATCTTGGTGCTTTGAGTCAGAATAGACCGGGAGATCCCGGGAAGGGATCCCCCGCACAAAATTATATGATGAGATTAGAGCACGTAGGTGCCGTCAGCATTGGTCCATTCATTCAGGTTGTCTTTGTTGACATCAACCCAAGCCTGTCCATAAACCACAGGAACTCCATGCTGGTTCTTACGAATAGTGATGTCATTATAACCGGGAACACCAAGGTCGACTCCTTCCTTGATTTCCTGATCGGTGAGCATCATATAGGCAAGTTTTGCTGTTGCATATGCAGCATCAGCAGGTACCCAGAAGTGAATCGACTTCGCAGCACCACTCTTCAGATAATCTCCAGCAACAGAGGGGAGACAAGTACCGAATGCAGCAACCTTTCCAATCAATCCGCGTTCTTCGATTGCAGCAGCTGCACCAGGAACAGTACTCATAGCACTTCCCATCACAGCCTTCAGATCCGGGTGAGTCTTCAACAGCTCAAGAGTTCTCTCGTAAGCAAGCTGCTGGTTCTCTCTGTCTTCAACACGGCTCTGAGCAGTATACAAGTCAGGATACTTCTCTCCTGCCTGAGCAAGCTCACCGTCTACCCATTCGTTGTGAGTTACACTGGTCAGGTTACCAACGAACGGCTGCCATTTACCTTCGAAATTCATCCACTCAGCCATGATATCCATCATATGGCGACCATACTGATCATTGTCGAATGCTTCGAGGTCATAGCTGACCTGATTCTGGGTAGAAGCTTCATGAGTGAAGGTAAGAATACCGGCATCATTTGCTTTCTTAAATACAGGAACCAGAGCATCAGGATCGTTAGGAACCACAAGAATTGCATCAACACCCTTAGCAATCAGATCGTTGATAATAGCAATCTGAGAAGCGGGGTCCGCTGTATCTGCACCAACCTGGTAAGCATTTACATCGGGATGATCAGCTGCAAATGCTTCAATACCATCACGGGTACTATCGAACCATGCAACCCCTTCCAGCTTTACCACAAGAACAATCTCCAACTTGTCGTCCTGTGCCGCAGCTTCAGTCTGACCGGCTGCAAACAATGTACCGCCGACCACAGCCAGAATCAGCAAAACCGTTACTAGCTTTTTCACAATCACCCTCCTAAAAATTTTTCTCAACCCATACCGGGCTGAAATCGTCAGAACGCGAATTACCCGTCATCTCAATCACGGATAAACCTACTAAACTTCGCATACCATTCTATCGCAGATTCCCCATTTGTCAAATGATAAATTCACTTCCCCCTTTTTTACAAAAGTAAACAAATTCGCACATCTGCTTAAAAATAACACACAAAGTAATGGGTCTCATTGCTTCTTCCGTACATTTTAAGTTGGAACATGGGGGTTGTCAAGAAAAACATTAATAAATTTTAGTTATGATAAAACTAAAATTTTATAGATATTTTTGTTGTGATCTCACCAAATATTGGATATGATACTAACAGATTATCGAAACAAGAGGCGTTCATCATGAAGGTAACAATCAAAGACATCGCAGAACGGGCAGGAGTTTCCGTCTCAGCTGTATCATTCGCACTGAATGACAAACCAGGTGTCAGCAGGGTTACTAAGGATAAGATTCATCGTGTAGCCGATGAACTCGGATATGCCTATCATCTCAACAAAACCAACGGGACTCCCGATATGACCGGTGATGTGGTTAAGGTACTCAAGCTGGTCAGACATGGTCATACCATCAATGCCAGTCATAGCTTTTTTATTGATGCATATATCGAAGGAATCAATGAAATTGCCCATCAACAAGGTATTACCATTGAGATCGGTACTTTCGGAGAACAGACTCCACTCGCTTCCATTCTCGCTACCATCAACCAGGGTTCTCCGACGCTCGGATACTTAGTCCTGGGAACTGAACTTAGTGAAGAAGAAATAAAAACAATTATTGCTACCAATCGGAATATTGTATTCATGGATACGCTAGCCGAATACCTTCAGGGACACTTCGTAACCATGAATAATACCGATACGGTATTTCAAGCCATCTCCCATTTACAGCAATTCGGGCATACTAAAATCGGGCTAATAACAAGTAGTGTTTCAACTCAAAATTTTCATCTTCGAGAACGGGCATTTCATCAAGTCATGCAGGATCTCGGGTTATCGGTATATGATCACTTCACGGTAGATGTCGATTCAACCTTTGATGGTGCATACAAGGATATGCTCGCATTTTTAGCAAAGGACCCGGAATTACCTTCAGCATTCTTTGCAACGAACGATATCATGGCATTAGGGGTCATGAAAGCACTCCATGAACGTGGGTTCAATATTCCTGAGGACATTTCTCTCGTCGGGTTCGACAATATTCCTATGTCTGAAATGTCTTCACCTCCCCTGACGACCATCGATGTATATAAACATAAAATTGCACAGCATGCCCTTCAGATTCTACTCTCACAACAGGGAAGCAAACCTTGTCATACATCGATAAAGACGGTCATTGACGGCCGCCTCATCGTTCGTTCAAGTGTGAAAAATCTGACTAAATAATCGGATTACCCGCTTCGTCCAACAGGCAGTCATCAAGAATATTATCCATCTTCAGTTCGATGGGATTCCCGAGCAGCATCCCGAACAATGTCGTCTGAGCTCCCTTCTCCAGGAGAATTGCCCGCATGAGCGCTTCATCAAGAGAACTCCCGATAGCAACTGCGCCATGGTTTCTCATCAATGCAGTATAGCGTGTATCTCCAAGAGCTACGACAATTTTTTCTCCAAGGTCTTCAGACCCTACCAGACCATATTCGGCACACACAGCCTCCCCACCTAAATACAAAGCCTGTTCAGCAAGACAAACAGGAATTGAACGACCGGTGATGGCAAAGACACTCGACCACTGCCCATGTGAATGAACAATGGCACGGCAATCCTTACGTGCATCGTAGATGTGTAAATGGGTGGGATACTCTACTGTAGGTAATAACCCATTATCCTCAAGAAGATTGCCCTTCCGATCCATCACTACCACATGCTCTGAGCGAATCACACTCCAATCGGGAATGGGAAGGTCCTCATTGGGACGAGGAAGAATATAGATGAGATCATCAATGGGATCGAGTAAACTCACATCACCACCATCTCCTCCACCGGTGAGATCTTTTTCCCAAAATACCATAGTCGCCTGAGCTACCGCTTCTTTATATTCCTGCCGTATGGTCATCATTTCCTCCGTTATGGTCTAAGGATGCAGCAATTGGCGTACTTCAGAAGCCAATGCTTTTCCGATTGCTTCATGAGATTGTGTGCTCATATGCACCCCATCTCCTTCAGCATGAGCAACTGTAGCTGCATCAAAAAAGGCACATTGATGTAATTGAGCCACTTTGTGATAACACGTTGCCAATTGTTTCGACTTTTCAATGCTTTGTTCACTGAATACGGTGTAATGGAGTGAGGAGCCCCAATCATTGTTCAGATGAATCGGTGAAACGAGAAGAATTTCCGGTACTGAACCGTCTCTCCCGCATCCTGATTTTTCAATAATAGTGATCAACAGATCAACTCCCCAGGCGATATCCCACGGACTCTGCCCATGTCGATCCTTCACATCGTTCGTACCTAGCATAAGTACTACCGAATCGAGAGGGGCATGCACCATCAGTAATGTTTCCAATCCAGTTCTACCGTTTCTCCCCTCTTCAATGGGATCTTCAAATACGGTAGTACGACCATTCATAGCATTTTCATAGATGTGGTACTGGTTACCTAACTCACGTTGCATGACACCTGGCCAGCGCACTGGGAAATCATATCGCTCAAAGGTTTCGGGAACGCACCCCCAAGTGTTTGAATCACCATAACACAACACGTACTGCATAAAGCTTCCTTATTAATCTGGTGCTGACCGAACAGTTTTCCATCCAGTCAGCACACAAATACTACTGAAATCTCCTATTCCGGAGCGTATCGAGCCTTGGTAGCTTCTACATCATAGCTGTCTGCATCAGCTTCAACAGGGCCCCGATTCCAACTGTCATCGTAGAAATCATTGGTAAAGATTCTATCGAGAGCAATCGGTTTTTCGATCACTCCTGAGGAGACCGCCACATCAACATTGAGCTGCCATTTGTCAGGCCAGTTGTACCCGATATTGTCCAGCAGTTTCTGCTCTTCTTCTCCTCCCGGAGGTCCAAACATCTGATAATTTCTTCCTTCCTGCACGTAGTAGGCCGCCTTCCAGGTCACATCAATATTCGGCCACTGATCACATGACAAGGCTGCTGCTGCTTCAGGATTGTATTTGGTGAAATAGATTCCCTTGGCAAGCCCGCGGCAGAATCCTGCAACTACATCAGGTTCTTCTTCGATCATCTTCAGACTCGTGATAATTGAATTACTATTGGTTTTCAGTACTTCATTTCCATCAATATAGACAAAATCAAAGCCCTGTCCGATAAGCTGCCAAGCTTCACCCGGCCAAGAGAACAGCATATCGAGATTACCCTCGGCAACCTGGATATAACGGTTTTCACCGGCAACTACCCATTCAATATCGTTCTTAGGATCTACACCTGCAGCTACCAGTGTCGGCGTTACCAACATCTCCCAGGAGGCATCTCCCAAGGCAACCGTCAGCTTTCTGCCATATTTGCGCTGTGCATCCTTCATGTCTTCCCAGTCTTTGATAAAACTGTCATTAAGTACGCACATACCCCAGATGTTGATTGCATCGTAGGCACAGACGACCTTTACCGGAAGACCTTCTTCAATACTCGCCAAGAGGAACATAGGTCCCGGAGCAGCGAATTCGGCATTTCCTGTAGCAACCATTTTTGCATCAGTGGTACCGAAGGCACTCATCATCTCGACGTCCAGCCCTTCTTCTTCAAAGTACCCCATCCTGATTGCTGCCCAGTATGGAGTATCTTCCAACCGTTCGAGATCTGCAGGAAGCACCATACGTACCTTGCGTAATCCTTCCTGCTGTCCCGTTTCCCGAGCTCCCTGTGCCAGTACCGGTGACAGCATTATTGCAATCAGCAGTACACAGACCAGAATTTTTCTCATAACTTCCTCCTTCTCCCGCTTATCGGGAGTATTATGCGATTTCACACCAGTCGATCATGAACGATGCATAGACACAGGTTGCTTTTATTAGATCATCCCGGTAAATGAATTCGTTATCACCATGAACTGAATTTGCGATGGACCCCGGACCGAAAACGATCGTAGGAACTCCCATTTCATTCAGATAATAGGCATCACATACAGCTTTAAATCCGCTGATAATCGGTTTTATATGAGGAGTATCTGCAATTGTGCGCCGTAGTGCCTGTACCCCTTCGTGAGTTTCAGGTAGGGTGAATCCCGGCCAATCCTGAATTACCGGAGCTTCAACGATAGGTGGATGTGCAACAAGCCAGCGATCAGTTGAAGCGATCGCAGCAATGGATGTGCGGATTTCATCGAGCAGGTCATCACGGCTGATCATCGAATCGGGATACCACACCGAATAGGTATATTCCATGCGGGAGGGGACCGTACCTAGATACTCTCCCCCCTCAATACGTGCAGGATTGATGGTAAATACGCCTACCCCCTGTTGATCATGACCGCCAATACCACCGCGACCGAGCACCGGATGTCTGAATCGGTGATTGAGCTCATTTTCCAGTCTTCTGATATAATCAACTAACGGAAGTGATTTTTCGAAGGCATCGACGGCAACTTCATCTCCACTTGCCAGTGTTCCCGACTGGGGATACAGCATTTGATTACGGGCTGATACATGAACTCCCTTTCCTTCCACAATCAACTTGAAAAAGAGGAGCGCAGAAGAGGCTGTCTGAATTTCCAGAGATGACGGTTCACAGCAGATGCCGAAATCCGCTCGGTATCCTGCCTCGGTCACCCGAGAAGTTCCCAGTTGCGGTGAAGATTGGGATTCCTCACCTACTACCGATTCAAAAAGCACGTCTCCTTTTAATTGTATGCCACAAGCTTTTAAGGCTCGGATAGCCATGTATGCGCCGGCAAGCCCGCCTTTCATGTCACTCGTTCCACGACCATAAATTCTCCCGTCAATTTCGGTAGCGGTAAAGGGATCATTCGGCCATCGTTCGGGAAAAGCCACAGGAACTACATCACTGTGCCCGTTGAATAATAACGAGTGTCCTCCGCCACTTCCACGTACCGTTCCTACCACATTCGGCCGTGAATCTGATTCATCAAATGCAAGGGTTTTTACCGAATCAAACCCATCGGTTTGCATCAGGTCGGCCAGGTAGTTCTGCATCTCCTGTTCATTGCCATGTATCCCGTCTCCCGGATTCACCGTCTGAAAAGCTACCAGCTGACTGAGTAATGCAACGACATCATCAGCATGTTCCTCGATATAGGCACAAACCTGTTTTTTCAGATCTTCATGCATTTTCTACCCCCTAAATCTTCCATCTGATAATGAGATTCTGCGCCACCCCCACCAGCTGATAAAAGAACAGACCGATGATGGCAACATAGAAGATGCAGGCAAATGATTCGGTGGTCTTGAGAAACTGCGAGTACATAATGATCTGGCTTCCAAGACCCATATTGCCACCTACATACTCGGCACTGATACAGGTGGTGGTAGAGAAAATAGTGGCCAGGCGCAGCCCGGTAAATACATCAGGCAGTGCCGTCGGTAACGTAATATGGAAGAACCGCTGCACTCTGCTCGCTCCAAAGGTGTCCATCAGTTCATGCCGTAACGTAGGCACGTTGAGGAATCCGGTACAGCTGTTCAGATTGATGATGGCAAAAGCCTGTATCAGTACGGTAAGGATACGCGTGTTGATACCAAAGCCCATCCAGAGCATCAGCAGCGGAACCAGGGTGATGATCGGAGTTGTCACCAGCAGGAGCACATACGGGGTGAGTGCAGCGCTCAGCAGTACAAAGTTCGTTACGAGTGCCGAAAATGAGATCGCAAGTGGAATTGCAGCAAGAAATCCTAAGAGAATCGTAATGAAACTCATCCAGATATGTGGCCAGAAATCTCCAAAGTTGACAATCATCGACTGAAAGATACGCGTGGGAGCTGGCAATAACCATTTCGGTATCTGCAATGAGACCACAATGACTTCCCAGATGATGAAGACCAGCAAAAAGGTGGCAATCGGGGCGATGGTGTGTAGCAGGGTTTTTCGTTTTGCATTCATACGCTGTTCCTATACTATCTTGCTGAGATCAATCTCGCCGATGAGATGTGTCAGCTGGTTGGTATATGCGATAAATCGATCATCGGTGATCATATCGAGGGACCGGGGACGCGGCAGATCAATATTGACGACATCTACCAGTCGTCCCGGATCTGTTGCCATAACATACACACGTGAAGAGAGTAATACGGCCTCTTCTACATTATGAGTAATAAAAATTATCGTTTTATTCGTCTCCCGCCATATCTGAAGGAGTTCCATATTCAACTGCTCACGCGTGATACTATCGAGAGCCCCAAACGGTTCATCCATAAGCAGAATCTCGGGATCGTGCACCATGGCACGAATCACACCCACACGCTGCGTCATACCCCCCGATACTTCCACCGGATAAGCGGAGGCGTAGGCACGCATATTCACCATATCAATGAGCTGATGGACCCGCTTTTGATTCTCCGGTGTGTTCATATGCATGATTTTCAAAGGAAGCTGTACATTCTGTTCGACCGTGAGCCAGGGTAACAGATTCGGTTCCTGGAAGATGAACCCAATCTTTTTCAGTGTCTCAACATCGAGCTTTTTACCACCGAAGTCGGTTCCATCGATTAATATGCGTCCTTCAGATGGGGGGGTAATTCCATCAAGCATGCGAATTACCGTCGACTTCCCACACCCTGAAGGGCCGACAATCGTGACAAATTCACCGGGAAATACTTCCATGGAGAAGTCTTTCACTGCGGTAATGGTCTGACGTCTCGCATAGAAGATCTTAGTTACGTTGTGAAATGCTATTCTTGGTTGCACGCGCTATCTCCTCTTTAGTTTTTCCAGATGACGATCTTCTTCTCGATGTAGGACATCAGCGAGTAGAGAACGATACCGATCAGCGCAACAATGATGATGCTGCCGTAAGTCAAATCAGTTTTTACGTACTTCGTGAACTGAATAATCCGGTTACCCATACCGATTCCTTTGGCCACAAAGTCTGCACTTACTGATCCAATGACCGAAAAAATACAGCCAAGCTTGATTCCGGTAAAAACCTGGGGCATCGCATTCATGAAGGTGATTTTCACAAACCGCTGCATGCGGGTCGCCCCTACACTTTTTGCCAGTTCCAGTTTTGCTTTCTCAACCGTAGTAAATCCATTGAGCGTATTCAGGGTAATAATCGGGGTCGCTTGCAGAATGACGATAAGCGCCCGAATATTGGGTGAATTACCCAGCCAAAGCATGATCAGTGGGATGAGCGTGATCATCGGAGTAATAACGAGCCATATGATCACCGGGCTCACGGCTTTGGTTACAATCTCGAACTGGCTGAAGATGGCAGCAAGCAATAAGCCGAAAACCGAGGCGGTGGTGAAGCCCAGGAAAACAATTTTCAACGTGAAGAAAAAATCCTTCTGAATGGTTGATGAAAAACTTTGTATGGTGTTCATCAGAATTGCAGAGGGTGCAGGAAGAATGTAATCAGAGATGAGATTGAGACGGGCAAAAACTTCGAGGATGATGAACAACACCACCAGTAACACAATCGGAGCCAGCAAGCCAATGAATGGCAGATCTTTCAGTGAACGTTTAGTTGGCATGAGCTTCCTCCATAACTTGTCGTATTACAGCACTGATACGGCTGCTGAGCTGTAAAAAATGAGGAGTTTCGACCACATCAGGACCCCGTTCTTCAAGGGGTATGTCGATAGTGACCGTTTCCACAACTCGAGTAGGGAGTGGGGAGAAGATCAGGACACGGTTAGCCAACAGCACTGCTTCCTGAACATCATTGGTAACCATAACGATCGTCTTCTGGGTCTGCTTCCAGATGGAGAGCAATTCAAAACTGATTTTTTTTCTGGTGATGGCATCAAGAGCTCCGAACGGCTGATCCAGTATCAACATCTCGGGATCATGAATGAGCGCCCGAGCAATCCCTACTCGTTGTTTCATCCCTCCAGAAAGTTCATGGGGGAAAATGGTTTTAAATTCCTTCAGTCCGACAATTTCCAAGATTTCATCAATTCGATTGATCCAGTGCTGTTCCTTGAGGTGCATCACTTCAAGCATGAAGCGTAAATTCCCCTCAACAGTCCGCCACTGCAACAAGTTGTTATCCTGAAAGACAAACCCAAACTTTCTGAGTGCATGCCGTGACAACTCATTGCCGTGGTCTTCTCCATCAAATACGATAGTCCCACTGGTTGCAGGCAGAATTCCTCCCAGAATTTTCAACAGTGTTGACTTACCGCATCCCGAAGGACCGAGAATAACCACACTCTCTTTGTCGTTCAAATCCAGAGAGAAATCATCAACAACCTGAAGCGTCTGCCCTTTCTCTTCACTGAAATCCTTGCGGATGTTCCGCACACTCAATCTTTGTGTTGTATCCATAGTACCTCTTGTTACTGTATGAAAGAAAAAATCGCATCGATTGCACTCGAGGTGCTGCGAATCAGTTCAAATTGATGGTACGCATATCGCGGAACCATTTCCGCATTCACATAGCCGGTATAGTGCACATCGCGCAGAGCCTGTGCTACCTCAGGCCAATTCACATCGCCGGCGAGCAATGGAACAAAGCCATCAAGGGATCCACTGGCACGCCGGTAGTCTTTCAGATGAATCCGTTTGATCCGATGCGCAAGGATACGGATCCACTGTTCCGGATATCCAAAAGCAAGCATGTTGCCCACATCTACATATGCACCGATCCAGGGCGATCCAATACCGTCTATAAAACTTTTAAATTCGAGTGGAGAAAGGAGGAATTTGTTCCAGATATTTTCAACTCCAATAGACACTTTGCATGATTTTGCAGTATCAGCCAGCTGACTCAGATGCTCCTGTGAACGATCATAAGCGACCTCATAGGGAATTACTTCACTTCCGGCAAAGAAGGCAATTTCACCTGCATCAGGAACTACCTGATCGGGAGTGAAATCGACTCCGACCGTTCCCGGGCACACCAGGATGCAATCAGCTCCGAGGGCCTGGGCTATTTCGAGCTGCCGTTGTGCCAGATCCGATGCCCGCTGTCGTATATCGGATCGATTACTGGTGAAAGAAAACTGCCAATACAAACCGGTCGCAACACTATTGATCTGCACCCCGGCATCATCTGCCATGACGCGAATCTGCGTAAGCTCCTGATCACTGCTGGTCAGGGTAAGGGGTCCTGATGTAGAAAGCGTTACCTCTATTCCTTCATAGCCGAATTCGTGAACTGCCGTGAAAATATCACTCAAAGCCATATCATCGGGAAACGACCACTGATTGATCCCTTTCTGAACTGAACGCACGGTCCTCACACCAGCACCTCCTTTTCCGTCTATACATCCGTGTGTCGTGCTGAAATGATCGGATACATTGCTCCGTCTCCTGCCGAGATGCACCCTGGCACATCGAAAAACAGGTTTCAAACTACACACTCTTGGCATCACTTGTATTATCAATCGATATACCGAATATGTCAAATCATAAGTTTATAGAGATTTTTTTATGTATTGATAACTTTTAAACTGCTAAAGTAATAACTTTCACGCAAACTATTGCACGCGGTATGCAATAGTTGTAACCTGTCACTAATTAGAGATGGAAATGTTATACAATGCAGATCAGGGATACACCCGTTGTGGCGGATGCTTGCGTTTCGGTCGTTCAATAAGCTCAATCATAATACCGATCGCTTCTTCGGTATTGAGATAGACAAAGCTTCCATCGCCATCAAGACCGTACCCAATTCCTTCCATTACCACAGAGAATCCCTGTACAGAAGCAGCTTCAATCGCTTCAGCCATATCATCAACCGGAACACCGATATGTTGTATACCGTACCCGCATCGGTCGCGGAATTCTGCATACACCGTATTGGCAGTAACCGGTTCGACAAGTTCAATTCGGGTATCTCCCATAGAAGACATCGCTGCATGAAAAGAGAATTCGCACGGCTTTCCGAAGCGTGTCATCCGCCTGAGCAATGACTGATCGAATGTAAAGAATTGCCAGGGACTGATTCCAAACAGGGTATGGTACTGGTGTACCGCTCTATCAAGATCCGGTACTACAATACCCAGTTTTGTCGCGCCGTGCCGGAGAAACGGGAGCTGTTCATGTATGTTCATTTTCCTGCACCTCACTTAATGATCGCTTCTTGTATGCATCATCAGTTTTAGGACCAGCAGAGAAATAGAAATGAGAACCGGCCATGGCATGAAGTACTGGATCCAGTGCATAGATATCGATACCATGCTCATCAAGAATATCTTCATCAGCATAGACGGCCTTGATCTCACCGATAATCAGATGGTTTTTCGGTGTTTCAACGACCTGCCATACACTGCATTCCATCTGTACCTTGCATGCTTGAATCAGAGGCACCCCAGTAACAGAACCTGGTTCAGTGGTAAACACGTTATCCTTCGCGAAGGTATTACCGGTGTGCAATCCACAATAATCAATTGCAGGTATCAGTGAACGATCAGGAATATTAATACCGAAACAGTGAGATTCCATCATATTCTGGTAGGTTTTTTTGTGCGGGCCGATACCGAATACCAACAGTGGAGGTTTGGAGTTCACTCGCGTAATCCAGGCAATACTGCATATATTGGTAATCCCTTCAGTCGATGCAGTACTCACCAGTACCGTACTCATCATCAGTGGATTTGTTTGAACTGACAGTTCCTTTTTACTCATAATTACCCCCCTCCTGCATAGACAAAACCGGTGACTGCAGAGTTGTCCTACAGCCACCGGAATATTATAAATTACTTGATAATATTTGCAATATTCTCTGCAGCAACATCAAGTGCCTGTTTTGCAGTCATCGTACCGGATAAGGTATTGCTGACAGCAAGCAGGATCTCCTGCATAACTTCCTCCTGTTCGGGGAAGGTCGGTTTTGGAACGAGAGATACTGAAGTATCACCCGTTTTCGGATTTACCGCATTGGCAAAGGTTTCAGGAAGTCCGTATCCATCTTTTGCTCCTGCCTTACGCAGAGCAAGAATCTCTTTACCTCCGGTTTTCAAGTAGATTGCTGTGGGTACATAGGGTTTACTGAGAACCTCAGGATCATCATAGACAGCTCTGATGGCTGACTGACCACCGCGGGCCATCTGCTCCTTCTGCACATCGGTACCCATTGCCCACTGAACAAACAGCCAGGCAAGTTCAGGCTTCCGTGAACTGGCAGGAATATGGTAGTTCCAGCCTTCAATCTGAATAGCCTTTTCCGACTCGATGGGAATACCGCTATAGGCGATCCTTCCTGCCACAAGAGATTCGGCAGGATTTTCTACCGCTCCTACAGCATCATCCCATTCGAGACCCATGACGGCAATATTCTGCTGCATAGCTGCCTGAGATTCATCCCATCCTGCTGAAAGTAATCCTGGAGGACAGAACTTGGCCATGCTTGCATAGAATTCCATCGCTTTCACCGCTTCAGGTGAGTTGATAACCACCGGACCATATTCTGCACCCTTTTCAATGTCTAGGTCTCTTCCACCGAAGGCATAAAGAATATTCAGGAAATCATACCATGTGGAAACATGCCGTTTACCCATCAGAGTCACACCATATACATCCTCGGTAAGCACTTTGCCGGCCAGGCGTTCGCCCTTCTTTCGTGTGAAGAACTCGGCAGTGTCATAGAATTGCTGCATCGTAACTGGTGGAGATGGTAATTCATACCCATACTTTTGTTTGAATGCACGCATTTCATCGGGATGCTCAAACACATCATAGCGGTACCACATGTACATGGAGATGAAGTGGAACGGCAGACCATATACTGTGTCGTTGTACCACGAAACCTCACTCCAGTACTTCTCATCGAGAATGGCTCCACCCTGAATGTCGAACGCCGGATCATGCAGCTTCGGATGGGTAAGGAATGTATCGAGTGGATACAGCCAATTGTTTTCCACATACGTGCCCAGCTGCCGATGAGGACTTAGGATCATGTCATAGATCTGTGTTTTTCCGACAAAGTCGGCCATAGTTTTCTGAATTACTTCGGCCTGCCCGTACTGTTCGATTTCCACCGTAACACCGGTAATCTCTTCGAACTCCTCTTTTACCTCAGCAAGGGCTTCCAGAGGAGGTAGCGACTCACCAATGAATCGCAGGGTCTCTCCTTTCCAGGGCGCTGCGGCTTCTGCGAGCGTCCATCCGTCCTTGAAAGTGATCTGATCCACTTTGTTCGCCGTATCTTTGCCCCCCTGTGCAAAAATACTGGTGGAGATAAGAACCAGACACACGAGGAACAGTACTACTGTTACTCCTTTTCTCATATTCCCCTCCTTGATCTACAGTCACACAAGTGACTGTTTTGTCTCAGTATCGAAGACATAGAAATGTTCTGAATCCCATCGTATCCAGACAGGATCCCCATAATTAACCTGCATCTCGGTGTTGAATAGCGTTTCGATCAGTATGCGGGTATTCCCTCGTTGCGCTGTGATAATAAGTTTTTGTCCATTAATCTGGAAAAAATCGATAGTGAACGGGACGTATCCATCTCCCTGTTCACTGAATGAAATTTCGAGATCGGTGTGTCGCAGCCCGATATCTACCCGGGATGGAAGGTTGTGCTGCTTGATGAGATTATCGAACCCATCGGGAGCAGCGAATTGCACATCGTCATTTTTAATGAAAAATTGCTGGTTTTCTTCCACGATATCGACAGGAAAGATTGACATTTTCGGCTCACCGAGCATGAGCGCTACAAATTCATTTGATGGATGAAAATATAATTCATCGGGCTTACCGACCTGTTCAAGAACACCTTTATTCAAAAGAAAAATACGATCGGCCATAGCTACGGCTTCACTCTGGTCCGGACTTGCACAGAATGTAGCGATTCCCATTTCCTGCTGCAACCGTTTCAGTTCTCCACGCATTTGGTGACGCAGTTTTGCATCGAGGTGAGCGATGGGTTCATCCAGAAGGAAGAAGGTAGGCCGTCTCACCAAGGTTCTGCCGAGAGCGACTCGCTGTCGTTGTCCGCCCGAGAGTTCTCGTGGAAACCGGTCAAGGAGTTCTTCGATCTGCAGCATCCGTGCAATCTCATGGACCTTTGCCACCTTTTCCGCCTCTGATAACTCTTTTTTCCGTATCGGTGCATCAAGCGGGAATCGAATATTACCCATGACCGTCCGGTTCGGATAGAGCGCATAGGATTCAAAAGCTATAGCAACATCCCGCTCTCTTGGTTTCAGATCGGTGATATCGCGATCATCAAAGTATATTCTCCCATGCGAAGCGGGAAGGATACCGGCGATCAGACTGAGAATCGTAGTCTTGCCTGCCCCTGAAGGGCCAAGAAGAAACGAGAATTCTCCCGGTTCTGTTTGAAATGACAGGTTCTTCAGTGCGTTTACCCGGCCAAATTTCTTTTGTACTTGTTCAAATCGTATTGTTGCCATAATCTGTCCCCTACCCGAAAAGATTTTGTTCGGTCTCGGTGTGATAGTAGCTGCATCGCTCATAATCCAAGGCTATCCAAACCGGCGCATCAATCACAACAGGCGTCTTCAGACCTGTTGTTGCTAGTATGCGGTGTTTCCCTATTTCTATGGTAACGAGGAGCTCTTCGCTGCGCGGTTCGATAAAGAACACTTTTCCCTGCACAAAGCCTTCCTGCGGTTTATCAGAAAGTTCTATGTGGGTATCGCGTACACCAATGATGACACTACCGGTATCAGAAGCCGATTCGATGCGAGTAAACAGTTCTTCAGGACAGGACATCCTGATTTCGTCGAATGTGAAGCTGGTCTCTCCCTGATCACGGGAAAGCGAACAACTGATGAAGTTCATGGGCGGTTCGCCGATAAACCCTCCGACAAACACATTTGCCGGATTGTGGTAGATCATCTGGGGAGTATCCACCTGTTGCAGTACGCCCTGATTCATGACTGCAATGCGATCAGCCATTACCATAGCTTCAATCTGGTCGTGAGTGACATAGAGTGTTGTCACATTCAGTTTCCGCTGCAGCTTTCGGAGTTCTTCACGCATCTTTGCCTTGAGTTCTTCCTCAAGGTGGCT
Organism: uncultured Spirochaetaceae bacterium; assembly: GCA_964482325.1. GTDB lineage: Bacteria > Spirochaetota > Spirochaetia > Sphaerochaetales > Sphaerochaetaceae > CAYZJV01. The sequence goes on along the minus strand of CAYZXD010000002.1, from coordinate 58,912 downwards.
GATCGGCTCATCCAGAATCAACACTTTCGGATTTCGCACCAGTGCACGGGCGACTCCAACGCGTTGTTGCACGCCACCGCTTAGTCCTTTGACCGATTCGTGTAACAAATCTTCAATGCCCAGCAATCGAGCTGCCTCAAGCACTTTCTGCTCGATCACATCTTTGTCGACTTTACGAATCTCCAGCGGGAAGGCAATATTTTCTCCCACACTCATATTCGGATACAATGCGTAGTTCTCAAATGCCATGGCCACATCACGATCCCGTGAACTCATGGTGTTGACACATACATCATCAATGTACATCTTTCCGCTCGTAATCTCCTCTAAACCGGCTATCATCCGCATAGTGGTTGACTTACCACATCCGGAAGGTCCGAGCAGGCACATGAATTCTCCATCGTTGATAGTCAGATCAAGATGTTTTACTGCTTCGACAGGTCCCGGATAGATCTTTCCGATATCTACAAATTCAACTTTTGCCATGGTGTTTCCTCCGGTCATCATCAGATTTCTGCGTAAGTTCATCATCAGGGCGGGTTTTCTTATACTGATGCCAGATAGCGTAGACTATGGCAGCCCAGGGAATCAGTACGAATCCCACATGAATACCGATGCGTTCAAAAGTGAAAAGCCAGATGAGCCCCATGAGCACCAGGGTGAGGATGGTATAGAAAATACAGTCACCCAGTTCCACCTCTGGACCCCATACGAAGCGATATAGTGCTTGTATAAATGATCGACGTTTTTTTGCCATGTTATGCTCCTCCCATTAACCTTTCACCGCTCCGAGTGAGAGTCCTCGAATCAGGTATTTCTGCAGAATCGCTGCCAGAATGATGATCGGCACGGTGACGACTCCTGCTGCAGCACAGAGTTGGCCCCAGAACGTACCGTGTGGTGTGATCAGTCCGCTGAAGCTTGCCGGAAGTGTTTTGGCACTGTGCCCACCAAGGATCAGTGAGAACAGCATCTCATTCCAGCTGAATATGAAGGAAAGCAGTGCGGTACTGGCAATTCCAGGTTTTACAATCGGCACAATGACATGCCAGAAAGCTCCCCATTCTGTGTATCCATCAACTAATGCCGCATTATCAAGTTCCTCGGGAATATCATCAAAGAAGGTCCGCATGACATAGATGACGAAAGCTACAATGAAGGTACAGTGTGCCAGGACCAGACCAGGTGTTTTACCGAGCAATCCAAACTTGCTGAACAGGATGTATAACGGCAGAGCTTCTGCTACTGCAGGACACATACGGGTGGTCAGGAAGTAGAAGTACAGATGTTTTTTCCCATATATGTGATATCGTGAGAATGCATAGGCTGCCGGTACTCCGGTAATCAGACAGAGCAAAACGGCAAAGACTGCGGTGACCACCGAATTGCGCAGATACAACAGAAATCCGTTGGTGATGAAAACTTCAGGGAAGTTCTTCAGTGTCGGGGTGAAAAACAGTTTCGGGGTGGTTGAAAGAATGTCGGTGCGTTCCTTGAATCCTGAAAGAAATGTCCAGAGGTAGGGAACAAGTGCAATCAGGCACACAAACACGATGATCACGATCCCCAGAACCTGAATAAACTGACTATATCGAGTTTTTGTAGTTATCATAGGTGACTCCTTTTCTGTATGACCATCAGTTGATCTTCTTCTCAGGCGGTACCACGGTATGGAAGAATACCAGTGATGCCAGATAACTGATAATGAAGATCAGCATGACTACGGCACTGCCGTACCCGATATGCCAGTAACCGAAGTTCACCCGGTATCCGAAGACACTGAGAGCCTCTGTTGCCATACCTGGTCCTCCTCCTGTGGTAGTCCAGATTGTGTCAAAGAGTTTGTACACATCCGTGAACCTCAACAGGAATCCTACGATAAATATCGGTTTCAAGGCGGGGACACTTACCCGTTTGAACGTTTGCCAGGAGGTGGCCCCATCGACTTGCGCTGCCTCCAGCGGTTCCTTCGGTTGTCCTACCAAACCGGAAAGGAACAGGAGGAACATGAAGGGTGTCCACTGCCATACGTCAATTGCGATGATCGTATATAACGCAGTGGAGGTATTGGCAAGCAATCCATCAGCAGACAACCCTATATTTCGCAAGAATATTCCGACTGGTCCGAAATTAGGATTCAGATTGAGGTTCCAGATCAAGCCGACTACCGCTGGTGCAATTACCATAGGAATCGTAAGTACCGGGACGACAAACTTACGCATGCGCGTATGCTGAGATACCAATACGGCAAGTACCAGACCAAGCAGGAATTCAACCGGCAGGGCAATCAGCAGAATTTTCATCGTGATCCAGAAACTGGTGAGAAACGAGGGATCATCGAAAGCCCGCCGATAATTTTCCAACCCGACAAACTGTCCTGTTCCAACCTTGGTGTATGATAGATTAAAGAAACTGTTATAAATCATAATCAGCCAGGGTATGAGAGAAATGATGAAACACAGTATGCTTGCCGGCAATATCCAAGCATTCCATCCAGCCCATTTACTTCTACGCATCTGATTGAACCTCCTTCTGACACACTACGATCACTTGCGTGACCGCAAACCGATCCCATACCCGAGAGTTTCTCCCTGGTCGATAATGACAGCAGAACCTTTCATTGCCGAAGATTCATTACTTGCAAGGAAGAGCACGAGATTCGCGATCTCTTCAGGTGTGGATACCTGACCCATCTTTTCAAGTGCTGCTTCGGGGTCCGCCTCCAGACTCAACTGGCGCTCTAACAGCGGGGTATGCATGTTCCCCGGGCACACTACATTGATTCTGATATTGTCTTTTGCATGGTCAAGGGCAAGCGCACGGGCAAATGCGACCACAGCTCCTTTGCTTGCTGCATAGCTGGAAAATCCCGGATCACATACATAAGCCCAGTTTGATCCAGTGAAAACGATGACGCCTTTATCCTGTTTCAGCATCTGCTGGATACCGTACTTTGCTGCGAGAAACATTCCGTTGAGGTTGATATCCATAATCTTATTCCATACTGCAAAAGGCATGGTATCCACCGTCCTCGGCACATCGATGATTCCGGCATTGGCATGGAGAATATCGATACGGGAGAAGGTTTCCACTACGGTATGGAAGGCCTGTTCCACCTGCTTCTCCTGGGTAAGATCACAGGGAACAAACAGAGCTTCAGCTCCCGAGTTGCGCAGCTCTTTTTCTGTCGCAGCTCCTGCCGCTTTATCGATATCTAAAATCGCTACGGCAGCACCGTCACGAGCAAACATCGTTGCACTGGCCTTACCGAGCCCGGAAGCTCCTCCGGTAACCACTGCTATCTGTTGAGAAAATCGTCCCATCCTGATACCTCCTGTTACTGATCGGATTTTTCAAACAACGGACACAGGTCGGTGTACAGTTGTTTGTATTGTGCGAATAATCGCTTGTAGATTGCATGGTTGTCCCAATTAGGTTCACAGGTATCCTTGAGGGTTACCATATTCTTTACAGCATCTTTGGCACTCGAGAATACACCAACTGCAGCTCCGCTGATGATAGCCGCTCCAAGACATGCTGCATCTGCATACTCAGTAGTGTGAATGACTTTACCGGTGATATCCGCTTTGATTTGATTCCATGCTCTGCTCTTTGAACCGCCACCGAGCACTCTGATTTCATTCACGGGAATCTGCATCGATTCGACAGCTTCAATATTACGCATCACGATAAAACCGACAGATTCCATGATTGCTTTAATGAAGTGCTCCCGCGTGTGCTTCATGGTGATCCCGAAAAATACTCCTTTCGCCTTGGGATTGGCTTCAGGAGCCATCGCTCCACCAAGGTGCGGCAGCATAATCAGACCATCCGAACCTGCAGGAATGTTCTCTGTCGAACGGTCCATGAGGTAATACGGATCAAGATTGCTGGTCTTCCCGAGAAGCATTTCCAAAGAACAGAAAGCATCGCGGAACCATTTCAGTACCATTCCTCCTGTGGTGAACGTGTGAGCCATATAGAGATCGGGAATACCGTGGTAATGACAGGGCATCTGTCCTGCCGGATCAACAAAAGGATCCTCGACAGAAGCGCAGATGGCGAGAGCGGCTCCGGTATTTTCCGAGAACAGTCCAGGAGCGATATTGCCTACCCCGATGGCACCGGCAGCCTGATCAAGAGCTCCGGTACATACCACCATCTGTTTCCCGATTCCCAGTTCCTGCGCTACAGCGGGAAGAACGTTATCTACTACCGTTCCCGGTTCACAAATCATTGGTAGTTGATCTTTAGTGATACCCAGATAATCAAGCATTTGTGGCCACCACTGCTTTGTTCGGATATCCCAGTAGGCTGTGGAACAGATCAGTGATCCTTCGCAGGCAAACGATCCAGTCATTCTGAAAATAAAGTAATCTTCGATGAGCAGAATCTTTGCCGTACGCCTGAACACTTCCGGTTCATGTTTTTTCACCCACAGAATTTTTGCTGCCGGCCAGGTAGGAACCATGCTGACCTGTCCGGTATGCTGCTGCATGGCTTCGGGCGGAAAATGCTCATCAAGTTCCGCTGCCTCTTTCTGTGCACGGTTATCCATCCAGACTATGGCATTGCGAAGTGGACGGTTTTCATCGTCAAGGAGTATGAGGGTCTCCCCCTGTGCAGATATCCCCATACTCACCAAGGACTCTGCAGCGATACCACTTTTCTTCATGACCTCGGCAACACCCGCCTTAAAAGCTTCCCAATACGTTTCTACGGGAAGTTCCACCGAAAGTGTATCGGGAGTGAGCAGTCGATATTCCTGTGTTGAGGTTGCTATGAGCTTTCCATTGCTGTCCACAACGGCGACTTTGATTGCTGTGGTCCCCAGATCCAGACTCAGAATTGCCGTTTTATCCATAGATCTCTCCTTTTTTGACTAAAGTTCGCTTGGTGCTTTACTCCAGGAGATGATCGCCTCCTGGTCACCAACATTGATCAGGGTATGAGGAACGGTCTCCGGCATGAGAATCGCATCCTGCTCAAACAGTTCGTAGTACTGCCCATCTTTGGTGAAAAGCACTACGTGACCTTTTACGACGAAAAAGACTTCATGCGAAGCGGGATGCCCCGGATCGATGTCTCCCCGCTGTCCCGGAAGCAATCTCGAGGTGCCGAAAGTGATTTTTTCAGTCACCAGATACTCTCTGCACAGTTCTGGCCCTTCCATAAACACTTTCGCATCGTTTTTTCTGATTACTTTCACGTCCATACATTCCTCCATTACCTAAATTAAACGTCACGCTCTGCTATATGATTCAGAACAGCCTCAAGCTGTCCTCTGAATGTGGTAGCAGTGCTGAATTTATGTTCGAATAATGCTGAACCGATGGTGTATGCCCATGGGTTAATCTCTTCTACCAGATCGATCCGTTCAAAGGTGCTGATACTCCCGGCAACAATGACCGGCATAGTCAGGCGAGCACAGAGTTCGCGGATTAGATTTTCCGGATCTTCCTTATGGCGGTAGGCCAACAGGTCAGTTCCCTGGACACCGAGCTTCTGTAATTGCAGTCCGTCAGCTACGATCTCTTCAATACTTCCACTGAGAATACTGGGATGCCCAGTGACAGTCCCGCAGAACGGGAGATACGCAATACTGTGCTCCTTGGCGTACTGCGCAACCGACTCGAAATAGACCGTTCCCAACAGGTAGTCAAACCCGCAGGATTCGGCCATTTCAGCTCCCTCCATGCAATCTTTCTCTTGGAGTGTCACCACTTCAAGAAACGTTGTTTTTCCGGCAGCTTTCATATCAGCCACCAGTTCTTTCATCTGATCAAGCGGTAGGCCGATATTTTTAAAGCCCCAGAAGGTTACCGGCAGGTCTTTGCACTCTGCGAAGATCTGTCTTGCGTTTTCCACCGTCACATCATTATGTGTAAGCATGACGATCAATTCAGACATGTGAGCACCCCCTATTTGCACTCTTGTTATCAATTGAATTATCAAACGAAACACTTGATATGTCAATTTATTAGTTTTATGATTATTACTATATAACTGTTAACGCAATTTATTCATCATTCGATATTTTTTAACACATTAATTAATAACTTGAAAAATAAGACTAAAATACTGTTGACATTTTTTACACAACCTTTCATAATCGTGAACCACAAAGATATATTTTAATAAATCTTTTTATTGAATATAAATAATTTCAGGAGCGTTGCATGAATTCCGTTACGGAATATATTGCCTTTAGTCATGAATAAAAAAGAAAGACACAGTACAATTTTACATTTGTTACAACAGTACGGAAAAATCGAGGTATCATACCTTTCCGATTATTTTCAGATCAGCCAGCTGACGATCCGAAAGGACCTGAATGAACTGAACGACCGCGGTCAGTTACAGCGCTGTTATGGGGGAGCGAAATCACTGCTCTCTACAGAACTCCCGATCAATGAGCGCCAGAAGCGTTATCTCATTCAGAAAAAACAAATAGGAAAACTTGCATCTGAACTGGTTCGCGATGGGGATTCCATCTTTATCGACGGGGGAACCACTACCGAACAGATTGTGGAGAACTTAGTGCATTTAAATGGGTTGGTGGTCATCACCAATTCGATCAACATTGTCAACCGATTGATGAATCTGGGGAATATCAACATTTATGTTCCGGAAGGAAAAATCGATGTCCGCGGTGCATCAATCGTCGGTTCACTTGCCGAAAATGCACTGGAAAAGTATAACGCCCGTATTGCCTTTATCGGTGTTGATGGTATTACGCGCAACCAGGGATTGCTGAATAACAGCTTTGAGGCAAACTCACTCTCACAGATTCTGTTAAAGAACGCACAGACCAAGGTGCTCATGGCAGATTCTTCGAAGTTTGATGCTATCGGCTCAGTGAAGCTTTGCGACCTAAAGGATTTAGATGTGATCATAACCGATAGAAATATTCCTGAAGAATATGTCAAATTGTGCAAAGAGCTTGGCATACAGCTGATGATTACGGAAAACTAGCTTATGACCATCGCGATAGCACCAGTAACTGTTGATGAAACTCCTATTCTTTCGGCAATTGCTGATGCTACTTTCACAGAATTTCACCATCTTCGTCCCGAGGAAACTGTGACACAGCGTAGAGAGAAATTCGTTCGCCGGGCCCAGAAGCGGGAAGGCTCGGTACAGCGGGTCTTCGCTGCCCGGGATGAAAAAGAAACGCTTATCGGTTCGCTGTCAGTGGTTGATGCTGATCTTGATCAGGAACCCTATTCCCCCTGGTTCGCCAGTTTGTGGGTTCACCCTGAGTATCGCGGCAAAGGCTATGGGCGCCAATTGCTTGCCTATGGTGAAGCATATGTGAAAAACTGCAACATTTCAGAGGTTTTCCTGTTTACTGAAGGCCTCGGCCCCTGGTACGGTCAACTCGGATGGAACCATTTGAAATGGAGTACCTGTAGCGGATATCCCATCGAAATCATGTCAAAAACACTGGTTGAGTTATAGTTGCAAATTGTCACCATTCAGGTAGACTATCATTATCTTACATAACTCGGGAGGTAATTATGCGTTGTATCGTGATTGGTGGAAATGCAGCAGGAATGAGCGCTGCAGCAAAACTGATGCGCTCAGAACAGGATGTGCAACTGACCGTCTATGAACAGAGCGACATCGTATCATACGGTGCGTGTGGGCTCCCCTACTATATCGCCGATTATTTCAGTGATATCAATTTGGTGCTTTCACGCTCTCCCGAAGCATTCAGGAAAGCAGGAATTGACCTCCGATTACATCATACGGTGAAGCATGTTGATGCCACGCATCGGCAGATCACCGGCACCAATGCCGAGGGCGAAACATTCTCTGATACCTATGATGTATTGATGGTGGCTTCCGGGGCTTCTGCTATTATTCCCAAAATTCCCGGCATAGATATCGGTAATATCTACACGCTTCGTTCCATGAATGATGGCCAGCGTATCAAGGATGCCCTACCGGAAACCGGGCAGCATGCGGTTGTGGTCGGAGGCGGCTTTATCGGGCTTGAATTGGCTGAGGCGTTACAGAAACAGGGAAAATCAGTTCGAATCATCGAGATGGAAGATCGGCTATTAAAAGCTGCGGTGGGAGCCGAGGTTTCTAGTGCAATCCTTGAGGAACTTGAATCACAAGGAGTTTCGGTATCGCTTTCCGAACGGGTAACAGCATTCTCTGGAGACCGGCAGGTTACCGAGGTTATCACCGATAAGGGACGGTATCCTGCAGATATCGTGGTGTTATCCATGGGTATTCGACCCAATACGGGCTTCCTTGCCGAAAGTGGTATCAAGATGCTTCCAAACGGTGCGATAATTGTGGATGCTGTGGGAAAAAGTTCAATTGAATCGATCTATTCAGCAGGAGATTGTGCTGCAGTCCCTCATATGATCACCTGTGAACCAGTGTATACACCACTGGCAACTTCGGCAAACAAACTGGGAAGAATTATCGGAGAACACCTTGGAGGGAGTGAACGTAAATTCCCAGGAACACTAGCGAGTGCCTGTGTAAAGATTTTTGATCTTGAAGTTGCACGGGTGGGTATCACCTCCGAAAGTGATCAGTACCGTGCCATTCATATCACAGACAAGAATCAGACAGCATACTATCCCGGGCAGGAGGATATTCTGTGCAGAATCCTTTTTGATAAAGCTTCAAAAAAACTCGTAGGGGCAGAAACTGCAGGGAAAAACGGTGCTGCCTTGCGCATTGATGCCTTCGCTATGGCTATACAGAAAGAAGCAACGATTGAAGATCTCGCTCTCGCAGACTTCTGTTATGCACCTCCCTTTGCACGCACATGGGATGTAATGAATATTGTAGGAAATGTCGCTCTCAGTAAGAGTTGATTATATGGAACCGCTACCCCCGGAGTGATTAATTTCGACCGGGGGAATCTGTTGGTTAGCGAATCCTGCAGCAACAAGTTTTTCAAAAGCCATAATAGACACGCCTCGAACCACACTGAACTGGTCGAGTTTTGAAACTTCAATATCTATGGTTTCCTGTAACCAGGGAATTACAGCAGATTTCACTCCCCGTACCAACTGTCCGTACATATGATTCTGTCCATGCTGGATCAAACCACCAGCAAGAAAGATCCGCTGAGGATTTAGTAGATTAATTACCGATCCGATTCCGATACCAAGATCGATAGCGGTGGATTCCAAAAGTGTAATTGCTATCTTGTCTCCATGGTCTGCTGCCTCAAGGATATCCTGCACGGAAATATTTCGAAGCTCTTTTTCTCGACCGATTCGGGTCTCAACTCCCTCTCGGATAGCATTTTTACATTTTTTCAGGATTGCCCAACCAGAGGCTATTGATTCGAGACACCCATAGTTACCGCAGACACATAATGTCTGACTTGGACGAATATGCATATGCCCGATCTCGCCCGTCGTTCCCCGATTACCGTCAAGCAACTCTCCATTTATCACGATACCTGCACCGAGTCCGATACCGATATTCACTACGATGAAGTTATCCAGATTTCCTGCCTGACCGAACATGCGTTCTGCAACTGCCATTGCTTTTACACTGTCAGTGAGCAGCACTTGTTCCGTATGACAAAGCCGCTTGAATAAATTCACCACATGAAGGCCTTTCCACTTCGGTGTATTACGCAGGGAAAGACAGACACCTTTGCTTTCATGAATGATTCCGGTAATACCGATACCTACACCCACGATGTGGTTTGCCGAGACCCCGCTTCTTAGCAACACATCCTGCAACATTTCAGCGAACAGAGCTTCAGATAGATCCCGTGTGGTATCAATATCGAATCGCCGTTCAATCGTCCCTTTTACCTCACCTGAGGGATTCACAATTCCCAACCGAATATACTCGGTACCAATATCGACACCCACAATATACCCACAAGATTCGCTGATCATATACATTTTGGGAATACGTCCACCATTGGATTCCCCTTCGGTTTGGATGATACAGTTTTTCTGCTGCAGGGTTTCAATAATTTCTGCAGCCTTTGGAGTGCTTACCTGAAGTATTTCAGCAAGTTCCTTCTTGGTGATTCCTCCAGTCCGATTAATGGTAAGCAAAGCTTCCCGTAGATGATCTTTTGTTCTCATAATTTACAAATACCATATAATTTGTATTATTTCCAGACTTCTTTTTAAATTATTTTTGTATGTTCTCCTATTTTACCCCATTTATTCAAATTTTTGAAAAATTTATTTGACAAGTTACGTGAAGAAACCTACGATCAACTTGGAGGTTATGACAAATACAAACAATGTCAGAACAATTTCTTATTAACAAAGGACATCACCTGGCAGAAAATTTCTTTTCCAGGTTTCCTCATGCACTCGCTCTTACCGAACGGGCAATCTGGAAACAGGTTCGTAATCAGTTCGTTGCTCAACCACAAGAGATCTATTTTGTCGAATCGCTTGAGCAGGATTTTCTTGATACGGTAGCTCAACGATTTAAGGATGTCTCTGTCGTCGTAGGCATAGGAGGAGGAAAGGTTGCCGATATTGCAAAATACCTTCACTGGAAAAATGGCTCCATACTTTACCAGATTCCCACTATTATTTCAGTTGATGCCTTCTTTACCCACGAAATTGCCGTTCGCCGAAAGGGGGCGGTTACCTATGTGGGAGATGCGGTTCCCACAGAAATTATTATTGATTACGAGATAATTCAGACGGCTCCCATATTGTATAACCGCTATGGAATCGGTGATATTCTTTCCTGCTACACAGGATTATTTGATTGGAAGTATGCTGCAGACCGAGGGTATCACCCCCCATGGAATGAGACATTGCAGCAGGAAACGGTTCTACACCTTACTCAGATTAATGAACACCTAGACCATATTCATGCAATGGATGCATATGGAATTGATCTTCTCGTTGATACCTTAAACTGGATCGGTTGGCAATGTTTTGAACAGCATCACCCTCGATTTGAAGAGGGGTCGGAACACTATGTGGTATATAACCTTGAATATCGTACGGGTAAACAATTTCCCCATGGACAGGCGGTGTGTCTCGGTACCTTAATTATGGCCTACGTACAGCACAATTCTTGGGAGACTGTCCAGCAGACAATCAAGACTATCGAAATTCCTATTACCCCGGAGTCGCTACAGGTCTCTTGGCAAGATCTGGAAGAAACATTGGTGACACTGAAGGATTTTGTTTGGGAAAAACAACTTGCGTACAGCCTTGCACACGAATATTCCTTCAATGCAGATATTCTAAGAGAAATCAGATCACTCATACAGTGATCTGAAGAAAGGAGGAAAATGATGAAAAAACGTGTATTGATGGCAATTCTACTGATGTTGAGCATTACACTGGTATTCGGTGCTGCACAAAGGGAGGTTGTGCAGGACGATACAAAGCCTTATGCAGGTGTAACACTGCATGTGATAGCGGAGCAGCAGAATCCGACACTTGCTCTTGAAAAGCAACTTGCTGATTTCGAAGAGCAGACGGGTATTCAGGTGGAATTGGAAATGGGTCCGATGGATAATGTTGTGGGGAAAGAAATGCTTGCCATGGAGAGCAAATCTGGAGCATATGATGTCATCTCTATCCCGTACCAATTCCTTGGGCAGTTGGTAGTTAATGACTACATTCAGAGTATTGATCCATTCTTTGATCGCCAAGATCTGAAACTCGATAATTTTGACAAAAAAGACTTAATAGCAGGTATGGTTGCCGCATCGGGAGAGTGGAAGGGGGTCAATTATGGGATACCATCCAATACCTGTATCATGGTGATGTTCTATCGAGAGGATCTCTTTGGCAATCCGGAGGAGAAAGCAGCATTTAAAGCAAAATATGGATATGAACTGAATCCGCCGGAAAACTGGGATCAGTATCGAGATTGTGCAGAATTCTTCACCCGTAAGGCAGGTAGCCGCCTTGCTGGAAAGCAGCTTACACAGGATTTTTATGGTACAAGTATAGCGGGCAAACGACATGATGCCATGACCTGTGAGTGGTTGAACTATGCCTGGTCATTCGGAGGAGGAGTATTTGATGAAGATGGCAATCTCATCATCAACAGCCCAGAGAACCGAGCTGCGCTTGATTACTTTGTGAATCTGGTACCATTTTGCCCTCCAGGGGTAAGCAATAATACCTGGGATGAACTTACTACCCAGATGCAGCAGGGAATTGTGGCAATGCAGATTCAGTGGAACGACTGTGCACCTTCGGTCGAAGATCCTTCTTCATCCAAGGTTGCCGGGAAGGTTGGATACACCACGATCCCGGTCAAGGTTAATCCTGTGGCACATTATGGTGCATGGACCTATTTCATTTCGGCCGATGCCCCTAATCCTGAAGCTGCCTGGATCTTCCTGCAGTGGGTGAATACCAGTGAGGTACAGAAAAAGATTGCTCTTGAGGGAGGATTCCCGACCCTTTCATCAGTGTTCAATGATCCCGAGCTTGTAGTAGAACTTCCTTATTGGCAGGCGAGTCTTGATGCATACAAGATCAGTTCGCGTCGTCCCCGAATTCCTCAATGGAATGAAATGAATAATGCCATGATGTTGGAACTTTCCCATGTGATTGCTGGTAATAAAAATTCTGCAACGGCTCTGAGAGATCTTGCCTCTGCGTACAACAAGTTGTTGGCAGGCGAATTACCTGTTGACTATCAGTAATTGGTAGCACCAGTAGCTGGCTGCGGTCAGCTACTGGTATTCGCAAAAAGGGGTTACGGCGTATGAGTTTACAGGTCGGTTACCGACAACGAACAGCTTTATTGTTTCATTTACCAGCAATGATCATCTTAACTGCAATTACGATGGTACCTCTTATCTATAATATTCGTATCAGTTTCTTTGGATTTACCCTTACCCAATCGGGAAGTCGAGATGTATTTGTCGGCCTGGACAACTATGTTCGATTATTTACCGATCACGAGTACTGGAATTCGATGTGGGTCACTGCTCGGTTTGTAGTATGCTCCACCTTGCTCCAACTGGTTCTTGGTACTGTGCTGGCGCTGATTATTCATTACTACGGGGGAAGACTACACCGCATCCTTACCTCAGGCATCATGATACCAATGCTGGTAGCACCATTAGTTGTGGGTCTCATGTTCAGCTTTACCCTAAATCCGCAATTTGGACTCTATAGTTTTCTGGTAGACGTGTTTCACCTTGGTCTTTCCAAAACACCGTTAAGCAGTGGGGGTACCGCTCTGGCAGTCCTCATACTTACCGATGTCTGGGAATGGACCCCATTTATGATGCTGATGACACTTGCCGCACTGCGGTCGGTACCCATGGAACCCTATGAGGCCGCTATTCTCGATGGGGCTGGAAGAATTCTGATATTCAGAAAAATCACCATCCCCTTTATCCGCCCAGTGGTTTCCGTTTCAATCATATTACGAGCCATAGAAGCTTTCAAAGTGTTTGATAAACCATTCATTCTTACCGGCGGTGGGCCGGGTAATAGTACGGAGGTAATCGATATGTTCACCTATCGTGAGGCCTTTGTAAACTACAACTTCAGCTACGCCGCTGCACTCTGTGTCGTATTATTTATTCTGCTCTTATGTGCAGGGATTCTCTACTGGCGCCTGGTTATTAGGAGACAGGAAGATGACTAAAAAACAACAATCAATTCGAAATACGCTTGTGATCATCCTCCTTGTATTTATTCTCTTCTATCTTTTACCCTACCTTTGGCTCATCGGCACGAGTTTCAAGACGCGTGTTGATGCATTTTCAATTCCGCCAAAACTCTTATTCAATCCTACAACAGCAAACTACCACGAAGTGTTTGTTGAAAAACATTTTCTTTCGAATCTCGGTAACAGCCTTCTTGTCACCTTTCTCGTTACGGGCATCTCCTTGATTGTCGGAGTTCCCTCTGCATACGCATTCTCCCGATTTAAGATACGCGGTGATAAACTTTTTTTCTTCTATCTGTTGGGTACACGATTCACTCCAGTGATTGTACTTGCACTCCCGCTGTATTTCATCATGAGCAATCTAAAACTGCTTAATACGTTTGCCGGGATTGTTATTGCCCATTCCGCTTTCAATATTGCATTCGTTATCTGGATGATGAAGGGATTCTTTGACACCATACCCAAGGAAATCGATGAATCTGCCCGTGTGGATGGTTGCAGTTGGCTCACTGTCTTTCTCCAAATCGGTGTTCCCCTATCGGCCAATGGTATTGCAGCAACAGCAGTATTCTGCGCCGTCAACTCGTGGAACGAGTTCCTCATGGCTCTGATTCTCACCGGTCGCAAGACAGCAACGCTACCGGTAGCACTTCCCGGTCTAATGACTCCACAGGGGACCTTGTGGGGTCAGATTGCAGCAGTGGGAGCGGTCATCACCATTCCCGTTCTCATCTTTTCATTCATGGTACAGAAATACATGGTGCAGGGACTCAGTTCCGGAGCCATAAAATAATGCACAATAATTGATTGTGTAAAGGAGTTGCCCCTATGTATGACAGCCTGACTTCGTTGCAGGAAAAAGCCTCCCGCTATATTACCGGAGGAATGTCCTCGAGTTTCCGCAAAAATGCTTTCACCGGGATCCCGATGTATGTCCAAAAGGCAGACGGTCCACGTATTGTGGATATGACCGGGAAGGAGTATATCGATTTTTTCATGTGTCATGGAGCAGTGTTACTTGGTCATAACCATCCAAAAGTCAAAGAAGCGATTATCACTAGTCTGGATAAGGGCTTTTACGCCGGATACGATACTGAGGAGACCATTGAATTTGCCCGGAAGGTTTGTTCGATTATCCCTTCGGCACAAAGTCTTCGATTTGTGAATTCGGGAACAGAAGGAACACTGCTTGCACTTCGTCTGGCACGAGGGTATACCGGAAAAAATTGTATCATTCGTATCGATGGTCATTTTCATGGCATTCATGATTATCTAATAGCAAATAACCTGATCAGTAAACGTGATATGAATAACGACGGCACACGAGTTTCTCATGTGGTGGGAAGGTCGGCTGGAATACCGGATGTGGTAGACCAGACAATCATTACGGTTCCCTGGAATAATAGTGAACTGATAGAACAGGTAGTTCGGGAAAGAAAATCTGAAATCGCCGGAATCATCATGAATGTCATAGATTATAATAACGGCTTATTCCTTACTGATAAGAATTATCTGGAAAAAGTACGATCGATTTGTGATGAACACAATCTTGTCCTCATTTTCGATGAGATTCTTTCAGGATTTAAAACAGGACTCCATTGTGCACAGGGGTATTACGGAGTGACACCTGATCTTTGCACACTCGGAAAAGCATTAACCAACGATGTCCCCATGAGTATTGTCGTAGGAAAAAAACAAATTATGGACCGTATCATGGATCCGGTAAATCCTGTTATCTCTGGCGGAACTTTCTCAGGTAATCAGTTAGGAATAGCAGCGGGAAATGCAGTCCTTGATATCCTCATGGAAAGCTCTTTTTATCCGCAATATCTTAGCCGAATCGAACGATTTTTTGCATCACTACAGTCAATCTTTACCGCGCACCACTTCCCTGCCGTGGTAAGCTCCTTGGGAGCTGGATTTACAATCTCAGTGGGTACCGAAAGACCGTTACGGACGTATGACGATATCAGATTCATAGACCGAGAAATGACGCAGAAGTTCTTCACCAGCTGTATCGAGCATGGGCTGTATTTTCATACGGATTTTACCGTCTCTGCTGCACATGATGAGCAGACTCTGGCAGAAGCGCTCGAACGGTTTGAATCCGTGGTGAGAAAGATGTAAGGAGTTGTGTCATGCATATGCAGGAAAAGTGGCCGCAGTGGCCGATCTGGGATACCGAAGAGATATCCATGCTTACTAAAGTGATCGAGAGTGGCAGATGGTCATATAACGGACCGATGGAACAGCAGGCAAAAGATGTATGGTGTGAGTATATCAACGTTCCCTATACCTATTTCGTGAGTAATGGAACGGTCAGCATACAACTGGCACTTGAAGCTCTTGGCATCGGATATGGAGATGAAGTACTCGTTCCCGGAATTACCTGGCAGGCTACAGCAGCAGCAGTCGTTGATGTAAATGCAGTGCCTGTGCTTGTTGATGTAGACCCGGAAAGTTGGTGTATCGATCCGCAGAAGGCTGAAGCCGCTATTACACCACGGACTCGAGCGATTATTCCTGTGCATCTTTACGGGAGCATGGCCAATATGGATGCCATTACAGAACTGGCAAAGAAATATCATCTTTTTATTATTGAAGATGCGGCACACAAACAAGGCGGCAAATGGCGAGATACGATGGCTGGTGCCATCGGTGATATTGGCAGTTTTAGTCTTCAACAGTCCAAAGTGCTTACTACCGGGGAAGGAGGTATCCTCACCACATCAAATCCAACAATTGCAGAAAAAATTGATGCATTGCGAAATTGCGGACGCAAACCAATCAATAAAGTCAGTGATGCTGCTGGCGGTCAGTACGGAGAGATCGGAGATTTTATACAGTCAGGAAACTACCGTATTACCGAAATGCAGGCGGCTTTGTTTATTACTCAGTTCTCTCGCCTAGCAGAACAAAACAAAATCAGATCGGCTCGCGCAGCCTTGTTGGACAATCTGCTTCAGGATATTGATGGAATCACCATCATGAAACAGGATCCTCGAGAGACCCAGCGGGTGTATTTCAACTATGCCTTTAGTATTGAGCCGCAAGTGATAGGGATGGATGCAAAAAACTTCAGAGAAACCCTTTCGGAAAGACTGGGATTTGAAGCAAGTTGCTGTTATCAGCCACTGAATAACTGTTCACTCTATCGTCCGCTCACGAAAAAACGTCATCACATCAATAAAGCCTATATGGAAGCAATCGATCCAAGCAGATTTTCTCTCCCGATTGCCGAAGATATTTATCACAATCGGGCGGTTACTTTTCCGCATAGAATTCTGCTTAGCTCAGAAAGACAAATGTACTTGATCGCTGATACCATCAGGAATATCCTTTCGCCTAGAGGATGAGGTTTTCATGGATACACAAGAAAAAGAAAGAGCTTATGTGACGCAGGTATATGATTCGGCTCCGATTGTGATGAGGCATGCAAAATCGGTCTATCTGTATGATGATAAGGGGAACCGATACCTTGATTGCTCCGGCCAGTATTCGGCATGCAGCCTTGGACACCATCATCCTGAACTCACACAGGCAATAACGGATCAGCTCGATACATTGGTATCCGTGAATATTATGTTTCTCACTGAAGAACGAGCACAGCTTGCTGAACGTCTTGTCGATCTTATGCCTGAAGGGAAATGGCGCGTACTTATGGGAGTCACCGGGTCGGATGCTAATGAATTAGCATTGAAAATTGCCAAAGTCCATACACACGGTGGGACCGTGATCGGATTCTGGCGTGGTTTTCACGGTTCTACTGCGGCTTCTGCAGCAGCTACCGGAAAAACTGAGACCATTCAGGAGAATGCATTCATTTCACAGCTTCTTCCCGGAGGGTTTCTTCATACTTCCCCCCCGTTATGTAGTGATTGTGATTTTGGAAAAAGCTTTCCAGAGTGTGATTATCAGTGTCTGCACTATCTGGAACAGGTGATGATCCATGAAGCACACGGCCATGTAGCTGCGGTTATCATAGAACCGGTTATGGCATCAGGAGGGGTCATCATTCCACCTGAGGGCTATCTGGAACGGTTGCAACAGATAGTACATGCGCATCATGCTCTGCTTATCTTTGATGAAGTGGTTACCGGGATTGGGCGAACAGGAACCATGTTCGCTTTTGAGCAGACACACACTGTTCCTGATATTCTCGTACTCGGCAAAGCATTGACGGGAGGATATATTCCTGGATCAGCGGTCATCATGAGAGAAGAAATTGCCCGGAGTGTGGAACACCTCATATTGCATGGGCACACCCATACTGCATATCCGTTGATGTGCCGCTCTGCACTCAAGAATCTGGAAATTATTGAACGGGATAATCTTCTCGTTCAGGTTCAGGAAACGGGAGTCTACTTTCTTGAACGTCTAAAAGAACTGGCAGACCAGTTCTCCTTTATCCGTGCTGTCCGTGGGAAAGGGCTCCTGCTTGCTATCGATATCGGAACAGATGGAATTCCTGATTATGAATTAAGTAAAAGAATTACTGAAGAACTCTTGCATCACGGGCTCATCGTTGAATTGGAATGTTTCCCCCATTTACGTACTGCAACACTCGTGCTGCATCCTCCGTTGATTTTCACGAAAGATCATGTAGATGAAGTTATCACAATCATGAAAGATCAGTACCGTGTACTGAATCACTGAACATTGTGGATTTTGAGCAGGCAGCGGGGCGTGTATTGCACTGCCTGCTCATGGTTACTTGATAAGAAATTCCTGTTTATCGTGTGCAAAGGTAATATGTGAATCCTCTGCATATTGATCCATTATCGTATCTGCAAGAAAGTCCTCATAAAAGTGGGTGACTACGAGATGTTCCGGTTGGGCTTCTCTGTCGAATTTCTGAACATCCGGCCATCTCATGTGTCCCTCGGGATGGGCGTAATGTTCACTGTGAGAACATTCGATCACCGCGATATCAGCACGATGACCGAGTCGAACAATACGATCATTATAGACGGTGTCACCACTATAAAAGATGGTCTTACCGCTATCATCGGAAATTCGGTAACAGAGGCTACGATCGGTATGACCGGTCAGGTCAGTCTCTACGGAAAGATCATTCACGGTAAACGATCCGGGCGTCACCTCGGTAATCTGTAATTGTTCGGGAATATAATCATCCTGATGCTGAAAGAGATATTTTTTCGCTTGGTGCAGCATATCCCTGATCCCGACCGGACCGGAAATGTGTAATTGCGATTTGCCTCCAGAACGAATATTCATTGAGATAATCAGGGCGAATAGATCAGAAACATGATCCCAGTGAAAATGGGTAATGAGAATATGATGGAGGTGTGTATAGTCGATGTTGATATCGGCAAGTGCATGCAGCACCCCAGGACCGCAATCAAGAAGCACGAGGTCGGAATCTGTTTCCAGCAGGTACCCTGCACAGGTTCTACCGGAGACCGGTACGATGGTCCCTGTCCCCAGTACGGTTAGTTTTTTAATCATAGTATTACATCGCTTGTTGTTCATCTTGCAGAATATGACCCTTGGAAGGATCAAGATAGACCCACACATCCCCTTCGAGTATCTGCCGGTATCCTGGATCGTACTGATCTACAATGATGACCGAGCCGAAGGCTTCTATCCAATACCGCACATAGGCACCTTCAAAAATATAGTGCTGGATTTTCCCTTTAAACAGATTTTCTGAACCATCATTACTCGTCCGTATACTGAGCATTTCCGGTCGGAAACACAGTTTTCCCTCACCCGGCAGATAATCGGTCGTCACCCGTACGCGCTCCTTCGATTCCGTATTCAGCACGATCGTATGTCCATCATCACTTACGGTTCCCGGAAGTAGATTCGACATACCGATAAATGTTGCGGTAAACTCATTATTCGGGGTGAAGTAGATGTCTTGTGATGAAGCATACTGTTGCACCCTCCCCTGATTGATCACGGCAATCTTATCTGAAAGGGCAAGGGCTTCTCCCTGATCATGGGTAACATAAATAGTGGTGATACCTAGACGCTTTTGTAGCTGTCGCAACTCAGCACGGATATTCATCCGAAGCTTTGCATCGAGATTTGATAGGGGTTCATCCAGAAGCAGGACTTCCGGTTCCATTACGAGAGCACGGGCAAGAGCTACCCGCTGCTGCTGTCCACCCGAAAGCTGAGACGGGAACCGGTCGAGTAGAGAACCGATATCAAGGTAGGAAACGGTTTTCTCCAATCGTTCATTGATGCGGTTCTTTTCCATTTTCTGCACATTCAACCCAAAACAGATGTTGTCCCGTATGCTCATATGGGGAAATAACGCATAATCCTGGAACACCATGGTAGTATTACGCAAGTGCGTCGGGACTTCATTAATCAGCTTTCCACCGATATATATATCGCCCTGTTGCACCTCATAAAACCCTGCGATGGTCCGCAGCAGTGTAGTCTTACCACACCCTGAGGGTCCGAGAAAGGTGGTAAACAACCCCTTCTCGATGTCCAGATTGATATCATGCAGGACTTCATTTTTTCCAAAATTTTTATAGAGATGTTTAATGACAAGATGGTGATCCATCGGTACCTCCAGATGCTTAATCAAAAAGTTGAATATTCTTTCCGGCTATCTTCCGACCTGCCAAAAGTACTAAAAATGCAATGATCAATAGGAACGTCGTAAGGGCAGCTGCCTTACCGAAGAACCCATCACTGATAAAATTCATAATGGTAAAGGTGGCAACCTTATTGTGGCTGGTCGCCAGGAAAACAATCACACTCAGTGTGGTAATTGATCGAATGAACGAGACAATGAATGCTGAGACAAACGAACTTTTCACCAACGGAGCCTCAATTTTCCAGAAGGTGGTCAACTGGTTGGCTCCCATATTCAAAGCCGCTTCACTTAATGACACGGATATCTGCTTAAAGGCATTCAATCCCGTCTGATATCCCATCGAAATATTCCAGAAGATCATAGCAAGAATAACGATAATCGCCGTACCGTACAGATCCACCACTCCACTCGTAAAGGTCACTGAGTATCCAATACCGATGAATATACCCGGTAATGCTGCAGGTAAAATAGCGGCAAAGTCGATGTACTTGGTCAGTGGCCCGCGGTTCCGGCTTACCAGATAGGCAGCTACAATAGCCAATGCGGCACTGATGGATCCGGCAAGCACCGAATAGACAAGGCTGTTCACCAGCTCCTTTCCACGAACTAATACTTCAGTCAGCCATTGAGTGGTAAGGGTCCAGTCAAATCCCCATCCTTTCACTACAGCACCGAGTAGAATTCCAAGATATACCAGGATGATCATGAGTGCGACAATCGAACAGAAGATAAAGAACAGAATTCGTGCCCACCAAACGGTCGGTTTTTGCTTGATATTGACGATTTTTCCGGTGATGGTGACATACGAACGTCGCTTCACCCAAAATCGCTGAAACAGGAAGATCAATACCGAAGGAATCAGCAGAATGATGGATATCACCGCCGCTCCGGCGACATCTCCCCACCCTTCTACACGCATCCATGCCTCTGTAGCAAGGACGGAAAAATCTCCCGAAATCATGATAGGGTTACCGAAATCTGCAAGAACCAGAATAGAAACCAGCAGGGCTGCCCCGGCAATACCAGGTGTCGATAACGGCAAGGTCACGCGTCTGAATAGATTAAACCCATCTGCTCCAAGGTTACGTCCTGCATATTCGACACTCGGCGAGATTGATCGTAACACTCCCTCAATCGACATTGAAGCGACAGGGAAAAAGGCAATAGTCTGAGCAAGCCACAATCCATGCCAGCCGAGAATCGACGCTCGTACACCAAATAACCCATAGGTAATCAACCCATTCTTACCAAAAAGCATCAGGTAGCTGAAAGCAACCATAAACGGTGGTGAAAACAGGGGAAGAATTGAAATGACGCGAAAGAATTTCTTCCCCGGAATATCGGTTTTTACAATGCTGTATGCATAAATAAATCCAAATACCGTTGCGGTAAGCGTTGAAAGGATCATGATCATGAAGCTGTTCAGTGCAGCTTTTCGATAACGCAGGTCAGAGAACACTCCAGCATAATCGGTTGAGTCGGGATATACAAACACATTGATTAATGGATAGATGACAAATACCGTGAGTGCAACAGTTACTATGGTGAACATCAGCAGCAGCACAGGATCTTTAAACAGTTTTTTCATAATAACTCCATCAATGGTAAGCCACATAGAGTACCGGGGACTCAGAAGTCCCCGATAACTCATCAGAGCAGCACCAGCATACTACTTTCCGGTAATCGACGCCCATTCTTTCTTCCAGGCATCAGTCTGTGCTTCTGCAAGATCCAGATCCCAAGGAGCGAAATCGAGTGATTCAAATGCAGGGACTCCCTCTGGAAGTTCTACACCACCTCGGACGGGGTATCGGTAACCGTTAGCTGCATTGATCTTTCCTGCTTCGGCAGAAAGAAGGAAGTCGATGAACTTCTGTGCATTTTCGCTATTCGGTCCGTTCTTAATGATTGAAGCAGCGCCGATTTCAAATCCAGTATCCTCGGGGAATACTACGGTGATGGGAAGATTTCCCTGAATCTGCTGCTTAAGGGTATCATGACCCCAGGCAAAACCAACAATAGCTTCACCCTGACTCACCAGAGGAATCGATCCGTTTGCACCCTTGGTGTAACTGGCTACGTTTTTATCGAGTTCTCTGATGAAATCAAAGCCCTTCTGTATATCACCAAGACGGAAAATCTGGGCTGCCATCATCAGATACGCTCCACCGGTGGTAGCAGGATTAGAAGCAATGACCTCACCTTCATACACCGGGTTGAGCAGATCGTCCCACGTTGCAGGAGGATTTACACCGAGAGGGGCAATTTCATTTTCAAATCTTTCGTTGTTATAGATCATACACAATGCACCGAGATACCAACCAGTCCAGTAGTTGTTCTTATCCATGAACTCTTCGGAAATGTTGGCTTCATCGATCATAGGTGAACGATACGACTGCAGCAGCTCATTGCGTGCGAGATCGGCATGATAGTTTGAATTTCCTCCGATGAACACATCAGCACGGGGATTATCGGCTTCAGCCTTGATTCTTCCCGAGATGCTTCCCGCCTGTTCGATCTGCAGTGCGATCTCAGCCTTTATGCCGGTTTGCTCCTCGAATGCCTTACTCAGATCCTGGGTGGTTTTTTCATCCAGAGCTGCGTAGATAATCACGCTCTCTTGTTCTGCCTCGGTTTGCCCCGCAGCAAACAGGACGGTAGAGGCTATGAGGGCAATCAATAGACCCACTACTATTCTTTTCATACTCTTCCTCCTTGTGGTTTGAAAAGATGACGCGGCATTTACCAGTAAATGCTACTTGATGTAACCGCTCTCATTTATGATACCACGGTATATTTTTCTGTCAAATAGTTTTTATATATATTTTTATTGCACCACAGATCATCAATTAATATAGCAACTATAAGGGATTAAATAATAACGCTTTCATTTTTATCAGTACTGCACAGATAAAAAGGCGGTACTTTGCATCAGGTCAGCTCAATCGATCCACACGATTTTCTGATCATCAGTTCTGTGGGCAATATGGTCTCATAGCGAATATCACGGTCTCCTTGTATGAGATGGAGCAGGCTACTCATTGCAGTATGCCCGATTTCGTACATCGGTTGACGCACTGTAGTAAGTGGAGGCCAGAGATATTCGGCAAAGAACGCATCATCGAACCCGGCTACCGAGATCTCGTGAGGAATACGCATCTGGTTTTCATTTACATATAAAAGTACACCCATGGCGGTCTCATCATTTGCAGCAAAAACCGCATCAAAGGATCTATCTTTTAAATACCGTCGAGCAATCTCATAACCGGTTTCCCGAGAGAAATCACCTTCGACTTCCACAAGATTTTCCAGTTGAAATCCTGCTTCATGCAATCCCATCCGAAAGCCGAATTTTCGATCATTTGAGTCAATATTATCGTGTTTACCTGAAATAAACAGGATGCGGCGATAATGATTCTGAGCAAAGTAGTGAGCCATTTTACGCGCTCCACCCACGTTATCCACCACGATAGAGGGGCACTCACTCCCATTAAACGGTTTCCCGATAAACACCATCGGTACCGATTTTTTGATAATTCTTTGGAGCAGTCGGTCAATATGCTCAGAGGCTGATGAATGCCTGATGATGAACCCGTCTACCAGGTTGGTATTGAGCAGATCTTCTGCTTGCTTGGCTTTTGATATTGATTTGGTGATCACTTGATAGTACACACCCTGAGCAACATCATTAACACCACGAATCAAGTTGGTGTAGTACATGGTGGTGTGATCAGGAAGAAGTACCAGTACGGTATTGTTTTTCCCGCTCGATAGTGCACGCGCCACCAGGTTCGGTTTATAACCGAGTTTTTCCATAGAGGCTTTGATACGTTTCACTGTTTCCGGTCTTACTTTCTCTTCCTCATTGATCACCCGTGATACCGTTGCGCGAGAAAACCCGGAATCCTGTGCAACATCATCTAGTTTTGTCATAAAGCGCTCCTAAAAATAATACCGCTTTCATTATTTTTACCATACATCTCTTGTACAGACAACAGAAAACACATAATATACCCCAGCAGCAGAAGCACACAAAGTATCTACCATTCGCATAAAAATTATATAATTCATTTTTAAAAATATATTTACATATTTTTATGTCTTTTAAATTAGCGATAACCATTGAGTAAAATTTTTCTGTACAATTACCAATAATCCCTCTACAATAGTAAAACACTTTACCTCATGTAAGCCCTTTCATTTTGCATCATTTCATATAGATTGGGCCTTATGCATGAGATATCACCAATAGGAGTCGGCAATGAAACACTATGATGTTCTTCACATCGGAAACTACACAAAAGATACGATCATCAATAAGGGAGTAAAATCATATGTTGATGGTGGGGGTTTTAATTACGGAGCTCGGGCAACGGTCACGTTTATGGACAAGATCGCTGTACTTACCAAGTTATCTCAGAAAGACAGTCATGTCATCGATGAACTGAAATCTCATAATATCGACACCTACCCTATTTACGGTGAACACTCAACGAATCTGACCATGGATTACCAAACTGATAATCCGGATGAACGGGTTATGACGATTACTGAACAAGCGGATTCTTTTGCCATTAGTGATCTGGAGGGCCTTGAGGCAAAGGCCTATGTACTTGCTCCCTCAATAAAAGGGGAAGTTCCCCGGGAGTTTATTGAACACTTAGCAAAAACCGGCTCGTTAGTTGCCATCGATGCGCAGGGATTCATTCGTATTCTTGATGGATCGCGCGTGGTCTATACTCCTTGGGTTGAAGCTCCGGAAATTTTCCCTTTGGTGAGCCTGTTAAAAGTCGATATCGCAGAGGCTGAATTTATTACCGGAATCTCAGATCGATACCAGGCAATCTATAAACTGTATGATATGGGTGCTAAGGAGATCATACTCACCTATCGGGATGGGGTGATGGTCTATGACGGCAATCAATTGTACGAGCAGACATTCAAGCAGACCAATCTCAGTGGAAGAAGTGGAAGAGGCGATACGTGTGTCTCTACCTATGCCGCATCCCGTCTGACAAAGAATCCGGAACAGGCGCTACTTTGGACTGCAGCATTAACCACACTCAAGCTGGAAAAACCAGGTCCATTTAACGGAACTGCAGATGATGTAGAAAAAATTATCATCGAACGATATTAGGTACCGTGTACCGAAACACAGATAATTGTTAAAAGACACAATGACTCTTAAGCATTGGTGCAGCACATCATTTTTGTTTATGATGTTGCTGCATCATCCAGAAGTGTCGCAGCAGGAGATGGAGGAGCACTCAAGGACAGGTATACACCATTCAGATGACAAACTGCACCCCCTGAGTTCCTGTTCTTTCCAAAAACATCCAGAGGAGATTGTACATAACTGATCTGCTGCCTGGTTCTTGTCTCTGTATCATCCCACCACCCCAGTAATTCAATTAAGCGGCATATTCACAGAAAACACAACTAGGTGCCGTGTACTGAGTTGAGAATTAATGTTAGTGAGGCCTTTGCTAAGAAATACAATTGAATGGTGCCTCTCACGGCATCCGTTCTAAATATTTCAGCACCCGCATTCCTGCTTTGAAAGCTGCTCGTATACCATGATCTCCATCTTCGACCACTACACAGAACTCAGGGTCAACGTTAAGTAATTCAGCGGCTCGAAGGAAAACATCAGGTTCAGGTTTACCCTGTTTTACCTCTTCTGCCGAAACTACTACGTCTACCTGTACGTTGAAGAGGTCGAGAAGGTCACTTACCTCTTTTTTCGGACTTCCGCTTGCGATGGCAACTGGAACTTTGCATCTCTGAAGATTTCTGAGTAAATCGATATTGCATGAAATTGGCTTCGTATGACGAATACTCTTCTCGTACAATGCATGATAATTTTTAAAGACTTTTTCAGCAGATTGCGCTTTCCCCTGGTCACGACAAACATGAGATATGATATCCATCGGAGAAAGGCCTCCACAGGTCTGATAGAACTCATAGTCAAAACGCACTCCTTCAGCCTCCAAAGCTGATTGAAAGCACGTGTATATGATGTCAAGACTATCTGCAAGGACCCCGTCGAAATCAAATATGTAAGCATAACCAGTATGGTTTGTTTTTCTTTCAGCGTTCACCATGGATACCTACTACCCCTTAGGCTATTTACACCTAATTAAGGTATTTATTCCTTAGTCGTGTGAGATCAGTAAAATCATCCTTCAGGTGCTTATACAGATTCTGATAAATATCAAAGTAATCCATATACATATCATGATTGGCCTGAATGGGCTCCAATGGCTCGATATATTCGGCTTTCTGCTTCGCAATACTGAAGTCTTGGAAAACTCCGGTCGCAACTCCAGCAAGGATGGCATCACCCATAGGTGCACCTACTCGACTCTTAAGGAACACAGTAGGTTCATTGAATACATCGGTGATGATTCTTCTCCACAGCAAATTCTTTGCGCCCCCTTCATTCAGAACAATCGGGAGATTAATTTTTGAGATATTCTCCTTGAAGATCAAATAGGAGTCATACAAAGCATAAGCCACTGATTCCAACATAGCTCGGACCAGATGTTTTTTCGTGTGGTTCAAGGTAAGACCGAAGATGACTCCCTTGGCATTCGAATCCCAAAGGGGAGTACGTTCACCCATGAGATAGGGGAGAACAATCAATCCCTCACTTCCTGGAGGAACCGCCCCAGCCTCTCGTTCCAAATAATCATACGCACTCATGGAGGGCACTAACTGCTCCATGGCCACTTCCATCTGTGAAAAATTATCTCGAAGGAATCTTACCGTCTGGCCACCTGTAGTGGTAGCAGATACTGTTGCAAACACATTTCGCGAATCGGTAGTATAGCTGCAGTTGATCATCGTATCGACCATCATATCAGGATCCTGATGAATAACTCCCATTACTCCACAGGTCCCAAGATTTATGTGGATATCACCAACATCAACTGCACCTCCACCAACCCAACCAGCATTACAATCTACTGAACCTGCAGCTACCGGCAACCCAACCGGCAGGCCTGTCTCTTCTGAAGCTTTTGGTGTTACATGCCCCACAATCTCTTCACAGGAGAAGAATTCAGGCATCATATCCATAGAAAGACCAATTTCATCGAGGAGTTCACGATTGATCTCATTTTTTCGAATATCATATGCGACCCCAAAGAAAGCTCCAGATGAAAAGTTTGCTGTTGCTTTTCCTGTCAATTTCAGTCGAATGAATCCATCAATCGTAAGCATCTTAAAGATTCTCTTGTAATCGTCAGGACGATGCTTCTTTTCCCACATCAGATTAACAAGGTTGGAATGATCTTCAAGTCGGTTCGCGTTGATATCAAATATTCTTTTAGCCCCGATATGGTCGATAAGCCACTTCACTTCTTCCGTTGCTCTGCGGTCCATCAGGTTGTAAGCCATATTCACTGGATTATGTTTATCATCCACCATGACCATAGAAGGCAAGGCTGATGAATTAGCAAAGCCCTTGATATCTTTGGGGTCAATATTCGCCTTAGCAATACATTCTTTGATCATTTCACAGGCAATTACCCAGTAATTTACCGGGTCATGCTCTGACCACCCAGGCTGATTCGTAAAAATCTTGTATTCCCTGAAAGCATAGGATAACACCTCAGCTTGATCATCAATGATGGTTACCTTTGCTCCACCAGTTCCATAATCCATACCCATTAAATACTGTGCCATATCATGCCTCCCATGCTTCAGATACGTAGATTAACCTTTCTTTGGTGCGTGTAATGATTTTCCCGTAACATTCAGCACCGATTCATGTAAAACTTCAGAAATCGTAGGATGTGCAGTTATTGTGTCAGACCACTGAGCTGCAGTCAAATGAGAATTTACTGCAAGTGTTGCACTACTGATGAGTTCAGGTGCGGAAACCCCACATATATGTACCCCGATCACCGTATCGGAAGAAGCATCAACTATCACTTTTGCCATACCTTCAGGCTCTCCCTCTGCTAATGCCATCGAGTTCCCACGATATGCATATGATCCGGTTTTTACTTCAATTCCTCGTTCGACAGCCTGTTTCTCTGTAAGCCCTACAGATGCAAGAGCTGGGATACTATAGACACATCGAGGTACTTCTGAAAGCTCAGAGGGTCCTTCAACGTGTAGCATCCGGCCGATAGCCAGCTCTGCCTCAGCGAAGGCGGCATGAGCAAGCTGCCAACCACCGATCACATCTCCCGCAGCAAAAACTCCTTCCACATTCGTCATGTAGTTCTCATCAACAACAATAAATCCTTTCTGATCAAGGGCAATACCAAGTTTCTCAATCCCCAGCCCTTTCAGGTTTGCTTTCCGCCCAGCCGAAGAGAGGACAATGTCTGCGTCAACAGTAAAGGTCGGTCCTTCAACTTTTTTGCAGGAAAGGGTAAATCCTTTTGCCGACTTTTCCAGTTTCTGTACCTGTACTCCAGTTTTGACAGTTATCCCTTGCTGTTTCTTCAGACTGTTAACGAGTAACGAAACCAGTTGAGAGTCTTCGCCCGGGAGAATATGTTCCATCATCTCAAGTACTGTTATCTCACTCCCAAAAGCAGCGTAGGCACTTGCCATTTCAAGCCCAATCACCCCTCCCCCGATTACCACCAGATGTTTCGGAAGTGATCGAAGACTTAGAATTCCCGTATTGTCTAAAGCATTCTCTATACCTTTGATTGGTGGAGCAACAGGTTGAGATCCTGATGCGATAAGTATGTTCTTTCCTTGGTACACGGTACCATTACATGAGACCTCGTGAGGAGAGACAAGTGTACCAGTTCCCTGAATCACTGTAATGTTCCAACTCTCAAGGAGGTGTTGTACCCCTTTCTCCAACTGCGAAATAACCTGTGCTTTCCCTTCCTGAATTTTAGCAAGACTGAATTCTCCAGTGTTCCTAAATATTCCTGTAGCCATAAGCTTCCGCACTTTTATTAATTCATGAGCCTTGTCTAAAAGGTACTTTGAGGGAACACATCCTACATGTAAGCAGGTTCCCCCCAGATGCTCATTCTCAAAAACCGCAACCGAAGCATTATTCCTTGCTGCGGCAACGGCTGCTGCATAACCAGCAGGACCTCCTCCAACAATCAAAATATCATATGTAGTGTTCATACTCTTCCTTTGCACTCGGTTATGCCAACAGCAGACCCGGGTTCTCCATCAATTCCTTCAACCTCTTGAGAAATTGAGCAGCATAGGCCCCATCGACTACGCGATGATCAAACGTGCCGGTAATGGTCATAACAGGTTTAATAACCACTGCACCCTCTTGGGCAACACAGGTATCCTCAATGGCACTTATCGCGAATATGGCACTCTGAGGTGGCATGATAATCGCATCAAAACGACTTATCGGATACATACCGAGATTTGAAATGGTAATAGTTCCACCATTCATATCCTGCGGTGAAAGTTCACCATCCCTCGCCTTCTGGATCAAAGACCGGTATTCCTGCGATAGCTGAACCAGTTTCTTTTTTTGCACATCGCGAACTACCGGAACCACCAATCCATTGTCTACTGACACTGCAAGACCTACATGAACACGTTTATGAACTGTGATATGATCTTCAGAAAATTCTGCATTTACTAACGGGTAATCCTTCACCGCAGTAGCAATACACATTGCAAGAAGATCGTGGAATCCGATCTTGTCCTCAACAGTTGTATTGATGGTATTTCTCAAAGCGATTGCAGCTTCCATAGTGACTGCTGTTTCAACGTGAAAAGATGGGATAGCTGAAACGCTCGCCACCATCCGTTTTGCAATCGTCCTGCGCATGGATGTGAGCGGTATCTGAATGCTATCTTCACCAACTTCTTCCACAACGTCAGAAGGCTCTTTATGCTTGATATAATAAGCTTTCACATCGGCCTCTTTGATTCTGCTCTTTGAGAAGAACGCACTCACTGCATTAAGAGATATTCCGTAGTCTCTAGCCAGTTTCTTTGCCGCAGGACTTGCCTCGATATTCTCAGCCAAAACTGTTTTTGCTCGTTGAGTTTCAATATCATTTGGCTGATTTTCGTGTGTATCTGAGGTTACTTTTCTCTCTTTGCTGATAGGATAGTACTCGTCAGATTCAATGATTTCAGTACTCTGACTATTGTCGGTTGGAGGTGTATCCTCTTCAAGAGATGAAATATCCTCTCCTTCCTTACCAACATACGCAACAACAGCTCCTGCCAATACAGTATCACCCTCTTCGTACAAACGTTTAAGAAGAACTCCTTGTGCAAAACTCTCTACTTCCAATGAAGCTTTATCTGTTTCAACTTCAAATAGCGCATCACCTCTTTGCACGGTATCTCCAACCTTCTTTTTCCATTCCAAGAGAGTAAGCTCATCCGTATTCTGGCCGGCAGACGGCATGGTAATTTTCTGTGCCATAACTATACTTATTTCCTTGCCATATTCTCGCTCTTAAAAGCTTGAATAAACTCTATAACGGTATCCATGAGAGCATCTTGACCACAAGTTGCCAGATCCAACGGACCCCCTTTACCGAACACATCGTTAGGATTCATTAAATCAACATCATTCTTACTGAAGTAATTCTTTTCAGCATCGATAACCACCCGCTTCAAACCTGCTCCAACATTAACTTTAGCAATACCAAGATCAATTGCTTGAGCAAATTGGGGTTTATCAACACCAGTACCTCCATGAAGTACGAGAGGAACAGGAATTGCTTTATACAGTTTTTCCAACAAATCAAAGTCAATTGTAGCTTTTTTATTCTCCAATAGATGAATGTTTCCAACAGCAACAGCTAGTGCATCGACTCCTGTTTCCTTGACGAATCGAGCTGCATCAGCAGGATCAGTATTCGCACCA
Source organism: uncultured Spirochaetaceae bacterium (assembly GCA_964482325.1). Lineage (GTDB taxonomy): Bacteria > Spirochaetota > Spirochaetia > Sphaerochaetales > Sphaerochaetaceae > CAYZJV01. The sequence goes on along the minus strand of CAYZXD010000002.1, from coordinate 27,875 downwards.
GCCTTCAAGGCCCCAGTTTTTTTGTCAGCAGTAGGAAGAGAACCGAGTTCGGCCTCAACTGCAACACCGCAAGGATGAGCAAATTCAACCAATTTCTTTTGAACTACCGTCAATTGGTCTATTGGCATCTCATCATCCACAAACATCACCATATCAAATCCGGCCTTGATTGCTTGATAGGTCATAGGGAGATCGTCAGCTTCATTTAATAAGGTAGCAACTGGAACTGTAGAAGCCTGAGCTATCTGTTTTAGCATGGAAGCGTACACATAGAGGTTTTCCTTGTACGCCCGTTCTTCATGGTTCAGATATTCACCACAATACCCAATGATTACCGGAGATTGCAGCTTCTCCGCAGCCCTTACTACTGCATAGGTTGATTCAATATTCCAACTTTCAAAGTAACCAACCGCATACTTATGCTTTTTCGCATGAGCAAGTAAATCATTAACAGAAATATATGACATGTTCTTTCTCCTCTTTCCTCATGCCTTCATGAGTTGATTGGCTTCATCGATGATACGTTTTACTGACGGTACTACGAAATTTTCCATTACGGGAGCAAACGGAATCGGGACATCATAAGTCGCAACCCGCTTTATTGGAGCATCCAATAAATAAATTTCATGCTCTGCAATGTAGGAGCCGAGTTGAGCGCCCCATCCATTCGTATAGGTATCTTCATGAACGATCATCAATCGTTTAGTTTTTCTCAGCGAATTAATCACCGTCTGATAATCGAATGGGACAAGTGTACGGGGATCGATAACCTCACAACTTATCCCCTGTTTTTCCAGTTCTTCGGCAGCTTCAAGTGCTCGATACATCATTAACAGGTTTGCCACAATGGTAATATCTGAACCCTCACGACGAACTACTGCTTCTCCAAACGGTACCGTATAATCGTCCTCAGGCACTTCACCCTTGGTAGACAATGCATCACGTTCAACCCGTTTACCACCGTACAGTAGTTTGTGTTCGAATACGATTACCGGATTATCATCACGTATAGCACTCTTGAGAAGTCCTTTCGCATCGTAAGCTGTTGCTGGACAGACAATTTTTAATCCTGGAACATGGGTAAAGAATCCTTCAAGACTCTGTGCATGCTGAGCTCCCCGAGTACTCGCTCCCACCGGAGCCCGCAAGACCATCGGTACATGAACCTTTCCCCCAGACATATAACACATCTTCGCTGCCTGATTAACGAGCTGATCCATCATACAGAAAATAAAATCCCCATATTGTAAATCTGCTACGGGTCGCATCCCAGCCATTGCAGCTCCGACAGAGGCACCAGCAATTAAAATCTCCGAAATAGGAGTATTCAGCACCCGTTGAGCACCGAATTCATCATGCAGGCCTCGAGTGACTGCCCAAGCTCCTCCATAGCCTCCGTTAGCATCACTGATATCCTCTCCTAGACAAAATACCCGTTCATCTCTTCGCATTTCCTCTACAAGGGCAGTGTTCAATGCTTCTACTATTGACATTACAGACATAATTAGCGTGCTCCTTTCCAATAAACATCAGTGAGTGCATCCTCAGGAAGAGGATCTGGGGAATTACGCGCAAATTCGACAGCTTCCTCTATCTCTTCATCTAGCTCAGTATCAATGGCATCAAGTTCTGATTCTTTAATTCCAGACTCAAGCAAAACATTTCTAAACAGATTGATGGGATCTCGCGAGAACCATTCTTTTTCCTCATCATCATCACGATAAGCACAGGCATCACTTCTTGAGTGTCCTGCGATTCGGTACGTTTTCAACTCAAGAAACGTGGGACCTTTTCCTTCTCTAGCTCGCTTGATCGCAGCTTCAGCAGCTTTCTGTACAGCAAGCACATCATTACCATCAACAGTGACACCAGGCATGCCATATGCGGCGGCTCGATCAGATAAATTATCTATTTTTACGGATGCCTTGATTGAAGTCGATGCTCCATACTGGTTGTTCTCACACACGAATACTACCGGTAGATCCCAGATAGCAGCGCCATTAAGCCCTTCATGAAATGATCCTTCATTGGTAGCACCGTCACCGAAGAAAGAAATCACCACATTATCGGTATTGCGCATCTTGCATGACATGGCCATACCAACTGCAATCGGTATATTTCCACCCACGATAGCATTGGCAGGGACTGCACCGACTTCGATATCACCGGTATGCATGGCTCCACCTTTTCCGGAACAACAACCATTTTTCTTACCGAACATTTCACTGAACATGCTCTTTAGTGAAACTCCCATAGCAAGATCGTGACCTGCAGGTCGGTGCGTAGATGCCATATAGTCACCTTTCTTCAAATCATGAAGGAGTCCTACGGCACAGGCTTCCTGCCCATGTGACTGGTGTATACTTCCCGGCATGGCACCTTCAAGAAACAGGTAATAGATTCTCTCTTCATATTTTCGGATCATCTGCATGCTTCTATACATGCTCAAAGCCTTCTCCTGTTTTGGTAATTTCATATTTTCCACCTTATCGACGTTTTCACGTTAATTCTTTCTAATATCAATCTTTCTATTCACAAACAGTTGCAAGCAAAAGAGTTCACCAACCATGACCTAATGTTTTAGGCCATTTCCCACTCTATACTGTTTAAGCGCTCGAATAATTTGTCAGGAACCCTTGTTGCTGCGCTTCATACGAATAGCGTCTGTTGCTACAGCGAGTAATACTACACTTCCCGTAACGATTCGTTCCCAATAGGAAGAGATGCCGAGCAATGTAATGCTGGTAGCAATAACACCCATGAGCAGACCTCCTGCCAGAGTACCTTTCACCTTACCAACACCTCCGCTCATGGAAGTACCACCAAGAATGGCCGCAGTAATGGAAGGCATCAGCCAGTTTTCTCCAATATTCACCTGCGATGAAGCGAGTCGCAGCACCATGAGAACACCTGCAGCACTAGCAAGTAATCCTGAAATACTGTAGACCATGACCTTGACTCTATCGACTCGTACGCCAACAATATTTGCAGCCTGTTCATTTCCACCAAGTGCATATACATGTCGGCCAAGAGTTGTTCGATCCAGAACCAACTTGACGATAAAGAAGATCACAAACATGATAATTGCAGGGTAAGGTATAGCGTTAAACAGCATTCCCTGCCCGATGATCGCGATACTTCTTGGAATACCGATGATCGGCATGCCCCCAGTAACGACATACACGATACCCGAAAATATCGAACCAGTTGCCAAAGTTACAATAAATGGGCTCAGTCTCAGTCTGGATATGAACAGACCATTGAGCGCGCCAAGAAGTGCTCCAATGAGTAGTGCGATGATCACCGCAAGAAAATTAGGAATATGTGTGCCGGTAATTAGCATAGCTACCACCATGCTGCAGAAAGCACCAATATTTGCTACAGAAAGGTCAATTCCTCCCGATATCAAAACGATGGTCTGCCCTAAGGCAATGATTATTACGAAAGCAACCTGTCGTATAAGAGTACCTACGTTGTATACGGTGAAAAAGCTCCCCGTACTAAAATGAACAATTATAGAAATAATGATTGTTACGAGAAACACTACTGAAGCAGTAGATCCTGAAATGCCCTGCAAGATGCGTAATGCAATATTTTTTTGTACTTTATCCTGTGCCATATTTGTTCTCTCCTTGCTGCAATCTACTGCAGTGCAGTTTTTAGAATATCTTCATGGTTCGATTGGGTGTTTTCCATAATCCCTTTAAACTTTCCTTCATGCATAACCATAATTCTGTCAGCCAAGGCGCTGATTTCTTCCATTTCTGTAGAAATTACAACAACCGCTAGACCGTTATCAGCCAATTTTTTGATTAAGCTATGAATTTCTCCCTTAGCATTAACATCGATACCTCGGGTAGGATTATCCAGAATCATCAGCTGTACATTTTTTGCCATCCAACGGGCGAGAATCACTTTTTGCTGATTACCGCCACTCAGGTTCTTGATCAATGCATTAATAGTTGAGGTCTTAATCTTGAGCTGTTCTTTGTAGGTATTTGCAGAAGAATACACTTTCGGAAATTTGATAAGTCCCATATTACAGAAAACATCATATGATGAAATCATCATATTCTCAGCAACATCAAGGAATGGAAAAATTCCCATAACTCTCCGCTCTTCAGGTACATACCCGACACCTAATTTAATCATCTCAACGGTACTTCCGGTCTGTACTTCTATGCCTCGAACGGAAACAGTTCCTGAATCGGGTTTATTAATGCCAAAGACTGATTTGAACAGTTCAGATATTCCTGAACCGACTAGGCCAGCAACCCCTAAAATTTCATGCTGGTGAACATCAAAGGAAATGTCTTCAAACTGTTTGTACAATGAAAGATTTTTCACTTCCAGAACTTTCTCGCCAAATTCGGTACGAGCCTGTTTTACTCCTGTTTTCTCAACTTTTCTATTCGCCATATAAAAAATCATCTCATCGATGGAGATATCCTTTGTTTCCGACATATGCACTACTCTGCTGTCACGCATGATTGTAGTTCGATCGGATACTTTCTTGATTTCATCAAGATGGTGTGAGATATAGATGATCGACTTCCCAGCTTTTTTAAGATTAAATATTGTCTCAAAAAGTACTTCTGATTCAGTTGTGGTAAGAGATGCGGTAGGTTCATCAAATATTAGAATCTCTGCACCCGCAACCAAGGATCTAGCAATAGAAACCATTTGCTGCTGATGGGTAGTCAGGGATTTTACTATTCCACGAACATCAATTGACATCCCCAAGTCATCAAGAATTTTCTGAGCATGCTCTTGTGTTTTTTTCCAACTGATCAATCCAGATTTTTGTTTATTCAGTCTTTCATTACCGATAAATATATTTTCTGCAACAGTCAGTGCAGGTACCAGATTGAGTTCCTGAGGTACCATTGAAATCCCCTTCATCAGAGCTTCATGGGTATTTGCCACATGCATCGGCTCACCCTTCAACAGGATCTCTCCGGCATCCATCGCATGAATTCCGACTAAAATATTCATCAGGGTACTTTTACCGGCACCATTCTCTCCGATGAGTGCATGTATTTCTCCCTCTTCAAGAGTGAAATTGACATCATCAAGAGCTACCGTACCTGGGAATCTCTTACAGATACCTTGTGTTTCCAAAATTATTTTACTCATAAGTGTCTTTTTCCTGCCTGTTACGCCTTTACTTCTTAATTCAAGGTACTGCCCTCTATGAAGAGGGCAGTTTCGGTCAATGTACAGTACAATTAATAAAGCAGATCAATGTACTCTTCAGCATCTTCCTGGTAAATGGTTGTAGAACCAACATTGTGCAGTTCAGGGAAAAGTCCACTGTCAGGACGATGTCCATCAGCAACCTTGATCGAGGTTCTGATCAACTCATATCCCATGTCAAAATTGTTCTGAATCTGCAGAGTATAGATAACTCCATCTCTCAGGTATTCAAGTGCTCTCAGGTCGTGGTCCATACCTACGATAATGATATCGCCAGCCTTTCCTGCAGAGTCGACAGCAACAGCAGCACCGATGGGATTGGTCATGTTGTTTGCCCAGACACCCTTTAACTTCGGATAGCGCTGAATGATGTTTTCGGTCATGGTGATGGCTTTCTCAAGTTCATCATTGTCTCTCTGGCGAGCAACAACTTCAATCTTGGGATATTTTGCCATGACTTCTTCAAATCCTTCAATTCTCTGCTCGTGTGAAGGAGCTCCAATGGTTCCAGTAAGAGCAGCTACCTGTCCTTCGTAGCCAATCTTCTTTGCCAAGGCTTCTGCAAGTGCAGCACCATCACCCTTGTTATCTACGTTACCAATGAATGCAATTCTGTTAGAACCACTATCGGGAGAAGCATCGCCACCAGCGAAGGTAAGAACGGGAGTGCCATTGTCCATGATCTCATTCAGCACGGGTACAGCAACATCTGGATTGGTGATATCAACCGCAATCACATCAAAACCCTTTCCGGCAGCTGCTTCAATCATATTGAGCTGCTGAACACCATCGGGATTGACTGGTGCAAGATACTCGTATTCAACTGTCACACCCTTTTCAGCATAATCGGCAACCGCAGCATCCAAACCAACCTTGATGGCATCATACCATGGATGAATCAGCTTATAGAGATATGAGAATCGGTAGCTGTCTGATTCTGGTACATAGTCATCAACCTTTGCATCAGCAGAGGCCATTTCAGTTCTTCCAGTAACCTCAGTCTTCTTGTCCTGCTCCTGGGTACCAGCAGCAAATACCGATGTCACTGCGAAGATCAGCACGAGAGCAATAATCGCAAGTTTCTTTGCCTTCATTTTTTACCTCCAAAAATGAAATTTTTGTTTTTATTATATTTCTACCAATTGTACAAACGGGCAAAATTACCTTCACCTCCCTTTCGCTTTTTCATGGCAGAAATTAATCCACTTCAACCTAAACCAGATACGTATTACTGGTTCACTTCAGGAATCACGAGTACCTTGATCGATTCATCACCTTTCCCTGACATCTCGTATGCCTTCTCCCATTCCTGGAGTGGGAAGGTATGAGTAACGATCTGGTCAACCTTCAATATGCCTTTATTAAGAAAATCGATAGCAATTTCATATCCATGGGGGCCACTAATATGAGATCCTTTGATATTCAACTCTTTTCGGTCACCAATAATGCTCCAGTCAACGCTGGTAGGCTGGGAAAACACGCTGAACTCAACAAACGTACCCATCTTTCTAATCATCTGAAGCCCATTTACGACTGCAGAAGGATGCCCGGAGTTTTCAATGTAGACATCACAACCATACCCATCGGTAAGTTCGAGAACCTTTGCAATGCTGTCTTCTTCCGTGAAGTTAATTACCACATCAGCCCCGAGGCTCTTAGCTACTTCCAGACGTTTTGGTTTAGCGTCAATAGCAATAAGCAACTTTGGATTTTTCATCTTTGCAAGTTGCAGCTTACAGAGTCCAATCGGTCCTAATCCAGCAACAACCACTACATCATGAAACTGGATATCGGCACGTTCGACCGTATGCACCGCACATGAAACCGGCTCTATCATTGCTGCAGCTGCTTGAGGCATGGTCTTTGGAACTTTGTGCACAATACTTCTTGAGTTTATTCGCACATAATCTGCCATTCCCCCATCAGAAATTCCTGCCTGGAACCCATATAGATCTTGTTTCTGACACATCCATGGATGACCACTCTTACAGAAGCGACACTCCCAGCATGGGATAATTTGTTCGGGAACAATCCAATCTCCGAGACCTACCTGATATTTTTCGGCGGCACGATCTCCGATGGCTACTACTTCACCGTAAAATTCATGACCCGTATTTACCGGAGGAATCTGCCATTGAGGATTGATGGAGTCACCCCAGAACATGCCCGCACCGTGAAAAGACTTGATATCACCGGCGCAAATGCCACATCCCAACGATTTAATGAGAATCTCATCTTCATTGATTTTAGGAACAGCAACTTCTTCATACCGGAAATCTCCTGCCCCATGAGCAACCAAGGCCTTCATCTTTTTGGGAATAGAATCAATCTTTTTCATTTGGATACCTCATACTGTATTTTTCAGGTGAAAATGTTTTATATAAACAAATTTCTTTCCTTTTCGAACATCGTAACCCGACAATTTCCACCTGTCAAGAAAAATTTGTAGCTTAATTCGGAACATATGGATATTATTTGATAACCTATGTATGAAAAGAAACAGTATTTTTTACAGATTCTAAGAAGATATTTTTTAAATAGTTCAACTGATCAGATCACTGGTGGAATTAATTTATCTTACAAAACATCATAAAATTTCTTCAATTTGTTTTTATGTATAGAGATGAAAGGTGCCAATCAATACCATCATCAGGCATCAAGAGCAGCTACAATCACTTCAACACCCTTTCTTCGTATCTCCTTTATTATAGCTGATGGAGTATTACTATCAGTGATCAGAATATCGATATCCTGCATTTGTAATGATTGGCACATAGACCGTCGTTCAAATTTGGTATTATCAGCAAGAAGTACAGTTTTTCTACCGATCGAGGATACCGTTCGCTTTTCTTCCACCAAATCAATATTTGATTCATAGGTTCCCATTGCGGTATTAATTGCACGCGTAGAAAGAAAACTTATATCTGCATTGAACTGCCTTATGAAAGAAGTAGCAAGAACACTGCTGCTGGTGTAGGTAGCATGTAGGATAGTTCCCCCCACAATAATGACCTCAATATTGGGGAATCGGCAGAGCTCTACAGCGGTCTTCAAGCCAGTAGTAATGATGGATGCCTGTAGCTCAAAAGGGAAATAATTCAAAAGTGTCAGTGCCGAAGTACTATCATCAAGACATATTATTTGCTCATCATGTATAAGTTTAATTGCCTCTCTGGCAATCGCTTGTTTCTCCTGACTATTTTTTCGCAATCTTTCAGTAAAGGTAGGAAGCACATGTTCAGTTTCCTGAAGGACTGCTCCCCCATGAATTCTATTGATGATCTTCTGGTGCTCCAACATATCGAGATCTCTTCGAATAGTAACAACAGTGGTATCGAATTTCTCCGCTAGTTCAGCCACACTGATATAATTGTTGTGTTTCAGCATAGCAATAATCTGTTGATGTCGGTCTTTTTTATTCATGTGAATCTCCACTTCTACAATGTCCTATTATAGCAACTTTTTGTTTCTTTTCTAGTTTTTCTTTTCTTCATGCTAGATGAAGGTACATCTTTAAAAACGTCGGCAATCCAGAAACTATTCTCATCAACAATAAAATGTTTGACAAGGTAGATTATAGACGATAGAATGGTGTTCGTAAAGAAACATTTTCTTTCTATCTCGGAACAATTAGGAAAGGGCTATGGAGAAAACAATATTTCTAAAGAAAAAGGCAGCTCAGATCCGAATGAACCTTCTCAAAATGATTTACCAGGCTAAGAGTGGGCATACCGGAGGAGCTTTGTCGAGCGTGGATATCCTCACGGTTCTCTACTATGAGGTGTTACATGTGACACCGGAAAATCCGAAAGATCCTGATCGTGATCGGTTCATTATGAGCAAAGGTCACAGTGTTGAAGGTTTATACAACATACTCGCAGATAAAGGTTTTTTCGATCCCCAGGAACTCAATACTTTTTCATCATATAAATCCCGTCTGATCGGTCATCCCTCAGTAAAAGTACCGGGAGTTGAATTGAATACTGGAGCTTTAGGTCATGGTCTTTCTTGTTCGGTAGGTATGGCTTTAGCAGCAAAGAAGTTTAATCCAGGTGTGAAAGTTTACTGCGTCATGGGCGACGGGGAGCAAGCTGAAGGATCTGTATGGGAGGCAGGAATGGCTGCTTCGAATTTCAAATTAGATAACCTTACCGCGATTATCGACAGGAACTACCTTCAAATCAGTGGAAATACAGAAGATGTGATGCGACTCGATAAGCTTGCTGAAAAATGGAAAGCTTTTGGCTGGGATGTACATGAAGTAGACGGCCACAGTATTGCTGATCTCGTAGCAATCCTTAAAGCGCCACCTATTCCTGATACACCCAAAATGATTATTGCGAGAACAACAAAAGGAAAGGGCATTTCTTATATGGAAGATGTTGCTAAATGGCATCATGGAGTTCCCACCGAAGAACAGTTCAATCAGGCAATGAAAGAAATCGAAACATACATACAGGAGTTAGACAAAAAATGAGTAATGGAAAACAGTCAATACCCTGTCGAAAAGCATTTACTGATACGCTCATCAGACTTGCTGCAGATAATCCCGATATCATGGTAGTAACCAGTGATGCAAGAGGATCGGTAACACTGAACGATTATGCAAACCGTTATCCTGAACAGTTCGTTGAGGTTGGCATTGCCGAACAGAACGAAATCGGCATCGCTGCAGGTATCGCATCGTTCGGAAAAAAAGTATTTGTGTGCGCTCCTGCCTGTTTCCTTTCCACACGAAGCCTTGAGCAGATAAAAGTCGATGTTGTCTACTCAAATAATGGTGTGAAAGTGGTAGGAATAAGTGGAGGAGTCAGTTATGGAGCATTGGGATTCTCACATCAGAGCTTGCACGATATCGCGGTGATGCGGACTTTTCCGAATATGTCCGTGATTATTCCTGCTGACCGATTCCAGACCGAAGCTATCACGGAATGGATGACACGTACTGAAGGACCGGTGTATGTCCGTATGGGACGTGCTGCTGTTCCAGATGTTTATACTTCTGCTGATGGAAGCTTCACCTTCGGCAAAGCCAATGTACTCTCTCCTGGTTCTGATATCACGGTAATCGCATCAGGGGAGATGGTTGAAAAGGCTCTCAAGGCTTCACAGATTCTTGAGACAGATAACGTTTCGATGCGTGTTATAGATATGCATACGATTAAGCCCCTTGATCGGGAAGTAATTGTTGCAGCTGCGAAAGAGACAAAAGCTATCATTACTGTTGAAGAACATAGTATCTTCGGAGGACTTGGCGCAGCCGTTGCGGAAGTGGTCGTATCTGAGCATCCCGTTCCCATGAAAATCCTTGGTATTCCTGATGAGATCCCCATTGAAGGAGAATCCAAAGATGTATTCAGGCATTATAACCTTACCCCGGAAGGTATCGCTAAGATAGCTCACCAGATGCTACAGAAAACCTGAAAACACCGAAAATTGTAATCAACAACCAGAGATTACTATACCTGGAGGTCGAAGTATGAAACCATCTGTTCCTGCTCAAAATGACAAAACCAAAGGATCGTATTTTCTCACGATTGATCAGGGAACTTCCGGAACGAAAGCATTACTGTTCACACGTGATGGAAAACTTTTACACAGATTAGATATTGCTCACCAACAATTCTATCCTCAACCTGGTTGGGTGGAACATGATCCTGAGGAGATTTTCCAAAACTGTGTAACCGCCATGAATCAAGTCATGAAGAAAGCAGGAATCACCAGCAAAGATATTATCTGCATTTCAATATCTAATCAAAGAGAAACAACTATTGTGTGGGAACGCAGTACCGGTCGACCGATTATGAATGCGATTGTATGGCAATGTAATCGTGCTGACAAGCAATGCAGAAGAATCGCTGGTGCAGGTAAGTCTTCACTGGTGAAAGAAAAATCAGGGTTGATTCTTTCACCTTACTTTGCAGCAGCAAAAGCACAGTGGATTGTGGAAAATGTTCCAGGAGCTTCAGAAAAACTCCAATGCGGAGAACTCCTTTTTGGAACAATGGATTCCTACCTTATCTGGCATCTCACTAACGGGAAGATGCATGCTACTGATTATTCAAACGCCAGTAGAACACAGCTTTACAATATTCATGAACTGAAATGGGATGAGGAACTCATCTCGCTTTTTGGATTACGCTTGGACATGATGCCGGAAGTACGCAGCTCAGATGATTTCTTTGGAACAACCAAACCCGGGTTATTCGAAACAGAGATACCGATCGCAGGTGTGTTGGGCGACTCGCATGCAGCATTTTTTGCTCAATGCTGCACCTCAGTGGGAATGGCGAAAGCCACCTATGGAACTGGTTCTTCAGTTATGATGAATGCGGGAAATCAGAGTGTCATATCCAGTAACAAGGTGGTTTCTTCAATCGGATATGCTGTGAATAATGAAGTTACATATGTGCTTGAAGGGAATATCAACTGTACCGGGGCTACAATTAAATGGCTGGTGGATGATCTGGAACTCATTGCTTCGTCTAAGGAGGCTGGACAGCTGGCGGCATCGGTTGAGTCAAATGATGGTGTATATCTTGTTCCAGCCTTTGTGGGACTCAGTGCTCCGTATTGGAATAGTGACGTACGAGCAGTGATCAGCAACCTCTCACGAGGTTCGAAAAAGGCTCATGTCGTACGGGCAGCAGAAGAATCGATTTCTTATCAGATACAGGACGTCATTGAAGCAATGCGGGAAGACTCCTGTATTAGTCTCCAAGAACTTAGAGTTGATGGCGGACCTACTCGTGATCAATTTCTCATGCAATTTCAAGCTGATATTTCGCGTGTTCCTGTCGTAAGAACCAGTATCGAAGAACTTTCGGCAACCGGAGCAATGTATATGGGTGGCCTAGCTACTCAAGTGTGGAACTCATTGGAAGAAATTGAAAAAATGAGGGAAGTTGAGCAAATCTTCCAACCAGAAAAGAATATGCAGTGGCGTGAACAGCAGTACGACGGGTGGAAACAGGCTGTTGCTCATTTGTTGAACTAGATCAGGGAACAAATACTGTCTTCAATGCTTTCCCTTCCAGTGCAATTCTTGCTCCCTGAACAAACTCACGTAGCGGAAATGTATGAGTGATGAGTTTTTCTGCAGGTATACGCCCAGATTGAACTAATTGCATTGCGATCTGATTGTGCTTTGGCCCAAAAGTGGTAAGACCAATTAGAGAAAGCCCTCGATAATGAATCAGATTGATATCGATATTCGGTTTACTCTCTTGCTGTGCCATCCCACCGAATTGTAGAATACGCCCGCCCTTTCGTGCCATTTGCAGTGCCTCCACCGTTGCTGTTGGCGCAGGAGTGGCAACAATGATGACATCAGCTCCTTTACCACCTGTAAGCTTCAGCACAAGATCAACAGGGTCCACTTCTGATGCATTTATAGTTTCGTCCGGCTGGAATGCGGACACCATATCCAATCTATGTTGTGAGATATCAATCACATAGATACGGAAGGCTCCCCGAGCTCGTGCCAAAGAAATATGGATACAGCCTATAGGCCCTGATCCGAATATCACTACCGTATCTCCAATAGTCACTTCAGCTTTCTCCTGTCCATTTACACACGATGAAACTGGCTCCACGATCGTTGCGTGTGTACTCTCCATGTGCTGAGGGACTCGTTGAATATTACCTAACTTCACACACGGTTCGGGGATTGCCAAATATTCTGCAAAGCCGCCCGGCCAGTGTTTCCCGATTTCCCGTTGATTCTCACAAAGTTCATACCGTCCGGAAGTACAGAAATCACATACCCCACAATATGCAAGAGGCCCTACTGATAATCGCTCTCCTCTATTCCAAGAGGTGGCATAGTCCTGACCAATATCAACAACGGATCCACAAATTTCATGCCCAATAATCCAAGGTAAAGTAATTGCATCATGACCTGATCGTAACATCCTTAAGTCAGAACCACACAGTCCACACGCCTCAACCTTCAGCAGCAGGCCTCCCTTGGGTACGGCGGGTGTTGCAACTTCAGTTACGATATAGTCATTTGGTTTTCTCACAACTACAGCTTTCATGGTATTCACTTAATCCTCCAGCATAGATTCCTGCAGTTTCCGCAACCGATAGATAAAGGTGGTATCATCAAGTATGAGATCATCTGCGGTGATAATGGAATGTTTATTTATAGTTCTTCTTGCGATGGCTCGTTCAGCTATTCCGATCGGAATTGCATGGGAGGAAAGAGCTTCGGTTCTGGTCATGATGTGCCCATACCACTCTGTTCCTCCAATTCCTCCCAGACGTTCTCCTTGATTAATAGTCCTTTTCGCTTTACACACCACTTCAGCATAAACCTGTTCAGCAACAACAGTAGTTTCATGCAAGAGCACTGCTTCAGCAATGGACTGTGGAGTTTCTAAGTTACAGAGATGATATGGTCGGAAGTGGAGATAGTAAGGACCGTCAGCTCGGGTAATGAATTTCATCTCCTTCTGTATTCGGTTATCGTCTGAATGAACAATGGCAAATACACCTGGGGCAATAGGCCCGGTAGAAAAATCAACCCTACCCGCTTCAGAGAAAATTCCACCATCTTTTTGCGGAATAAATACTTTTACGAGGTCTTCAACTTCAACACACGGCCCATGCATCCCGGGAACATCAGGAATAAGTCCGGTAGCATTACTTACCGCAGCCATTTCCACCATCGTTTTGGTTCCATCTTGAAAAGCAGCAAGCATTTTGGGGTTCATCCCTTTACTTAGAGCTTCTTCTTGTACAAGATCTGCTGTTGACTCATAATTTATTACATTGTTTTTCCCTTTACCCAACGCAACTACAGAGAATCCCATAAGTGTGGCTTGTTCATAGAGCATTTTACAGACACCCGGTTCATCTCCGGAGGCTACGGTATACAGAGAATTTTGAGCTCGTGCTAGTGTATTCAAATACCATCCTACCGTAATTTCAGTTTCGACATTCAGCATGATAATGGGCTTGTGACTCATAATGGAATGATACGCAACTCGGGCACCAATATCAGTTCCCCCTGTTGCCTCTACATTTGCTTCAAGTCCATCAATTCCAGTTAACAGCAGAGCATCCTGAGAAATGAGACATTTATTACGTTTGAGCAAATCTTCAGCCTGTGATTTTGTGTTGACTTCCACAATATCATCTGAATTATACCCGAGCTCTAAAAATACATCTTTAGCTTTAGCAACATCAATATCAGCTATTGCTCGCACGCTCATTCCTGAAACAGCATGCACCGCATGGGCAAGACCAGACCCCATTTGGCCACTCCCAATAATTCCTACAGAAATAGGATTATTTTCTACTTCCCTCTTTCGCAATTTACTGACCAGCTCCATAAGCTCTCCCAACTGTACCGTGTACCGAAATACAGATCATTGTTACGGTATTCATTTACAAAACCCGTTAACGATCATGCACATCTCTGAAACACGCATATAGCATAGCATATTAATATATTTGGAGGGGAATAATCACACAAAGAAGCTTTCATTTCCGAGTCTTAAATTACTGAACATTGTCACGCTAAAAAACACTAGCTGGACCAGAAGGAATCTACTATCTTGCCTGATTGATTTACCCTTGGCGAATAGAGAGCCGATCAGAGAGTACTGAAGCCTGTTCAACCAGCAGGTCGATCACCTGTTGTTTCTTATGTTCCAGCCGTTCGATGGGTCCACTTACCGACAATGATGCAAAAATCTTATCCTTTGAAATAAAGATCGGGGTGGATATCCCGATCGAACCGGGATAAAACTCCTCGTAAGAAACTGCATACCCATCTCTTCTGATCTCAGTGAGCCGCTTACGCAGATCTTCCTCTGAAAGAATCGATTTTGGACCGATTTTCTTAATTCCACCGGCAATAATTCTCTCCTGCTCTTCGACAGGAAGATACGCCATGATCACCTGTACGGTGCACCCGGCATACAAGGGAACTAGCGAACCGAATTCAGGAACAAAACGGGGTGGTTTCGGGCTGTCTTCGGAAAAGAGCAACATGCCGTGGTCTTTATTCAAAATAGTGATCTGAACAGTCTCTTCGGTAATCCCGGCGATATGTTCAAGAACCGGCTTCATAATCTGTTCCATGCTGAACTTATTTCGCAGCGCTGCTTCCAAACGGAGCAGATCAAATCCCAGTGAGTATAATCCTGTTTTTTTATTCTGATCCAGCAATCCCTTTTTCACATAGGTATACAAAAAACGATACACACTGGGAACAGGGATCCCTACCGATTCGGCAATTTCAAGTGGAGTCTGTTCCGGCTTCTCTGACGAAAAGGAGAACAAAATATCTATGGCGCGTTCAAGCGATTTAATTGAATTCATGGTACTACTCTTTCTCTATTGGGTGTCTCTCAGTCAGCACAAGGCTACACAGGTGATAAGAAGACACATTATTTTGCATGATAATTATGCTTTTCATAATATAAAATCACACTTCATTAAACCATACCTGGCCATATTTGTCCAGAAAGTGTTCATAAAATATGGAATCCAGAGAGTAACTAGAGATACGGGTAGCATATATAAAAAACTGCCCACCTGATTACCTACACAACTATCGGTAGGACAGGGGGCAGTATGATACGGTAAGAATACCTGAGAATTATAAATCGGTATGCTTACGGATATAGGAACGAGCCATTTTTGCATATTCAAATGGGTTAGCCTTTGCAGGATCCTGCTCGGCTTCAACAACCATCCAACCTGAATAGTCATGCTCTTCGAGTACAGCAAAAATTGCCGGGAAGTCAATGGAACCATCTCCAGGTACGGTGAATACTCCGGCGCGGACAGCATCAAGGAAGCTCATATTCTCTTTCTTCACCTGTTCAAACACAGCCGGTCGCAGATCCTTCAGGTGTACATGACCGATACGATCAATGTATCGTTTCACTGCTTCCACAGGATCATGACCACTGAAGGTGAAGTGACCTGAATCAAACAACAGCCAAACCAGATCAGGATCAGTCTCTGCAAGCAGGCGATCCACTTCCTCAATCAGCTGACAACCGGTGCCCATGTGATGGTGGTAACACATCCTGAACCCACGATCACGTGCGATCTTCCCCAGTTTGTTCAAGCCAGTGGTCAGACGTTTCCACTGATCCTCAGAAAAATAGGGTTTCTCGGTAAGTACTGGAGTATCAATCTTACCCTGAATACTCAGTCCCTGCTCGGCAGGTCCGATCACTCGGCAACCAAGTGGCTCAAGAAAATCCAGTTGCGCTACAAAAGCTTTTTCAACATCACTATAATCTTCTGTGGTCAGATAGCTACTAAACCACTGGTTACACACCTGCACGCCCCGTAAATCTAATGCTTTCTTTAATACGGCAGGATCTTTAGGATACTTGTTCCCTACTTCGGTACCCGTATAACCGGCTAAAGCCATCTCACTCACACATTGCTGAAACGTATTTTCACTACCCAAATCAGGCATGTCATCATTGGTCCACCCAATCGGTGCCATAGCCAGCTTCACTTTACCCTTATCCATACCAGTGATCTCCTTAGTATTGTTTTGCCTTAGCAATTTCTTCAACAAGTTTTTTATGGGCCTTCACTACCGATTCTTTTTGTGATACCTCAGGTGTACCGACACGCCACCAGTTGAGATATCCACCGGTCATCGAATCAGGATCTACTTTAATGTCAATCAATGTAGTAACTGGACTTTCAGCTGCTTCTTTCAAAGCTGCTTTCAGTTCATCACTGTTACGTACGGTCCACGTTTTACATCCATACCCTTCGGCAATTTTCGCGTAGTCAACAGGAACCAACTCCCCTTCTCCATCGACCTTTCCAGTCTTTGGATTTCTGAAACGGAGTTCACAACCAAATTTAGGAATACCTTGGCTTCTTTGCAGATTATCGATACAACCGAATCCGTTGTTGTCGAAGAGGATGATGTTGATCTTCACCCCTTCCTGAATACTGGTGAGCAGTTCTGAGTGCAACATCACGAAGCTACCATCTCCCACCATTGAATATACTGGCTGATCAGGTGCTGCGAGTTTTGCACCAAAAGCCCCCGCAATTTCATAGCCCATGCAGGAAAAACCATATTCCATATGGTACACTTCAGGTTTTCTTGACCGCCATACACGCTGCAGGTCTCCAGGAAGACTTCCGGAAGCTCCTACCACTATGGCATCATCAGAGAATACTTCTTCATTCATGATACCCAGTGCCCGCATCTGAGAATACAATCCGTTTGGACCTAATTCAGTGGTGTACAACGTATCAACTTCTGCTTCCCACTGTTTTCGAGCGGCAGCAATATCCTTTTCATATCCCTTTTCTGTGTGATACGAAATCGTATTCAGTTCACGAGTTACCGCAGCAAGTCCCGCTTGTGCATCACACAATAGTGGAGTACCGTCCATTTTATAGGCATCAAAGCTATTCACGTTCAAAGAAAGTATTTGCGCCTCCGGATTCTGAAAATTCCATTTACTTCCGGTAGTAAAGTCAGACAACCTCGTTCCAACTGCTATGATAAGATCTGCATCCTTTGCAATAACATTAGCAGCAAGACCTCCCGTAACACCCATCCCTCCCAAATTCATGGGATGATCATACGTTACCGCACTCTTTCCAGCCTGTGTCTCGCCAAAAGGAATACCAAAGGTTTCACAAAATTCTGCAAGCGCCTGACCAGCTTCAGAATAACGAACACCCCCACCACATATAGCAAGCGGACGCTTTGCTTGAGAAATCATGTTTACCGCTTTCTTAAGTGCGCTGTTGGTAAGTTCTCTCCGCTCGATACTGTGTACCCGCTTTCTAAAGAAGGTTTCAGGATAATCATAGGCTTCACCTTGAACATCCTGAGGAAGTGCTAGACATACCGCACCAGTATCGGCTGGATCGGTAAGAACGCGCATGGCATTAATTGCTGCGCTCATTAATTGGTCAGGACGCTCAATCCGATCCCAATATCTACATACAGCGCGAAATGCATCATTTGCGGTAAGTGTGTAATTATGGAATTGTTCTACCTGCTGTAATACCGGATCGGGTTGCCTACAGGCGAACGCATCCCCAGGCAACAGTAATAAAGGAATTCGATTAGTCGTTGCCAGGCCAGCTGCTGTAACCATATTTAACGCACCAGGACCGATAGAGGAGGTAACAGCCATGATTTTTTTCCGGAGATTCTGTTTTGCATACGCTATGGCAGTATGTGCCATACCCTGCTCATTATGTCCCTGGAAAAATTTTAATGAGTGATCAGATTCCTGTAAGGCTTCTCCAATACCAACCACACAACCATGACCGAAAATACCGAGAACGCCCTCAACGAATTTCTGTTCCTTACCGTCAAACTCTATATACTGATTATCGAGAAATCGAACCAGAGCCTGGCTCATGGTCAATCGCACTGTACTACTCATCACAATTCTCCTTTTTACTACTGTTTTGGCTCTTCATATGGTCGCTCAGGCCAGATCTTCACTTCTTTATCAAGCATCCACTCATGCTCTTTGCGGAAGTATCGTGTAGTTGGCAACCATTTATCTCCAGGAAGATGGGGAATCATCCAGATGTAATACATCGCATATCCCGCACCGGCTACCTGTGAGTGCGTCTTGTTAGGAAAGATCAGAGAGGTATCGCCATCTTTGACCACATAGGGATCCTCATCAAGGAGGGAAACCCCAAAACCCTGCTGCGGATACAACCGGTAGTGGTAGATCTCCGGATGGGGATGATCATGAGGAGGATAACTGGACCATTTACCCGGATGATTGATTACTTCTCCGAGCACCATCTGAGAATCAGGGGCAATTTCGCCGTCGAATACTGTCCGCACTGTCCGAATCGAAGCCTCATTGAGTACTCCGGCACCAAACACATCACTGCGAGTATCTTCAGGAGCATAGAATTTACTGGTAAAGATCTTTTCGTTTTCCGACCGTTCTACACACAGTTCACTGTTTTCCTGAGCGACGATTGTTACCGCTACACCGGATGGAACATGGAGAACTGAAGGACCTTCATCAAAGCAGGAAAATCGTGAAGCCTGCTGACTCTTACCTTCCCACTGAAATTCTATCGTACCTTTGATCAGTAACCAAGCCCGTTCAAGATCCAGCTGACACTTGTACGTATCACCCTTCTCTAAAATGAGAATACCGAAGTCCAGCATCATCTCGGGATGCTTTCCATGGATCTCAGTGATTGCGTTATATCCTTTCTCAAATGCTTTCTCTTTTCTTACTACCATTACGTCTACAAACCTCCTCAGTGCGCAAACATGAGTGCAAGACTGTCTTTGACTTCCTGAGCTAGAGCCGAAGCATCAAGCTTCTGTACTTCAGGAGAGAAGCACTCATACGCACAGTACCCATTGTATCCACCTGCAACGAGTGCATCAACCTGTACTTTATTTCCCATAACATCTTCATCGGTGATTAGAATACGGTCATCATCAGTAATATCAACAACTTCTTTGCCCGGAAGCACTCCGGACATATGAATCAGACCGGTCAACTGTGGGAACAGTTCTTTCTCACCGGAAAGATAGTGATGGAACGTATCATGCACGACCTTATAACAGGATGAGCAACCTGAGCGCTCTATAGCCGTCACTGCATCCTTTTTAAAACGAAGGCTGCACTGCTCAAAACCAAGCGGTTCCAGATACCCTTTTACCCCGGCTTCAGCAAATACCGGTGCATATGCTTTTAATGCTGCCACAGTATCATTCATCCGCTGCTCGGCAGACCGTGACTCGTCCATATCATTTACCGGACAGAGCACTACTGCACCAATACCGGCATTTTTTGCAGTTGCTACCAGATCTTTCAGCTCAGCTACCCGTGCATCAAGGAACTCGACACGGTCATTGAACCGCTGCAATGCATTAATGGTGATAATACCTACTCCAATATCTGCACAGAGTTTTTTTACATCAGCGGGATTCATGCCATCGAGAATCTTACCGCCGGGGAGATCATTTCTGACCTCCACGGCATCAAAACCCATCTTCTTTGCAGCAGCGAGAAAATCTGCAAGTGAAGTATTCGGCATCGTAATTCTATTCAATGCTGTCTTCATGGGTAATACTCCTTAGTAATTGACTTTTACACTCTTCCCACTCTTCATCGATTCAAGAGCTGCTTCTGCAATGAGTACAGAATAAAGACCATCGATTCCACCAACGGGGACATCTTTGTCGTCTCTGATCGCCTCAAGGAACGCCTTCATCTCAAC
The DNA here is from genome assembly GCA_964482325.1 of uncultured Spirochaetaceae bacterium. Taxonomy (GTDB): domain Bacteria; phylum Spirochaetota; class Spirochaetia; order Sphaerochaetales; family Sphaerochaetaceae; genus CAYZJV01. The sequence continues at coordinate 7,451 of CAYZXD010000002.1, read as the reverse complement.
CGTAAAGGCATCATTGTACCGCTCAAGGAAGAAGTACATCGGTTTTTCACCGGTCACACCATCTTTCCCACTGAATACTGCGGTATTCGGCTTGTCATTTTGGGTTTCCATAGCACCAGCTGAACCGAACACTTCAGCACGCTGATCATAGCCATATACTGCTTCACGGCTATTATCGATATAGGCAATAGATCCGTTTTTCATTTTCATAGAGATGACAGCGGTATCAATATCACCAGCTTCGCCAATAGCTGAATCAACAAGAACAGCACCATAAGCAAAGATTTCTTCAACTTCACTACCGGTCAGGAAGCGGACCATGTCGAAATCATGAATGGTCATATCCTTAAACAGACCGCCAGAGACTTTCACATAGCTAACTGGTGGTGGGGACGGATCCCGGCTGGTAATACGTACGAGATGGAGATCGCCGATCTTCTTGGTTGCTACTGCTTCCTGAAGAGCTGCGAAGTTATGGTCAAAACGACGGTTGAATCCAACCTGAACCTTCTTACCTGAAGCCTTGATCACATCAAGAGTTTTTCTGATCTCTGCAGAAGCAAGATCCATGGGCTTCTCACAGAAAACGTCCTTTCCTGCCTGAACCGATTCACGGATCATCTGAGCATGCAGATTAGTCGGTGAACAGATAATGATTGCCTGAATTTCAGGATCCTTGAGCAATGCCTGATAATCATCAGTTACGGTCTGGATGCCGAGATCAGCAATCCATTCACGAGCCTTGTCCGTCAAATACGGATCACTGATCGCTTTCACATCCGCAAATGGAATGTTTCTGACGATATTATTCGCGTGCACATACGCGATTCTTCCGGCTCCAATAATGCCAACTTGAATATTTGCCATAATTCCCCCTATTTATGCATACGGTTGCATATGCTCTAATAGTATACGAGAGATCGTAATCTGTAAAGAGATATCTTTCTTGAAACACCGTAAAACTAGAGAATGAAATGATTGACAAATACGAGACACCCTTCTACGATAAATGCATACGATTGCATGAGGGAAGGTAGCTATGGCGCTAACCACAAAAGATATTGCAGCTCTCGCCGGTGTTTCTCAGTCCACCGTATCCCGTGCACTCAACAACAGCCCGCTCATCTCGGAAGAAACCCGTGAACGTATCCTGAAAATCGCCCGGGAACAGGAATTTGAGTTCAATGCAAATGCACGCGGACTCAGTACAAACAAATCAAATACCATCGGCGTGATCTTCCCTGATGATTACATGGACTTCGGAGTAAATCTCTACTATGGGGCTCTTCATACCCAGTTGCGGCAAACTCTTGAAGAACGTGATATGGATCTGATCATCGCATTTCAGGAGAATCGGTTCACTGGAGCCGATGCTATCAAACGACTGATCATTCGCAGAAAAGTCGATGGCCTGATCATCGCACGCTCACAGATTCCTCCGCAGACCCTCGCATTCCTTCGCAGCTCCCATATCCCCTATGTGTTTCTCCATTTTCATCAGGATTCAACGAACACCGGGGCAGTAAACCAGATTTACAGCGATCATTATCGTGGAGGATACATTGCCACTGAACACCTGATCTCATTAGGCCATAAAAACATCTTATGTGTTTCAGCTCAGGTACTAGCAGGAGCTGATGAATACGAACAGCGCAGAAGAGGCTATAAAGCAGCCCTTGCGGCTCATCATATTCCCATAGATGAACAGTTGATCCTCTATGGGGATCGATCATTCCAGTCGGGCTATAATCTCATCATGCAGCATACAGAGCTGCTACGATCAGTGACCGCTATCTTTGCCCATACCGATATCATGGCACTCGGCATTATAGAAGCGCTGAGGCGACACCAGATACGCGTACCTGAAGACATTGCCATCGTGGGATACGACGATATTGAACTCAGCAGTTATTTCCATCCCTACCTCACCACAGTCCACCAGCCGCGAGAGGAAATTGCGGTACTGGCCTGTGAGCGACTTCTTCAGTTGATAGAAACCAAACGAAGTAGGCGCGGCAAGGAAATTCAGGTCCAACCCTCCTTGGTGATCAGAGAAAGCTGCGGTGCATTGCAGATGCACAACTAGCGGATAGTCATAAAAAGACATAATCTCACCATGAATGAAACACCCCCCGAACAGTTCCGAGGGGTGTGATAATTCCGTTGTTCTTTCGATCTATTTGTCGGGGTTAGGCAGCATGATATCACGTACCATACCCAGAGTCTCTTCGTATCCCTTGATGAATCCACGCAGGGTTCGTGCAGTCGAACCGAAGAAGTCAAACTCTTCCGGCTTCATTCCATAGGGTTCGTAAGCACGTACGAAATCGGGGAACTTCTTACTCAGCTCTGCAATAATTGCAGGATCAACCGGCTTTGCCATCCGATTTTCAACGGTGACATCAGAGGCATTGAAACGTTTCTGCCACTTACCAGGAATGGTCAGAGATACTTCACCACCGATAAATTCGGACCACTGCATGTGGTTTCGGTAAGCTGCTGCCAGCAAGCGGGTTTCATACCCCTTCTCCTGGAAGATCTCATACGCCTTCTTGAATGCAGCCACTCCTGCCCACTCTAAATAACCGGGATCAGTGATAACATTCTCTTTGTTCATCACGACCTTCAACCAGTCATCGAGACGACCGACCATGATGGTACAGATCGGGCTCATCATACTGGTATCTTCACCAGCAGCTCTCCGACGCTCAAGACCACGCTGTACAGCTTCTGCAACAGCAACTGCCTGAGGAACAGTGAAACTCACCGTTGCGTTGATGCTGACACCACGAGCAGTAGCTTCTTCAACTGCCTTTATTCCAGCAGCGGTAGCAGGCATCTTCACCTGCATATTCGGAGCAAGGGTATCAAAGTGAGTAGCCTGATCAGCCATCAGCTTCCAGTTGCGATAATACTTGGCATTGGTCTGAATCGAAATTCTACCCTTCTTGCCCTTTGACTCTTCAAAAACAGGAAGCAGAAGTTTACCAGCTTTAACAGCCATCTCTTCATTGAGCAGCCAGGTAATATCTTCTTCGCTGCCTTCAGGATTTTCCGCAACCAACTCACGGATACGACCTTCCCACTGGGGCATCTCACTCTTTAATACATTTCCCACAATAACGGGGTTGGTAGTGGCACCGACAGCACCGTTTTCGATAGCATATTCCAATTCGCTGATTGCGCAGGAATCATTCCAGAAATCTGTTGGGGTGGTCATTGCCATCTCATGCAACGGACTCTTATACTTCTTACTCATTTTGTTCCTCCATAACTATGTATTTACTCTCTATGATATCGGGATCACCTATTTGGTAAGTGCATCCCACCTTCTCTGTTTCACCTGGGCACTTGATCGAGCAGTACCGCTTAGTGTGACTGCCTGCAAATCATTGCGACCACTGCGGGCAATCCACGGCAGACTTTCGATTGCAGAAGATGCAACCTCAGTCTGTTTCGGTCTTTTGGCAATCAGGCAGATCACTGTCCCGACTACCACTCCTGCGATGAAGGCAATGATTGCTATCATCATAGTGGCACATTCCCATGTTTTCGTTCAATTCTCGTCTCCTGCTTTCTGATCAGAAGTTCAAGCGAACGAATCAACTCAAGTCGCACATCATCGAATGCGATCACATCATCAACAAATCCTGCCTTCGCAGCGACGTACGGATTCATGGAGTTCTCCTGGAACTCATCAATCTTCTGGCGTCTCATCTGAGCAGGATCGGCAGCAGCAGCAATCTCCTTACGGAAGATAATATTTGCAGCTCCCTGAGCTCCCATCACCGCAACCTCGGCACACGGGAGAGCAAGAACCCGATCGTAACCAAGTGATCGGTTTGCCATCGCAATGTAGGCACCGCCATAAGCTTTCCTGAGAATCAGAGAAATCTTTGGTACCACTGCTTCACCAATAGCGTACAACAGTTTTGCTCCGTGCCGGATGATTCCATCATATTCCTGAACGGTACCCGGCATGTATCCGGGGATGTCCACCAATGATATCACCGGCACATTAAACGCATCACATACGCGAACAAATCGTGCAGCTTTATCTGATGCATTAATATCGAGTACACCACTGAGAACCTTGGGCTGGTTCGCAATAAGACCTACTGAACGACCGGCAAGCCGTGCAAATCCCACCACAATATTCTGTGCGTACTCTTTGTGCACCTCAAGGAAACTCTCAGCGTCAAAAACCTCGTTGATAATTTCACGCACATCGTAGGCTTTGGTATTGAACTCAGGAATGATCTCACCAATCTTACTTGTCTTGCGGGAACCCGGATCCTTTGTATCGACTACCGGAGGTAATTCCGTATTGTTTGACGGCAGATATGAGAGTAATTTTCGAGCTAAAGCGAAACACTCAGCTTCATCAGCACAGTGAAAATGGGCATTTCCACTCTTTCTGCTATGGGTAGCTGCTCCGCCTAATTGCTCATGCGTCACTTCTTCGCCCACAACGGCCTTAATGACATCGGGACCGGTGATATACATCTGGCTCACCTTATCCACCATAAAGACAAAGTCGGTAAGAGCCGGAGAATAGACTGCCCCGCCTGCGCAGGGACCGAGGATCAGCGAAAGCTGGGGCACGACTCCTGATGCATCAATATTACCGCGGAAAATTTTGCCATACCCATCGAGTGAGTACACTCCCTCCTGAATACGTGCGCCACCGGAATCATTGATCTGGATGAAGGGTGTACGGGTCTGCAAAGCCATTTTCTGTGCTCGGTTGATCCGTTCAGCCTGCTGTTCACCAAGTGATCCACCAAGAACGGTAAAGTCCTGAGAAAAGAGCCAGACCTGCCGTCCATCGATTAATCCAGTCCCAGCGACTACACCATCACCGGGAAACCGGTGCCGGTCCATACCGAAATCGGTGGACCGGGCGGTTATATAGGGAAAACTTTCAACGAACGAATCAGTATCAAGAAAGGCATCAATGCGGTCGCGTGAACACATCTTCCCCTTCGCTTTCTGCTGATCCTTCTTTGCTGCTCCCCCACCTTCCAGGAGTTTTTCTTTCATCTCTTTCATGCGGGCAAGCTCATGTTCTCGTGACATCGTTCTCCTCCTTCTGCAGTACTTGCTTACAGCTGCTCGCTGCGGACATGATCACTGAACAGATCTTCATCCTTAGGCTGTCTGCTGGCGATGGGGAATGCAACCCACGTGGTATTCAATAGATGCTTGAAAGTGATGTTTTCACTGGCAATATTGCCACCCCAGGTTCCACAACCGAGAGTCAGTGTCGTAGGCATACCGTTTGTCCAGGCACCGCTGTTCGACAGAGACTGCGGCTGGTTGACCATAACTCGAGATACATTCACCTTGGTTGCCAGTTCAAGCACGCGGTCACGGTTTGAGCTGTGGATACCACAGGAGTGTCCAGCACCGGAATAGTTGGTGATATCATTGACCATCTGTACGGCTTCAGAGAACTCTTTCCAGGTGTAGATAGTAGCCACCACAGAAAGCTTTTCACCACTGAATGGATAATCGGCTCCAATACCAGTTTCGGGAACCATCATGAATGTCTTTCCTTCAGGAAGGTCGATTCCAGCAATTTCTGCAATACTGGCAGCTGGCTGTGCCACGATATCCTTATTCAATGCATGTCCATCAGGCCACATAGCCTTCTGCAGCTTCTCTTTCTCTTCTGCTGTTACTAGGTAACCGCCTTCTTTTTCCATGGCAGCAATGAAGTCATCGTAGACTGACTCAAGTACTAGACAGGAGTTTTCCGAGGAACAGCTGGTTGCCTGATCAAAAGTCTTTGAACGACGAATTTTTTCTGCAACTTCACTCAGATCCTGAGTTTCGTCAATAATAGTAACTGCGTTACCCGCACCGACTCCATAGGCAGGAGTACCACTTGAATAAGCGGACTTAACCATTCCACCACCACCGGTAGCAAGAATGAGATCACACTGGGCCATCAGTTCCTGGCTGTTATCGAGGCTGACCTGATCCATGTTGATAATCAAATCGGGATCCATGCCATGCTTTTCCAATATGGAACGCATCAGATCCACAACCATTGCATTGGTCTTCTGGGTCCGTGGATGGGGAGCAAGAATAATAGCATTCCGGGTCTTCACCGCCCAAGAGGCTTTGAGTACCGGAGTGGCCTCACAGTTGGTACAGGGAACCAAAGCTCCGACAACACCAACAGGTTTGGCAATCTTTACGAGACCTTTTTCATGATTCTCTTCGATGATACCCACAGTCTGAGCGCCCTTCATATCGAGATAGCCGGCACGGACCTTAACCATCATCTTGGCATACTTGCTATCGACATCACCCATGCGGGACTCTTTTACAGCAAGTTCTGCAAGATCCCGAGCGAACTTCGGCTGGATGGTATGCCATGCAAGACTTTCGACAACCTTATCAACCTGTTCCTGAGTTGCGAACTCGATGGATTTCTGTGCTTTTCGAGCTCTTTCGATTAATGATCCAATGTACTGTGCAGCGTCACTCATACGTTTTACCTCTCTTTAAGTTTTCTGTATTATAAAATATTTTTCGCATTGTAATACAACAACTTTATAGTACCACTGTTGCCGTATCCCGTCAAGGTTAACTGTATCGCCTATTAGCTAATATATCTAGTAAAAAATGATATGAATGAGTGTTATTTGATGTATAATAATAAATTATAAATATTTCGTATTATAAAATATTTTTCGTATTATGATTTAAGAAAATATGCATGAATGCACCCGAAAAGTATTCCGTCTACTAAAGGCTGTTTTTAAAAGCAGTGAGCTTTTCCATGCACAAACTTGCAGCTGTCTGTGGATCCAGACGATATAATTGATCGTCAAACAGTTCCAGCGAATAGTAACCTTCATAGCCCATTGTCAGAACAGTCTGAATCCAGATGTCAGCCTGAGCCACCCCTTCGCCAGGAAACATTCTACTTTTGGCAACATGAAGGTTTTCAACTATTCCCGGCATAGTATCATCAATATGGAAGATACCTATGGGATTTTTTAGGTTTTTTAATTGACTACTCCCCTCACCGTTTCTACCTGCTTTCCCGAAACACCTAACGAGATTTAGGTGCTGAATCTGACGCAAATTCTTTTATTATTGCAGTTTGTCTATCGATTTCTATTGCATTTCACCTCGTTATGAGTTATAATACATAACGAGGTGAGTAGATATGGCAATTGTCCACCAGAAGGATAAGCGATCGGGAATCACCTACGCGTATGAATCCACATCGTACTGGGTCAAGGAACTCAAACAATCCAGGAGCAAACGGGTTCTCATCGGACGTGTTGACGATGTCACCGGTGAGATCATCCCAACCGATGGCAGAGGCAGGAACAAATCGGTTGTTAAGTCAACTCCTGAGGTATTGCCTAAAAGGTGTTTTTGATAACATAAAAATGCAAGAAAAAATCATGAAAAATCCAATTTATGAT
>CAYZXD010000001.1:0-120892 GCA_964482325.1 uncultured Spirochaetaceae bacterium | reverse complement strand
ACAATCATACGGTATCCTCCCTTTTTGTACCTTCTTTCTCCAAAGCATCGATTCGACTTTTTACACTTTTCAGTTCGCGCTCAAGTGCTTCAGCATGCATTTTAAGATCGTCAGCTTCAGCACCTGCATCATAATACTGACCATAGGCGGGAGCTGCTGGAGCGAATCGACCCGATCGCGGTCCGTACCCAAACCGTCCTCCAGAACGATAACCAAACCCTAGACCACCACGGCCAAAAAATCTGCGGTTACCAAAACCACCACCGTTAACATAGCCAGGGACATCGTATCCTGCACAATACCCCATTGCTCTTCCAGTCATTGGGCCGAAACCATTTCTTCCTGTTCCATCACCTCTTGGCATATCTTGCCTCCTTATCCTTTGCTCTCCGATCGTTATCGGGAGCGTATTTCGTGAAACTCGATCACCGGTTTTGCCGGTGTCCTCCATGCGGCCCGCCATGCCGACCATTGGCCCGGTGTCCTCGACGCATGCATCGATGACGCGGGCAAGAACAACCAGGCATAGAAAATCCTCGTTGCCGCAAGGTTCCCGCTTCCCATGCGGTAACCACCTCAGACACTTCACCTGCGACAAACGCATCCATTTCAATCTCCGCAGTGGCTAAGGCTTCTTCATACTCTCTACTGATTGCACCGCAAATTACTGCAGAAACACCCATCGCTGCTAAAGTTGAAACTTTTCTTTCGACATCATCGCTTTGTAGCTGAAGTGTCATCAACTGGCTAATCGGTCGACCATATCCATCAGTTTCTCCCACCAGTACATGTCGAGATACATCAAATAGCGGAGCAATTCTTCCATGCCAAACCGTAATAGCCACTTTCATGCTTATATACTCGCAAAGAGTGTGCCAAGTTGGATCAGAACAAACTGAATTGTATTTTTTTTATTACTATACAGAGAGTTAATATAAGCAGTGAAAATGTCATGAAGAAAAGTGTACTAGCCAATTGTCGCATTATTGCAACACTATCATGAAACAATTGTCGCATATTGTCGCGTTTACGCGACACTTGTCGCAATCTATCAGAAGGAAATTGACAATGCTTTGAGTTTCCGATACAACGTGGCACGATGCATGCCTAGCTCCTGTGCCGCACGGGAAACATTACCATCATGCCGATCCAAAGCACTGAGAATGAGCTTTCTTTCTGTCTGCGCAACTGCATCATCAACGACATGCGTTCGTTTTATGACACTTGAGGAAAAATTCTCATGCTGGAGATCTTGATCAGCAAGACTATGTGAAATCTCGGCTATTTCCATCGGAAGATCTTGCAGTGTGATCGTAGGCCCTGGGCACAACACCACAGCCCGTTCCACAGCATTTTCCAACTCCCGAATATTTCCCGGCCAACGATAGGCATAAAAGCGCCCATATACATCAGGGGAAAATCGCTCAATGGGTTTGTTATTCAATACGGCAAAACGATGAAGAAACTGATCGGCAAGCAATGGAATATCTTCTTTACGATCCCGTAAAGGAGGAATAGTCATCGCAATGATGTGTATGCGATAGTAGAGATCCTGACGAAATTTACCCTGCTGTACGAGTTTCTCCAAATTCCTGTTCGTTGCGCAGATGATTCGTGCATCACTTTTTTCTGCTTCTCTCGCCCCAAGGGGTTCAAATTGGTGTTCCTGAAGTACACGGAGCAACTTCACCTGCATTGCAGGTGAGATGTCTCCGATTTCATCAAGGAATAAGGTTCCTCCTCGGGCGAGAGCGAATCTTCCGGGTTTATCCTTATCCGCTCCGGTAAAAGCTCCTTTACGATACCCAAATAATTCACTCTCTAACAGCGTATCGGGTAATGCTCCACAATTAACAGCAATAAAGGGCCCTTGTTTCTGACCACTACAACTATGGATTGTACGAGCAAGCACCTCTTTTCCCGTACCTGATTCCCCAAGGATGAGTACCGTTGAAGCACTTTGAGCAACCGCGGGCACCATCTGTACAATTCGGCGCATAGATTCACTATTACTCACTATCTCACCAAAACGTTCGCGTGCACGCAACTTCCTCAACTGTTCCAGTTCACTGAGATCTCTGAAAGTTTCTGCACCTCCGATGATCTTCCCATTCTGATCCCGTAGCAGTGCCGTAGACACACTCACTGGGACCCGCTTTCCTGAAAGATTTACGATATAACCACTTTGGTTGATCACCGTCTTTCCCGTAGCAAAAGTCTCCGCAAGCGGACAGTGCGATTCACACATGTTTGATTTAAACACTTCAGAACAACGCAGTCCGATCGCATCACTTCGAGATATCCCAGTGATATGTTCTGCTGCGCGATTAAACGACGTAATACGCCAATCAGTGTCAATGGTAAATACGCCGTCGTTAATACTCTCGAGAATAGTTTCAGTTGTTACTGTATCCATAGCTGTACCACCTTCATCCTATCACACATGAAGATCGTACAAAACAGCTAGAGTCCTTCGTGCGCGATGAAATACTGCGGATAAGCATCAAGCAGCAACTGTTGATCACACATCACATGATCAAGATGCTCAGAAAGATGCCGTTTTGCAGTTCTACAATCTCCCCGTCGAATTGCTTCAAGGATATGACGGTGATCAACCAGCAACTCTTTGGTATCAAACATGGAGAGACGAAGCATCCGCTCTCGCATAAAATGGGGCAAAAATATTTCGATTGCATCATAGACCGCATCTTTATTACATGCTCTAAATAACAATCGATGGAAATCATTATCTTTTTGGAAGAACATAATGATATCACCCTTTTCCGCTTCAATTTCCTGCTCAATCAGATTTTGCTCCAATGCTGCGATCTGTCCACTGCTAATCTTATTGCAGGCAAGTTCCAGAAGCACAAGTTCTAAAGTCTCCCGAAGAAATCGTCCCTGATCAATCAGACGGGAATCCATCAGAGCAACACGGGTTCCTCGTTGTGGATAAATCTCCACCAATCGTTGTCGACACAATTCAAGCAACGCCTCCCGAACCGGTGTACGGCTTAGCTGGAGTTTCTTGGCAATTTCCTTTTCAGAAATGGGTTCTCCGGGAACCATATCAAGCAGCAAAATATTCCGCCGTAATATGCGATATGCGTACTGCTTGGCAGATTCCTGCTCCATTTTCTCAGAATGTACAACGAAGGGCATGGTGAGTCTCCTCCTATTGGGGAAATTGCGCCCACAAGGGGCTTACTTATTGTAACACAGAGCACCGCGATATACCAGTAGGTATTAATGTATCGATAAAACAATAATGAATATTTCGGTACACGGTACCGATGACAGGATGGGTGTTTTTCGATACAGTAAGCATATGAGCGATGGTTGCACGATACTGGTAGTTGAAGATGAGCCGGACATTCAGGACCTTATCTGCTATCACCTGAAAAGAGAAGGGTATGTCACCCTCCGCGCGGCTTCTGGAGATGAAGCACTCAGTATCATTAAAGAACAGCCTCTGGACCTCATCATGCTCGATCTTATGCTTCCTGGAAAGAGCGGTATAGAAGTCCTGAAAACCCTCCGTTTTTCGTGGGCAAAGGCAGACTTACCGGTAATCATCGTGTCGGCTCGAACTGACGAAAGTGATATTATTACCGGATTGGAGCTCGGGGCCGACAACTATCTACCGAAGCCGTTTTCTCCAAAAGTACTCGTAGCAAATGTAAAAGCACTGCTGCGAAGAACTTTCCAAGCACATCGCGAAGCTCAGGAACCTGAATCGAATCAATTACAGGTGGGTAATCTGTTTATCGACATCTCTCGCTATGAGGCATTCTGGGATAATGAACAGCTGAATCTCACCGCAGGAGAATTCAATCTGCTTCACCTGTTGGCATCATCTCCCGGACGTGTATATACGCGCAATCAAATAATCACCGAGATGCGCGGCAGTGATTATCCGGTAACCGAACGATCAATTGATGTTCAGATTGCCAGCCTCCGACGCAAAATGGGAAAGGGAGGCACAACAATCAAAACTGTCTGGGGTATCGGATACTCATTACAGGAGCCGGCATGATTGGAAAGAGCATCCGGAAGCAATTAATAGTACTTACCGTAAGTGTCCTGCTTCTGGCTTTGCTTGGAAGTTTTTTTGTAGCTTTGCGCTCCTTCAATACGACACTACGGGAGACTACCTATGCGATGCTTTCAGATACTAGTGATTATCTGAAGGAAGTCCTGGTACACGGACCAGCTGTATCAGATGCTGATGGTTTGGTCTCATCGGTAATGAGAGGGACCTTAGATCAGTTCAATGAAACAACTCACCTTCGCATCACCATAATAGATCCTGCTGGGATGGTATTGTATGATTCCGATTATCCGGAAGAGGAACTGGATAACCATTTTTGGCGACAAGAGGTCCAGAAAGCGTTAACTCAGGGAAAGGGGACGAGTGAGCGTCGAAGCGACACACAGGGACTTCCGGTACTCTACCATGCATTGAGAGTTGATGCACTTCCTGATATTGCGATTCTCCGCGTTTCAACTACCTTGAATCAACTTGCAGGGTATCAACATACCTACCGCGAGCTTTTTACCAATGGGTTACTGATTCTTATTGTACTTGTGGGCGTCATTACCACCAGAAGCATCACGACTATCACAAAGCCTTTAAAGAAAATACATAAAACAGCTGAACAGTATGCCGCTGGCGATCTCGATGCAAGGATAAAAATTGATCGCCCGGTAGAATTGGCAGAACTTGCATCAACTATGGAAACTATGGCTGAACGGTTGAAACAGACTCTGGGCGAAGTGCATGAAGGTCGGGCTCGCCTGGAAACGCTGCTCGAGAGTATGACCGAAGGCATCGTATTGGTTGATGAAAAACTTGTGGTACAAATTGCCAATAATGCTGCAATTCAACTGTTATTCAGTCCGGAACATTCGGATAGGGAAAATCAACCGATTGAAGGAACCCTGCTCACCCATGTCATACGATCCAACAGAATCATCGATATCTGCACAACAACACTGGAAGCAGGCACTCATGGAGAGATAACGATTGTACGATACGGACACCTGTTCGGAGAAACGGCACGGATCACAGGGCAGAACCTCGCCAGAACACTGAAAGTAACAACCGTTCCGATGTACTTAGGTACAGCCATCACAGGTGTGGTAATCACGATAAACGACATCACCGAATTACAGCGTCTTGAGCAGGTGCGAAAAGATTTCGTTGCCAATGTATCCCATGAACTTAAAACACCTATTACTGCAATTGTAGGATTCACGGGACTATTAACGGATGATACTCATGATGCAGAGGAGACAACTCACTTCATCTCTATTATCGATCGGCAGGCAAAAAACATGCAGAGAATTGTTGAAGACCTGCTGCTCCTCTCTTCGCTCGAACAGTACCATGAAAAACCGACCTGCACCTGGGCTTCTGTAGAACAAATTATCTCTGAAACAGTGAATTATTGTCGGTATAAGGCACAACAGAGAGACACAACGATTGAAACAAAGATCATCAATCCAGAGGAATTGGAACTTTGGGGCAATGGCATGCTCCTTGTCCAGGCTTTGGCAAATTTACTCTCCAATGCCATCACCTATAGTGATGAGGGAAGTACCGTATCACTCGTTGCAGAAGTTCATGAACCATCAGTGACGTTCCAGGTAATCGATACTGGTTATGGTATTCCTCAAGAGGCTCAGCAACGGATCTTTGAACGATTCTACCGTGTCGATACGGCACGTAGTCGCAGTCAAGGAGGAACCGGACTCGGTTTATCTATTGTGAAACATATCGTGGCAATACATGAAGGCACTGTCGTGGTAGCAAGTAAACCGGGAGAAGGGAGCACTTTCACGATCACCCTCCCCCGTTCATCCATCGGAATGGAAAAACTCAAAATTCGCAGCGAATCATTTTATCGTAAAGACTAGGAGCCGTAAGCATCATACACCCCAACCGGATCCAGCCGGTACATCCTTTTGCTCACGAGGTCCATTGAGTTTCGGTCTAAGCCCTTTATCCATATACACGATCCAACGGCAGATGGTAGTCACATGGTCTCCCAGACGTTCCATCTCCTTGGTCAGATAAAATAAGTTAAGTACTCGTTCCATCTCTCCAGGAGAAGAAGGTTTAGTGGCGAATAAATCAGTATTGAGAGCATCGCGCATCTCATCCATTTTATCATCCATTGCGGCCACCTCAATTGCCTTTTCCGCCTTCACATCCATAAATGCTTCAACAGCTTTCCGTATCATCGTAGCACCGAGCAAGGCCATTTCACCGATCCGCTCTACAAACGGTGAACATAATTCATACTCCTGTTCAATCGACATTTTTGCCAAATGAGCTGCATGATCTCCCATCCGTTCCAAACTTGATACGATCTTCATTCCCGCAATAATGTGTCGCATGTAATGACCGTACGGGGCTTCTGAGATCAGCATTCTCACTCCATCGTTTTCCACCATCTCCTGCAATTGATCAATAAACCAATCATCGGCAACCACTTTTCTTGCTAACGTGACATCATGGTGTAAAAAGGCATGTTGTGCTTGATAAATCGCATCCTCAACCCTATTGACCATCTGAATAAGCATCTCTTGATAAAAACGCATTTTATCATCCAGTGTATGGGCACTTTTCAATTCCATAATCGTGAACCCTCCTCTATTAATCCTGATCGGTACCATCAACCGAACTTACCCGAGATATATTCCTCAGTCTTTTTATGTGTCGGGTTGAGAAATAACTGCTCCGTAGGTGCATATTCCTGCAGATACCCGGTTCTGTGGTCATCAACCATAAAAAATGCCGTATAATCGGACACACGAGAGGCTTGTCCCATGTTATGGGTAACGATGACAATGGAATAATCCTTCTTCAACTCAAGAATCAGTTCTTCGATCCTTCCCGTTGCGATGGGGTCAAGAGCGGATGCCGGTTCATCCATGAGGATCACCTCCGGGGAAACCGCGATTGCCCGTGCGATACAAAGCCGCTGTTGCTGTCCCCCACTGAGCCTCAGTGCATTCTGTTTGAGCTTATCCTTCACTTCATCCCAGAGGGCGGCATCTTTCAGACTCTGTTCGACTAATTGATCATAATTACCCGTGAAACCGTTGATGCGGGCACCCCATGCAATATTCTCGTAAATACTTTTCGGAAAGGGGTTCGGTTTCTGAAACACCATCCCGATTCTTCTTCGGACCAAAACAGGATCGACCTGAAGTCCATAGAGATTCTCTCCGTGGAAAAAAACCGAACCATGCATAGTAGCTCCCGGAATCATATCGTTCATCCGGTTAATGCTTCTCAACACGGTACTCTTTCCACATCCCGAAGGACCGATGAATGCCGTTACCTGCTTTTCATAGATTTCCAATGAGGCATCTTTTACGGCATGAAACGCCCCATAGTAGATGTTCACATCCGCTAATTGCAGTACTCTTTTCCTGTATTGCCCCATATCCATAGATACCATCTTGGGTTCTTGATTCGACAATGCTGCTGAATTCATGCTTCCAACCTCTTCTTTCTTGCGATCTTGTCACGTGTATAAATTGCTACACTATTCATCACCAATAGCAGGATTAACAGGGCAACAATTGCTGCAGCTGCGATATTCCTGTAGGCTCCTTGCGGTCGTGCGGACCATTGATAGATTTGTATGGGTAAGGTAGTGAATTTACTGAAGATTCCGGCAGGGTCGACACTGATGAAAGTCGAGGCTCCGATCACCACCAAAGGAGCAGTTTCTCCCAAAGCTCTTGAGAGTGCGAGAATAGTACCGGTAAGTATCCTATCAATGCTTACTGGCAACACCTGATGCCAAATGGTCTGCCATTTTGTCGCACCAATCCCATAGGAACTCATTCGCAGGGAATCCGGGACGGCTTTGAGTGCCTCCTGCGTGTTGATGATGATAATCGGCAGCACAAGTAGCCCAAGGGTGAGTCCTCCACTGAGTATCGTCCTTCCATTTGCGGTATTGTCGATTACATTGCTGAAAAGGGACCCACTGGTAATAGGCTCCATCGCACGAACGAACACCGCCAACCCCAGCAGTCCGTAAATGATTGAGGGAACTGCAGAAAGATTGAAGATATTCAGTTGGAGTATACGATTAAGGCGATTATCTCTGGCATACTCCTGCAGATAGATTGCTGCTCCCACACCGATAGGGAAAGCAAAGAGCAAAGTAATGAGGATGATCCAGAGACTTCCGAGCAAAGCGGTCCTGATACCTGCTTTAAGCGGATCTGAAGATTGGTCTGCAACAATGAATTCCGGTGTCAGCCAATTTTTAAAAACGATATAAGAGCCGTTGTTTTCCTCCATAAAGGAGACTACAGTATCTCTGTGGATCATGGATTCAGCGAACCCCCAGGTTCTTAGCGCCCGAGGCTTGATAACGTACTGTTCAATGAGCGATCGAAGATCCCTATCAGATCGTTCGACCAGCGGTTCCTCGTAATCAACTCGCCTGAGGATTCCCGCGGAGAGACGTTCGGTTGCCACCGAAATAAGTTCTTCCCGCGAAAAATCCTCGAGCTTGTCCCTACCTGCAATTAAGGTCGAAGGGTCAACCTCATTCAGTATGACAGCGTAGCCGAATACTGAGTCTAGTATAGAACCGAGAAGCAGTATGAGGAACAGGACTGCAAGAACCGTGGCGAAGACAAATAGGACCTGCCAAAAAAGTCCCAATCGTTTTCTTGCGTCCATGAAACGCTGTATTTCCGTGACTGCTCCAAAAGCCGATGTATCTGCCATATTATTCATACTCCTGATGGAATCTATTCGATATCTTTCTGCTGATGAGGTTCAAAGTGAAGGTAATGACGAACAATACCAACCCCAGGGCAAAGATACTGTTGTAATCAACCGAGTTGTAACTCACATCTCCTCCACTGATACGCACTATGTATCCGGTGATGGTCTCTGCTGCATCGAAGGGGTTAGCAGTCAGATTGGGTCCTGCTCCAGCGGCAAGTGCCACCACCATGGTTTCTCCTATCGCTCGGCTGAGTGCAAGGAGAAATGTCGCTGAAAGCCCACTGAGTGCCGCGGGTATAACTACTTTGAAGGTGGTTTCCAACTTTGTTCCGCCGAGTGCATATGCAGCGAGTCGAAGTTCTTTCGGCACGGCTCCGATGGCATCCTCAGCCATCGTGGCGATCATCGGCAGTACCAGAATACCGATCACCAGACCGGCGCTTGCGGTGTTGTAAATCTCAACGACCCCGTCACCGAATAGCGAACGAAGCAAAGGAGTCATAAAGGTGAGTGCAAAATATCCATATACAATAGTGGGGATACCGGCAAGAACCTCAAGTACAGGTTTTAATATGGCTCTTGTTCTATCAGTAGCGTATTCACTGAGGTAAATCGCCACACTCAGTCCTACTGGAATCCCGAGTGACATCGCGATGACACTCGTGGTTAACGTGGCATTCAATAATGGTAGGAATCCAAACTTATCTATCATCGGCTGCCACTCTTTTCCCGTAAGGAACCCCCAGAGATTAACCGCGGGATCATTGAAGAAGAGATAGGATTCCCTGATGAGGATTACCGCAATTCCTACCGTGATCACAATCGAGATCAATGCGAACAGGAACATGATGGTCTCTGGTATGCGGGAGGTGATTCTAGCTTTTCTCGATATCGTGGTCATGGAGAACTCCAATTCTCATTACATTTGCAGGCAGGGGTTGCTCTCCCCCCACCTGTGTGTATCATCTCATGCAAAGTATCGTGTAGATTCATCACTACATGCCCATCGCTTTCAACCAGGCTGTCCGCCCCCGCTCGATCGCTTCCTCGTTTGCCGGGAAGTAGCCAACTCCGATCACTTCTTCATCCACATAGCTCAGGTAGAAATCAATGAAAGCTGCAACCTGCGGTTTTTCGTTCATGATAGTTGCATCCGAGTAGATAAACAGCGGTCGTGCCAGAGGATAGGTGCCGTTGTCAACATTTACTGCACTTGCCTGTACGCCTTCGATAGCGACGATATGCAAGGATTCGGCATTCGCAGCATAATAGGCGTATCCGAAGAAACCTATTGCATAGGGGCTTCCTTCGATTCCCTGTACGAGAATATTATCGTCCTCACTTAGCTGTAAGTTGGAAGCTGCGAGTAGCGGTTCAAATTGTTTGTCGAACACCTCCTCGGCAAAGTAATCGAATGTGCCACTGTCAGTTCCGGGAATAAATCTCTGAATCGGTTGAGAAGGCCAGGAAGGATCCACATCCGACCATAATTCGGCGGTACTGAAAATCTGTCCCAACTGTTTCATCGTCACATTTTCCAGGAAGGTATTTTCCTTGCTGACGGTTACTGCAAGAGCGTCTGTTCCTACACGAAATTCGATGGGATTACGTCCAATCTTCTTTGCTGCCTCAATTTCTGCAGATTTGATCGGGCGACTTGCATTTGCGATGTCGGTTTCACCTGCGACAGTAAACCGTTCGAATCCAGCTCCACTGCCGATACTGTCGATGGTGATGTTTCCAGAATATCCTTCTTCTTTGAATCGTTCAGCCATTCTTTCACTTAGCGGATACACGGTTGAACTACCTGCACTGATAATGTTTCCGCGCACCTTGATAGGGTTCACTCCCGGCAGTCCGTTAACCGAAGGACCTTCCATCCAGGCCATCGGATTTTCCTGTGATGGTTGAGCGATCTCCTTGCTTCCTCCTGCAATTACCGGCAGAACAGCCATCACTACAAGCAACAATACGATAATTCGTTTTGTCATATATTCCTCCATTCGGATTATGATGACCATACGATAGAGAAAAAATATGAAAAAAGTGTTACGATAATATGAGAAGTGTGTGATATGTGCTTCATAGAGAAGACCCAGAAGACCGATCAGGGATCCGGGGAACAGCTTGTGGACGCTTCTCATCTGATTTCATTACTTTACATAGAGAATAAGGAAAGAACATCACAAGGAGACCCAGAAATGGATATAAAAGCTGACATCGGATTGATCGGATTAGCAGTCATGGGACAGAATCTTGTACTGAATCTGAATGACCACGGCTACACCGTTGCCGTTTACAACCGTACCACAGAAAAGGTGGATGCATTTCTTGCCGATGCAGCCAAAGGACGCGATACCATTATCGGAACCCACTCGCTTGGGGAACTGGTAGGATATCTTTCCCGTCCAAGAAAAGTGATGCTCATGGTGAAAGCGGGAGCTGTAGTTGATGCATTCATCGCCAAGCTGTTACCCCTCCTTGAAGCCGGCGATGTCATCATTGACGGGGGAAATTCTCATTATGCAGATTCTGATCGTCGTGCCCAGGAACTTGCTGCAAAGGGCATTTTATATATCGGCACGGGCATCAGTGGTGGTGAAGAGGGAGCTCGACGGGGACCGTCCATCATGCCGGGAGGCAATCCGGCTGCATGGCCGCTTGTCAAGGAAATGTTTCAGAACATCGCCGCAAAAGTGCGAGAGAGGATACCCTGCTGCGACTGGGTTGGAGAAAATGGATCGGGGCACTATGTAAAGATGGTGCACAACGGTATTGAGTACGGTGATATGCAGATGATTGCAGAATCCTATGATGTTATGCGCCAAGGATTCGGATTATCGTATGATGACATGCACGATATTTATGCGCAATGGAACCATACGGAACTCGATAGTTTCCTGATAGAAATTACCAGCGAAATTATGAAAACCCGGGATACCGATGGTCAGCCACTGCTGACAAAGATTCTCGATAAAGCAGGACAGAAAGGGACCGGGAAATGGACCGGCATTAATTCATTTGAACTGGGAGTCCCGGTCACGTTGATAGCCGAAGCAGTCTATGCCCGATCTCTCTCTTCAATGAAGCAAGAAAGGCTTACAGCAGCCCAGATGCTTACCGGACCGGACCGGAAAATCGAAGGGGATAATCATGCAATGGTGGAGGATCTGAGGAAAGCGTTGCTTGCTTCAAAAATAATCAGCTATGCCCAGGGGTATATGTTGATGCGTGAAGCGGCAGAAACAAACGGCTGGCAATTGAACTATGGGGGTATTGCTCGGATGTGGAGCGGCGGCTGTATTATCCGGAGCGTGTTCCTTGAAAAAATCGAAGCAGCCTACGCAAACAATCCCGACCTGCAGAATCTCATTCTCGACCCCTACTTCTCCTCTGTCCTTGATGATTGCCAGGGAGCCTGGAGACGCACTATAGCCCGTGCGGTTGCCGCTGGTATACCGATGCCGGCGATGAGCAGTGCCCTTGCCTTTTTTGATAGTTATCGTAGTGCACAGTTGCCAGCCAATTTGATTCAGGCACAACGGGATTATTTTGGCGCCCACACGTATGAACGGGTAGATAAACCTCAGGGAGAATTTTTCCACACCGACTGGACCGGGACCGGTGGAAAAGTCTCTTCCACAACGTATCAGGTTTAGCGGGGAAACGATCAGAAAAGAAGGTATTTAAATTACCTATTAACTCATTACAATTATTGTATTTACAAAATACTATAAAATGAGGCCTTATTAGTATTGACACCTTTTTGTAAAAACCGTATCACTATCGCGTATCTGCAGAAAACAGCATCTCTTTTCAGAGAGGAATTTTTGCAGAATACGGTGAGGAAAAGGAAAGAGATTGAAAGGTTTTGACGTCACGGTGAGGGACGTATCTCGGGCTTATGGAAACTTCAAAGCCCTGGACAACGTGAGTATTCATATTAGGAAGGGAGAATTTTTCTCCCTCCTCGGACCTTCCGGATGCGGCAAAACTACGTTGCTTCGCATTATTGCCGGATTTGATTCTCCCGATACGGGAACGGTTCTGCTTGATGGGAATAATATTCTGCCGCTTCCTCCCGAAAAACGACCGGTGAACACGGTCTTTCAAAGCTACGCCCTCTTCCCCCATTTATCGGTTCAGGAAAATATTGCATTTCCACTCCGATTAAAAAAGCTTCCAGAGAGCACGATAGCAGAGCGGGTTCGGGAATATGTGCATCTCGTACAGCTTGATGATCATATCAGCAAGAAACCGGCAATGCTCAGTGGGGGACAGAAACAGCGGGTGGCTATTGCACGTGCACTCATCAACGAACCGAGTGTGCTGCTTCTTGATGAACCCCTCTCGGCACTTGATGCTAAACTGAGACAGAATCTTTTGGTTGAACTTGATCATCTGCATGATCAGGTGGGTATTACGTTCATCTATGTCACCCATGATCAAAGTGAAGCACTATCGGTCAGTGACCGTATTGCGGTCATGAATCAGGGAAAAATTCTCCAGGTGGGAAGCCCGTATGAGATATATGAGAGTCCGGCTACCGATTTTGTTGCCCGATTCATAGGGGAAACAAACCTCTTTCAAGCGGTGGTCAAACACTGTGTACCGGATCAGGACATATATATGACCACACTCAATATTCCGGAACTGGGAAAAGATATTACCGTCACTGATTATGATCTGCTCCCCGTTGGACAACGTGTTTCATTCACTGTCCGTCCGGAGAAGTTGAAGATTACATCAGAACGTCCATTCCGATCGGGTAAGGATCTGAATGTATTTGCCGGAGTGGTAGAAGAACCCGTATATAGTGGATTTCATTCAAAGTATTACGTGAGATTAGATCAGGGAAGCGTAGTAAAAGTCATTCAGCAACATGCAAATTATCTTGATGAAGGACCTGCAATAAGCTGGAAGGATACTGTATATGTTTCATGGATTGCAGAGGATGGGTATATTGTCGAGGCGATAGATTCATGAAAGCGATACACCAGAACTCTACCCGAAACCGACGACTTGGATTTTTGTATACAGCTCCTATGGGACTCTGGCTGACCCTCTTCTTTTTGGTTCCCCTCAGCATCATTGTAACCTACAGCTTTCTGAAAAAGGGATTGTACGGCGGTGTTGAATGGGAATTCACTTTTGCAGCCTACCGGCAGATGATCAATCCCAGTTTCTTCAGAGTTTTTCTGCGCACCCTGTGGGTTTCGATACTTGCAACAACCATCACCATGATACTTGCATTGCCCTGCGCTTATGCCATGGCCCGAAGTCGGCATCAAGTGTTTTACCTGGGACTCATTATCATCCCGTTCTGGACCAACTCACTGATCCGTATCTATGCATGGATTGCGGTACTTTCAAGTGAGGGATTTATCAATGAAGCTTTACGTACCCTGGGAATCATCCAAGAGAGTCTTCCACTCATCTATAACCAGGGTGCGGTAATCACAGTGCTGGTCTATATGTATATCCCGTTTGCCATTCTACCGCTGTTTACCGTAATAGACAAATTTGATTTTCAGTTACTAGAAGCAGCTCGCGATGTAGGTTCTTCCAAATGGCAATCAATCCGGCATGTCCTGCTACCCAATATTCGAAGCGGCATCATCACGGCCGTCCTCTTCACCTTTATCCCCATATTCGGAGCGTATACGGTCCCACTGCTCGTCGGCGGAAAGGATTCATATATGATCGGGAATATTATAGTTGATCAGGTAACGAAGACTCGCAACTGGCCACTGGCAGCAGCTTTCAGTCTGATTATCACTGCAGTCAGTACATTTGGTGTCCTATGGATGCTCGTCTCGACCAGAAAGGAACGTAGACGCATGAAAACCGGGAGAGCGATTGTATGAACGGTTCATTGAAACCTACTTCCCTTGTTACTCCTGTCAAGCAACCTGTGGGACCGTATCGAATCCCTAAACACCACGTATTTCAAGATCATCGGAGATTTGGATTTTCACACATCATGCTCCTGGTGGTGATCCTGTTCCTGTTTATTCCGCTTATTGTGGTGATAGTGTATTCTTTCAATGCAGGGAAAAGCATGCGATGGGCTGGATTTTCCTTCCAATGGTATGCGCATCTATTATTTGACTCACAGGAACTCTGGCGAGCTTTCGCCAATAGTTTCATCATTGCCATATCCAGTGCTCTTGCAGCTACCTTTCTCGGAACTCTTTCTGCGATCGGCATTACCTGGTACCGATTCAAATCGAGAACGTATGTTCAGATTATCAGCTTCCTCCCGATGATTCTCCCTGAAGTGATCATCGGTATCTCCATGTTGATATTCTTCTCTGCAGTGCACATACCGCTGGGTATGGTCTCAATTTTTATCGCTCACACAACGTTTAATCTTCCCTTTGTTTTTCTCCTGGTTTCCGCCCGGCTCGACGAATTTGATTTTTCTGTGATTGAAGCGGCACGGGATCTTGGAGCAACCGAACGGCAGACCCTCGTTAAGGTTATTATTCCGGCAATCATGCCGGGAGTATTTTCTGGCATGCTTATGGCAGTGACCATGAGTCTTGAGGATTTTGTGATTACATTCTTCGTATCGGGTCCGGGGTCAACCACCCTTCCCCTGTACGTCTATTCGATGATCCGCTATGGGGTCTCTCCGGTGATTAATGCACTTTCACTCGTGCTGATTCTCAGTATTATGCTGATTGCATTGATTTCTCGCAGATTCCTGAAAACTATAGCGGCCGCGAGTTAGTCTGCTCGTCATCGGCAGAATATTTCTACCGATCATACTCAGAGGTAACCATGAAACACCCTGTACGCAATGTTTTCCTTTTTATGTTCCTTATTGCGGTATTATTGCTAACCGGCTGTGCAAAGAATGAAACAGTAAAAGATAAGAAAGAGACCCTCTATCTCTATAACTGGACATACTACACACCAGAGTCTGTCATTGAAAAATTTGAACAGGAATTTGGTGTCACGGTGGTCCTTGATTACTTTGCATCAAACGAAGATATGTTTGCAAAACTACGGGCAGGGGGAACCGGCTATGATATCGTATTCCCTTCGCAGGATTATACCTCAATCATGATACAGCAACAGATGCTGCTTCCTCTCGATAAGCAAGCTATGCCGAATCTCCAGTACATTAGCCCGATGGTATTGGAGAAAGCCGACTATGATCCGCAGATGACCTATGCTGTCCCATACTTCATGGGAGCAAGCGGCATTGCAGTAAATACTACTAAAGTTGATAGATACGAACGAAGCTGGAATATATTTGCTGACCGCTCACTTGCAGGAAGGATGAGCATGCTCGACGATATGCGTGAAGTCCTTGGCGGAGCATTGGCATATTCAGGGTATTCAGTCAATTCCACTGATTCTGAGGAACTTGCGGAAACAACTGAACTCGTCAATACCGTATGGAAACCCAACCTCGTAAAGTTTGATGCTGAAGGATTCGCAAAAAGTTTTGCATCGGGTGAATTCTGGGTAGTACAGGGCTATGCTGAGGCGGTGTTTGAAGAACTGGAAGAGACGCGATGGCAGGAAGTTGATTTCTTCCTTCCTCCCGAAGGAGGACCGATGTATCTCGATTCCATGGTAATTCCAAAAGGTGCCCGTAATGTTGAACTTGCCCACCAGTTCATCAATTTTATCCACCGTCCCGAAATCTATGCCGAATTCCTTGACCGGTTCCATTTCCCTGCTTCAGTCCATACAGAAGCTGGTGCGCTCATGACGGTTAAGCCATTCTATGAAGCAGAAGAACTTGAGGCCTTTGAGTTAAAAGCAGATCTTGGAAAAGACCTTGAGCTGTATAATGAGTTGTGGCAAGCCATCCGTTACACTGATTGAGCAGTATCATGAAGAAGAGCTGATTGCGCAAGCCGGTTTAGGTCCGCAACTACACGCTGTGCAATCTCCTCTTCAATAAAACTAAAGCCCTCAGCATCCAGACCAGCTGCCCAATTCACTGAATATACCAGTGCGGCAAAATCTATCCCGGCTTCTCGTGCAAGTATAGTTTCGGTTGCAGCAGTCATGCCGACCACATCAGCTCCCCACTTACGGAACATCGCGATTTCAGCCGGCGTTTCCAGTCGCGGACCGTTTGTACATACGTAAGTTCCTTTTAATGCGACAGGGATATGCAGCGCAGTGGCGCATTCGGCAATGACAGTTCTGAGTCTGTAACTGTACGGCTGTACCATCGGCACATGGCGAACTACCTCATCGGTACCATCGTAGAAGGTACTTTCACGAGCTGCACCGGTAAAATCTATAAATTGATCAATCATTCCGATCGTACCCGGAAGTACCAGACTGGTAATCGACCCCACAGCATATAACCCAATGGCCTGCGTCACCCCTAATGATCGAAGAGCTGCAATTTGAGCACGATAATTTATTTTATGCGGTGGTACGATATGCCCCTTAGCATGGCGTAGTAACAGGTACATCGTATCTTCCTCAACTGTATGTTCAAACAGGTCAACCGATCCATACGGAGTGGAAACCGAGATGCACTGGTCATCAGGTTGCACAATTTGTTGACATCCACTACCGCCGATTATTGCAGATTTCATGATTAGCTCCTACCTCTTTGTCTGTATTGCATATTCGTCCGCGATCTTGTGAGGGGGAAACATGCCTTTTGGTGTGATAATTGAAGTTACCAGATCAGGGTCCACCCGATCGAAAGCGGGGTAGACTGCCGGTATGGATTCAAGAGTTATCATCTGTGATCTGCAGGTAAGCAGTTCGCGGCCATCGCGTTTCTCCATGATAATATCACTGCCGGATAATAATGAGGAATCGGGAGAGAGAGAAAAAGCATGGTAGGGAATGCCATAATGAGCACAGCAGATAGCATTTGCCAATGTGCCTACTTTGTTGACCACCGTCCCATCCATGGCAACAGTATCTGCAGCAGTGAGATACCGCTGTATCACTCCCTCCTGCATTAAATGCGCTCCCATACCATCGGTGATGAGATACGTGGTGATTCCCAGTTCGTGTAAAGCAGGAGCGGTTAAGCGGGCTCCCTGCAGATACGGTCGTGTTTCCGGCACGTACACCGCAATCTCTTTACCTCGTGCCTTAGCCTTAACCAGAGCCAGAATAAATGAATGCTCGGCAAAGCAGGTGGTCAATATCCCCTCTTCATGGGACAACAGACTTTCTCCATATTCACTCATCGCATCATAATCACGATCAAATTGTTCTTCGTATCGATCGATAATCTCATCGATGAATACAGGAAAATCGTGATCATACATCCCCTGGATACCGCCACAGGTGTACCATCTACCGACTTCAGCCACCACCGCTCGAATAGTCCGAGCCATCATAGTATTGGTGGGACGGGCTGATGCCAATGTGTCAGCTGCATGCATGAAAACAGAAAGAGAATTCGATTCCTCACCGAGGAATATGCGTTGCCCGAGTAATCGAATGAAAGTAAGTGCAACCTGCAATGGGCCCCCACCCTGGGTAACCATAGACCGAATAGCTTGTGCTACCTCCTCAACCGTATTGCACGGCACCATCTCATGGTTCCAGGGGAGGATACGACGATCACCGATGAGCAGCTGATTGCGCTCAATACGGGCGATGTTTGTTTTTTTCAGTATGAAGGGCAAATAGCTATCAAGGTTCATCACCGGCCTCTTTCAGTCCCAGAATCCTTTATGGTCTTCAACTATACGCTGTATGAGTGCCTGATCAGTTACTGGACCGACCACAGTGAATTGTTTCTGCCCATGAGCAAGCACTTCTCGACAGGGGAGATCGAAGGTAGGATTCTCCGGATTATCTGCTGTCATTTCCAGAAGCATCTGTTCAGTGATGCCATACACGAGGCGACCGACATTCGCCCAGTAGAGCGCTCCCGTGCACATAACACAGGGTTCAACGCTTGTATATAACGAACAGGTTGCCAGGAAATCACGCTCATACTGTTGTGATGCCCGGATAAGCAGCAACGTTTCAGCATGTCCACAGTCATTATGTCCGGTTACTACATCATTTGGTTGTTCGAGTAATATATTCCCTTCAGCATCCGCGAGGAGCGCACCAAACGGATGGTTACCCCCAGCACGTGACTCGGTTGCAATACGCGCTGTCTCATACAGCAGTTTAATATCCTGTTCAGTAACTTCTCGGGTAATCACACTCATCGGGTCTCCTCCTCACACCTGTTTTTCCACAGTAACAGCACTACTTTATCACAGCTCCCTCGTTTTAAAAAGCAGGCAATTCATATGAACAGGGGAAATGAACAGATAGCAATGGGCATCCCAGTGGATTGAACGTGTGTTTTTTTACCATAGGCTCACCAGTGGAATACCTGGATACTTCCTGCTATACTACAGTCATAAGAGGTAAAGAAGAAGGAAGATCATGCATTTTAACGAGAAAATAAATTTGCTTATGAAAATGGCAAATACCACAAACAGCAAACTCGCAGCAGCTTTGAACGTTGATCCTTCTTTGATTAGTCGATGGAGAACCGGGGCTCGAGAACCGGGAGATGATTCACGCTACATTCAGCAGATCGGGGTTTACTTTGCTTCCCAGGCTCGTCAGGATTTTCAACGTGTAGCATTACTTGAACTTACCGGCCATCAGATGGAAGATAAGAATGTCAGTGAATCCGTAATCGCTACCTATCTCAATCGTTGGCTCTCCAATGAGGCTAAGATCAGCTCTGAGTCGGTGCAAGTACTTCTCGATAGTATCGGAACAGTTGGCGAAACTCTTCCTCCATCACCCGATGTACCATTTCCGACCGAGCCGCATGGTCAGAGTGTCGACTTTCAAACCTTCAGCGGACATGCAGGTCTTCGGTCTGCCACGATCAAGCTGCTTATTCGAGCACTCCAATCAGAGCGGGTCAATGCAAAAATGCTTCTATTCAGCGATGAACCGATGGATTGGATCGTAGAGAATCCGATATTTGCCAGACAATGGTATATACTCATGAGCACATGCATCAGAAGAGGGCTCAAAATCAATGTCATTCATACCCTATCTCGGGATAGCAATGAACTGGCTATTGCAGTTCAACGCTGGTTGCCTTTCTATATGACCGGAGCGATTGTGAGTTATTACTATCCCGAAAAACGGGATGATTTGTTTCATCATACCGCCTTTGTCATTGAAGGAGAAGCGGTTGTATCATCAACCAGTGTCCGCGGTCAAGGTCATGATACCGTGCAGTATCTGTATACCACTGATCCAGCATCTGTCAAAGCAGCCGAGATTACCTTTGAGACGCAACGATTGCTCTGCAAGCCTCTCGTACGCACCTATACGGGAGAAGATACGCAAAAATTTATTGATGAGCAGTTAAACCTATTCACGTCATATCGTACCAAAGGAATTGGGATGCAGAGTCTCTTGATCAATGGTATGCCGTTGGATTTACTGGAATCCATGTTGATACGGGAACAGATACCACCGGTACTCCGTGAAGAACTGCTTGAAAATCAGAGTCGCCGACTGAAAGCGTCTGAAGAACATCTGAAACATACGCCGTTTCAACTGGTAATAAGCCTCCCTCGGATAACCGATGTGCTGAAAGGTCGTGTTCCTGCCCTGGTGCCGGAATTACTCACTCATCGGAAGTTCACGTATCATCCTATGGAGTATCATGCACATCTGATGGCCCTTATCGATATGCTCGCTAAGTACAAACAGCTGGACATGGTAATCCTCCCCAACAAACATATGCTCCATACGGTGCAGCTCTTTGCCATGGATCAGGGGGGATTGTTGGTGATGAAACATCGGGATCCAAAATTCGTTTTCATCTCCGAACAACATGATTTGATCAGTGCCGTTATGAGTTATATCAATCAGGAAACCCTGCGTATCCCAAAACGGGAGCGGAATAAAACGTTTGTAATCGAAAAACTGAGAGCATTTGCCCAGCGAATAGCGCAGGGTTCGCAACAGAGAATGCTCCCATAGACAGACAGAGAAGGAGAGATTATGGACATTGTCCGATTTGGTTTAATCGGTTATGGAAGAGTGGCACATTTACACGCTCAGGCAATAAAAGACTCTCTCGGAGCTACCTTGGTATCAGTCTGTGGAAGAAATGCTGATCACCGACAGGTTTTTGCTGATCATTGGAATATTGCAAGCAGAGCGAGTGTGGAAGAAATGGTTGCTCTTGATCATATTGATGCTGTGATCGTAGCGACACCCCATCCGCAACATCGGGATGATACGCTGGCTGCATTTGCAGCCGGATGTCACGTACTTGTCGAGAAACCGATGGCAGTAACGGTGCAAGAGTGTACCGATATGATTCTTGGAGCTGAACGTACAGGGAAAGTACTTTCTGTAATAAGTCAACAACGTTGGTTCCCCGCAAATATGCGTATGCGAGAAGCGGTGGAGAGTGGAAAGCTCGGTATTCCGGCAGTAGCACAGGCAACCTTACTTGGGTGGAGAGAACAACAATACTATGATAGTGCACCATGGAGAGGTACATGGGACAAAGAAGGCGGTGGCGTAACTATTAATCAGGCACCGCATCTACTTGATCTGATGCACTGGTTCATGGGCCCTGTGGAACGGATATTCGGCGAGTGGGAAAATGTGAATCACCCAGGGATTGAGGTAGAAGACACTTCAGTGGCTACTGTCCGATTTTCTCGTGGAGGTATTGGTTCCATTCTCGTGAGTAACGCACAAAAACCGGGCTTGTATGCCCAGGTGCATATACACGGTTCGAGTGGAGCCTCTATTGGCGTGCAGAACAGTGCAAGTTCTATCGTTACCGGAGGCAGTGCTGCTGCATCACCCACGAATGACTTGTGGATGATACCGGGTGAAGAGGTGCTCCTTGCAACATTCAAGGAACAAGATGAAGCGTTTTTCAGAACGATCGACCCAAACACCCATTTTTTCTCCCGACAGATAGATGATTTCGCCCGTGCTGTGGTCGACGGTTGTCGCCCATTGGTAAGTGGAGAGGATGGAAGGGAAACGGTCCGCATGATAGAGGCTATCTACCAAAGTGGGAGGTCTCATGAACCCGTTATCTCCAGTTGACGCTGACCACTGTTACCGATAGAGTCTGAATACCATGAGGTGTACATTGAGTGCTATTCGAGGTCTGTTCTTCCTCATTACGTTAGTAATATCAGGGATGTTGATTGGATGTACTCACACAGATCGCATTGTGATTGATGGACAGACGGCTCTCCGTATGGAACATGCTATTAATGATCAACTCATCGATGAAGAATTTCAACTGAGAGGTAATACTGCTTCGAATATTCGTAATGGTGGTTATATCCTGCAACGTGACGGGATGCTGTACATCATCCAAGAGATGTCGTTTCCAGGTGAAAATACGCTATACTATCTTCAGGAACTCCCCGTAGCACAAATTGGAAGCCTGACTGCCCGTAATGAACTGATTGCGGAAATTGATGGAACACTGATCGGATTCTTCGATCGGTTTCTCCTGTATGTAGACCATACCAATAATCAGACGCTTACAGCTTTGGATGTTGAACAATACGCAACCCATACCCTCTTTTCTGAACCACTGAGCAAGGCATTATTACTTGACCGTACGATATATCTCACTACTGAGACAGAAAAACTTTATGCCTTGGATCTCGGTATCGATATTGCTGACGCCCCGGAGGCAGTCCCGCATCTTATTACCGAACGCACGGGAAAGCTTGTAGGTGTTGCTGACGGGTATGCCTATATCACCGATGTGCCTGATCAGGCAACTATTATGCAGATAGATCTACAAACAGGAATGATCGCCCAACAGATAACCGGTAACACCTACCGGGCAGTTCAGATTGCCGGTTCCTGGATCTATTTTATGGATGAAGATCGTCTTATGAGGCAGTCGATTTCTCACGGTACCACGGTTGAAGCTACGGTTCGAACGGTTTCTGAATATACGATCTGTGAACAGTATTTGGTATTCACCTCTGTTTCCGGGGGAATATATCTCAGTCAGCTTGATGGCTCCAAGATCACAAAGCTTTCTGATGATATTGCTTCAGGTCTTCAGTTTTTTGGTGATCGGATATTCTACCGGAATGCCTATGACAATCAAGCTGTCTATACCATTGATCTGCAGGAAGGTATACGTTCATCCCTTCTCGGCGCGATGCTTACCGATGGTGGGGTTCAATTTGAACCGATCAACCACCCAGAGACTGATACATTCATCGATGAACATGCTGAAACCCTGCAGGAACTTGTA
The DNA here is from genome assembly GCA_964482325.1 of uncultured Spirochaetaceae bacterium. Lineage (GTDB taxonomy): Bacteria > Spirochaetota > Spirochaetia > Sphaerochaetales > Sphaerochaetaceae > CAYZJV01. The sequence goes on along the minus strand of CAYZXD010000001.1, from coordinate 97,886 downwards.
AAACAGAAAACAGCACGAGAGTTATATACAAAAACATTATCAGGTCCATTTTTGATCATTGAGATTCCTTTTGATGGCTCTGAGATTTCACTATTCAGAAAGACTGATGATTACTTTACTCCTGAAGAGGCTGAAACGTGGATTCTGGTTCGCTATGAACCGGTGTTACTGGGTAAGTATACCGATGGTTCGCTCGCCTACCGTGTCGATGCTATTCTCACCGCTGTCGACCCGGAAACTCATGAGATTTTCATTACCTGTAGCGTTCCTGGTCGTCCTCCCTCAGAGATAAAACATGGGGGAGGTGATCGATATGGTCTCATTATGTCCTGGCATCAGCGGGCACTGGATATCATTCAGCAAATCTGCGCTGATTCCTGATCTATCAACAACGTAAAACGATTCCGTTCTGCCTGAATCAGCCCTTCATAACACATGTGTGATATTTCCCGAGACAATGCACTGCGGTTCACACACAGGTAATCGGCAAGTTCATCACGGTTGAAGGGAATGGTGAAAGTACTGCAATCATGATCCTGTCTCTGCCAGGCAAGATATGAAAGGAGCTTCTCCCGAGTGGTGCGCTGACTTACAATAGATAGCTTTCGATTTATCATAAGATTGCGTTCGGCAAGTATATTCATCATATTATAAATGACTCGAGAATGAAATGGACACGCTCGCGTACAGGGTTTTACGAGTTTTGAAAATTTCAAGTGTAGAATCTTACAGTCATGTACCGCCATGACCGTCACAGGGCTTATCTGAGCAAGTTTACTTGCAGACACCTCGCCAAATACTTCGCCAGGACCGAATATGGCAGTAATTGATCGGTTTCCCAAAGCATCGTCGGTAAGTATCTGCACCTTTCCTTCCAGAACTAACCCCAACGTATCTACTGAATCAGTTTCATGGATAATGAATTGATTCGGGGTATATGTGGTTTCAAAGGCATCAAGACAATGGAGCATATGGGGCAATTCTTCTTCGGTAAGGGGAGAGAATAGTGCCGATTGCATGAGCAGCTGTTGATACGATTTCACCAAAATCCTCGCACACAGATTTCGTAGTTTTTGTTGCTTATGCAACAGTTCTTCCTATTCTGTACCGTGTACCGAACGAATGTCAAGTGTTGAACCTTTGCCTATAAACCTTCCTATTTCGTATTTTTCTGAAAATATTCTGTACGATTTTTCTTCCCCCGGTTATAATCGCACCATCAGAGAGGGGTACATGCTCGGGGGACTGCGTAAAAGAGATCGATTTGACAAGGCTGATAATCGCTGGTGTATGATGTATCAAGAACGAAGTATGTCCCACAGGTTTCTCAGACGCAATATATACCAACAGGATTCATCGAATAGAAGGTGCTCTTTTCAGTCAAGGGAGCTTCATCCATGCCGATAGGCCTGTTAGCTGTAGGTATCAATAATTCGGATTACCAATTAATCATGCAGAGCATCGGATCTGATGCATTGGTGTATGCAAGTGACATTCCATCAGCCCTTGAAATTCTCCACAACACGCATTCGATATTTCTGGTTATTATCGACATTGTTGAAATGAACGACCGTGGACTGAGCCTGGTGAAACAACTTCATGCTTCTGATCGGTATTCCCATATCCGCACACTCATGCTCACCGATGCACAGGATATTCAATCCGAGATCATGGGATTAAAACTCGGCGGGTCAGATTATCTGCGAAAACCCATCACCGCACAGATTCTCCAGGCACGCATCTCAATGCACAGGGAATTACACCAGCAACAACTGCTGAATAATCGACTGACACAGCAACAGAAGATTGCACATGCACTATTTTCTCAAGCTCCTGTGGGAATTGTATTGATTCAGGATGGAGAAACGGAGAATGTTTATAGGAATGTGAATCCAGCGTTTGAGCAGTTGACCGGATATACTGCAGAGCAGCTAGCCTTTTTAGATTGGGAAGATATTACTCATCCTGATGATGTTGCACAGGAACAACAACTGTTCCATCAGATGCAATCAGGGCAGATACAGAGCTATAACTTAGAAAAAAGATACATTCGTCCCGATGGGTCAATTACCTGGGCCTATAGTGTTGTTTCATCTCTGAATACTACGGCAGATTCTGAACGGACGATAGTAGGAATCGTCCAGGATATTACCAAACGGAAAGAACTTGCTCAGTCTCTCGCCGAGAGCGAGCGAAGCAAAACGGTATTGCTTTCTCATTTACCTGGCATGGCTTATCGATGCAACTATGATCGGCAGTGGACGATGCAATTCGTATCTGATGGCTGTCTCAATCTTACCGGCTATACCCCAAATGATCTCATCCAGAATAGTACCCTATCGTTTAACGACGTCATTGCTCCTGAGTATCGAGAACGTATCTGGAAATCATGGGATACCCTACTTCACAAACATCGGGTATTTAAGCAGGAATACGAGATTATTACGAGAACCGGAGAACGTAAATGGGTCCTGGAAGTCGGACAGGGTGTGTATGATGAAACTGACCATGTGCAGGCAATCGAAGGGATCATCCTGGATATTTCCGAGCGGAAACAGATAGAGGAGGAACTTACCTACACGAGCGAGCACGATCTGTGGACCGGATTGCACAATCGTCGCTATCTTGAACGGTTACTTGAACAGGAATTACGGAATAAATCCACAGGGCATCGAGCACTTATCGCTGTTGATATCAGTATGATTCAATCATTATCTGCCACCTATGGTTTTCTCTATACACGAGAACTAATAAAAAAGGTAGCCAGTGCATTGCAGGCACATGTTACTGATCAGTGTTCACTGCATAATACCTACGAACATCGGTTTGTATTTTATTATACCGGCTATGCAGATACAGGTGAAATCAAGGAATTCTGTGCAAAAATATCACAAACCATCGCACCATTACTTTCCATGGAACGAATTGGATGGGGCATTGGAGTGGTAGAATTAAAGAAGGGGAATTATCAGAATCTTGACCAGTTGATCACTCATCTCCAACTCGCAACTGAAAATTCGCTGGCCACTTTTGAACACAATTTCAGTGCCTGTTTCTTTAACTCGGAACTGCTCAAGGGGATTGAACGGGAAAAGATCATTCAACAGGAGATACACCATATTATCGAGGGGGAACACCCAGAAAAACTCTTTCTCCTCTTTCAACCAATAATTGATGGTAGGACCGGGAAAATTTATGCATTTGAAGCACTTTCCCGCTTGGATAGCCCCCAGTTAGGTATCGTTCCTCCGCTTGAATTTATTACGCTTGCAGAAAAAACACGACTTATTGTACCCCTTGGCGATGAAATCATCAAAAGAGCATTGTTCTTTCTCAGGACTCTTCACGATGCAGGTCATACTGAGTTATCTGTTTCGATCAACATTTCTCCGTTTCAGTTGCTTAAGAAAGAATTTTATAATGTCTTTACCAAAATCGTCTCTGAAACCGGAGTAAATCCTGCAAATATCATGATAGAGATTACTGAAAGTATATTTGCCATCAATTTTCAGGAGGTGAATACCCTTCTGCGTTCATTGAAACACCTGGGTATTCGTATAGCACTTGATGATTTCGGTACAGGATATTCATCATATGCACGAGAGCGGGATATGAACATTGATTGTCTGAAAATTGATAAGTCATTCATAGACCCGTTGATGATCATGTCAGAAGAAGAAGCGATCACCGGAGATATTATCTCCATGGCTCATCGCCTCGGGCATATGGTAGTGGCTGAGGGGGTAGAATTTGAAGCACAACGTACGTATCTTGAGCAGCATGGTTGTGACTATCTGCAGGGTTATCTAATAAGCAAACCGGTGGATGAAGAGACTGCTCATCGTATGTGTCGACAAGGACCCCACTAATACACATTTGGGCTACCACGATTGGTCATACCGTGGTAGCCCTGCTTGCAGATAGACAAGTAATTAGAAATAGATTTCGTTCTGCTCTTCTGGATACCCGAATGCCATATTCCAAATGGTATTCTTGCTTCTCAGATATTCGTGTAATCCTGCTGACCCATATTCCCTTCCGATACCGCTGTTGCGGTTTCCTCCGAATGGCGCGTTCATACGTGCCGTATTAGGCATATTAACGAAAATTGAACCCGCATTCAGCCGTTGAGAAGCATAATGGATCGTCTTGTGATTCTCACTGAAGATTCCAGCTCCAAGACCAAATTTGGATGCGTTAGCCATGGCAATAGCCTCATCGATATCCGAATACTTGACCACTACGAGAACCGGACCAAAAATTTCTTCCCGATAACACTTCATATCCTCTTTGACATTTGCCAGAACCGTCGGTTTGTAGAAAGCCCCCTTGTCAAAATATTCACCGGTGAATCGCTCACCTCCGCAAATGAGGGTCGCGCCATCAGCTATAGCATTTTTCACCGTCATGTCAACTTTATCCAGTTGTTTTCTATTGATCATCGAACCCATACGAGTATTCGGGTCGAGGATATCTCCAGGTTTCCTGTTCTCCAGTTCTTTAGCAAGATCTTTCAGAAATTGATCATAGATAGACTCATGAAGAATCAGTCGTGTCTGTGCACAACAGACCTGACCACCATTGAGCAACAACCCGTCAGCTACGCCGACAACTGTATCTTCATAACGACAGTCGGGTTCGACAATTACCGGGCCCTTCCCGCCTAGCTCAAGTACATTCTTTTTAATAATTTCGGATCGTGCTGAGAGTTCCAACAGCTGTCGGCCAACCTGTTCAGACCCTGTCAGTGCGACGACATCGACTTCACGATGGGAAGCCATGGCAGCACCCACGGTACTCCCCTGCCCGGAAAGAATATTCACAACCCCTGGTGGGAATCCTGCTTCAAGTATGATCTCACCAAGCACTGCTGTGGTAAGCGGTGTCATCGAGGAAGCCTTACATACTACCGTGTTTCCTGTAGCAAGCGCTGGAGCAAGACTACGTGTCAGGAGATGTAATGGGAAATTGTACGGAGCAATAACACTCACTACACCGTACGGTTCATACACAAGATAATCGTGGATATAACTCTCATTTGCGATATGGATGTATTCACCTTTTATCTCTCGCCCAAGGTTCGCAAAATAACGGAAGGCATAGATTGAATATGGCATATCGCCGGTCTGTACTTCAAAAATCGGTTTTCCCGTATCCTGAGCCTCCATCCGACAGAGTTCATCCCACCTTCTCTCCATGATATCGGCAGCTTTGAGCATGATTCTTGCCCGTTCATTATTCTCCATGCGGGACCAGATGCCGCTTTCGAAAGTCTTTCTCGCCACGGTACAGGCAGTATCCACATCATCAAGACCGGCCTCTTCAAAAATTCCAAGTTCTTCACCAGTTGCCGGACAGGTGGAAACAAACGTTTCTCCGGTAGATGCGGATACCCATTCATTATTAATAAATAATTTGTAATGCTTCATACTATTCCCCCTTTAAGTATCTATGCAAATCGTTTATTCAGACCTGCAGCTGCAGCGAGCAGCAGTTCTTCTGTAGCTGAATCCTTAGTAAATTCTCCACTGATTTCACCGTTGTGTAATACCAGTATGCGATCACACATACCAAGGATCTCAAGTTGTTCGGAAGAGACGAAAATCACCCCGAGCCCTGATCGTGCAAGCTCATCAATCAGTTTATAAATCTCAACCTTGGCTCCCACATCTACGCCACGAGTTGGCTCGTCAAGGATGATGATTCTCGGGTGGGTGGCTAACCATTTTGCTATGACTACTTTCTGCTGGTTTCCACCACTGAAATTATCAACTGTACGATTCGGTATGGCAGGTCGGATATCCAGTTTCCGGATGTACTGGTCAACCAAGTGCTTCACTGATTTCTTTAGCAAAACTCCGAACTGCTGGACACTCCCAATGCCGGCTAGAATCATATTCTGTGCTGCAGTAAGCCGTAAAATAAGTCCTTCCCGTTTCCGATCTTCCGGAACGAGAGCAATACCTTGATCTATCGCATCGTGGATCGAACGGATCTTTACTGACTGTCCATTGATGCTGATTTCTCCTTCATCGATGGGATAATACCCGAACAGTGCCTTCATGACTTCGGTTCTTCCGGCACCGACCAACCCAGAAAAGCCGAGGATCTCGCCCTTGTGGAGACTGAAGCTGATATCATGAAATAATCCCTTATGGGAAATATGCGTCACCTCAAAAATAGTTTCACCGATTTTCACATCACTTCGATCGGGATAAATATCACTGATATCACGGCCGACCATTTTATTGATGAGATCATCTTCGGTTATGTTGCCTTCATGGTTATTATAAGTAATGACAAATTGCCCATCACGAAGAACAGTAATACGATCAGAAAGCTCTAAAATCTCAGTCAATCGATGCGAGATGTAGATGATGGTGATTCCTTTCTTCTTCAGATCTCGAATCAAGGTGAACAATAAGTCTGTCTCTGTCTGGCTCAACACAGCGGACGGTTCGTCCATCACCAGAATCCGGGCATTGTTGAACACCGCTTTAGCGATTTCCACCATCTGCTGTTGCGCAACACTCAGATTTCGAACTAAACGGGCACAGTCAAAATGGGGAAGCCCAAGTTTTGTCATGACGGCAGCGGCATCCTTATTCATCATCTTTCGATCAAGTGTCGTACTATGACTTTTTATATATTCTTTCCCCAGGAAAATATTTTCAGCTACGCTCAAGGTCGGTATCAGGTTGAATTCCTGATAGATTACACTGATACCATGCAGTATTGCTTCACTCGGATTCTTCAACCGTATCGCCTCATTATCTATGACGATCTGTCCTTCTTCAGGGATGTAGACACCACCGAGAATCTTCATAAGCGTACTTTTTCCGGCACCGTTCTCACCTACAAGGGCATGGACTTCGCCCTCTTGAAGATCGAAAGAAACATCCTGTAAAGCTTTCACACCGGGAAAGCTCTTGTGAATATGCTCCATTCGAAGTATTTCTTTGCTATTCATAGGTTACCCACCAATACCCGATACGGGTTTCATGCTGCTCCAGATTCTTTTGCATGCGAGAAACTATCGAGTGCACAGACGATGATAATCAACGCTCCAGCCACAATAGTCTGCCAATAGATACTCACATTCATGAGCACCAGTCCATTGCTGATAATCTGGAGTATGAGAGCACCGAGCAGTGTCCCGATAACCGTTCCTTCGCCTCCACTCATAGCAGTTCCACCAACAATTACTGCGGCAATTGAATCAAGTTCGAAATTGACTCCTGCATTCGGATTTCCCGAGTTCACTCGTCCAGCCATGATTATTCCAGCAATACCACAAAGCAGCCCAGTCATTGCATAGACCTGGATCTTGTGCATATCGACTTTGATTCCTGTGAGTCGTGCTGCATGTTCATTTCCACCGATAGCCTTGGTTCTCAGTCCAAATACCGTCTTCCCCAGGACATAGGCAGCAATAACAAACAACACAAGCATAATAATGACCATGATCGGAATCGGACCTACATACGCGTTACCCAGCCAGATAACAAAAGGATCTTTTACCGGGATCGGATATCCCCGAGTGATTACATACATCACGCCTCGGGCAATTTTGGCCATACCCAGAGTGACAATAAATGGCGGAAGCTTGAATTTGGTGATAATCAATCCATTTGAGATCCCGATAATCACGCTTATGGCGAGTCCCGCAATGATAGCAACACCTGGAGGAAGACTCAATTTGATAAAATCAGCCATGATTACCCCGGAGAGCCCTAAAGAAAATCCAACAGAGAGATCAATTCCCCCGGAAACCATAACAAACGTCTGACCAAAAGCAATAATGGATACAATACTTGCCTGTTTGACGATGTTGAAGAGATTGTTGGAAGTGAAGAAGGTGTCCGGCTTAAGCAAAGCTAGGACCAAAATGATCAGCATCATCAGTAAAATGAGCCCACTGGTTCTTTCACCCCTGATAGCGGCGGTCATCCGCGCGATCATATGCTGATCACTCTGTTCCAGATTCTGGGAAGTTCCTTTGTGGGGTTTAACATCTTTCATAATTCTATCCTTATTAAGAAACTACTGATTACTCATAACTGGTTGGCCGGCAGCACCTCGGTAACTGCCGACCGTTAAGTTTTGTAACGTTCTGTCGATCAGGTTTCCATGTAGGTTTCTACATTTTCACTGGTGATTTCGACGGTACCGGTGTCGGTTGATTCAGGAACTTCATTTCCGTTGATGATATTGTTAAGTGTTTTAAGAATCATTTCACCCCAGAGCCACTGCTTCTGTGAGACAACTGAAGTCACCTGGCCATCTCTGATACCCTGAATATTCTGTTCCATATTATCGAATGTGATGATCATATGGTCATCAGCTGTCCAACCTCGGGACTTCCAGACAGCAACTGCAGCAGGACCACCGGTGGCGTCAATGCTGGTAAAGACATCGAAATCGGGATAAGACTGGATCATGGTTTCAATAACATTGACGGTCAAGTTCGGATCCCCCTGTCCGGTCTGAATATCGAGAATCTCAACACCGGGGAAATTTTCAGCAAGTTCTTCCTCGATACCGCGAATTCTTTCATTCAGGCTGCGCTGAGTGGGAAGACCGGTAGCTATGATCATAGTGCCGTTACCGTTAAGTTCACGACCGACAACTGATCCTAAGTGTCTTCCAGCGTTGTAGTTGTAAGTACCTAAGAAAGCAAGTCTTTTACTCTCAGCAACATCAGATTCGAAACAGATGGTAGGAATACCTGCCTCGATAGCCTTGTTGATGTATGGAGTCAAAGCTTCAGGATCTGTCGGGACGATAGCAATACCATCGACCTTCATGGAGATCAGATTCTCCATAATCTCAATCTGCTGATTCACTCCAACACCTTCGGGTGCCCGGGTAATCACTTTGTAACCCATTTCTTTTGCATACGCTTCTGCGCTTTCCGTTACCGGCTCAAAGAATGGGTGTACAATCGGATACACGATAGCAAAAGTTTTGGTTTCTTCTTGAGATGCTTTCTCTTCAGATGATCCGGCAGCAAACAATACTGCAGAACTCATCAGCATCACGAGTACCAAAGAAAGAATGACAATCTTTTTTTTCATGGTTAACCCTCCGTTTTTATTTGCTTTGGCAAATTCTATGTTGATTATCGAATGGGAATTACCAGCGCACAATGTAGGATTTTCATGAAGATGTGTAAGATTCACAGAAAACGATGATGAGATGAAGCAAATCTGCCCGGTACCATGGTATAATTTTTTCATGTTTTGGCAATAATCGGAGAATTTTCAACAAACTCACTTCTCCTAGAAACCCATCTATCTTATATTAATATAATAAGTTACCTACATTTAAGCCAAAAATTTTTTTTACGTCATCCTATGAGGTTTCTTTGTTATTGCGATACGCGCTTGAAGTCATGCCAGTGACTTTTTTGAAAATAGTGTAGAAGTAATGCGGGTCATTGTATCCCACGTGAAACGCTATTTCAGCCGAACTCATATCGGTAGACTTCAGTAATTCTTTTGCCTTATCTATACGGACTTCGGCTACGTAATCAGTATAGCTTACCCCATTTTCCTGATTGAACACCGTACTGAGATGCCCTGCACTTACATGTACATACGCGGCAACATCGGGTAGCTGCAGGGTGTTTTTATCGAAATTTTCCCGGATATAGGCTTTTGCTTTCTCGATGATGTAATCATATTTCTGCACTTTGCAGACTTCACGTTGTTCAATGGTATAGGAAATAGCCTGCTCTGCCTGAGTCATTATCCCATCTACGTCAAACTGCTGAGAACAGTTCCCCATCAAAGAACTGATAACTTCGATCTCTTCCCGATGCTCCTCAGAAAATCCAATTTCATCAAGAAGTTGCGATATTTCATAGTAGAGGTTAAATCGGATAAGCATCATATGAAACAGGGTTTGCGGATAACTGAGAAATCTATTTCGGTGAGTCGCAAGAAACTCCCCTAGGTCCTGTTTTGTCCCAATCCTGAGAAATCGGGCCAGTTCATTCCGTTCAAACGGGATGGAGAACCCATGATATGGATTGACCATGACAAGATCATCTATACCCACAATCTTATGAGAGCCAAACAGGTAGGAAAAATTAGCAATTTTCATTGCATCCTGGTACGATTGATGTACCTCAATAAGCCGTTTCACCGTTCTGCCTATGTATACACTTACCAGAGCTGCTGTTTTATTTTCTAATTCTGCTTTAACAGACTCTCCAATGCGGTAGCAACTGCTTTGCAGCACATTTTCATCAGAACCGGTAATAATCAATGCATAGGATTTAAGGCTCTCCCGAACAAGGAAGATGGTGTCTTCCTCGAGAAACCGGATAATTGACAGAGCCTTGATGAGCTCTCCATAACTGTTTCCGGCAGATTCCTCCGGTATGTTCAGATGAAGCAGAGCTACTGCATAACGAGCAGCCTGAAGGTTCATTCCTAATTCATTAGCGGTTTCATAAATAGTGGGGAGACTCAACACACCCGACAGCAGATTTTTCAGAAAATCATTTTTCAAATAATTACGATTAATCTCTGTCTCTTCCTGAAGCTTTTCAATATTAAGCAGGTTCCGCTCCTCCTGCTCGATCGCCCCTACCACTGCCTGGATCGACTTCTCCAAATCAGAGAGCCCGATGGGTTTCAACAGATAGTCGGACACACCGATTTTCAACGCCTGCTGGGCTAGTTCGAACTCATCATGTCCGGTCATGATGATGATTTTTATCCAGGGCATCTGCTGCCTAATGATTCTGCTGAGATCTAATCCTCCCAGAAAGGGCATCTTGATATCAGTGATTATGATTTGCGGTTTGACATCACCTATCAGTTGTAATGCGCTTTCTCCATCAGCAGCTTCTCCTGCATATAACAGATTGTGCTTCTGCCACGGGAAGTTATCTCGAATATTCTCTCTGATAATAATTTCATCTTCTACCAATACAGTCTTATACATGATGAATCTCCTTAGGTATTCTGATGATCACCCGAGTTCCTTTTCCCTGTACGCTGGTGATTCGCAACCGATAATTATCACCATACTCAAGTTTAAGCCGCTGATTGACGTTCCTTAGCCCATAGCTAGAGGAACTGGTTCCCAGATGGTATTCAGAAGTGAACATCTCTTGCAGTTCTGCAAGTTTCTCAGCAGACATCCCTACTCCATTATCATCGACTATAAGCACAATCTGCTTTTCAAGCTCACGTCCTTGAATACGCACTTTTCCCATCAATCGCGTATTCTTAATACCGTGATACAGAGCATTTTCCACTAACGGCTGCAGTACAATCTTGATGATCCGGTATTCCAGAAGCTCATCCGGAACATCAATTTCATAGCTGAGAATATCACGATATCGCAGTTTCTGAATCACCAGATAACTGGTGATATGAGATAGTTCGTCACGCAGTGTAATTTTCTCATCGCCCTTACTGAGAATGATACGGAAAAAACTCGAAAGTGATTTCGTCATGGTAATGATGTCTTCTTTATTACCTGCTTCAGCCATCCAGAGAATTGATTCCAGAGAATTATATAAGAAGTGTGGGTTGATCTGAGCCTGTAATGCTTTGAATTCCATTTTTTTCGCCAGTTCCTGTTCCTTCACTGTCAGCTCGATCAACTCTTTTATTCGCTGCACCATGGAATTAAAACTTTCACTCAGATCGGCAATCTCATCGTGACTGGAAACCTCGGCACGAAGATCAAGATTCCCCTCTTCAACTTCCCGCATACAGTTCTTCAGCTTTCTGATCGGATGGGTCAGACGATACGATATAAAGAGGTATATCAAGATAAGAAATCCTGCAGTAGCTGCTCCGATAGTCAGAGCAATATTGCGCGTCACGATGGCGCTGGCCAGGAGGTCTTTACGATCAGTTCTGCCAATAATTTTCCAGCCGGTAAGCTTCAGGGTATTAAACACAAAGAACGACGGCTCTCCATGATAATCGGCATTAAAGAAGCCTCGCTCATTTTCTTTTATCAACGAGATATGCTCAGCTGATAAGTCTCCTTTCTGATAATCGTTGGGGAAAGGGGCCACGATACTGTCCTCATTTTCCACAATGAAAAAATCACCGGGTGGATGCAATGATATCGTGGTGACCAGATCATAAATGACATCCATATCGAGATCGACAATAATGTAGCCGATCTCTTCATGAGTAACGGGTTTACGAAGTACAGAACAGATAGATAAATAACTTTCTTGAGTTACAGGATCTACGTAATCTTGGTTGTTATTAGGTATAATGGTAAGTTCATCGGGAGATTGTTCAATTCTTTTAACTACTGATAAATCCGTTACAGGAACCGGAAGATCGTAGACACCTCTTCGCTCACTGATATGTCTTCCCTGATTATTGAGAATTACGATATTTTCAATAAATTCATCAAAATCAAAGAGATCCCGATAGGTCTTGAACAACTCGACCACAGCCATTGCGTGAGTGTATTCAGATTCACTGTCGGTTGATTTTGTGAGAAATCGTTGCACTTCTTCTGACTGACTGATTTTCAGAAAATTCCTGCTGTCCATCAGCACCAGTTCAATATTTTTATTCAATTGATCGGCAAGATTGGCAAAGTTCTCTACGGAACTATCTTGGATACTCTGAAATGAGATGCGATAAGAGACAAAACTGATTATCAGCAAAGGAATAATCGAGACGGTAAGAAAAATGATAATCAGTTTTGCACGAATGCTGAGTGCTGACCTGAAAAATCCTGTCCGCGGAAATGTATGCTGCATATTCCTCTTCCCTGAACTCACCGGTTATATCACGTACCATTACCGATGACAACCAAAGAGTACCATGCAGAACCCATTACCTCAATCGTAATCCGATAATCAGGATACGAGATGATCTCCTATCTGTTGCATAACTGCTGCAAGATATTTACTCTCAGTAAGCGGCATCGCTAATGCGGTACCATCTTCGATGTGAGAAAGGAAACTTGCTACCTCAGGGGCAAAGGGATCTTCTGCCGGTAACACATAATCCTGCTGTCCCGATTCACTGATAACGCTCATACTCCCTTCAGCCCAGTTAAATAGACGACGAATTTCAATAATTCCCCTACTCCCGATAATCATGGTGGTGATATCGCGTACATCGGATATCCAACCAGCGGAAAATGTCCCGATCTTCCCCTGAGAAAATCCTAAGTTCCCTGAGAGATAGGTATCAATATCCTTCTCCATAGTCCCCATTGTCTGAATTTTCGGCAGACTTCCTTCAGCAGCTCCAAACAACGCAATAATGAGACTCACCGGGTAACAACCGAGATCCCAGAGGCTGCCTCCTCCAAGTGAAGCATCAGCTCTGATCCCTGCAATCCTGCTTCTCAAGGAAAAGAAGTTCGATTGAATGTAGGTGATCTCACCTATTTGACCGGTGGCAAGAACTTCTTCAAGTCGTTTCATGCGATTGGAATAACGATACATGAATCCTTCCATTACCTTGTATCCGGTCTCAGCGGAGGTTTTGATAACCTGCTCGACCTCAGCGACAGTCATGGCAATCGGCTTTTCACAGAGTACATGCTTTCCGGCTTGTAATGCTTTAATCGTCCACGTTACGTGCATAGTATTGGGAAGTGCAATATAGACGATATCAATATCAGGATGATTGATCACATCCTCGTATCGACTGAATCGATGAGTTGCCTCAATGGTACTATCCTGATAATGGGACTGTGAGGCAACCGCAAACAGTTCGGAATCCACATTGTTCAGTACCGCACCCGCCATATGTTCCCGGGCGACCTGTCCATATCCGAGAAATCCCCATTTGTATCGTTTCTGTTTCTTCGCAGCATTCATTTTTCTTCCTCCGGTTGTGTATTAATGAGGACATGAATGACATCATTCGTATGATCCATTCGTTCCTCAAAAGCTTTCTGTATATCCTCAAGCGGGTATACACGATCAATATACTCTCGAGTCTGTATCAGCCCATCGGTGACTAATGAGACCCCTTCTTTAAAATAGCGGTACATGTCGATATCACGCCGAGGCTCAGTTGAAATGATCGATGCTCGACGTCGATGTACCTTGAAGAAATCAAACTCGTCTTTCGCTGTTCCGATACCACCGTACATGACAACTTTCCCACCGATTCTGGTACAGTTAACCGCATCCATCACACAATCACCTTCGAGCAAACAAGGGATTACTACATCAAATCCATCTGGGTATGCATCTTTTAGGAACTCCGCTGTCTGTGTCTCAGCCGATGGCAACCGAAAAGTTTTTGTCGCACCATAGTGTGTGGCTAATTCGAGATTCCGATCTTTCAAGTCGGTCACCACCAGTTCTGCAGGAGAATAGAGAGCGAGTACCTGAGTAAGCATAAGCCCACTCACCCCCTGCCCCATGATTAATACGGTGGTACCAGAATCGATCTCTGCTAATTCTGCAGTGTGAATCACCCCGGGAAGAATTTCAATGAGACTGATTGACTGCATGTCAAAACTGTCTGGCATTACCTGCACATTAAACGGTTTGCATGTGATGTACTGAGCATATGCACCCCACACATAGCGACAGGCAACTTTCATTCCCGGTTTCAGCCCCTGCACCTTCTCTCCGACAACATCGATAATGCCGGCCACCTCATGCCCAAGACGTGCTGGAAAACTGATGAATTCCGGTTTTCTTGTCCCGCGAAAGGCTTCCAGATCGGAACCACAGATTCCGACATACATAATCTTGACCCTGATTTCATCGGGACCAGGTTCAGGTATTATTGCCTTGGTCAATTTCAGACTATACGGTTTCTCCAGATAAGCAATGGTCTGCATTGGTTGATCCACTTCAGTATCAACAAGTTCAAGATCTGCAAAAGTCATGGTGGTAGGCATGGAATTGCTCCTCACAATGGTATGTACTGTTGAGTGTATAATGAGAATATCCTACTGTCTTTGATCTATATGGATGAATCTATGTCAGATTCGGAACTTACCGTTTCTGTTTGTCAACATACAGCTCGTTGATGAATTCCGGGTTGATACAGACATCTTCGCGAACGTGATGTTGGCTGTTTTCGCGCCATTTCCCCGGTGGTAGTCCTACTTGTGCCTTGAAGTGACGGGAAAACTCATGCACAGAACTGTAGCCGATCACTTCAGCGATTTCCTTCAGTTCAAATTGCGTGTAACTTAACAAATCCTGTGCACGGGCAATACGGACTTTCTTCTGATATACCATCGGGGTCATCTGTGTATCATGTCCGAACACACTGCTGATATAACGGTAGCTGTAATTGAACTGTCGCTCTAACTGGTCTGAAGTGAGGGTTTCCATATAATGCTCTTGTAGGTATTCAATGATTGCACTGGTTAACGGATTGAAATCATGTTCCCGTTTCACCTCCATTCTCTCTGTATCGTTGCCACCTGAGGTTGCATCTAATCCAGTGTGCCAACGCAGCAGCATGAGTAACAGCAGACTCAACTGATGAGCACACACATCCCGATACCCGTATTGTCGGTTAAATCCTTCATTTCGTATCTGTTCCAGCATATATTTCGGCTGTTCATCACGAGGTACTGATACGATAGGAATCATCGATATCGCATCTCTTCCCGGTTTGTCCTGAATACTGAATTTTACATCAAGGGTAACAAGCCGATCTGATAACACCTGTAAAATTCCATGTGGAGTTTCTGGGGGATATAATAATATGTGGGGGGCAGCAACTTCATGAGTCTGTGATCCTACGGTAATGATGCAGGACCCTTCGCAGATGTACATAAGCTGAAAGAAGTGCGTATGTGCATGAACTTTGACATACCAATCCCGTTCATAATCAAACCGAGATATCCAGAGCACATCCAGATTCTGAAATAACCAGCTCATCATCTAAGCCTACTGCAGGTACTCCCATCAAGTCAACGAATGGGAATAGGGGGAATTTGCTATAAAAGCATGGGATGAAATGACAATAGGTACCAAAAAAACAGCAAAATCACAGAGGTGAAAGAAGTGGTATTCCCTTCCTCTTTCACCTATCATCCAGAATCTTTGCCCCTAACGCTCCGGCAGGTAATAGAGAGACCTATCTTCAGCAATATCATCAAACCCTTGTACTTTGAACTCGCTAGGGTTGTTTCCCTTGCCCACAATCCCTAACGGAGTATAACCTCCACTAAAATAGTTTTTATTAGCAAACCGTACAGCAGGAACCATGCCTGCAGGATCCAAAATGGTAATTGCAACAATATATTGTCCATCTGGGATATCGGAAATCTGGAATGTATGTTCGAGCTTCTGTACCTCGCTTGGTAGCCACTTTCGAATATCCAATTCCGGCCAGGAGGTAGACCAAACCGGTTGACGAGTATCAGGATCAAGCAACGCTACTTGCAATGGCCATTGATAATATAGTGGAGTAGTTCCAGTATTATCTATTGTGATTGAGAGCTTAAGTTTGTTCTGCCAGAGTTGCGCTGGCATTTCAGCCTCTCGAACGGTGAAGGTGTACCCTAAGGCATTCTGGATTGCTGTTGACATTTCCCATAACTCCGGATCTTGATAATTCAACCGATCGAGTACTGCAAGATGATTCCAATGAAGGTCTTGTATAATACTGACCAATCTTTGTCCATGTTCTTTCACCAAAGCATAGAAATCGGAATCTGACCATCCCGAATACCCGAGAAATATGGGATCAATCTCACCACCACGCACGGTATGTTTCCATGCCTCAATATGTTCCGGTTTTTTCAATTCCTTTGCCATCAAGACAGAATCATTTGCCCAGTAATCATTATCATAATTTCCAAACACGTCCCAATGGATACCGAACGGGAAACCGGGAAAATCTCTTGGATAACGTCTCATGAGCAGCTTATCAGGGAAAGCCTTGTGAAAAGCTTCGGCAAACTCTTGTGCAAAGGGAACCGGATTCGGTTCTATGAACCCAAGATTCCCAAACCCCGGATCATGATGCTCTCCGCAGTCCCCGATGATTCCCATCTCGACATAGGCAATTCGCGGGTCATCGTTCCAAGCTTCTCCGAGCTTCGCAATGAGCAGCAACATCCGTTCCTTGAACTCTTTACTGTGAAAATCTCCTACTTCCAGATCTTCTGGCCAGCAAGGATCCTCTGGTGTATAGAGCAGATAGACGCGAGGTATTATCTTGATGTTATACGCACTCAGATCACCAATCATATGATCAGTGGCAAGCTCTATCCGCTCGACGGTATCACACGCATTGCGTTCAAGAAGATTCCAACCGAAATATTGCCTTGCCAGAGAGGCCCAAGGATGATTCATTGACGGATCAATTCCCGGCCTCATCCCCTTCAATGGGTTTCTGAAAGCTTTCTCATATGACTCGTAGGCATAGACCACGCTATTCTTTCCCACAAGCTTTTTTCCGATGAGCGGCGGCACACTGCCTGTATCAGATGCAAGGACATGTAAGCGATACGGCAGATAGGAAATATCTCCCGATGTATCAGTAGCTGCTAGAAAGAGGGTATAATATCCCTCTTCCTCTGGTGTACCTTCAATCATTCCCCCGTCGGTAATGTGTAGACCAGCAGGAAGTGATGTTGCGGCTTCCAGTTTTTCCGGCAGCTGTTCAGATCCTCGGATGGCTGGCGCATACCGATATGGTCGACCTATACGGGCATCAGGGAGAGATAACTGAGCCGATTTATAAGGGGCATCGTACTCGAAATTTTCCGTAAGGATAACGGAATTTTCATGATCGAGTATCTCAATATCATCAATGACAACACTTCCACATCCAATCACATTCCATTCCAGAAGATAATCTGAAAAATCGTATAGATCAAAGGTGTGACTTGCAGTTACTAGTTCCCCTACGGTTCCGTTAAATGCAAAGGGAAGCACCCACTGTTCATTCGCGCTTCCCTCTGGAGAATATACCGATAATTCAAACCCACTCAAATCATCAGGAGGCGCTGTAAGTACCCGATATGAGAACCGCACCGTATAGCTCTCGCCTGCTTTATAGCGTATGAGTTGACTTTTAGTACGTAAAAATAATTGAAGTCTTCCATCTGCTACTTCATTGGTAGCCAATAAAGAAGTAGTTCCTGAAATAACAACCTGCGCATCATTTGTCAGAGTTCCTGTATGAAAGAGCTCGAATCCGATGCCAGCACGTCCGATTTCCATATCCGGTTTCAGCGGGCCTTCACATTCAGGTGTGTATGGCTCAGAAAGACTGTTGCAGGAAGACATGATTATGATCAGCAGAAGGATTCCAATGAATAGACATACTCGTCTCATAGAGACCTCCTTATAGGAGTAACGATTCAATCATACTCCGAGCACGATAGTATGCCTTATTATTAATACTCACAAGTTTTATTTTGCTGATAATTTGCCAAGTACAGAAAATTCATACTTTAGTATGAGTGAATAAATCTATAATTTACAAAATAGTAGTGGATTTTTCTATAAAATCTGAAATTTGCAAAGATGCATAAAATTACTAGTGCTGGCAGACTCAGAAATTTATGAAAATGTAAGAGAGTAAGGGAAACAATGCTTCAATTGACTTACTCACATTTCATGTGTTCACCTTGTATAAGGGCGAAAAGCTCGCTCCGCCTTGATATTCCAAGCTTTGCATAGAGCGTTGCCGTATGCGTCTTCACTGTGGGAAGACTGATGAAAAGAGCATCTGCCGTCTGTTGTTGTGTACGTCCGCTTATGATATGTCGTAAGATATCAGCTTGTCTTTTACTCAATGCAAAGTGACGAACAAATGCCTGGAGATCGATCTGAGGATAGCAGATGATCATAATCCCGATACGATCTCCCCAATAGTCCTTCACAACCGAATAATTCGCTATCACCGGTACTATATGATTACCGGCAGTGCGTATAAAATCATCGTGAGAAAAAAATGTTTTAGATGAGGCAATAACCGTTTCAATTCGGGTTTTGATCTGCTCTGCATCAATAAAAATTTCTTCCATGGATATCCCCTCTCTAGGGATATCATCCTGCTCAAGGAGAAATTTTCCAGCCCCATTTATGTCGGATATAGTCCAGGAACCATCCATCATAAAAACCGCTTGATCTATATGAGTTAGCAATGAATGTCCGAAGGAAACAGGAGAGAATCGCATTAATCCATAGCGCAGGATCGCATAACAAATCGCTGCCATCCAGAAGAGAGGAACTACGAAAGAGAAGGGAGGCAACCCCCTCGAACCTACAGCAAAGTCTAGTAGTATGCCGATTGTAGTACCAGAGACAGTACTGATGAAAATAATTCGTGCTTGTATCTGTTCCCGATACCATGGAGATTTTTTTCCCCATAAAGCGACGAGAATTGGTATAGATAACGATTCTAATCCGGTGATCAGTTGATGTGAGATAAACCAAAATCCGTCAGGATAATCCTTTGCGATGAGATTGAAACCGATGTTAACAAATTGATACATAGCAACACGGACACAGATAAGCATAAAACAGATGCGAAAAAATTTCGACTGCCACCTGTCGGTGAGATACATGATAAAGATAATACCGGCTAGAACAAACAGTTCTGAACCGGCATAGTAGATTTTACTGAAATAGGTAATCGCGATGTAGGTGTTGCTGATCTGTTGACCGAAGCTACCGAAAGACCACATCGCAAGCATCGCGCAGAGAACTATGAATGATTTCTGCACAGGCGTATGTTTCCCGAAGAATATCACTAGGATACCGAGATAAAGATACGTAATACACGAAAGACTTGAGATGATACTCTGCACCATCATGTATTCCAAGACTATCATCGAAATACTTACTGGTCAATTTCATAATTAATAACCAGTTATACTAATTTCAATGATTTAGAAGCAGCCAAAAAACTGTTCAGATAGATGTATCTGTGAACCTCTCAATTCAGAAATGAATCAAAGTAAAACGGCTCAAAGTTTCTGGTTATCTCCACCCTTCCATTCTTAGTACAAATCAGTATCCAAATTAAAAGTGGCATCATCTATTGCCATGAGGTACTCTGTATCCACCTGTTCAGAGACTCGGTATAAAGGGAAGGCCTATGGATCATCGTGTATCACCCATTCTTGCAGATTCCCGTATCAAAAGAACACTCATACGCCTCTCTGCTCCCGCTTTGATCGGACTGCTCGTGAATACCTTGTACACCATGGTGGATATGCTGTTTATCGGAAGGGCTGTCGGGCATCTGGGTATTGCTGCGTTGGGAATCAGTATGCCGATCTATCTTTTCATTATCGGCCTTGCGCTCATGATCGGTGTAGGAAGCGCCTCACTCATATCCCGACTTCTAGGAGCGGGGAAGTCGCATAAAGCGGGTAAAACAGCAACGGCAGGACTCTTGGGAGTCCTGGTGGGATCACTGCCGATCATGGGAATAGGTCTTCTCTATCTACAACCGATCATGTTCTTTATCGGCGCAAGTGCAGAGACTATCCCCCTGATGCATCGGTATCTCAGCATCATATTATGGGGAACACCTTGTATCACTACCGCTACCGTTCTCAATGCGCAGCTTCGAGCACAAGGCGCGGCAAAACACGCAATGATTGCTAATATCATCGGTAATGTACTGAATATTGTGCTTGACTACCTTCTGATCATAGCGTGCAGATGGGGGGTCTTAGGAGCAGCAACGGCAACAATCATCGGTCAGGGAACCGCAGGTCTTTATGCCTTGCTCTATCTGCACTCTTCGCGTTCACAGGTAAGATTTCATCGTATCACCAGTTCTGAGGGACTCCTGCTTATTGGTACAATTATGGGCATTGGATTTCCGACACTGATACGCCAAGTGGGAACCAGTATCGTTACCATGACTGCCAATCGGACACTGCTTGTGCACGGGGGAAATACTCCCGTTGCAGGGTTTACCCTCATCATGACTTTGCTCATGTTTTTCACCATGCCATCGTCGGCCTTGGTTCAAGGGATGCAGCCCATGGTAAGCTTTCACCATGGTGCAAAGCAGTTGCGATTAGTGAGATAATCGTTACTCACTGCGACACTGTTCTCAATCGGTATTGGATCAGTATTATTCTTATCTACGGTCGTGTTTCCACAAAGATTATTTTCTCTGTTCACCAATGATCCTCAGCTGATAATCCTCGCCATCCCGGCTTCCCGGATCATGTTAATGGGACTGCCGATCATTGGCATACAAAGTATCGGGACAGCATATTTTCAGAGTATAGGGAAAGCCATGCCGGCACTGACATTGTGGATCATACGTCAATTTATACTGTTGATACCGCTTATCTTGATACTTGCAGATTTATTGGGACCTCAAGGGGTGTACTGGGCCTTCCCTGCAGCAGATGTAATCAGTACGTTCATCATTGTTGCAGTAACAGCTCGATCGGTAAGGAAAGAACGGGTGGCAGCCGGTTAATCGACTGCCACGAACTGTCTAGTTAACTGTTAATAGCATCCTGAAGGAACTGCCAGGCTTCACTGTCAGTAAATCCTTCATGTACAATCTTCCGAATTGCAAGAGCCATCTCAAGGCTGTGTTCACTCTGGAAGATATTACGCCCCATATCCAATCCTGAAGCACCACCTTTGATGGAATTGTAGGCAAGCTTCAATGCATCACGTTCGGGAAGCTTCTTTCCCCCCGCCACCACAATCGGGACGGGACAGGCAGCAACCACTTCTTCAAAATTATCGCAATAGTAGGTCTTGATAATATTTGCACCCATTTCTGCCACAATTCGCGTAGCCAATTTAAAGAATCGGTCGGTACGCTCCATATCCTTCCCAACTGCAACAACACCAAGAACGGGAATACTATAACGTAAACCGGCATTGATACATCGGGAAAGGTTATCGATACTTTCGAGCTGACCATCAGCACCGATGAAGGTCTGCACGGCAATACAATCGGCATTCATCCTGATAGCATCTTCCATATCAACAGCAACAATTTCATGACTCAGATCATCGTTAATCATCGAGGATCCTGAAGAGACACGCAGTGCAATCGATTTTCCACTATCGGGGGCCACACAGGTTCTGATCGCTCCACGAGTACCCATGAGTACATCCACTGCTGGTAACAGCTTCGGTATTACCAAATCAAGACGTTCCAAGCCTGAAACGGATCCCATGAAATACCCATGGTCAAATGCAAACATCACCGTATTCCCACTTTTTGGGTTAAATATGTTTGCAAGGTGCTTTTTCATTCCCCAATCGAGGTTGTTTGCACCCTTCACATAAAATGGGGTGTTGTTCGCAAATGGAACTCCCGTATGATAATCCTTCGTTACTTTCAATCCTTCTACATCAGCCATATCCTATCTCTCCTTCACATACCAAAGAGGCTGCCGCATATTGCAGCAGCCCCATACACACACAGTGTAATCCTAGAAATCGTAGTTGTCCATATTCTCAGTGGTAAATACAGCACGTTCGGGAAGCAACACTACACCGGAATCATCAGCAGTGTAAGCATTCGCATCAAGAACCGTATTAGGGAATACTTCAACAACACCGATATCGGGAACATCAATCTTGTCGCCGACACGGATATCATTACCGGATGCCAGGTAGTAACCGAGGTAACATCCAAGAGCTCCCTGAATCTGACAGTCCCAAAGGCCCCAGCGGGCAAGAACGTCAGCCCGAGCAAAGTTCTTCATACTGTTTGGTGGAGCGAAACCGGTGATTGATACATCGTTCTCGTCCATGCCGAGGTTCTGAGCAGCCTGGGCCTGTCCCGGAAGAGCAGTAGAGTCATTACAGATAATACCGTCGATATCAGGATAGGCCATCAGGATAGCTTCACCAATGGTGATAGCTTTCTCTGCATCCTGTTCTGAGTAATAGTTGCTTGGATTCACATTAATCCAATTGGGATACTTATCCTTGATGTAAGCTTCACCGGCCACTCTCCAGGAGTTCTGGTCAGCAACGGTTGCCTGCGAATAGTGCCACACGTACTTAATGGGATCTGTAGCAGGATTCTTACCACGCTCAGTAAGAGAATCCGCCAGCATATCAACCAGCATTTTGCCGAGAATGTCGGGAGTTCCCTGTGAAACCATAACCGTTCGAGCATCACCGGAAACATCAGAGTCCCAGGTTACTGCCTTCACACCGGCCTTCATGGCTTCTTTCATGATGTCATCAAGTCCCGTTGCATCAACAGAGGAAACGACAACTGCATCAGCACCACTGTTGATTGCATTGTCAATCACCGTAACCTGATTAGCTACAGATGCTTCAGGGCTTCCATCATAACGGACGGTGAAACCAATCTTTTCAGCATAAGCCTGAGCTCCATCATTCGCTGCCTCAAAAAATGCATTACCGGTAAGTTTCGGAACAAACACTACCATGACATCATCCGACTGAGCAGCTTCCTGTGCTCCACCTGCAAATACAGCGGTGGTTGCCAGCAACAGAACCATTAACGCGATGATAAGTTTTTTCATCATCTTCTCCTCCTTAGTTATGCTGCAATCTGCAGCATTGCTTACCTATGATTACGGATTTGCTGAACGCTTCCGTAATTTACTTATGATTTTCTGTACCGTCGGATTCCCCGCAGAGAATCGGATGGCAACTGCAAGAACCAACAGAACACCGACAGGAATATCGAGATACTGGGTATTCACATTCGCAAGTGAAAGACCGAATCTCAGAATTCCGATCACCACTGCCGCCAAGGCAGTTCCAATCACTCCTCCAGTACCACCGAGGTTACTGGTCCCTCCGAGCACTACCGCGGTGATGACGGGAAGGGTTATCTCTTTCCCCAGATCGGTTTTTGCTGTCCCGAGATAGGCGGTGAGAAGAATCCCCGCCACTGCAGCACCGAGTCCTGAAAGTACATACGTACTCATCACCACCAATTTGGTACGCACACCACAGTATTCTGCAGCATGTCGATTTACACCACAAAGGAATATGTATCGACCATATTTGGTCTTGTGGAGCAAGATATAGGCTATTAGGACAAATACGAGGAAAATAATGAGTTGGTGAGGGATTACACCGAATATTCTTCCCCGGACAAACTGGGTGAATTCATCGGGGAATCCACTAATTCCTTTATAGGCTTCCGTCGAAGAGAAATTGGTCAACAGCAAAGCGATACCTGAATAGAGGAACGATCCACCGAGCGTCACCACCATGGGCTGCACATCCGTATAAGCAACAAAGAATCCACTCAGTGCGCCGCATATGATACCGATAAACAGACCGACAACCAGTGCCAGATAGAGATTCATTCCCAGATCATTCCATAGGATACCTATGGTTATTGAGGTCAATCCGACAATAGCTCCCGATTGAATATCGATACCGCCGGTAACCAGAACAAACGTCACAAACAAGGCTACGATCGAAATCGTCATGAAATTATTGATACTGCCAAATAGCACTCTCGGCATAAGAAATCGGGGATTGATCAGGCCGAAAACCAATACTTCAACAAGTAATAGAGCGATCAGGAAACTTTCCCATCGGAATACGATATCTTTCAGACTTCGTGTACTACGCATGTGAGCTCACCTCCGAAGCAGATTCACTGTGAACGATCTTTGCTGCCAGTCGCTGTTTTCTCATCCGTTCAGCCGATCTTTTCTGGAATACCGAGTCAAACACGACAATGATGATCAGAAGGATACCGGTAATGGTATTGTCATAATCAGATGGCAGACCGAGGAATACGAGGACACGGCTCAGCGATGCCATAATGGCAGCTCCCACGGTAGCTCCTACCATGGAACCCACACCACCGGTCAAACTGATTCCACCAAGTACACAGGCTGCAATCACCTTCATCTCATAACCCATTCCGGCAATCGGAGTAATGAACCCTACACGACTGGCATACATGATTCCTCCAATTCCAGCGAACAAACCACTGAGCACAAAAGCAGTCAGTTTCGTCTCTTTTACCGGGATACCAAGCAGAGTGGCACCATTAGGATTATCGCCGACCGCTTTGAAATACCGACCGATACGGGATTTATTCATAAACAGGAAGATGAGGACCATACCGATAAGTGTCAGCAGGTAGAACCAGGTGAACGTACCGAAGAACTGTTTCTGCGATAGGCTCTTAAACTCCACAGGGAGATTTTCCACCCACTTCCCTTCGGTATAGACATAGATCATACCCCGCACGATTCCATTGGTCCCCAGCGTCATAATAATCGAAGGTATCCGTAAATACGTCACGCCGAATCCGTTAAACAGTCCAACACTGATTCCCACCAGCAGGGCCAGCAGTACGCCGAGAGTACCCTGTCCATCACGAACCAGAGAGCCGCAGACAGCTGCAGCCATGCCGACAGTCGCTCCGACAGAAACATCTATCTCTCCAGTAATGATAACAAAGGCGATTCCCATGGCTACTACGGTATACACCACACCGCTATTGAGACTGAGAAGAATATTGGACAGCTTGAGAAATGAAGTATTAATCAATCCGACACCCAGGAACATGAGGATCAGGAAAATAACTGATGTGGTTGCCCGAGGCAGTGATTTATGTTTACGCATTGGCCACTCTCCCCGGCTGTACGCCGAATGCTGCTGCCATAAGATTATCCTGGGTGATCTCGTGTTTAGAGAACTCATGGTTGATACGTCCTGAATACATGGAAAGTGCCCGATCACTCAGTTCAATAATTTCTTCAAAATCAGAAGAAATCAGGAGGATTGCAATACCACGGGCTTTCAGCTGATGGATAATCGAATAGACATCTGTACGGGCACCCGCATCAATTCCACGTGTCGGTTCATCAAGTATCAGCACTTTCGGTTCAGTTGCCAGAGCACGTGCAATGACAACCTTCTGTTGATTTCCTCCGGACAGAGAGCTCATTACCTGATCCTGCCCGGTAACTTTGGTACGGAACTGCTTGATATACTCTTCGGTGATCTCCTGCTCTGCCTTGGGTTGCAGAAAAAACTTACTCAAGTTCCGCATACGGGAACTGGTAGTATTTGCCGCAACGTCAAGCATACCGAAGATTCCATGGAGAAATCGATCTTCCGGTACGTAGTTGACCCCTTCATCCATCACATCGCGGGTACTGAATCCCGTGATATCTTTATTTCCAATGAGCACTGTACCCGAAAGAACTTCGTCTTTGCCGAAAATTGTGGTGGCAAGTTCAGTTCTTCCTGCACCTACCACCCCGGCAAGACCGAGAATCTCTCCCGGATACACAGACAAGGAAACATCATGAAATCCATTGCCGCAGAGTTTTTTGACTTCGAATACCGGCTTTAGCGAGGCATACTCCAGGGGTTTTGTCTCCTGAGAAACCGAAGTATTCTCAGAATCATCTCCCTCAGGGAGCAGTCCTTTGACCAGCATATCGTAATCAAAATCCTCGACCGGCCCCGAAAGCGTAATGAGTCCATCTCGCATGATGGCAACCCGATTGGCTATGGTGAATACTTCGGTAAGACGGTGAGTGATATAGATAATTCCGATCCCCTTTTTCTTCAGATCTTTCACAATTTTAAAGAGCGATTCCACTTCATTGAAGGTAAGGGAACTCGTCGGCTCATCCAGAATCAGGATCTTGGCATTTCGCAGTAATCCTCTCAGGATTTCCACCAGCTGTTGTTCCGCAATGGACAAACTGCCGGCCGTGCGGCTCAGATCAATGACCCAGTCCAGTTGCTTCATGAGCTGAGTCAACTGCTTCTGAAGATTCTTCGGCTTTTCCCGGAACCCCATCATAATGTTTTCCTCAACACTCATATTAGGGAACAACATCGGTTCCTGCGGCACCAGATAAATACCATGAGCCAGAGCAATGGAAGGTTTGTTCATGTTTACGAGTTCACCGGAAATGGAGATTTCACCGGCATCCTGCTGGTAAATACCCATAATGATCTTCATGAGCGTAGACTTCCCTGCTCCGTTTCCACCAATCAGCGCAAGCACATCGCTTTCCTGAAGATCAAGATCGATCCCCTTGAGCACACTATTGGTGTGAAATGATTTGGTTATCGATCGTACCGAGAGGAGTGTATTGCTGCGTTTCTCACTCATACTAACTCTGCCTTAATAATTACTTTTGTCATTCTGTTGAACATTTATCAACTACACGCCCTATTATAAAGGGAGCTGCTCAATTGTCAACAAAAAAATGTAATAGTTTTTCTTTTTCAGTATATATAATCATTTTTGGTGTTTTATTTAGTATTATTGCATGGGAATAATTTTGATTGACACCTCAATAAGATGATGCTATAGTCATTTTCGAAATGATATTTTTGTTTTTGACTTTAACTTTTGTAAAAAGAGACAATCAGTATGGACTATGAGGAAAACCTGTTATTCAAGATCGCTTATTACTACTACTTTGAAGACATGACTCAGCAAAGTATTGCTGACATGCTCTCTATCAGCAGAATTAAAGTCATCAAAGGGCTTGAACAGGCAAGACAAACAGGGATCATCCAGTTCAAACTGCGTGAAAATCCAAACTTCAACGTTAGTTATGAACAGAAACTGAAACGGCTCTACGATTTAAAGGATGTATTTGTTGTTCCTGATGCGGCATCTGCTGATCGTACGAACGCGAACCTTGCTCAGGCAGCTGCCCTTTACATCAAAGATCGACTCAAAGGAGGCGATCATATCAATGTCGGGTATGGGGACACCTCACGACATTTGCTGAATAATCTTGCCACCATGGTAGAACGTCCTATTTCCTGTATATCTCTCACTGGAGGGGTCAGTTACTATCTTCCTGATAACCGACCTCACGTGTTTAACGCAAATCTGCATCTGATTCCGGCCCCATTGTTGGCTAGCAGCCTGGAGATGGCTGAGGCCATTAGGCAAGAGGAGTCGGTAAATGAAATATTTAAAATGGCGCCTCTTGCATCCATGACCGTTATCGGTATCGGGGGCATCAACGAACGTTCAACCATCTTCAGTTCCGGTACTTTGGGAAAAAATGACATGACGTACCTGAAAATGAAAGGAGCTGTCGGAGATGTGCTCAGCCACTTTGTCGATGCTGAGGGAAACCTGGTTTCCAGCTCTGTAGAGGATCGTCTGATCAGTCTTCCGCTTCCCACACTGAAGAGCTTGCAGAATGTTATCGGTGTTGCGGCAGGAGCATCCAAGGTGCATGCAATTCGTGCCATCTTAAAAGGACGTTATCTGAACATGTTGATAACTGATGCAAAGACTGCAAAATTGTTGCTGGAGGAACATGATGAATAATGCACGTATACTGGCGATCGATGCAGGAACCGGAAGCATACGGGCTGTCCTGTTCGATATCCAAGGAAACCAGATTGGCACATACCAACGAGAGTGGGAACATGCAGAAGATCCCCGGTATCCCGGGAGTATGGACTTTGACTGGAATCACAACTGGGATCTCGCAAAAGAGTGCATACAGAACGTCATAGCAGAGACCGATACAGATCCTCAGGCGATCGTTGCCGTGAGCACCACCTGCATGCGTGAGGGAATTGTCCTCTATGATGACAAAGGAAAAGAAATCTGGGCGTGCGCCAACGTGGATGCACGGAGCAGTGATGAAGTTGCCTATTTGGTTCAGAAAGATCCCTTACTTGAGCAAGAAATTTATCGTATCTCAGGCCAGACGTATGCACTTGGTGCACTTCCCCGTCTGTTATGGGTAAAAAACAAACTCCCCGATCTGTATGAACGAGTAGCTAAAGTGAGCATGTTCAATGATTGGCTCATCTATCGGCTTACCGGCGTATTGGCAACCGAACCAAGCAACGGAAGTACTACCGGAATATTTGACTTGACTCAACGGTCATGGGATGCTGCAATCGCTGAACGCATCGGTTTGAAAACAAATATATTCCCTCCCGTGGTCGAATGCGGCAGCAAAGTCGGAACGGTGCATAAGCAAGCGGCTCAGGAAACGAAATTGGCAGAGGGAACGCCTGTAATCGCAGGTGGTGGCGATGCTCAGATGGGATGTGTCGGCGTTGGTGTGGTGAAACCGAATCAGGCAGCTGTGTTCGGGGGATCCTTCTGGCAGTATGAATTCAACACGGCTTCAGGCAAGACTGATGAACATTGCCGGGTTCGAGTTAATTGTCATGGTATTCCTGATATATGGCAGTATGAGGCGATTGCTTTTAAGCCGGGATTGGCTATGCGATGGTTCCGCGATGCATTCTGTGCCGAAGAAATCAGACTTGCTGCTGAACAGGGTACTGATCCTTATGCCTTACTTGACACAAAGGCTGCAGAAATTCCTGCAGGGTCTCACGGAATGCTTTTCACTTCAAGTGACGTAATGAATTTCATTGCATGGAAGCATGCGGCTCCTACGTTTACTGACTTTACATTCGATGCAACCAAATTTTCAAAATATACGTTTTATCGTGCCATTATGGAGAGCACTGCTCTGATAACCCGCGGGCATCTGGATCTAGTCGAGGAAGCTACCGGACACCGCCCTGAAGAGATTGTTTTTGGTGGAGGAGCAGCAAAAAGTCCTATCTGGTGTCAAATTCTATCGGATGTCCTTGACCTGCCGGTCAAGGTTCCCGTAGTGAAGGAAGCTACTGCGTTGGGAACAGCTATTTTAGCCGGTTATGGGGCTGGAATATACTCGGATATTGCATCGGCAGCAGAATCGGTCATTGCTTGGGATACCACCTATATACCGAATACGGAAAACCGAGAAGTGTACGAACAGCTCTACAAAAAATGGAGAACTGTATATAATGCACAGCTTGCGTTAAGTGACGATCATATCACCCGCTACATGTGGGCAGCACCTGGACTATAACAGAGGAGGAAGTTCTGTATGTTTATTATTCATGAGGATGAGCGAGAATATCGGTTCGGGAACAGCGGCCCGAAATATCTGATGAAGGGACCACGGATGAATTTTGCACTAGTGCAATTTCAGCCTGGTGAAGATTTCACCGCCCATTATCACAATGAGATGGAAGAAAACTTCTTCATCCTGGAGGGTGAAGTTGATATCGTAGTGGAAGGTAAAGTCTACCATTTAGTTCCCGGTCAGTTTATTCATATCGAACCGGAGGAGATTCACTATGTGATGAACAATGGAACAGTACCGGTAAAAATGATCTCCACCCTTGCTCCTTTCAAAGAAGTCGACAAGGTTGAGCTCGAGTCCTATACCTATAACACCAATAAAGAATAAGCAGTAGGGTATCATAGTTACAGCCCGATGGCTCTCTGAGCTTTCGGGCTGTTTTTGTTTGATTTTTGAAACCTTTCCCCATGATCAGGCGTATACTGTACGTGATGATCAAGAGAACCGGGACGGGAACAGAAATGCATCTTTCCGATGAAGCTGCTCAACGCCTCATTGCAGATATCCTGCAGGGAGATACCGAGGCATTTGCCCCATTGGTCTCCGATTACACGCCCCTTTTTTATAGTCTTCATAAGCGATTGCTTCCCTTCGATACCCCAGAGAATCGGGAAGATGATGTGCAGGAAATTTTTCTCCGGATTTTCCGTGCCCTCCCCACATTCTCAACAGGACGCTCTTTCTTTTCCTGGTCCTATACCATTGCCATCAACTATATCCGTAGCCGGCGACGGAAAAAGCGGAGGGGGAAACAGATAAAACCGCTTGAACTTGATGATACGATTTTACTTACTCTTGCAGATACAAACAGTGAAGATCCAGAAGAGATGGCTGTAGCGAATGAAGCTGAGACCCTCCTGATACGAGCCTTACAGGAAGTTCCTGAATCACACCGGCAGGTATTTGTATTACGCATCATGCAGGGTCTTTCTGTTCAGGAGACATCTCAGGTACTCCATATTCCGGAAGGTACAGTGAAAAACCGACTTCATCGGTGCAGAGAACAACTTGCCCGATGGATGGAGAACCATGATTGGCAAATTGATCCGCCACGATGAAACCTCAGAAGCACTGTAGCGTATATGGGAAGTAGGAGATGAGAGGAGAACGAATCATGGATTGTGAGACATGTCATACAGCAATCAATACGTGGGTTGCCGGACAGCTGCTTCAAGAACCGCATACCGAAGAAACTCTTGATGATGCAGTATTGATTCACATTGCTCATTGCCACGCCTGTTCGGTGCATTTTGCTGCAGCAAATCAAACACTCGGAATTACCGGATATGCTGCAACTGCACCTGCAGATGCTGTGCAGCGTATCACACGAGCAGTAATGCATAAAACTCGCAAATCCCGGCAATTTCCCGGTGGTAAGATTGCACTTATTGCAGCTGTGGCAGTGCTCATGCTCATCCCCTTTACGCGTGAGAGGACCCCGTTCAGTGAACCAGATGCAAATGTTCAGCAAATCACGCTTTCGCTTGAAGCACCCGAAGCAGAAACTGTAGTGGTTGCGGGGGATTGGAATGGATGGGATACCGAAACCCATCATCTGGCAAAGCATACTCAGCAGGGGGTCTGGGAAATAGAATTACAATTGGAAAAAGGAACTGACTACCGGTATCAGTTTATTATAGATGGAAAAGATTGGATCGCCGATCCGAATGCCTACCTCACAGTGGACGATGGATTTGGCGGGGTCAATTCAGTATTGGAATTATAGCAAGGAGAAGATAGTATGAAAAAATTAGTAATTGTAGGAGTGCTGTTTCTCATAGTGCTGAGCACTGCCTTTGCGGCAACAGAGGAACCATTTTGGGAACAAGTTGCATATCAGTTGCGACAACGGGCATGGACTGAAGAGGAACTGACACAGTTTCGCAATCAGGCACGGCTGATCAACTGGGAAAATCTCGACCGTGTTGATCCGGCGATGGTGGCCTATGCGTTACATCAGGGAACACACAATGCACCTGAAGAATCAACAGAAATGGCAGAATTTCGGGTAAGAATGGCATACGAGGCTGCTCATCAGGTACAGAACATGCACCAGCTTGGATTTCAGAATCAATTTATCGCACAAACAATTGCACAAGGGGTACATGAAGTAGCACTGAAACAACAGCTGGGGCAAACGCTCGATATCGGCAAGCAGATCAGAGAAAACGTGCAACAGGCTATTAATTCAAGACAGCAGCAGACCGGACGCAATAATTTCGCATTGCAACGGGCTTTCGGATCGCTGGGAACCCCTGGTGGCAGGTCATTAAGCAACCGCCCCTTCCATGCTGGAGGACAGCAAAGGTAACTGATCGATATGGCGAAACGGACTCTTGTTTGTGCAAAGCTTTCACTCGGTATCATCCTCCTGATACTTCCCGCAGCTATGCTTTCGGGAGGTATCAGAAATGTGCAGGCATATGAGGCACTGAATCGCCTGCAATTGCAGAAGACCGAACAGGAACGAATAATACCCCTGATAGAGCAGGCAGAAGAGCAGGAACTTCCTACCGACTATCTTATTCTCAGGATTCAGGAGGGAGTAGCCAAGAAGATACCCCTACAAAAAATAGAGGCAGCTTTGCAGCAGGATATGGCGGTTTTGGAATCTGCCCGCACCTTGGTATACACCGCTTTGGGACCAGTTCGAGGTGAAGGGTTCCTGAAAGATACCGCGCACTGGAATCGTATCGCTACGCTGATCAAGGAAGGGATCGGTCAACAGCATATGCTTGAGCTGTTACAACTCGCAGACGGATCGTATGATCAGTTACGTCATGCGGGGGGCCTTCTGCTCGCATTGCATCAATGGGAGATTGATGACCGGACAAGTATGCATATTATTAAATCATTAACGCAGTCAGAGATCTCAAGTGATGAATATCGTAATGTGATCACATTGTTTCAAGAAGCACTATCTCGGCATATACCCGTATCAGAAATGGCAGAGCGAATCATCAGATTTGCAGCTGAAAGTCATTCTTTCGCTCAATTACAACGACTTACTCGATAAAGGAATTCCCCTATGCGTTTATCAACAATCATCGTAATCATCTGTTTCATCCTCAGCGGCATGGTCTCTGCCCTTCCCGCTCAGACTACCGGATTCGTCGGCATACAGGGTATCTATGATATCACCGATGATACTGGAAGCATCGGTATGCGGGGAAACCTGGATTATCGGACACTTATAGATCCCGATATGTATCTTCATGCGGCGTTTTCAGGGGAGGGTGAAATTGATCTCAACTTCACCAATACCTCTGACCGGTTACTGATGCAGGTAGATAGTACTTGGTTTCTTGCTGACGATGAATTATATGCCGCTGTTACTGCCGAAGGTTCAATCGGTGGAAATGAGGACAGTTCATCATACCTCTTTCCCGATTGGGATATCACCTACCGAAAATTTTTCGGCTACCGTGCGATAAATCCCTTCGTGTCTTATCGCGGATCATCGACACAGGAAAGTATTGTTAACGGAATTAAAGTCGGGTTTATCCATGCGCCGAAAGTTGAATTGTCATACACGGTGGGAATCAGCGGTGATGTCGATACCTATTTCGCATCTGGAGAAACTGACGTTCTTGCCTCTTTAGATCTACAGCTGAGTCAACTCATCGGCCTGAAGGGGAATTGGATAACCTATGGCTCGTTCACCTATCGCACTTCGCAAGATAATACCCGCGAAGGAATTTCGGGCGTGTTGCGCTCTGAATTTACCTATGCCCCGACACGGCGATTACAAGTTCACGTTTCACCAGCGGGATACTGGGAGTATCTCACTCAATTAAGTCAGTGGAATATATCTGGTGAAATAGCCCTCAGAACGGATATCGAGATGACCCCATGGCTCTTCGGATATCTATCATCATCCATTGCTGTATCAGCAGATGCCCTTTGGGATGTTACGGTAACCATCGGAAGTGATATTGCCTGGGGAAGTTGGTAACACCCCCTGCACATGCAGGGAGCGTCCCATTGTTATTACTGTTGGTCGTCAAGCCGTTCGTAGTAGGTATCTCCCAGATCTAGTGGATTCACAGCCTGATAGACTTTATTCTGATAACGGAATATTGCGGGTTGAGGTGCATGTGCGTGTCCGGCATCACGAATCTCTTTTGGAGTTTCATACCCATCATATCCACGTGCGAGTGAATTAAGCTTTTCAAATCCGCAGCCACTCCAGCCCTTTTCTTTGGTATAGGCAAAAGATGCGTCAAAGAATGCGAGAGCTCCATCAGTGGATTCTTTATCTGAACTATCGAAACAGGTAAAGTTTTCCCACAATCCGGTACCTCCACCACCTTGGCCACCAATGGGGCCCATCATGCAATCGCCACCAGCTTGGACAATCTGGCCTTTTTCTTCCCACTCACGTTTGAAGGCTCCCGCCTCCTCGGCTCGTTGTGCACCGAAATCAATGGAGTTGATCATACCAAAGTTTCCGTCATATCCTCCACCGTATACTAGATTCAGTGCCTTATGACCGAGACGAAGCAGGTACAACAAGGTGTAATTGCGCAGGTGTTCTGTCTCCATACACTCTACTATATACCCACCGGTAATAGAAAGAATTTCATTCAGCGTCTCTTCCTGCCAGTCAAAATCACGCTGTGTCATGCCTGTTACGATGAGTTGGAAATCAATCTTCATCGACTGATTTGCTTCAGCATAACCTGGTTCTTTCATCAATTCTTCCAAATCAGAAATAGTTTTACTAGGATCGGTAAGAATTTGAATCATTGCCCATTTAAGATCCCTTCCGAGGAAGTTAAACTGTCGGTGACCAGTGTACCCAATCCCATTGTCCCAGAGCATGTGAGCAGTATCAGCCCAAGATTTCCAATCAGGGAATCCCAATGTGTAGGCTCTAAAGTTAGCGGGAAGCTTGGTAGTATATGCAGGAGCTTTTCCATAGACCGGAAGTTTCTGAGGACCCGGCCATGCATGCAACTTTACGGCACACTTGGTAAATACGCCGAGGGATCCTTTTGTGCCAAACATTCCACGAAGAACTCCGCGCATACTTGGCCCAGGACCTTCTCCGCAATACCACGCAGATGCATCGTTCACCAGAGATCCCGTTCTGAGAATTTCTCCAGTAGGGAGAACCCACTCAGTACCCAGCAGGTTCTCATACTGCCATCCACCGTACAAATTACCAGGACCGGAACCGAGCCAAGCGGTAGCCCCTGCGAGGATGGAACACGAACAACCTGAACCTTGGATATGGCAGTTCAAACCCCGTTTCATGGTCTCAGCCTGCAATGTAGCTCCGATTACCCCAGGTTCCACTACCGCTACCATGTTTTTTTCATCTATTTCTAGAATCCGATCCATTCGCCGCATATCGAGCACAATGGTTTCATTATCATTCGGATACCCTTGTGCAGACCAGAAGGTTGATGACGGTTTAAATTTGATCTTATGCCGATTACAGAATTTCACAATCGCCTGCACTTCTTCCGTGTTACCGGGAAGTAATACCGCTGCACCTCTTGGGGTAAGCACATCGAAATGAGGACCTAGGTGTATGGCGGTATGAGAGAGATTGTATCGGTACCCATCGAGCACCGCAGGGTCTCGTGAAATGTTCCTTTTTCCTACAATTGCTTCTAGTTCTTGATAATGTGTATCTGTCAAACTCATAATCATCTCCCTCTTAAAGTGCTCGTTGCACGAGATCGAGAATATCCACAATTTCCATGGAACCTTGTCCCTTCTGTGCATCTGAGAAGTTAGATTTACACCATGGGCACGCCGTTACCAAAGCTTCAGCTCCCGTATCGGCAGCTTCATGAAGTCTCTCGTTAGCTACCCAGCCAGAGTATTCGGGATAACTTTCTCGGGCTCCTCCTCCTGCGCCACAACAGTAACTGTACTCTCGAATTCGCTCCATTTCCTGCAACTTTACTCCGGGAATACTTGCAAGAATTCGCCTTGGTTCATCATATATACCGTTACTACCATTATAACGAGGCTTTTTCGGTTCATGCATGACGATCTGATTGAGGAATTTTACTTCCTTGCCATCCCACTTTTCATATTCCTCTCCCTGTCGCCCGAGATGACATGGATCATGATAGGTGACGGTAAGCGGAACTTCTTTGGTGAATTTCAGTTTCCCATCTGCAATTAATTGATCAATGTATTCGACAATATGATACACGATAAAATCGCCACCTAACTCGGGATAGAGTCGTTTAAAGGCATGGTATCCATCAGAACACGCGGTTACGATCGTGGTCACTCCAGCCTTTTTCCAGGCTTTAATATTTGCTTTCGCTAGCTTTTCATAGGCTTCCGTATGTCCCATGGAGTTAATTCGGGCTCCACAACACATCTCTGCATTCCCCATGATGCCAAAATCGACACCTGATTGTTTCAAAATCTGTACTGCAGTACGTACGGTACCGGAAAGTTCATTTTGATAACTATAACTGCATCCAGCATGGAACACTACATCAGCTTTTTCTGTAGAAAGATCCTTTAAGCCAAGACCTTCTGCCCAGGCTCCTCGGGTTTTCCGATCTTCTCCAAAGATGTTGAGCTCTTTTTTCAGATTCTCCAACAGGGCTTTTTGAGGTTCGGGAAAAACTCCTTTCTGTACGAGTTCCGCTTTCAGCGCTTTAGTCATCTCAAGTGGTTCAAGGTTATAGCGACTAATTTTACACGCAACATCGCATGCTCCACAGGTAAGACAGGTATGAGCAATATCCATCACCTCTTCGGTAAGTTCTACTTGGTCCCGCAAAACCGAACGGCTGGTAAGATACCTACCCCGGGCAGAATAATTATTGAAGTTAAAATAATCGATGCTCGGACAGTTCTTCGCATACCGGATACTTTGTACCTGATCAAAGGGAATCCACTTGCAGTACGAGCAGGCACTGCACCGTTCTATCTCTTTACTAAAATCTTTTAGATCCATGATAATCTCCTTTTCGGTGCTCTAGAAACAGAGTTTCCCTGGGTTCAGAATATTCGCCGGGTCAAAAATAGCTTTCATTTTCTTTGTCATTTCGGTATGTTCTGCATTGCCA
Source organism: uncultured Spirochaetaceae bacterium (assembly GCA_964482325.1). Lineage (GTDB taxonomy): Bacteria > Spirochaetota > Spirochaetia > Sphaerochaetales > Sphaerochaetaceae > CAYZJV01. The sequence continues at coordinate 61,008 of CAYZXD010000001.1, read as the reverse complement.
CCGTAGACGATATCTGCCCAAAGGCCATACGGACGTGAGTAGAATGCGCCAGAGTTCGCAAGTACTTTGCTTAATTGATCATACATGACTTCAAGATTTTCTGGGTTATCCTTGTCGGTAGGAATAACAATCTGGCAATGTGCTGCAGCTCCCTGATGCAATGGCTGTACATAGATAGGACAAGAAGGAAGTGCATATCCATAGGAGTCCATTACCTGTGCTGCACGTTCAAGTTGCGCAGGCAGTCGATCAAGCGTAGTGAGAAAAAACACTTCCCGATAATCACCACGAGCGCGTGATTTCCAATTTTCATCATCAGTAGCAGCGAGCAATTTTCTCATAACCTGACGTGCAGGAATTGATGCGATCGTAGATGCCGGAACCAGTGCATGTTCTTGAGCAATATCGCAAACATCAAGGTACTGGCTCTCCACCCGTTCTTTAGATCGCAGTCCACCCCATGCAACATTGACCACTGCTGTCCATCGTTGGAGTGAAGCTGGTTGAGCTTCATTGCCAAGAATGGCGAGAAGTGCACTGCGATTACATAACAGCACCTCATCGCCGAAGCGGAATTTGAGTATTTGATATAAGAAATCTGAGAGTTCTGATGGGTCATTACCCTGAACAAACAGAGGTTTCGCTTCTTCTTGCGCTATTTCAAGCTTCACTGATGCCCACGTAACAATACCAAAAGTTCCTTGAGATGCAGTGAGCATTTTCATAAAGTCAAATTGGTGAGGACCCGCATTGGTAAGAGGAACTTCACCCCCATCCCACTTTGTTTGATCGGTACCCCGATGGCCTCCCATACCGCTGTAAATTTTATCACCTGTACCGAAAACAATTTCCATCGATCGTAGTGGCTCATTCATATTCCATTGATATTTAGGAGTAAGTAATGGCTCACGATCGAGTAGTGTAGCAATGACTGATTTGCCCTGTTTTGGAAGCAATGGCGAGATAATTCTCAATCCTTCCGGCTCGAGTGCTGCATGCAACTGTTCCCAAGTCACCCCGGGCTCAATCAGTGCAAGCCGATGCCGCCGATCAATCTTCAGGATACGATTCATTCGGCTCAGATCAAGTATGACTGCACCAGGAACACTTGGAAGGGTTCCTCCTTTCTGATGTGGTGCCTGTGAACTCACCGGGACAAGTGGGAATCCCATTTCATTTGCCAGTTTGACCAACTGCTGTACCTGATCCACGTCTGCCGGTCGAACGAGGTACTGGGAATCCAGACGGTCCTCATGTTTTCTGCAACCGACTGCAGAACTCGTATAGTCGGGATTTTCGACTACATGCTCTGCACCCACCATGTGTTTCAATCGTTCTCGGATGTTACTCATGATTCTCTCCTTGATACCATCTGCCTCTACCGGCAGTTTGACAGGAGTCATGATAAAATGGGGTTTTGCAGTTGTCAAGTTTTATCGAATGATTTCGGTGAATTGTTTCTACTTTGCAAGAAAGATGGGAACTACTTTTCTGAGGTATGATGTCATAAACTCCTCTAGATCGAACTCCCCTTCATGCAGGCACCAGTCAAAGACAATGCCTCGAGCAAGAATTATCAAATGGCGAGAGATCTCAAAGGGTGAAGGATCATCAGCAAACTCTCCAGCTTGCACTCCTTCTTCAATGATTCGGGTTAACAACTTAACCATATATCGCCCTTTCGAGATAAAAAACTTGTTATTTGGGTTATACAGCTGCCGTACATAATCAAGTCCATTCTGGTTGTTAAATCGAGCATACCAGCTAAAAAATCTTACAACCATTTCCTGGGCAGGTATGATCTCTGAATAGAGGTGTTTTTCAACAATTTGCTCAAAAAATTCATCTGCTTTTCGATACAACTCAAAAAATACATCCTCTTTGTTAGTGAAATAATGGTAAAAAGTTCCCACAGAAATACCGGAAAGTTCGTTGATTTCGCCAATGGTTATATTATTGAATCCCTTCTTTTCCATGAGATGCATGGTTGCCTGGACGATCCGATTTTTTGTTTCTTCGGCTTGAAGTGCACGCTTTGTTTTTCGTTTCTCTGCCATGGGAACTCCTGCTTAGTACAATTTCATCGAAACTATTCTACTACGCTTTTCCCCCAATGTAAACTCACCAGACAACTGATATATTGCTCTTTGAGAACCTCAGAAAAAGATTGACAACCCATTTTAGCGATGGTACGATTGCCACATACTCATCGAATAGATTCGGTAAACATATTCGGTGAAAGTACAAAAGGAGAGTATGCTATGTCTGGAGTTAGGAAGGGATTTCGGATGATCATTGCGCTAGTTGCAATACTTGCGCTCGTAGGATTAACCATCGGTTGTGCCAAGTCTGAGGAAAGTACTGCAACTACAGCTGCAGCTCCTGCAGCTAAGAAGGCAGAGAAAGTAGTGTTCCATATGAACCACTACATGCCTGCTGTACACCCATTACAGGTTAACATCTTTGAACCATTTGCCAAAGAAGTATTTGAAAAAACTGATGGTCGGGTAGAAATCGTAATTCATGCAGGAAATGCACTTGCAGCTCCTGGTGATACCTATGATGCTGTTGTCAGTGGTGTTGCTGGTATGGGATTTGTCCTCCCTGCCTATACTCCAGGACGATTCCCCATGACCCAGATATTAGAGTACCCCTTTATGTTCACATCTTCACTACAGGGAAATCTCACCGCAAAAGAGATGATTCCAATGTTGAGAGAACACGAGTATACCGATACCCATCTGATCTGGGCAGGTGGTACTGATCTTGGACATATTCTGTTAAAACCAGAAATCGATTCTCTTGATGATTTGACAGGTCTCAAGCTTCGTTCCCCTGGTCCCATCTATAATGATGTGATAAAGGAACTCGGTGGTGTAGAAGTAAGTCTTCCGGTAAGTGACCTCTATGATGCTATGGACCGCGGTATTGTTGATGGATCATTCATGACCCCAAGCGCTCTTATTTCCTTTAGACTCATGGAAGTAACAAATCAGATAGTTGATCTGAATCTCTATATGACCCCTCTGATCTGGTTTGCAAACCAGGACCTGTGGAACAAGATTTCTGCAGAAGATCAGGCAACGATCAATGCAATTGCCGAAGGTCTTGCAGAGAAGATCGGACGTCAGTATGATCGAGAAGCTATTGAGGCAATGGAAGCAGCTCACGCAGAGAACAAGGTAATCACCGAGCTTTCAGATGCCGAGCTTAAGCAGTTCCACCAAACCGTAGATCCTTTGGTTAAGGGGTGGATTGCTGAAATAGAAGCTGCCGGTAAACCTGGTCAAGAACTGTACGATCTTGCTGTGGAAGCTGCAAAACGACACAAGCAGTAATATAAACGGAGATTATAATTCAGATGGTTCTGATCCGTAGAAGGTGTCAGAACCATCTATGTGGTAAAGGTGGTATCTTATGGTGATAATCAAAAAGATAGCAGAGAGTATCAGCAATTTTGCTGCCCGTGTGGGAATGCTAGCAATTGCAGTTCTCCTGTTCATGACCGTTGGTGATGTGATCGGCCGGTTTGTGTTCAATCATCCCATTCCGGGTACATTTGAACTGACGAAGATCCTGTTTGCTCTATCGGTGTTTTTTTCGCTGTCGGTTTCTCAGTACAATGGTGAAAATCTTGGTATTACCATCATTTATGATCGAGTGCCTACACGATTTCAGGGTGTACTGGATCTGATTAGTTCAGTAATCAGCATTGCTACCTTCTCGGTAGCTTTTAGCCAGACTCTTAAATACGCAGCTCGCATGCGCTCATCAAACACCACCACGAGTGTGTTACGCTGGCCGATGTATCCGTGGATCTATCTGGCATCTGCTGGACTGATTCTGCTGATCTTAGTATTAGTGTGGGATCTTGCCAAAGCAGTAAATTTATTGAAAGGAGAGAAATCAGATGAGTCCTGAATTTATTGGTCTACTTGGAGTCATTATACTACTCGTTCTGATACTGTTTAAAATTCCCATCGGTTTTTCTATGTTACTGGTAGGAACCATCGGATACGGTGTCATCATCGGCCCTCATGCCGCTTTGGCTAAAATGGGTACAGATATTTTTAACAATGCTCATAACTATAGTATGAGTGTCATACCCATGTTCACGTTGATGGGAATGTTTATCGGGTCGGCAGGAATAGGGAAGGATATGTTCACCTCCTTTCATGCGTGGTTCGGTCATATTCGCGGAGGTCTCGCTATTGCATCAATCATTACTTGCGCAGCATTTGCAGCAGTAAGTGGTTCGGTTATTGCTACTACAGCAACCATTGCAGTGATCGCAGTTCCAGAGATGAAACGTATGAAATATGCAGATAGTCTTGCAGCGGGAAGTGTAGCTTCGGGAAGTACATTAGGAATTCTCATCCCCCCAAGTTCTGTATTGATTATTTATGGCGTGCTAACCGAAGAGTCGATCGGACAACTGTTAATCGCAGGTATTGTTCCTGGGTTGATCACTGCAGGCTTTCTCGCCCTCACCGCCTATTTAGTCGTTCGGGCGAAACCTGAATTAGCTCCGGGATCTGAAAGAACTCCAATGCGGGAACGTTGGCGGTCGCTCATCCCCATTTGGCCTGTACCGGTTATTTTCCTATTTACCATGGGAGGTATTTATCTTGGAGTATTTACACCTACCGAAGGTGGTGCTATGGGAGCCTTCTTATCACTAGTCTTTGCCTTGCTAAGCCAGAAGATGAATATGAAGGCATTTCTCAGTGCTTTGTACGATACGGTGAAAGTTGGCGGTATGTTAATGATCATCGTTATCGGTGGCGTTATTTTTGGGAACTTTATTTCCGTTTCCCGTATTCCTGCCTACCTTGCGGTGCATATGTCTACCATGCCTCCTGCCCTACTTTTAGCAACAATTTTTGCTGCCTATTTCGTATCAGGATTCTTTATGGATGCTATGGCAACGTTGGTCATCTTCACCAGTTTATTCTATCCGTTGATCATCAATGCCGGGTATAACGGAATTTGGTACGGGATTATTACGATTCTGATGATTCTCATCGGTTTCCTTACGCCACCCGTTGGTGTGGTAAGTGTGGTAACATCAGGAATTACCAAAATAAAACTAGAGACGGTTTTCCGTGGAACGATTCCGTTCTGGTTTGCACTGATTGCATCAACTGTCCTTTTTATGTTCTTCCCTGATATCGTAACGTTCTTACCTAATTTCATGCGTGGGTAAACGGTTTTTCTCCATCAGTAGGCTGCTTCGGCAGCCTCTTTTTTATTGCATCCACTGCAAATCTGTTGTACACCGATAGTATCCCCAAGGGAGGTGAGTGTATGCGAGCCAACGTGATACTTTTAACGGCTGCTGCAGCGTACCTACTCTTCTTGACTTCCTGTGCTTCAAGTGTTTCCGTTGAAGAGTTTGAGACGTACCGGACGGCCACTCAGCAGGAATTGGTACAACTTCAGACCACAGTCTCAGCAATACAGACTGATGTGACCTTGCGAGCAGAACAGGAAACTGTTCAGGCAATGCAGAGTCAAGTTGATCAATTGCAGAACCAGCTGAATCAGCTGCAGAATCGGGTGGCAACTGTCAGCGAAACTGAGCACTTGAAACAGGAGCTGCAAGCGCTGTCAAGCGATTATCATGTACTGCGAAAAGCAATCGATGATTTCGTTACTGTTGCCGGTTACAATGACCCTGATGATCTGTTGCGTATCGGTAGCGATATCATCAAGGTCAATGCCAATATCGCTCAGCTGAACAAACGGCTTGATACCCTGCGTTCTGCCATGGAACTTTTTGTGCGGGAGCCGTGACCCGCTTAAATCGTACTATCAGAACCCTTGTCGACCACTTCACCGATGAAGGGGCCAAGATCCATATCCGCATAGGATGTTCCCGGGCGAACTACAGGATAGAGGGCTTCAGCAGAATCCGTAATGATCTCCAACAGCGCAGGACCTTCTGCATGTACAAAAGCCTGCAAAGCGTTATTGAGGTCTGAACGTGCAGAGACTCGTTGGGCAAACGCAAAAAGCGCGACCTGTGCCATCTTCGCAAAATCAACATCCCGAAAACGCTCAGTAGCTGAGTGGCGACCAGCGTACGCGACATCTTCAAGATTATGTACCATTCCATCACAATGATTGTTCAACAACAGAATTTTGATCGGTAAGCCATGAGTTCCAATGGTGTGGAGCTCCCCCATATTCATACGAAAGCTTCCATCTCCATCAATCACATATACAGGAGTTTTCGGATGCGCTTTGTGTGCTCCCACCGCGGCAGGCATCCCAAATCCCATCGTACCGAAACTCCCCGGAGTAAGAAATGATCGAGGTTTTCTTGATCGGATATATTGTGCAGCAAGGAGTTGGTGATTTCCCACCCCGGTCGTGATAATCACATCTTCTGGAAGCATGGTATCGAGCAATTCCAGTACTTCCGCCTGCTGTATGACCGATGCATTTCGATTGAAGTTCAATGGCCAGGAATGTTTCAATCGTTGCGCATAACTTCTCCATTGATCGATAGAGAGTGCTATTCCTTCGGTCTCTGCATAATCACTCAGATCATCAAGAACCGTTGCAGCATCTCCGATGAATGAAAATTTCGGCCGACGTTCGTGTCGGATCTGATGCACTTTATCGGTATGGATATCTACAAAGGCAATGGATGCATTGATGGCAAATCCTACCTTCTCTGCAACACGGTCATCCCATCTGACCCCGATAGCAAAGAAAAAGTCATTCTTCTGAATAATTTTATTGGCATAGGGAGTTCCAAACATCCCCAGCATACCAAGATCAGTATCTCCACGCTCATCGACGACCCCTTTCGCCATGAGGGTGTTTACTGATGGAATACGAAAGAGCGCATTAAAGCGTCTCAGGGCTTTGCTTCCCCGATCATTATTCAAGCCTCCGCCAAGATACAGCAGCGGATGATGTGAATGCTGAAGGAGATCGAAAAATTGGCGGCACTGTGTACCACTGAGATGGTTTTCCTGTTCGTAAACGGTACTGAATGCATCAGCACTGATCTGTTCGTAACGTGCAGCTTTCTGCTGGAGATTGATAGGAAGATCTATGACGACCGGTCCGGGTTTTCCCGATTTGGCAATATAGTAGGCTGTTTTGATCACTGACTCGATATTTGAAATCGCATTGATGGAATACACCTTTTTGGCAGTAGGACCGAACACTGAAGCGACATCAATATGCTGAAATGAATCGGTTCCCAGTTTATGTTCCGGAACCTGTCCGGCAATGACGATGAGGGGGACACTGTCAGAAAAAGAGTCAGCAACCGCAGTCAGTGAGTTAGTGATTGCCGGACCACTGGTCACGATAGCTACCCCTACCCGATCACTGGAACGGGAATACCCTGCAGCACTGAATGCAGCACATTGCTCATTCGCACTTACCACGATTTCAATACCACTTTTTCCCAGTTCGTCCATCACGGGAAGGATGGCTGCTCCGGTATAACCAAAAACGGTATCGACATGAAGATCCTCAAGACTCTTCACCAGTATCTCTGCTCCGGTAAGCAACGTTTCCTGTTGTGTTCCGATATCGTTCATACCTACCTCCCCGGTAATATATAAGATGGTGTGCATTCTAATACACCTGTGCAACGAACATCAATATACGAACAGTGATGTACAAAACATAATCTCCGGTAGTATACCATGCATATAAGGAGGTTCATGTGCGTGATCGACGATTTATCATCATACAGCGAGGTGGCCTGTTATCGCCATCTGATCACAAAGCCCTGATGAGATGGGCACTTGCCTGCACAGAGCACAGTATCTCGCTTGTATCTCATGTATGTTCTGCTGTACAGACTGAAGCATTACGTATCGCATATGCCTGGATCGAGGAACAAGCATCGGTGTACGAAGCAATGCAAGCCTCCCGTGCCGTGCATGCTGAAGCGAAAATGGAACAAAATATTGAGAAACAACTGGTGATTCGGTGCATCGGTCATGCAGTAGCAACGGCACACATGGCCGATCACTGTCTTGGCCCAGCTTGGTATGGAAGAAAACTCATCAGATTAGTGGCTGGTTCGCTCGAACAGGAATACCAGTGGCAATTGAAAGAACTGGAATCATTGCCACCCTATCTTCAACATCTTGTGGCAACATCACCAAAATTTCAACGCAATCCATCGGCGATCACAAAAACATGATCCTCACCCCATAATCAGTTCATGCGAAGGGTATGACCTTTTCGCTTTCATGGATGAAAAATATTGTGGGAAATCGATAGCAGCGGATCGAGCGCTGCAGCCAATTTGCAGTACACTTCCCGATTCATTCGATCATAGAGACCAACGTGTGCATCGATGGGAATGAAAGTATCCCGGTGTCTGACCATATGCTCTATCGCTTCTTGTTTGTTTTTATAAATACCAAGTGCTAAGGCTGTACAGATAGCTGCTCCGATGCTTGCAGATCCATTCACGACATTTCGCGTAGCGGGAACGCCGAACACATCAGCAAAAATCTGCATAAAGAGGTCACCGTTTGATCCACCTCCGCTGATAATCAGTTGCGTGATATCAATGCCCCGTTCATCGCACATAGCCTGTGCATGGTTTTTCATGGTGAAGGCAATCCCTTCCAGCACCGACCGGAACATGTGCTCACCGCGATGATTTCCATGGAATCCTACCATCATCCCGCGTTCATGCAGATGAGTCGGACGAGCCAGCCAGTGAAGTACGGTGTACAACCCCTCCGAGCCGGCAGGAACTGCCGATCCTAATACATTGAGATAGGCTTCCGGACTCATATTTCTCGATTCGGCTTCGTTGATCACATCTGATCCCATGAGCTCTTTGATCCAGGTGACCGTGGACATACCTCGCCGGATGCCTCTGCTTTCGTACAAATATTCTCCGGGAATGGCACCTGGATTGCTCCAATAATGTTCTGCACCAGCATCACGTGATGATCCCACCATCATAGCGGTAATGAATGTACCGAGAGAAACGAGAACAGTCCCTTCCTCAGCGAGACCCGCTCCCAGGCCTTCAACAGCTTTATCATTAGCTGTTGCAATTACCGGAATGCCTTCCGGGAGACCGGTAGCGCTGCTTGCAGCTTCGGTAATCGTACCGAGAACTGTTGCCGGATCCACCAGTTCAAATAACATATCGCGCGGGGTAGTATAGGATGCAAAACGTTCCTCATCCTCATACCAATCCAAGGTTTCGGGGTCTATCGGCCAGGGACCGACATAGTTTGCCCGTGTATCTCTTGTCTCTCCGGTTAAACGAAACGTAAGATACCCGGTTGCCGTGGTGACATAGCGTACTGCATCGTCGCTATGTACATAAGGGACCGAAAGACGTAGGTCCATCCAGTTCTGTACCGGTGATACCAGATTTCCCTCTTCTGTGATCAGTGCCCGACAACATCGGATCGAACCGAGGCCTACACCGATGATATTTTCAATATTTCCCGTGAATTTGGCAAACATCCCCCTGCAGGCTCTCTGCAGGCTTTCCCAGAGATCATCATCCGGATGTTCTGCGCGACTATTCCCATAGAGGTGTAGCGGCTGTAATGGGACAGTTTCCGAGCAGATTTCATTCCCAAGCACGTCAAAGATCGCCACCTTGGTACTCTGTGTTCCTCCATCTATTGCTACGAGCAGCTGATGATTCATGGTGTTACTTCTCCTGTTTCTTAGCGCATCAGATAGCCGCCATCTACCGTGAGTACCGTTCCATTGACATAATCGGATGCTGCACTCGACAGATAAATGCATGCTCCCATGAGATCACTGGTGATCCCCCAGCGGTTAGCCGGGATATGGGATAAGATTTCCGCATTGCGTTTCTGGTCATTTCGTGTCTTTTCGGTGAGTTTTGTGGCAAAGTATCCCGGTGCGATGGCATTGACTTGAATATTGAACTCGGCAAGTTCATCACACATGGTTTTGGTCAGTCCGACAATCCCATGCTTGGTTGCAGCATAGGCAGGAGACCACTTGCCACCTAAAAATGAGTAGATAGACGCAATATTGATGATCTTACCCTGACGCTGACTGGTCATGTATTTGCATGCTTCGTGGGTCATCTCAAATACCGCAGTCAGATTCACTGCTGCCATTTTGTCCCAATCTTTCCGCTCAAACTGATTCACATCCTCCACATTGATACAGATCCCGGCAGAATTGATGAGAATATCGATACTTCCCCACGTGTCGACACATTGCTTGACTACAGAGGCACACACTCCATCACACGTAATATCACCATGAATATTTCGGTATTGCACCCCGCAGGATTCCACCCAATGCTGCGTTTCTCCTCCGTCGTCATTGATACTCACAGTCATGACATTTGCACCGCCCTTTGCAAGGGCAACGGAAAACGCCTGTCCAAGACCGCTATTTCCGCCGGTGACTATCGCATTCTTTCCTGCAAGGGAAAATAGGTCCATCGTGAATTCGGTGATATGCATCAGGTATCTCCTTCATGTGTGTGGGGGGTATTGTGAATCCTGGCAAGCAGTTTTTCAATAAAATCTTTCGCATCTCCTTCAACCACTATATCGGAGAGGCTACAGATAGGTGCCTGTACGTTCGTGTTCACGGCGATAATGGTCTCAATATCCTGCAGTCCTTCCACGTGCTGAATCGCCCCATTGATTCCCAAAGCGATATATAATCGTGGACTGACAAATTTGCCCGATTGGCCCACTTGGATGCTTCTGGGAGCAAGTCCCTGATCAACGAGCTTTCGACTTGCTGAGACAACACCGCCAAGCGCATCTGCCAATTGATGCAAGATGGGAAAATACCGGGTTACCCCACCTCCTCCGGAGATGAGGATGTCACTTTTACGGATATCATACGAGACCCGTTTTTTCTCTCTGCGTACGATACGCAGGGTACTTGTAGAGGGAATGGGACCGTCATAGTCTTGTATGCTTGTATACACATCTGGACTCTGATTATAGGAGAAACTATCGGGGTGAACACTCATCATCATCGGTCCATCTCCCACTGCAGTGATTCCTGCCATAAGGTTACCGGCATAGGCGGTTCGAATCATCATAAGGGTACTCTCACGCTGTTGCACTTCATGCACATCGGCTACCAATCCGGTGTGGAGTCTTCTTGCCAAACGAGGTGCCAGCATTCTTCCTGTGTGAGTGGCAGGAATCAGAATACTAGTGAATTGATGTGCTTTCTGCAGGTGTTCGATTACATCGCAGATTCCTGCAAGATGCATCATCTCATACAACGATTCAGGTGCCGTAATGATCTGATGAAAGTACCCCTCTGCGTCCTCTACATCCTTTTGGAGGGCGAGCAACGATACGTGATAGGTCCCTGCATCATACATCAGCTGGGTAAGAGCGAGAAGGTTCTTACTGTTAGCAAAACAATCAGTATCCTGAACAACGAGTACGTGCTTCATATCACATATATCCCCGTTTTTTCAAAAATGCATACACATATTCGATACCGGCTTCATCAGATTGCACAATAGTTCGGTTTCGTCTCTCATGCTCCTGAGCAAACGTATCAACAACATGAGTAAGGGATCCAGAAAAGCCGATAGCTGCAGGCGAGCACTCGAGTTGCTCATGAGTGATGAATGTGAGTCTATCCGAGACATCCTTCTCGAAGTCTTCATAGGCAATATAAGGGAGTTTATAACCGCTTGTGCGAGTAAGACTGAGTATAGCAGGCATGTCCATTGCATAGGTAACCGTCTCTTCCTCATACTCTACGGTACACTCCGGTCGTTGTCTCTTGATGCTCTCAAGGTCAATCCTGCTGATATCCTGCATATGATCCAAACCGAGAGCCTCTGCTAATTGGGATGGGACATGTGATGTAGCACCATCAAGTGAACGGGTTCCCGTGAGGATGCAGTCATACGATAGCTGGGAAAGAAATGAGGAAAGGATCGTAGTGGTCGCGTAGGTATCACTGCCGGCAAACAGTGGATCAGTGAGCATATACCCACCATCAACGTGAAGCCGTAACAAGTCCAGCATATGATGCTCAACAGAACGAGGGGCCATTGTCACTACTTCAAGCCGGGTAGATGGGTAGGTCTTTTTCACCTGCAAGGCAAAAGCGAGCGCACAGGCATCATCGGGATTCAGTATCATACGAACGTAATTACGATTGAGCTGGTTGTGGGCAAAGTCATAGGAAAATGCATCCACATCAGGGACAAATTTCACCAAACAGACTAGACGTAGCTCCTCTTTCATCGAGTTTCTCCTGATACGTTGCATTACTGCTGGAACTTATGCCCCTCTTCCTGATAATAAATCGTTCCAAAGTTCATGATTCCATTGGGATCAAAAGCCTGCTTCAGTTTTTCAAGCATGTAGTATGCAGAGCCGTGTTCAGATCGAGTCCATTCATTTCGGTACTTACCGATCCCGTGGTGATGGCACATAGATCCACCGAGCTTGAGAGTCTCCTCGACAATGATTTTCTGCAGTGGATGATGATACACGCGCATTTCATCCTGGGGGGCACAGTGAATATCATAGTTATAGACAAAATACATATTTGTTCCGTTGATGTAGCTGTGCGAGGAGTGTCCTCCAAGCATGGTCAGATCATGAGCACGAGGGTATTCTTCTTTGATCCGTTTCATCACATTGTGGTAAATTTTCGGTATGGTTTCCCAATCGGCAGAAATTTCTGTGGTGAACCCTGAGTGTGCATCGTGTTCTTTCATCCCCTCGAATTCATCATCGATATCCTGCTGGGACCAGTTAAGATTATTGAACCAATTTTCGATCAGAGCACTGTCAACCTGCTCTATAATGCCATCTTTATGCAGTTCGACCGCACGTTCAATAGCCTCACAGGTGGCATCCACAATTCCTTTGGGGCCTTCAGCCATGAACAACAGAACACACTTACCCCGGTGAAAATGATAAAAATGCTGAGCGGCATCCTCTTCTGAATAGGTACGGGCAACAGAAGGGAAGAATCCGTTTACGACAACCTCACGTAATACCTTAATTCCCGTATCGACATCTTTGATCAGATAACCGTAGAATCTATTGTTTTCAGGATAGAACGTGAATATCTTCACGGTAACTTCCGTGATGTAGCAGAGGGTTCCTTCATTACCAATGGCGATATGGCGGATATCGGGGCCTCCGGAACGACGTGGGACGTTCTTGATGCGACAGATCTGCCCATCGGGAAATACACATTCAAGACCGACTACCATATCCTCAATAGCCCCATAATAGGTTGAGAATTGTCCGATACTCCGGGTAGCCACTAATCCACCGTATTTCGCTACCGGTTTGGACTGCGGGGAATGCCCGGTAGTAAAACCTAATGGGCGCAGTTCATCTTCAAGCATCTGCAGGGGAACTCCTGCCTGTACGGTAGCCTGCATATTGTAGGTATCGATGTTGATAATATGGCTCAGGTGTAGGGCATCAAGGATGATGGTTTCGTCTTTCCAGTTTTCCAGACCACCTTCTGTGGCAGTTTTTCCGGCCCGTGGGATTACATTGATCTGATGGGTATTGCACAAGCGTAACAGTCTGCTGATCTCTTCAGTATTCTTTGGATACACAATCGCTGTCGGCATCGGGACATCGAGTACATGCCGGGCTTTGGCATATTTTTTATATCTATCGGCAGAAGCGTCATACAGATCTTCTTCTTTGGTGTTTATCTGATCGGGGGTTAAGACTTCCTGCAATAAAGCGATAATTTCTTGGTTTTTCACACATTCCTCCCAGTTTTCCACCGCAGACACGGTTTTGGTAAACTCAATATCATGGTAGATACTGAAGGAGATCATGTCAACATTTTATGGAAAATTTTCTAAATTTATTACTCTAAATACTATTAATTGGAAAATTTTCCATATATACTTACCATATACGACAGCATTCCGGAGGTTGTACGCGTGATTTCTGTTGATCTAAAAGCATTGAACACACGAGAAAAGGAAATTTATGAGACGCTCCTTACACAGCAGTCATCTCAAGAGGTTTTGCGTATTGAGAAGGCAGCTGAACTTTGTGATTGTTCGGTCTCCAAAATTTCCAAGTTTGTGAAAAAATTAGGATTTCAGAATTTTAAACAGTACCGCAACTTTCTCAATGGAAACATGATGGATGAAAGAGAAGCAACCAGTGAATTGCAGAGAATAGGACACTTTGTATCAACATTCGATGCATCGCTTGTTGCTCAATTGTATTCCCTTATTGAAAACCACAGCAAGATCATTTTATTCGGGTATGGTCCATCACTCTTGTGTGCTCAATATTTTGCATATCGATTTCGTAACTGCTCCGATAAAGTCACCATGGCAGTATCGGATGAGGTTGCCATCGCTAAAATGGTCGATAACACCACACTACTGATTATTATCACGGAGACAGGAAAATTTCACTCGTTTGCACAGGTCTACACAAGTGCTAAGTCACGTGGATGCGAAGTGGCTATGATCGTCGAAGAGTATCATGCGGAACTCATGGATCAATGTGATCGTATATTCTGGTTATCGACACTGCCTCAGCCAGGATATCTGAAGGCATACGAGAAGTCGAGAACCCTCTTTTTCATTTTCCTCGAGGAGATCGTTCAACAATTTCTTATGCGCAGCAACGATTCTGCTGCGGAAACGCAATAGGCTATCCTTGTTTACCGCACGAGAAACTCAACTAACTTCAAATTCTTCATCGGAATCAGTTTGATCTTTTGCAACATAATCGGTATCGATACTTAAAATCTTATCCATTTCATCTAAGACTCCCTGGGTATCCTTGCCAAAATCGAACAGGGGCTTGAGCCGTTTGAATAATGGACGCACAAAGTGACGCAACTGACTCTTATCACCTTCCATGGTAGTTTTTTCCTGCAAAGCCAATACGGTAACCGCCGAAGGAGAATAATAGGTGCCGACTTCTCTGAAACCGAATTTTTTATATAGTTTGATGGTCTTTTTGTCATCGGCAAACACATCGATGATCATGTCCTCCACTCCTCTGCTTCGTGCAAGAAGGAATACGAGTACGATCAGACCAAGAGATACCGAGGTATTGCGCATCTCGGGCAGGACGGCCAAACGAATAAATTCGGAACACTTTTTCGAATGCAGAACCGAATCAATGTTAAAGTAACGTGAAATGGGAAGCGGCCAACAGGTATCAGAGGTCATCAGAGAAACGGTCCCCACTGGGTGCAGCCCTTTAAATGCCAGAATATGCGTAGCCTTTTCATCTTCGGCCCGATGAATGGTCTCCTCCATATACCCCTTCTCTCCTACGAGTACTTTACGCTGGAGAAAAAAGACATCGTTCATACCAACCTGATCATTTACCAGAACGAACCGGATCACATCCCGTCCTTCATCGCTCAGAGGGAATATCGTGGAGAACTCAGAACCGACATCAACTTCACTGCGCACTCTGATACGGCCGCCCATTTTTTCTACGATGCCATAGCAATTGGATAAGCCTAATCCGGTGCCTTTTCCAGGAGCTTTTGTGGTAAAAAATGGAGTAAATATCTGGTTGAGATTTTTCTCTGAAATACCACAGCCGGTATCTCCGATTTTAATATGGACGAACTCATCCTTTTCAAAGCAGGTAAGGGTCAAGGTTCCCTCCCCTTCCATCGCCTGTATGGCATTCACAATCAAATTGAGAAATAACTGTTGCAGACTTCCTTCATTCGCCTCCAACACCGGAAGTGCATGATAATTCCGTTTTACTTCAATGCCGGAGGAGTCAACGCCACGCATTGCAAGCCTCAGGGAGAACTCCAGCACCTTAATCAGGTCGACCTGTTGCACTTCAGTCAACTCTTTCTTGCGGGAGTATGTGGTCAATTCCTGTATTACATCTGCGGCAGTTTTTGCATAACTGAGAATATCTGTGAGATATTCATGGTGCGGATGTGCTTCCTCAACTTCGGTGAGCATGACTTCAGCGGTACCATAAATCCCAGCAAGAGGATTGTTCAATTCATGTGCAATTCCCGCTACAAGGGTACCGACACTTGCCATTTTCTCGGTTCTTACCAATTCTTCCTGGAAATTCTTTTGTTCGGTGATATCGTGAATAATCTCAATAAACACACTTTTGGAATTTTCCGGGACCCGTACATTATGGAACTGGAACGAGTAGATGCTGTCAGAAACTTCCACTTCTGTCTCCTGCACAATACCGGAATGGAGACATTCCATTGCCTGACAGTAGCGACATGGCTTGGCACGATGAAAAAATTCACGATAACATTTTTTTCCAATAAGCTCTTTTCTATTGTTTCCAAAAAGATTTACTGCAGCGGTATTGGCTTCCTGGATAGAATAATCGATATCGATCAGACACACGGGAGAAGCGATACCATTGAAGATTGCTTCTAATTTGTTCTTACTCATAGTCAATTCGTCACCCTGTATCCGCAACTTTTCGAAGGAGAGCGCGTTCTCCAATGAGAGAGAACTCTGGGAAGCTAATATTTCCAGCGCTTCCATTTCGACTGATGTTATGAGGCTCTTGGTACGATCAAATCCAATGACGATATACCCTGCTATCTGTTCCCGAAAAACAAGGGGAATCAATACATCGACTTCAGGCAACTGGTCACTCACTTCAAATCGGGGTTCATCAGGTTTTACACTCAGAATTGAAGAAATATTTTCCCGTTGCAAACGCTGCAACCTATCGTTGACCTGATTGGAAAAGGCAAATACAACCTCTTGCCCAATACGTAATTCTGTAGGACAGTTACTATTGGCAATCAAGGTAAAAGCATCGGCTGTATTGCTTCTCTTGGCAACAAAAAGCACCCATTCTGTTTTCAGACCGGTACTCAGATTACTCACAACCTCTTCGCCGAGTTCTCTGAGATTTACGATAGTCGTCAATCGTTTGCTCAGTTTCTTGATGGTTGTCTGGTAGGGGTGCCTTCTTGGAATGATTACGTTGTCTACAAGATAGGAAAACAGGTTCCTCAGGGGTTGTATCACGATGACGGTGGCAATTCCGAGCACAAAAGAGAATTGGAATGCATCACCGGGAACAAAGGCCGGATTGAATATGCGTAAGAAAACAATGATCACATAATATGAAATGGACGCAGCGATCGCGAGAAAGGTAGAATAAATGATTTTCAAGGCCAATAGTGAATAGTTTATCAGCTTGAATTTGTAGATGGTGTAGAACAACAGGACCGCATTGATCGTAGCAGTAAAGATATCAACCGGATATTTACCCAGAGGAGGATATACATTGATGAATATTCCGATCAGCATAATCAACACACCAACCAGCGGAAGAATCAGATTCTTATGCTCCTCTTTCAGGGGACGATATTTCGTACGAAACAGCAGCATGATCAGAGTAAAAATCAAATAGACGTACGTTATTGAATAGGCAAAGATTGCTCCGGGACCCAACTCATAGAAGAATGATCCATCGGGACGAAACCCTGCGTCATGGACGATGTAGCCGGTCACATTAAGATAAGTCAGGGGAATAATCAGGAGATAACTCGCATAGATAAATCGTCTTATCGGTTTAGTGTGAAGATTCAGAATGTCGAGGATAAAGTTGCTCAATGCAAACGAGGCAGATAACAACCCTACCAGCATCACTTTGTTCCAGAACAAGGGAGTAAGGATTCCACTGTTGAGGTGCATCATCATGGAACCAAAACTCCAAATGGAGAAAAGCACCATATAAAGCTGGAATGACCAATAGAACCGGTCCTTCTTGTACTGCGAAAAACCGAATACTGCAAACGATACATAAAGTATGAAGGCCACAGCAGGAATAATGGTCGAAATGTCGATGATCATGAGCTATCCTTTTACACTTTTCAAATGTATATAACTTGTATTATTATTATGCAGGCAATGGAAAATTTCAAACTATTTATGCTTGGATTAGCAGGATATTTATTAGTAGGGATGTATGATATTGCGATATTGTACGACAAATCATTCATGAAAAAGCTTTTTTCTCTAGGCTTTTTCCTTACTGCAGTTCCTTATATCTTCCTCTTTTATTCCTATCGTTCTCCCCATAAAACTCTCTTTTCTTTGGGATTATTGGTGATAATCGGATGTTTCGTCATCCTCCTTATCTATTCAGTTTTTATCGAGACAGCCCTTTTTTCATCGCGTTCCGGTCAATTGTATACACAAGGGACCTATAGTTTTTCTCGACATCCGGGCTTTCTCTGGTATACTATCGTTAACCTGCTGGTAGCAGTATTCTTTTGGGATGTGGGAATTACTTTGCTGTGTTTGGGTCTGATTCTGTGTAATTTTGTACTGGTCATGCTTGAAGACATCATTATCTTTCCAAAAATTTTTGCCGGATACGACAAATATAAACAACACACACCATTAGTGCTGTCGTTCAGTAGGCGTCTATGGAGAAATGAATGATGAACAGACATATCGTGACGACAGATGACGACCCGGCAATACGAAAGGTCCTGCAGCTCTTTCTGACTAAGCAGGGCTATGATGTCACTCCCTGTCAAAATGGATATGAGTTGAAAGAAGTCCTTGCTACAGAGGGAAATCATGTAGATCTGGTACTCCTTGATATTAAGATGCCTGGTCCCTCAGGATTTGATGTGCTTGAGATGATACAGCAACATCACCCCGCTCTTCCGGTAGTAATGCTGACCGCATTTAATGACCTGGATACCGGGATGAAAGCAATCAGAGCGGGAGCTTCAGATTATCTGACGAAACCGGTAAAACGTGAGACGCTACTCGATTGCGTCGATCGGACACTCTCCAAATCGGTGGTTCATCGGGAACAGTTGGCTTCACTGGCACAAAACCGCGATTACCAAAAAACATTGGAGAGTAATCTCAGACAGGCCTTATCCGCTCTGAAGAATACCACTCGTGCCACATTGGAAGCTTTTTCTGAAACCATCGAGCAAAAAGATTCTTACACAAAAGGACATTGTCATCGGGTACGCAACATCGCTATCGCTTTAGGAAAGGCTCTGAACTTCTCGGAAGAGCACCTGTCTATCCTTGAAGGGGGTGCATTGCTTCACGACATCGGGAAGGTCGGTATTTCAGAGGAAATTCTGAACAAGAAGGGAAAACTCACCGATGAAGAGATGGAAATTATCCATATGCATCCGATTTCCGGAGAGAGAATCATCGGACATATTGATCTGTTCCAGGAATATCGTCCGATCATACGAAGCCACCATGAGCGAATGGATGGAAAAGGATACCCCGACGGACTGAAAGGCTCTGAGATTCCTCTTGATGTAAGAATTGTGGCACTTGCTGATGCTTATGATGCGATGACGAGTAATCGGGCTTATCGTTCAGCATTGCCCACAGAACTGGCCATAGAGGAACTCAAACTCTGTTCCGGAAAACAATTTGATCCACAACTTGTCGATCTGTTCATCGATAAAGAAATTTATTTGTTGTAGCTCATTCTTTCTCCGTCTCTTCGGAGCTTATTTACTCTTCTCTGTATGTGTCCCATCAATTCTGCTTAGTATTGGCTCAGGTGTTTGTGTCGGTTCCGAAGTAATGGGACTCTCTATATGTTCCCATATGATAGTGCATATTATAGCATATTTATTACTATATATAATCACTAATATTTTACTAATTAGCAAATATTTATCTTTTGATACAGTGAGTTGCTCCAGAAGTAATTCAGAGTAGTGTAAAAAGGTTCTTCTGGATTGGTCATTTTCTGGTAATCTTTCATTATTACAGGACTTATCCCACAAATTGTTTTTTTCGGTATGAAAGGAGATAAGACTAATTTATACTGTTTGTATATGCGAAAGAAAAAAGGGGATAAATTAACCACTCCCGGTGAATATCAAAAGAATCCTCTCATTATTATAGCAGTACTAGTGTTCCTGCTATTGATATCACCATTTGTGATCTGGGTGATTACACCCACTGTTCCTGTTTCCCTATTGGTTTACACCAAGACAGTCCCTGCATTGCCGGTTCAACATCATGCAGGTCTTGCATGGTTTTTACATCACTCGAAGATGTTTAACGAATCGGGAGTACGACACCAGATGCCGATTTCCTACAGGGGGCGGCATCTCCTACCTTCCGGGGACAGCGATATAGTACCACTGGGACCACTTCCTGATGATCTGGATATCGTCTATATCTCCGATACATACGGGGTCTATCGTGAAGGAGAGGGGTTCATTCGTGGGCAATCCGACCAGGTTGGCAGCAATCTGCTATATGGAGGGATGAAGCAGGAAGATGTTGATACCCTGAGAGCTTTTTTGAACCGGGACATGCCGAATACCATCATCGCTGAATACAATACATTCGCCACTCCTACGCCACCCTATATTCAGACCCAGCTCTATGAGATGTTCCGTTCCCGGTGGACTGGCTGGACAGGAACCTATGTTATTGATCTTTCAAGATCGGGTGATGTGCCCTCCTGGATACCTGATGAGTATGAAAAAAAATCGGGAGCAATCTGGAACTATACAGGAAGCGGATTTGTCCTCTTCAATACGGATGATGATTTTTTAGTTTTAACCATGGGCAAGGAAATTGGTCCTCTGGCAAATCAGTTCGCTTTTACTCCAGAAGGAGAGACTGCTCTCGGTCTTTCCGGTATATATCAAGTACCCATACAGTTCGATATTGTAGAACCGCTTTCAGGGGCTGAAGTACTAGCCACATACACCTTGGACGTACATGAAAAAGGCGAACAGATGCTTAAAGAGGTCGGACTGAGTCCTACATTTCCTGCAATTATTCGAGGGGAAACAGCCTACCACAGCACCTATTATCTTGCCGGCAACTGGGCCTTCAGCTCACGCCCAATAAACTTCCCCTACCTCGCCGGGCTTTCATCGGTGATGCGTACAGCGATACCCAATTCCATCGAAAATGAAAAGAGCTTTTTTTGGCATCTGTATCTTCCGTTGATGCAGTCGATTGCCAAAGAAACAAGGGAACGAAAAGAGACCCCGATCAGAAAGAGTACTCGTACCTCTACGCAAGTTGACGGTACTATGATGGTTTCACGAACAGAAGGGAAGAGGTTGCAGACCTGGCGTAATAATCAATGGGAAGATCTATTTATCCATGGAATAAATATCGGTATAGCAATGCCGGGCAAGTGGTTCACTGATTTCCCGCAAGACAAGTCCTTGTACTATCGGTGGCTCGAACAGATTGGGGAGTTGGGCGTGAATACCATTCGAATCTATACGTTGCTCGACCCCATGTTCTACGATGCTCTACTGCTGTACAATCAGCTCAATCCAGCGACCCAGTTATATCTTATGCAGGAAATCTGGCCGGAGGAATATCCTGAAGAAGAGAATTACTTAAAAGAGAGCTATCAAGTTGCATTTGAACAGGAAATTCGTCATGTCATTGATGCTGTTCATGGTAATGCAGTTATTCCGGAACGTCGAGGGAGAGCCTGGGGGAATTATACGAGTGACGTATCCGCTTATGTCTTGGGATATCTCGTTGGAAGAGAACTGGAACCACATGAAGTTTTTGAGACGGATCGAAAAAACCCAAATGTCCGTTTCAGCGGAGCTTATATCACTACCCGTCCTGAAGCCTCTCCTACGGAGGTATGGCTTGCCTCCAGTATGGATTACACGCTTGCCTATGAAGAAAATCGTTATGGATGGCAACATCCAGTCGCGATAGTAAACTGGCCGACACTTGATCCCATCGATCATCCATCTGAACGCAATGAAGAGGGGAAAAAAGTATTCGAAATGAATGATTACACCACGGTGAACATCAACAATATATTGCCAGGTGAAAAATTGAAAACCGGCATCTTCGGAGCCTACCATATTTATCCGAACTACCCCGATTTTATGAACAATGATCCTTTGTACGATGAGTATCAGGATGACCGGGGACGGTTTCGGTATGGGGGTTACCTGAGAGAATTCATGGAAGACCATAAGGCTTATCCTGCAGTTGTAGCTGAATTCGGGTTGGCAACTGGTATGGGCAATGCTCATGAAAATCCTGATGGATATCATCATGGCTCCATGACCGAACAGGAACAGGGATATGGGATCATCAGAATGTTTGAAGCAATGCGGAGGGAAGGATATGCCGGAGGCATCATCTTCGAATGGATGGATGAATGGGCAAAGAAGACTTGGACAACAGAACCGTATATGATTCCCTATGACCGACAGATTCTCTGGCACAATACCATCGACCCTGAACAGAACTACGGCATCCTTGCTTTAGAAGCAGTTAAACCAGAACGACGAAGTACATTGATTACACTCAATAATAACATGATCAGTGCGGTTGGACTCTCTCTGGATGCATCATACCTCCACATTGATATGGATTTTGCTGATTCTATCGATTTTGATAAGCATGCAGTTATGATCGGTATCGATACCTACGCTCGAGACAGAGGTGAGTTAAGCTATGGGCCTGATATTGCCCTCCAATCTCTCTCTGGTATGGAATTTATGGTGGTTCTTGATGGAACAACGACGGCAAGACTGCTCGCTATTCCCCCCGCTAACAGTACTCAATATCGCTTTTCCTCCTATGAAGGACTTGAATCAAGAGGCCTGTTCGTTTCCATGCATAAACTCATCAATCGGGCCAGAGCTTTACCGGATCTTACTCCAATCCCTGCACGGTATGAAGAATCGTCTTCACTGCGTTATGGGCATCAGGAGGGAGCAACCAATCATTGGTTGCATACGGGATCTGCAATCACTCTCAGGATACCTTGGGGAAGGATCAATGTTTCAGATCCATCATCAGGTCGAGTTCTGGATGATGACAGGACTTTTAATACCGATCCCCCTCGTGATGTGTTGCACACGAAGCTCTCAGAAGGGATCAGAGTATCAGCAGTCGTGGTAGAAAAAGAGAGTCGGCAGGTTGTCGGGAACTTTGGTACTGCGGCTGATGAATCAGTTGGATTTCTACCGTGGCAACCATGGAACTACCCACGATACCGTGAACGAATCAAGGAAAGTTATTCCATATTACAAAGATATTTCAAGGAGAAAAGATGACAGAAAGTACCAATCCAATTCCGATAACTGATGGGCTCTGGTGGGTTGGGGTGAATGATACAAAGAGGAATCTCCAATGCAACCCCTTTCTTCTATTACAGGGAAAGAGTGCAATCCTGTTCGATGCCGGATCAGTGCTTGATTTTGAAATTGTTTCTCACAAAGTACAACAACTTGTTCCCATACAAAAACTTGATGCGATTGTCTGTAGCCATCAAGATCCCGATCTCTGTTCCTCTCTCCCGCTATTTGAAAAGCATGGGTTCAAAGGGGTGTATTGCTGTCACACTCGGGCATCCTTGATTATTTCCTATTATGGCGTACACAGATCATTCTACCACGTGAATTTGCAAAATTATCGATTTCCGTTGGTCGACGGGTCCTCCATCGAGTTTATTTTTACTCCTTATCTCCATTTCCCCGGAGCAATCATGACCTATCTTCCTCAACAGAAGGTCCTTCTCTCCGGTGATGTTTTCGGTGCAGTCACCAAACAGTGGAATCTCTATGCCGGTCCTGATTATGAGGAAGCCATGAAGACATTTCATGAGACCTACATGCCTTCTCATGCCATCCTTAAATCAACTATGGATACATTGCTTCAATATGATATTTCAATGATTTGTCCACAACATGGCTCAATTATCACTAAGAATCCTCGTCGTCATATTGAGATTCTCAGGGATCTCTCTTGTGGACTATTCCTCGATCTCGTAAAAAAAGACCTCATGGAAGCGGGAGGGTATCTTGCCCTTTGCAACCAGATTGTAAAACGATATCTGGCAACTTACACGTTGACCGATGTCCAGCAATTGTTCAACGATTCTGCATTTCAGTTCGATGATGCAACACGGGAAGTGACCTCATGTAAGACACAAGATGAGGATATTTGGGAGACCTTTTTCAACTTGGTATTAGAGAAAAAGGGTCTCGAATGGATAACGATCATTGCCCCGACAGCTGAAATGCTCAGTAAATCATATGCAATTCCTCTTCCGAAAGTATTCAGAACTCAGGCGTTTGAGGCAAGCAGTATTATATCTTCGCAGTCGATACAAATTGATAACTTGGAAAAGGAGCGATCAAGCTTGGAGTTACGGTTGAACGAACTGCAGGAAAGCCTCTCTCGAGATGCAGTTACCGGCCTTTACAATCAGAATGTCCATAATCTCTTCATTACTGAGATCATACATCAGATGATTTCAGAAAAACAAAGTATCTGCTGTGTTATGTTGAGTGTAGACAATCTTGCTCAGATCAATATCGATTTCGGAAGTTCTGAGGGGGATGCAACCTTAAGGAATCTCACCTTCATAATCGAACGGCATCTTTCGTTTGACTGCAAAGTATTTCGTTTAGCTGGAAGTGTTTTTGGTCTCTATACGGTGAATCTTGCAGGATCAGACGTGATTGAGGAAGTTGAGAAATTGATACATACAGTTTCCGATTCTGAGGCATTCATAGTCCCGATAACCATTTCCGGAGGTATTTTCTGTTCCCATGAGTTTCCTGATTCCCTGCAAAATGATGAAGAACAACTGAAAGCCGTGATGGTTCAGACAACTCAATTCAGACTACGACTTGCTCAGAAACGAGGTGGAAGAATCCTAGTTTCCTCCTCAATAGTCCCCCTGGGTGAAAAATCTCTCCATACCGTGCTGCTGATTGATCCGCCAGGTCTGGGACGTGAACTGATCAAGAAAGAATTGATACGTGAAGGGTTTCAGGTCTTCATTGCGGATAACGGTCTGTTAGCTAAACTTCAGATTCAGACGGAGCTCCCGGACATCATCATAAGTGAGCTTATGGTGGAAAAGATCAACGCTATCACGCTTCGTAAGGAGTTGCTGAATAATCCTGAGACAAGGAATATCCCATTTCTCCTCATGAGCGCAGTGAAGAATGAAAATACAGTAAATAGAGCACTTGAAATGAATATCAGTCATTTCTTCCTTCGCCCTGTACTCCTTGTTGAGCTGATCGGAGTGGTAAAGATGATTGCCAAACGCATACAGATAGAGGAGAACTGAAATGCAAGTGCAGTTTGCGATTATACTGACCCTATCGATATTTATATTTGATCTCGTGATGATAAGCCTTACAATAGCAACCAAATACCTGAGAAGAATGCGCGATGTGCGCCAGAAGGAAATTGATACGTTGATTGAAAAACATCTGCTATCCAACAGTCCAATTGGAGTAGATGTACCTCCTGAATCGCTATTTGCTTCTTATAAGCATCTCCAGAATACTATCACGCTTCCAAAAGACCTGTTACAGCCACTACAGGATCGGATTTTGTCCAGCTCCATCCCGGAGCATTTGATGAGAGGACTTCACTCCCGTTCACGGTTTCGAAGAATCGAATCTGCTGCTGGCCTGAGATACCTCAAACGAGATGATATCCAAGCTTCATTGCTGGAGGCACTCAAGAATGAACACAATTCAACAGTGGCCTTGTATCTTGGCCAAGCCTTGTCTATCCAACACGTAAGGCCAGCAATTCCTTTATTGGTAAGACAGATCAGACGATCAAAACCTCACATGGCAATTCGGTTACAGGCTGTTCTAAATACGTATGGTAGCATGCTGGCGCCCTACCTGCTGAAGCAATTAAAGAATCCCCATACGTATATGCATCGAATTATCTGCAGTTATGTATCTGACTATCCACATAAAGAATTTCTTCACTATATCCGTGAAAAAGCACTTTCCCAGAATAAATCTGTACAAAAGCTTGCGTTGACAGCTCTTCTCAAACACTTTCCTGAACAACTGTTGCATCGACGTTTTACGACAAGCCGGGATCGTGATGTGATGGGGGCTGTTCTCCGTGCCTATGGAAAGAGCCAAACACGCACAAATATCGCCACGATCCTCTCATATACCTCGCATGAAGCACTGCATGAAGAAATTGTCAGAGTTCTTATCAGGATGACCATGCATAAACCATCCCTCATGATTGATATACTCGACTATTTTCGTCGTACCAAAGTGAAACAAGAACAACTGCTGCTCGCCCGCGTACTGAACCAACGTATCGATTATTTTCTTCTGCAGATCAATGGGCCGTTACATGATGAAATTGTTGATCTTATCAAACGGCTTGTCGATGTTAAGCAAACCAGTGGAATACTCTTTTTTCTCAATCGCAACAAAAATTCTGCTCTCGAAAACACAATCATCATGACGTTTACTCCTCTTGCCAAGACAGATTCCCAACTCAGATCACAGATGAGGCAGTATCTTGATACACGATTGCAAAAAATCCTGCTTGTGACCGATGGAGACCGGACGACTGACTTGCCTCCTCCTCATGCGGAAAAGCCTCAACGGGTACGACTGATTATCATCCTACTTCTGATACTTCTTATTCCACCTATAATCACGATTGTCTGGGAAATCACCGAGATTGTTCACTTGCCATGGCCTGAAATCGGAAGACTGTTTGTGGTCCGTTTTAATTATTTGTTCGCGTTCTACTCAGTGTTCATCAATGTCGTGTATCTGATTATCCTAGGAATTTCGATTAGAGGAGCTCACATACAATCACTATTGTGGCAGAGCAAGGATGATCACATGTTGTTCACTCCGCATCTCCTTCCATCGATTTCTATCATCGCCCCAGCGTACAATGAGGCTGCTACCATCATAGAGAGCGTCAACTCCCTATTGAATCAGCGTTATCCCAATTTTGAATTGATAGTCGTTAATGATGGATCAAAAGATGACACACTGAAGCATTTGATTGATTATTACCACCTGGAAAAACGAGATAGTATCGTATACTCCACACTGAAGACCCGTCCGATGCGTGGTGTGTATACCACGAAACACATACCGAATCTGATCGTTGTCGATAAAGTGAATGGGGGAAAAGCTGATTCACTCAATCTGGGATTGAATGTAGCCTCAAAAAGTTATTTCTGCGGCATCGACGCTGACTCCCTCCTAGAATCGGACGCGTTACTCAGAGCTGTGTCGACCATGATTGATTCAGAGCGTGAGGTAATTGCCGCTGGAGGAAATATCTGTCCGGTGAATGGTTGTGAAGTTGAGATGGGATCGTTAGACACGATTTCTATTCCAAAAAAATTCCTTCCTCGGCTTCAATCGCTGGAATATATTCGAGCATTCATGTCAGGACGGGTCGGATGGGCTCATATGAATCTTCTGCTGATCATCAGTGGTGCGTTCGGAATCTTCAACAGGAAAAGAACTATACAAACTGGAGGATACCTAACCAAGAGTGAGAAATTTCAAAAAGATACGGTGGGTGAAGACATGGAGCTGGTAGTCAGGTTGACGCGGCATATGAGAGATCTGCGTATTCCCTACCGCGTCAATTACGCCTATAACGCAAATTGCTGGACGGAGGTTCCCGAATCTTGGAAGATCCTCCATCGACAACGGGACAGGTGGCATCGCGGTCTGATAGATATTATGCTGTTTCACAGTTCAATGATTGCTAATCCCCGTTATGGACTGCTTGGTCTGATCGGTATGCCATATTATTTTATTTTTGAGTTCATGGGACCAATCATTGAGGCTCAAGGCCTTTTCTTTGTCGCACTATCTGCAATGCTCGGTTTACTCAATCTGCCGATCGCATTATTACTCTTTAGCTCGACGGTCCTTCTCGGAATCTTTGTAAGTGTTTTTTCCATTTGGGTGAACGAAATAGATCATGAGCTTTATGGAACCGGTGATATCTTCAGACTCCTTGGGATGGCTATAGCGGAAAATTTTGGCATCCGTCAGTACATCAGTCTATGGCGTGTAGGTTCCTACTTCAATGCCATGAGAAGCAACCGGGGTTGGGGAGCACAAGTCCGGAAGGGTTTCGTCTCTAACGCAAAGGGTCGAACTTGAAAGATCGCAAGATCATTTCAGTCTGTTTTGCCGGTTCTTTCCCTTGGAACAACCATAGGTTGATTCTGAATCGGGTTCTTCCTTCTGATGGGACATCCCCGATAAATTTCCATTGATTCATCAGCATGGTGTCAGCTTCGGGATCATCGGGATCGACTACCCCATGATAACTTAAAAATTCAACGGAGTCGGCGAGCCATATAATGCGATGGGTGGATACACTTCCCTGAAGCTTTGGATCAAAAACGGTGATTCTTTCCGGTATACTGTACGGTTGCACAACGTACTGGAACCTGATTCCGTCGTGACTCCCCCATGAAGCAAACTCGATATCGATCTCCCGATTGAACTCTACCGGTTCGCTGTCCCAGGTGAAAAACCCGGCTACCACGGAAGGATCGTAGTTGAGCGCATCGGTTTCAACCGTGAAAGTATAAGTACCATAACCAACTCGTTTTCTTGTGAATATTTCGGTAGCATACCAGTGATCCTGGTCTCTTCCGATAGTGAGATGGAGACCTCTTTCACTTACAAAAACTGCATCTTCAGTTCCGCGATAGATATTTGGACCTGGTGCCACAGGTACAATGGACGACTTTACTCTCCAGGTAAACCCACAAAAGTCAATTTCGCGGGAACTTTGATTCTCCGGTCGCTGAATAACAGGAGAACTATACAGTGGGGCACACATGCAGAACAACAAAAATACAATAGCTGCACGAAGTCCTTGGCTCAAATGATTATCTCCTCTTCAGGATCTGCTGAATATTTTTGATCAGTGTATCGGTACTGTAACTTTCAACATTGAAAGCAGATAAGTTGTATAGATCTATCGAGTCAGGAGAGATAGCCGAAGGGAATGATGTACGAATCATGCGATACCCACTGTGTTGCACAGCTTTGCGCACCTGGTCGGACTGAGCTCCACTTCCATAAGGCAACGCAATAACGGAAACAGGCTGCAACGTTTCCTGTTCTATTATACGTTTTGATTCAACTAATTCATACAGAATCTGCGTATAAGAGAGCTCGCCTAGCGGTGCATGCGTTAAAGAATGCGACTCAAAAGTAAACAGCTTCTTTCCGTTTTTATTACGATACCCTTCCATCGCTCTGATCTGTTCCCAGCTCATATAACCCACTTTTCCGACAAAGCTCGGAACAATGAAGAATGTGGCAGGAATATCATATTCAACAAGCAGGGGGTAGACAATTGCGTACATGGAGAGGTCCCCATCATCAAAGGTGATGATAACTGCATCAGTATTGAGCTCTACGGTCCCTTCGGTGATACTGATGAGATCGTCAAAGGTGATGATAGTAAAATTCTTCTTAAAAAACTTGAGATCCTGCTCAAAATTGTAGATATCCCGGTTATACACGTTACCCGTTCTGCCATAGACAATATTATGATAGAGGATGGGAATGATTTTGGGCTCTGCTCGTTTTGGTATGCTTTGAACAATCGCATCAGTGCCATCCGGCGTCCAATATCTGACTGGTGGCATACCCGCAAATATATTCACAGTCATAAATAGCATGAGAATGAGCAAGATGAAGATGTTACCCATTCTATTCCCAGTTGCGATACAGATCCTCCTATCAATTGCTATAAGTATACTTGAGCAACAGGCTGATGACTACCTCTATTTGTGCACCATGTGTCCATCGCAAACACAGCGGTTGAGAATCCTGCTGCATACCTGTAGCTCTGGTAGAATTACAACGGCATGTGTGAGAGTTTAAATAATCTCATGAAGAAGAGCGGTTTGATGGGAAATACCTGATCAGCACTAGTTTTTTGATGCTCTTGTCTGCATAGATCGTGATGGGTCATAAGCCTTTTATCAAGATCAAATGATGAGTTCACGATATGAAACATCTGATCGATATTCGACAGGTATACCACGTGGATTTGTAGCTATTTACTGGCGGACATAAGCACCACGGGAACGTGAAGAACCGACAGCAGTAAGTCACTGTACCTGCTTTGAGTAGATTTTTATGCCACCTTTTCCATTTTTCTTGATGTCATACATTGCGACATCGGCATTTCTCATCAGTGTTTCCGTATCCTCTCCGGAATCAGGGAATATGGCGATACCGATGGAAGCGCTCACGGTAAGGTGAAGTGGACCCATGGTAATAGGTTCCTCGATTTTGTCATGCAACGTGATAGCGAATTGTTGTACAGCAGAAAATGATTGATTACCATTAAGAATGACGGCAAATTCATCTCCACCTAAACGAGCCACAAAGTCGGTATTTCGAATACTCTGAAGCAACCGATTCGCAATGGCAATGAGGACCGCATCTCCCGCTTCATGTCCATGCGTATCATTAACATATTTAAATCCATCGAGATCGATATAGAGTAGTGAAAATTTCTGCGATTCCTCTCCCCTCTCGCAGATGATTCGCTCAAGATATTCAAAAAACAGCCGTCGATTGGAAATTCCGGTCAACGTGTCATAATGGGCATATTTTTCCAGCTTAAACTCAAGGTTTTTGCGTTCGGTCAGATCAGTCGCCGAACCGACGATATATGCCACGTTGCCTTGCTCAAGTATGGGCGTCAGTGTGGTCTGCCAGAACCGAGTCCCTTCGGGAAGCGCTAACTCTTCCTCGTAGGTCACCACCCTTTTACTTTCCACACATTTCTGATAATTCTTTGCAACAATATTTCCCAATTCTTCCCCAAGAAGGTCTTGAGGTGATTTGTCCCTGATCTGATCAGCAAGAATACCTGTTTTGTGTTGATGGGCAAGATTGTTACGAATAAAACGAAATTGACCGGGACCGACAACCCGCAACAGAAACACCGCATCCTGTGTACCATTAAACACTTTTTCATATTCGCTCGATATTCGGGAGAGTTCCCTTTCAGCAATTTTTAAGTCGGTAATGTCAGTATGGGCTCCCAACATTCGTACCGGCTTTCCCATTGAGTCGCGGATGGCCATCCCTCTGCAGCGTATCCAAACAGTTGAACCGTTCTTATGTTTGTATCGTACAATCTGATCATAGGGATAATCGGGATCGGCACAGTGCTTCTCAAGATTTTCTTTTGACAGAGCAAGATCTTCCTCGTTGATAATATTCTGCCATTCACTTGCAAGATGCTTTTTGTCTTCAGGATCGTATCCAAGTGTTGTCCAAAACTTGGGACTCAGCCATTCATGCTCGATTTGCTCCAGATCCCAATACCACAGACCGTCCAGAGCCCCCGATTGAATGAACTCGAAAATGCCGGTATCACTTTTTACCAGATCGTATAATTCCTGCTGCAGATAATGCTCTTCCATATTGATTCAGACCCCATATGTTCACATGATCTCAGGTGAACATATCTATTATACACCACTGAGACATGCTGCCAACTGCACATTGCATGAATTTTAGCCATTTCATCACTGCGCAGTAAGGTCTCAAAGTCGCTAAAAAGGAATAGCACCGAGGGGCTCTTGAGCCAGCTCCGGTGCTATTACGTGTGCATCACAAACAGAGAAAATCAAACGAGATGGCCGGATCTAGAAGAAGTTTGCACTTCTTCCCCAATCATAATCCACCTCTTTTATCTGGTCGGCAGAGAGCATGGGATAGAAAATAATCTCTTTCCCCCTGGCGATATAGATCCCGTTATCAATAATCTGGTAGGAAAATCGTGTATCGAAAGAACGATCGACCGTCTTCGTAATCTTATCTTTTTTGTTCTGTACCGTGGCAATACAATCTTTCAAGTGATCAAGATCCCGTTCAAACATGCTTCCAATATTGCCCGTATCTTCTTTTTCATTAAAATCGATGACACGTACATCATTGAATATGATTGCAGGAACGGTAATCTTCTTTGTTGCATCATTGATAATGTAATCAGATAACGCCTTCGGTTCTAGAGAACTCACAATAAACGGGTGAACAGGACAATGTTCTTTATAAAGGCCGTATCCTCTCCAGTTACCGGGTGTTGTATATGGGGCGGCTTCCAGACAGAGCGTAGAACCATCTTTATTTACCAGATATACGTTCCGATACTGTTTGAGCGGAATATGTTCAATCACGCGATAAATCGATAAGTAGACCGAATGTTTCACCTCACCACTTGCATGCGTCACACATTTTGCTTTCGCATACTCCCAATCGAAGTCATCACCGAATTCACCCGCTACCTCGGCGAACATGAGGCGTTCTGCGGAACCCTTTTTTGATCCTCGAGCCATGTAGGCTCCAAATGCTTTTGGTTCCAACTGACTCGCAATGAGCGCTTCAATCGGCGAAAAAATTACATAGTAATAATTCATACATACACCCCTTTTGTTTAATTCATGAGAAGTGAAAACAAGTTATACTTACTAAAAATCGATACAGCTATCAAAGAAACAATTGCCATAATCTTAATCAGAATATCGAGAGATGGGCCGACGGTATCTTTTAATGGATCTCCTACCGTATCTCCAACAACTGCAGCTTTATGGGCATCGGAGCCTTTTCCACCGAAATGTCCATTCTCCACATACTTTTTACCATTATCCCAGGCACCTCCTGCATTTGCAGTATACAGGGCAAGCATTACAGAAGAAAGGGTTGTTCCAATTAATAAACCGCCAACAAATTCGGCACCGAAGAGAAAACCGGTGAGAAGCGGGGTTAACACAGCGATAATAGCGGGAACCTTCATTTCAGCCAATGCTCCTGCACTACTGATACTGATACATGTCTTATAATCAGGAAGGCTGGTCCCCAGGATGATACCGGGGTCTGCTTTAAACTGTCTTCGTACTTCCTGAACCATCTTTCGGGCAGCATTGGCAACAGCTTTTATTAAGATGCCACTGAAGAGATACGGAAGTGCTCCACCTACCAAAGCACCGACGAGGGTAAGCGGATTTACCATGTTCAAAATCATGTCTGCACCATGCACTGCATTTTCACCCGCTTGTGCATACAGATACGAGGAGAAGAGGGAAAGAGCTGCAAGCGTTGCAGAACCGATGGCAAATCCCTTTCCGATGGCTGCTGTAGTATTTCCCACAGCATCGAGTTCATCAGTAATACCGCGAACATCAGGATGCAGTTTTGCCATTTCACTGATACCACCGGCGTTGTCGGCGATCGGTCCATAGGTATCAACCGATACGGTAACTGTAACAAAACTCAGCATACCAATTGCCGCCATAGCTACACCATACAGACCTGCAGTGATATTTGCTGCAATGATTGCAATCCCTAATATCAACACAGGTCCAATAACAGAAATCATTCCAACACTCATCCCTTCGGTAATCGTAAGAGCAGGTCCCTCCACACTACTCGCTGAAATTCTCTGCGTCGGTTTGAAATCATAACTGGTATAGTACTCTGCCAGTTGCCCGATAAAAATACCGCTTATGATACCCAGTACAGCACATACCCAGGGAGAAAATGCACCAAGGGAAAATCCTATCGTCTGGAGTGCTTCACCCCGAAATATGAAATAGGAGATGAATCCAGAAGAAATAATGGTTAATCCCGCTCCCACAAAGGTCGCAGCATTCAATTCCTTATGCGGATTTGAGGATACTTTCTTCACCAGCAGGTAGATAATTCCCACCATTGAAGAGAGAATACCGGCAGCAGCAACAAGGAGCGGAACATAGATCAGTTTAGCGACAAGGCTTGCCTCTATTCCTCCCCGAGAGAAATAGATATAAGCGGCCAGAATCATAGCTGATACTAATGCTCCGACATAACTTTCAAGTAAGTCAGAACCGAGACCGGCAACATCTCCTACGTTATCTCCAACGTTATCTGCAATGGTGGCGGGGTTTCTGGGATCATCTTCAGGAATCCCTGCTTCAGTTTTTCCTACGAGGTCAGCACCCATATCGGCAGCTTTGGTATAAATACCACCACCGACACGGTTAAACATAGCAATGATAGAACAACCTAACGCATAAGCACTTATGGTCATAGTGAAGGGAATATCACTGATACCAAGCCAGTTGGTGTGGAATTTCAGATTTTCCGGAGAAACCTGTTTCATGAGTATGCCAAAAACAAGATACACAAGAGCCAGACCCAGGAGAGCAAACCCACCGACTGAGAGTCCCATTACCGATCCGCCTCTGAAGGCAACACGTAATGTTTTTCCTAAACTTTTGGTATTGCGAGCTTCATTGGAGACTCTCACGTTACTGATTGTGGCAATATTCATCCCAATCCATCCGGCGCTGGCACTCATCACTGCACCAAAAACAAATGCTATGGCACTGGTGGGTGAGACAACCACACCAAGAAGAATTGCAATAAGAACCACTACTTTGAGAATTACGGAGTACTCAAGAACAAGAAATGCTTTCGCCCCTTCCTGAATTGCAGCGGCAATTTGCTGCATTTCCGGCGTTCCCGCATCTTTTCTCTTTACTCCATAATAGTTGATCACGGCAAAGGCTAAAGCAGCAACAGCTGCAATGACAATAAATCCTACCATATGACTCCCTCTTAGAAATTAGGTGTAATCAATGTATGACCATACATATTCAGTACATAAAACCGTAAAACTCGCGCAATGTCTAGCACTATAACCTCGTAAGGACGACAGGTTACTCGTGCACACGCTGAATACACCATGGTCTTTACCATTCTTGACAGCTATCCTTGCATTTTTTTCAGCATTTGTGTAGATGTTTTGCTGATCAAAAATGACCATCCCCAGAGATGTTAATTCCCTTCTACCACTTTGCAGTCGACTGTCATAGTCGATACTTCAATTGAGTGACGTTTAGGTGGCAAAGGGAATCATGTACCTGTGACTTCTGATACCGTTTACGCTAAGTTGGCGAGTCTTTGCTTCCTATAGATCAGCAATCCTAGGACGAATAGTATAAATCCACCGATAATGAAGAAGATTGGCATCTGATTCATCTTCGACATAGTGAGACTCACAATGTTCTCTATAACCGAAGAAGAAACTGGTAGAGAATCGAGGTCCGTACCTGAAACACTTTCAATTGCGCTCAGCTTCGAGAAGTACATGGTGGAAATAAGAAAAATACCACCGGTGAGCGCGGTGCTGATTCCAAACCACTGCAACCCAGAACCAACTTTCCAGAAAAGGATGCACAGCAGGAGAAATACTACGACCACAATCCAGAAAACGATACCGAAGGCGGTATTCACCGCCCCCATATAATCCAGGATCATCTCAATCGTCCCAGGGGCATTATCTTCAACTAAATCATTAATCACGAGTGATTTAGGAAGTCCCAACTGTCCAACAATCTGTTCGGAAATCGTCGGGATATAGGCACGGGGAGCCCCGAACATTGCCATGAGTTCGGCATCGGAGAAGGCATCGAGACCTTCTGCAATATTCTGCTCAATCACTGTCAGTTTGCTCGAAATATCGATGACAGCACTCAATGATCTTTTCTCTCCCTTCAGTAGATTTACTACATCTTCGGTGACAAGAAGAACTTGTTGTTCAATCCATGCTTCGTCCAGCGCATCGGTTATCGCAGTTGAGATAAGAGAAACCTGAGCATCGACAGCTGCTTTCTGTGCAGGAGCGGTGACAGGGTTTCCACCGGTTAACCCATCACGCACTATCTCCGGTATCATCTCACCCAGTTCGTTGTGAACGAGACCTGAAATGTTATTCTCCTGTACCACCGATCGGTAGTATTGCTGATTCATCATGGTATTGCCGATTCCCTGATAGACCATGAATCCTATACCATATGCGATAAACACACAGGTGAGTAGCGCAAGTACGATAATCTTCAATGCCTTCATAAATCCCCTCCTCTCTGAGATAATATATAGAGATATGTACATCACTTCTCAGTGAAAAATTGAGAGAAAATAACAATTCCATTACATGGTGAATCAATAGGTTTTACAAGTCAAGGAATTTTTACTCGTACAAGCACCCACTTTATTGGTGTACATCCACAATTTTTATGGTATCATTTATGAAAGCAGTACTCATTCATGTACAACAAAAACCGTGTATGTTTTCTTTTTAGGAAGGTATATCATAGAGCGTGAGATTTTGAACTCTTTGGCGCAGTTTCACATAATTGGGTTGAGGGTAAAACAGACTCTCCCTGCACATGGTATAATCGTACCAGATTTTTAATGGAGATGAGAAACTGAACTGCGATGCAAAGTAACCAAAGCCACGCGAAAAAGTTTCCACAACAACTTATTGAGGCGATGCCTGAGGGTTTTCTTCAGATTGCCACAGACGGAAAAATCCTTGAGGTAAACCAAGCTTACTGCACCTTTTCGGGATATGACCGGGATACTCTTATCGGTATGGATATCCGTGATCTTGAGTACCCGGATTCACCGTACAAAATTAGTGACTATCTGTCCCGCTTATCGGCTGGAACATCCAAAATATTTGAATCTGCTCTCTGTACAAAACAAGGGAATTCCTGCTCTATTGAGGTTTCTCTCTCTTGCTTTTGTCACGAAGGAATGGAGGTGCTTTGTTTTGTTCGGGATATCAGCCATCGAAAACAGATTGAAACCTCACTGACACATTTTTCGGATCTTATGCGGTACGTCATCGAACATACCCGAAGTGCTGTTGCTATCCATGATCGACAGTTGCGCTATATGTATGTCAGTCAGAAATATTGCGATGAGTATCGCATCACTGATCCAGATATTATCGGTAAGCATCATTATGAAGTACTGCCTGATCTCCCTCAGAAATGGCGCGATGTACATAAGCGATGTCTTGCAGGAGAAGTATTACGTTGTGAGGATGACCCATATGTGCAACCCGATGGGACTACTGATTGGACACGATGGGAATGCCGACCCTGGTATACGGCAGAACATGAAATCGGTGGCATCATCATCTATACGGAATTGATCACGAAACAGAAACAGATTGAGCTGGCATTGCGGCGTACCACCGAGCATCTGGAAAAACTCATTCGGTATGCAAATGCTCCCATTGTGGTATGGGATGAGCATGACCGGATCACCAAATTCAATCATGCATTTGAAACATTGACCGGTTTGGATGCTGCAGAGGTTATAGATCAGTCGATACGAACCTTGTTTCCAAAAGATCAGCAACAATCCACTATGTATCATATCCAACAGCAGCAATCCATGCATAATTCAGATGCCATTGAAGTAAAAATTGCCCGTGCAGACGGTGATATCCGCACCCTATTGTGGAACGCCGCACCGATCTACGATGATCAGGAAACTAACAGAATATCGACCATTGCTCAGGGGCAGGATATCACTGCCATCAAGCAGGTTTCAGAGCGACTGCGGTACCAGCGGAACCATGATTACCTGACGGGCCTGCACAATAGAGGGTTTCTTGAAAATGAACTGAAACGACTGATGAATGATGCATTTCTCCCGGTAACTGTGGTTATGGCTGATACGAACGGACTCAAACTAGTGAATGATTCATTCGGTCATGAAGCGGGAGATCAGCTTTTGATAAAAACCGCTCAACTCTTAACGAGCCGTTGTCGCTCCACCGATCTGGTTGCCCGATACGGGGGAGATGAGTTTGTGATTATTATGCCGAACACGGATGGGTCTGCAGCAAAGAAAATAATCGATATCATTGAACGTGAAGCAAAAGAGGTAAAGTTGGTCTCTTTTCACCTTTCCCTCTCATTTGGATACCATACACAATATACATCTTCTGAATCATTTGCATCTGCAGTAAAGAAAGCAGAGGACATGCTCTACCGCAATAAGGTGTATGAAAGTTCCAGTGCAAAAAACAATACTATCGGATTGGTCATCAACTCCCTGTTTGCAAAGAGCAGACGTGAATCTCTGCATTCGAAACGAGTCAGTGAACTCAGCGAGTCTATTGCGGCACATCTGGAATTATCGACTCGGGAAATCAATCGGCTGCGCGTCACGGCCCTGATGCACGATATCGGGAAAATAGGCGTTCCTGAAGAAATCCTCAACAAACCCGACAAGCTTACGCTGCAAGAATGGGAACTTATGAAGCGTCATTCGGAAACCGGGTATCGGATTTTATCAGCATCAAAAGACTTTTCTGATATTTCTACAGCAGTCCTAGAGCATCACGAACGATGGGATGGCAACGGGTATCCCCAGGGAAAATCGGGCGAGGACATCTCACTGTATGCGCGAATTATTATGGTTGCCGACTCTTTCGATGCGATGACCAGTGAACGATCCTATAAGCAACCGATGCAAGTGAACAGGGCACTTGAAGAGATATCACGCTGTGCCGGTACGCAATTCGATCCGAAAATCGCTCGTCTTTTTGTCGATTCCTTTGCATGATAGAGTCTGCTTTTTAGCAGAAGTTATCGATATGATTTCTCTGATCAATTATGCTTATCATGTGATGATGGATCTCGAAGATGATGCCAAAAAATGAGCAAGGTTAAGAAAGACACAGGCCACTTACCGATCATCTTACCGTGGATAGTGGTCTCCTGGATTCCCCGGTATTCTCTTATTGTTGGCTTTCATGTGCTCTCAAACTCTGGCAATGCAGGGAAGGTGTTGGTATACTGGGGCATGGGCATCTCTCTCTGTTTTAGTGTGTTTGTCGTTATTCACACAGTAACAGAGGTTTTGCCCATTTTCTATCTTTTCAGATTCCTCCTGAGTCCTCATCACACAGCTTTTGTGCTAGAGCCGGAAAAAACAAAGACAACCAACTCTATATTTTAGAATCAGTTGCCTTATGGGCGCGATTGGGTTTGAACCAACGACTTCTACCGTGTGAAGGTAGCACTCTCCCGCTGAGTTACGCGCCCTAATGTCTGAAGCCCATACTACGGGAATTTTATTATTTTGTCCATATCCCTCGTTATTGGAATCGATGAGAGAGCTGTTTTACTGCTTCCTGTTCGTTCTGAACGAAGATGATCGTACCGGCCCTATTACTCTCTCGAATAAAATCCTGGAGGCTGCGACTGGAATATATTGAGAAATCACCGACTATTGCCAAATGCATGGAATACGTAACAAATTTCTGGAGTATTTCTCCAGCTAACTGAGTACGTAACTTAAAAAAATTAGGTGTAAGCACGGTATCATCAATGATCAATGCATTACATCCTGTCTCATAACGAGCTGAGGCCATAAGATCCAGTGCTGAATCTACATCAGTTACTAGTACTTCATGTGATTCTACCCGAGCAATTATCAGAGAGTTTTCTGAAATAGTTCGTATATGCATATCGGTATTCCTGCGATCTTTAGCATACCCTGATCACGCAATGACGTACAGCTAGATTTTTAAATAGTAATCCTATGAATACTAGAACATTCTCACAGGGCGAACATGTCGGAGTGCACTTCGGACGGTGGTACTGTTATCTCCTGTAGAAAAATCTACTGCATAAGCATTTTCTTGATTATATTCTGAGGAACTCCAGTACAATTTTGAACCCCTACTAATTCGATTTAATTGTTCATACAGCTCATGTAATTCTTCACTCGAAGGGAGGACCCAATCGTTAAACTCATTCAGTTCGTAATCCGCACACAGGCTTGCTGCGTAAGAACCGATAAGATCTCCAGTAACTGTTGCAGGAGGTCCCCAGTTTACTGCAGAACACGCATTATTTCCCATAGCTTGTACAATTATGGCAGTATTCTATTGGAAGGTGGTCGAGAGATCTTCTGGGGCAGCTTCCAGATAGCGGTAACCGGGAATATCATCAATACCATCTGCTTCATCGTCATAGATGCTGGTTCCAACTGAAGAACCTTCACCTCACACTTGATACTGTACTGCAGGGTTAGTTGGATAACCTGTTAGCAGTATTAACAATGTACTTGTAATCAGTAACGGTTCCATATCGGCTCCTGTGCTGCAATAGCTCAAGAGCCAGTATAAAAGTTGATAAATCATCCCAATATAGTAAAAGTTATGAATTGCATGTTATGGCATACGCAAAACTACCGATCGTGATAAACGGCAGCCGTCAAGATGTGGAGAAAATGTACTACCCATACCAGGGATGCCATACGACGCCGTTCTCAATTCTCAAGACCTACCCATGAACTACGGCCATATCCGTATACCGTGATTCCATGATGATGGGCTGCATGTAAAAATATAACTTAAGACCACTTAAGGTTTCTATCGCGTCCCCATTCCCCCACCTATTCAGATCACCAGACGACAGCGAAATCCTCGTGCCTGATAGTACGACTGCGCACCATTGTGGTAGATAAACACCCTGCCGTATCGTCGGTCACCGAACAGTGCACCGCCAAGTGTCCGCAAAGACTCAGGAGTGTATAACCAGCTTGAGGTTTTCATATCAAACGCTCCAAACTCCTGCAGCATCAGATATTGCGCTTCATCAAGCATCTCAACTCCCATCTGATCTGCCATTTCACGGGCACTTGTTTCCGGTCGGTGTGACTTCCTCTGTTTTCGGGCCTTCAGATCATAGCAGACCCCTCGACGCCCTGAAGGCGTCTCTGGGGCACAGTCAACGAAAAGTATCCTATCAGGGTTGGCTTCTTGGGAGATGACATCGGGTTCTCCTCCCGTACGCTCCATCTCCCATAACGCTCTGAATCGCAAACGATCTGCTTCCAAATGTTCCCGAACCACTTCCCATCGTAAATCAGGATGCCGTTCGGGATGTTCAGTGAATCGCTTTTTCACTATCTGGAGCAATTGATTTGCCTGTGTAGATGAAAATTCTCTACTCATAGGTTCATTCCGTTATAACAAACATCTGAAAGTCCCTACTTCACACAAATGGCATCGATTTCCACAGAAACATCTTTGGGGAGACGTGAAACTTCCACGGCAACTCGGGCGGGAGTATGAGATCCGAAAAATTCAGCATAGACCGCGTTAACAGTTGCAAAATCATTCATATCTTTAAGAAATACCTGACATTTTACGATATCAGTAAGGGAAAAACCTGCCTTTTCAACAATCGCAGCAATGTTCTTCAGTGACTGCTTAGTCTGCTGTGCAACATCATCGCTGACCAGTTGCATGGTTTCAGGGACAAACGGAATCTGCCCGGATACAAATAAGATATCTCCTGCCTGATACGCCTGAGCGTACGGACCTACTGCAGCAGGAGCATGCTTCGTTTCAATGATTTTTTTCATGTACTACCTCTCTATATCGAGCATCATAGCACAATAGTGGCGTCATTCGGTAGCTGATTTTCCTAAAGAATCAGTGCCCAAAGCGGTATGGAGATGAGAGAAAGTATCGTAGAAATTGCGACTAATTGTGAGCCGAATGAGGCATCGCCACCATACTTAGCCGCCAGGATAGCAGTAGTACTTCCCACCGGCATACCGGCGAGGAGTACCGAAACAGCCATAATGACAGGATCAGTGTTTACCAGAAGGAGTACCAGATATGAAACTCCAGGAATCAGGATAAGCCGTACGGCGGTATATCCGAGTGCAAACCAGCTCACTCGAACTTCCGAGCGGTTCATTTCTCCAATAATGGCTCCAATCAGGAGCATCGACAGCGGCGTAGTACAGACGGCAACGGATTCCATCGACTGAAGAAAGAATCCTGGAATCGAAAGGTCAAATACCATGAGCACCAACCCGATGTACACAGACACAATGCCCGGATGACGTGCAATTTCCTTAATTTTTTCCCTTCGGGACTGCTCATTTGCGGTAAAACAAGAGAGTCCTGCTGTCCACATAACCACCCGTTGCGGAATCAGGTAGATCGAAGCATACATCGCCCCCATAATGCCATATAACTCTCCGGCAATAGGCAAGCCCATGAATCCTGAATTCGAAACAAGAATCCCGTAGCGCAGGACGGCACGCTTTCTTGCATCCTGTTTACGGTAGAGTAAATTCCCAAGTAAAATACAGAACATCTGGATAGCGAAAGAGATCAACAGTACCGTCCCGAGAGAAACCATAATTGTCTGGTCAATATCCATACGGAAAGAGAGCACAATACTGCAGGGAAGTGTCACATAAATGACCAAATCTGTGAGCACGCGCTTAGCATGTTCAGATACAATTCCCAATCGTCTGAGAAGCACTCCTGAAGCTAATAAAAGAAGTAGCTGTCCCTGTAGATTCCAGAGGTCCATCATGTGCATATGTAATCAGTCCATCCCTTGTTCTGATGTAGGCTGCCGGAAGCAACTTACCGGAGTCTATCAAGTTTTGCTCAGTTGCTGTACCCTCTGAGATACAAACCCACCGAATAGGAGATGTGTGATGCCTGTACCATTGTGGATGGTAACCGATCTTGATGAAACACTGCTGAATGCCGAACGAAAGATATCGGCACGCTCTCTAGCAGCTATTGCTGCGCTACGCCGTAAAGGATGCTCCTTTGCTATCGCCACTACCAGAAGCAAGATCTTCGCCCGCTCATATATCGAGCAACTGCAGCCCGATGCCATGGTACTCAGTGGCGGGGCACTCGGATATCTGCACGGTGAATTGAAACATCACATGCCGTTACAGACAGACCAGTTTCATCAGATTATCGCACAGCTCGAGAGAGATACTGAGTGCACCGCTCTCGTTCTTGATACCAGTGCAGGGAGAATTGTGGGGAAACACTGGGTACCAGTGCCGCAAGATCTCGATGTATATGCCATCTTTTTCTGGTCATCTTCACGTCTTGCTGATTCGATGGCTCATCGATGGTCTCACAGCTGTACCGTTACCGCATTGTGGGAACCGCAAATGTATCGCATTGCCCATCAACAGGCAACAAAGCTGGCTGCACTGCAGACGCTGCTGGATCAGATTCCACCCCATCAGGTGGTTACTTTCGGCGATGACCTGATGGATATTCCCATGCTCGCACATTATACTGGTGTGGCCGTTGCAAATGCCCTTCCCGAAGTGCTTCAGGCAGCATCGCATCATACCAGAGCACATGATGAAGATGGAGTAGCCCACTGGATCGAAACACAGCTGCTGATCTCAGATTAATCCGGGAACCGTTTTGTATAGGCATGACAGTATGGCACAGACCCGTTTTGCTCATAGTAATCCTGCTGGAATCCTTCAGCACGATAGAATATCGATCGTTGTTCGATACTGGTAACCACGTCATATCCTATTTGCTTCAGAGTCTGAATCAGGTGCTCAGCAATAGCCCACTCCTCTTCTGTGCCTGGAAAGATCACCGATTCATACATCGGCCCGATATCCGGTCCTTGTCCGCCCGCCTGCGTGGGATCATGTATTTCAAAGAAATAGCGGGCGAGTGTTTCGTAATCAGTCACCTGCGGATCATAAAAGACTGCCACCGCCTCGACATGACCGGTTCTCCCCATACTCACATATCGGTAAGTGGGAAATTCCAAAGTTCCTCCGGTATAGCCGGATACGGCATCAAGTACACCGGGGAGCTGTTCAAACATACTCTCCACGCCCCAAAAACAGCCACCGGCAAAGATTGCTACGGGATGTCCCTCATAATCGCTGATGGATCCCGGGACCGTGGTGATCGGGTCACCGGTCATCCGTATCGGTATACTCTCTTCCCTATTTCCAGCTGCAAAGACAGACAATGTCAGCAGCAACATTACTAAGATCGTTATGGTATATCGTCGCATACCTGTCCTCCTTGAGACTCACAAAGTACTAATATATTAGAGAAAGGGAAAGAAAGCGGTCGCACCGGATTGGCTCTTCTGGTATAGTGGACTCATTTCACATATAAGGTGGGGTTGTGCATCTGAAAAATCGAATTTTACTCATCTGTATCGTATGCTTGATTATGGTACCCGCTATTGCTCTTGCAGAAGCAAATGAGTCCTACCGGTTACGAGCAATTACCATTGAAGGCCTCAAACGAACAAAAGAATCGGTCATACGATCCAACATTCCGTTTGAGATTGGTGATATGATTTCCCCACAGGATAGCGAAATCATAACAGAACAGCTTGAGCGTACCGATCTGTTCGCTCAGGTAGCGGTCAATCTGATCCCTCAGCCTTCCGGACAGGATGCAGAGCTTTCGGTATACCTTGAGGAGAAATGGACACTCATTCCCGTACCGTATTTCGCATCAGACGGGGAAAAATTTCGGGGTGGACTATTCCTGATTGAATCAAACCTGCTCGGCTACCAGAAATTTCTTCTGACTGCACTCTACGGCAGTACCGATGGACTTCGCGGTCTCTTGGTGTTTTCCGATCCTGCCACCCTGAATAGACCATGGTCGTACACCGTAACCGGAGGGTTTGGACGGGCATCCTATGTGATGCAGACCGACCCTGCCAACACGGTCCGATCGTACACTGCCGATTACCGGAATATTGGAGTGGGTATCGGGTATACCTACAAAAATTTCACTGCCGAAGGTACCATCGGGTACCAAACGTGGGAATTCGATTCGGTATCACCTGCGCTTTTTCCTGATCTGAGCAGTTATCTTGAGCCTGAACTCACCCTTTCATATGAGAACACCTATTTACACGACGTGTTGCCTATCGGCATCGAATCTGATGCGAATGCCCGCACGCTTATCATGGAAAACGGATGGGAAATTTCAGGTAGCTTCAGTTGGAGCACCCTGCTCGGAGAGCAGGTTCGTCTCAGGTTACTCACATCGGGAGGTATCGGGGATATGCCCCTGTTTGCCGAGACGGCAATTGATGCCCAAGATGGATATCGTACACTGCCTTTCAAGGCGTCCAGTG
Organism: uncultured Spirochaetaceae bacterium; assembly: GCA_964482325.1. Classification (GTDB taxonomy): domain Bacteria; phylum Spirochaetota; class Spirochaetia; order Sphaerochaetales; family Sphaerochaetaceae; genus CAYZJV01. The sequence continues at coordinate 16,459 of CAYZXD010000001.1, read as the reverse complement.
CTGATCAATGGCTATCTGCGGCGGCCGCCTGTGATATCCCGGTGCTGAAAACTTCCTGGTCGGTGATTACCATCTCCCCCTACTTTGAAATTGGCCGATATGGTAATGAACTGATTGCATTACGGCCATTCTATGGTCCGGGTATCGGATCTCGCGTGTATCTGAGAAAGATCGCCATTCCTGCTATGGGCGTTGATGTTGCATATAATCTTCATGACGCTTTCTGGTCGTTCAGCATCACCGTCGGGGTGCAGATGTAGTACGAAACAGCCCGTGCACTAATGCTACCGGCATGATGAGTATCCCAAACACTATCATGCCGAGCTCATACCACACGCTGCTGTTTCGATACGGTTTACCGCGCATCCGGGAGAATAAAGCACTGTAGGGGATACCATAGGCATTACCGGCAAGTATCACCTGAGCTGACCCGAGAATACCGCGGGCTATCTCTGGAGTGTATTGTTGTGCCAACAGGGCATACATTTCAGGATCGTAGGTTCCTTTCATCTCCGCAAAGTGTTGAGCAAAGAGTAGCGCAGGAGCTTCTTCGGAAGGAATTGATGCAGCATCGCCGGTTAACAGCCCAGCAATCTCTTCTTTTGTAAGGCCCTCCTGTAACGCCATTTTGGTATGCGCATAGGAACACAGTGCACATCCATTCACCTCAGTCACCGCAAGCATAATCCGTTCGATAAACGAACTGCTTAACAGCTGCTGCCGTTTAGCCAGACGAAGCTCACGTACAGCAGCTGGCATGGCAGTGACAATCCGATACGTTTCCCCTGGGGTGAAAGTCCTTTTATAGGCACTCTGTTGTCTCATACGCGATACTCCTGAAATGAGAATATACCAGGAATAGTTCTCATCGGGTAGCAAAGATAACAAAGGCCTCTCCTCATGTATCGAGGAAAGGCCCTTCACTGCAGGCTTAGCACCTGCTTGCGCGGTACAGCAGTACCGCTGACGACGAATCGAACTCCCTAAGGTCCTCGCCGCTCAGTTTTAATCCAACTATCTATGCTATATGTCTGACCAGAACCAGAGCGAGGGAGACGACACCTGCTACGACACCGAAATAAGTTGCAAACCACGTAATTTTTTCCATGATGTTTACTCCTCCTTGACTAAATTTTTTATCTACTTGGATAATAGTAAAATTAAAAACTTTAATCAAGGGTATATCATAAAATTTTTAAATATTTTTTTATGCATACCGTAAGTTATTAGTTTCATAATGATCATATGCCCAATATTTACCAAATTTAACATACTAAAACTACTAAAATTATTACTGTATCTATATATAGCACAATGAAATCGTTTACATATCTCCACAAAACAACACGCTGTCACGAACTGGATCAATGTCTAACTCGCTCTTTCGTGGATTATTTAGCTACTCAGAAATTACTGCTTCCCGGTATAACGGCATACTCATACACCGTGGTCCCCCGCGGCCACGGACCAACTCCGATCCCCGGATAGGTAAAACGGTGATTCCTTCCCGATCCAGCGTATCATTGGATACCGTATTACGTTGATACGTAATCACCGTCCCCGGAGCAACGGCAAGGGTATTGGTACTGTCGTTCCATTGCTCACGGGCAGCAACCGTATGATCCGGCCCTCCGCTGGGAATCAATCGTACTGCAGGGACATGAAGCACTCGGGCTAGAGCCTGATGCAGATTTTTCTCTTCGTGAATTTGCAGCTGTCCATCACGATACATGCGTAGACTGAAGACACGAAGGGACATCTCGATCCCGCCATAGATGGAGAAAGCATCCCGATCCACCATAGTAAAAACGGTATCAAGGTGCATATAAGCACGGGTATAGGGAATTTGAACTACCAGTATCTCAGTAAGATTCTGCCCACCCAACTCTGCAGGCTGCATCATGCGCCGGGCAAATGACTCGATCGCCCAGGTACCGGTTCTCGCACTGCTGCCCACTACGGCACAATGCTCATTGAGCAGCAGAATATCGCCACCTTCGATACTGCTTCCATCACTGTAATCAATATAGTTACCGGTTTCTGAAAAGAGCGGATGATGCAGAGCAATCAAAGAGAGGAGCCAGTTCTCCCGCCTCCGCGCATCATTTTTCATGGTATGTACAGCGATGCCGGAACCAATTACCGTTGCGGGATCCCGGGTGAAGTAAAGATTAGGTACCGGCGGAATGTAAAAGGGATAGGTATTTCGAATATAGTAACTCAAGGTCTTATGGCGAACCGTATTATCGATTTCAGCTTTCAGTACTCCTTTAATACAACAAGCGGCTAATGCTTCGCATTCAAGTTGGGAAAGGTAATCATACATACTCTCCCGTATTGCAGGTTCATGAATCTGTGCCGATGCAATAAGATGCAAAATCACATCTTTTCTGACCTGCTGATCAGTAAGCACGTACTCCAGCATCTGCTCAATGTACCAGACCGTGCATCCCTGCGATTCCAGCAGAGAAGCAAATTGGTCGTGTTCACGCTGCATCTGTTCAAGATACGGAATATCTTCAAAGAGCATGGAATCAAGATACTGCGGTGTCAGAGACTCAAGTTCCTTCCCTGGCCGGTGCAGCAGCACCGATCGAAGTTTTCCAATTTCACTCGTAACGCGAATCGGCATCTTAGACTCCCCTATGCTTGTCTGAATCCCTCAATCATGGCGAGAAACTGATCACGATCAGCTGAGGGTGGGTACAATTGCTCGGTCATGGATGTCACCTGATCGAAGAGTCCGCTTGCATAGCTACGGGCTTGTGCAAGTACTCCTGAGCGTTCTATATCATCAATGAGATGCAGAATAGCTTTTTCACTGGCAGCATAACCGTCCCGTTGCGCCAGATGAAACGTAGTGAACAGCTCTTCGCGCTTATCGGGGCAAGCTTCAGCATAAAGGATGATGGGAAGACTTTTTTTATTCTCAACAATATCATCTCCACGCAATTTTCCCGGATTACCTTTTTCTAAATTCAACACATCATCAATGATCTGAAATCCCAACCCGGCAGTCTCTGCAATTGCTCCGGATTGTGCGATGACCTGTTCATCATCGGTGGCAACGGCAGCTCCGAGTTCACATCCCATAGCTGCAAGACATCCGGTTTTCAACCGACACATCAATTCATAAGAAGCAACATCAGGCAGCACATTCTGTTGATTGTGCCACGTGATATCCATCCCCTGCCCTAGATGAATCTTGCGCATATAGTTTGCATAAATCTGATAGAGACGAAGCCGCACCTCCGGAGAAACATCCAGCCGGTCCAATGCAATGGTCGGCAGATAGTAGAGAAAGTTCCCCGCATTAATAGCACTATCGATACCATGAGTGATATGCACGGAAGGGTTGCCTCGGCGCATATCAGCTCCATCTTCGATATCATCGATGATCAAACTGCCGTTATGCGGGAGTTCTACGAGAGCCACAAGATGCAGAGCCCGCTCACCTGCCTCCTGACCACCAAGCATCCTGGCGGTAAGAAGCATGAATAGCGGTCGCCATCGTTTCCCCCCGCTATAGACAAGGTCCCGCGCGGGGGCGCAGATTGCATCAAAGACACTGACATCCGTCACATTTTCCTGACTGGAGAGAAGCATTGACACCCACTGCGGATCGACCTGCTGTGGGAGCAACTGCTGCAGCCTCTGTTCAATAACTTCAAGATAACTCTTCATGAGCGGATTATAGGGGGAGTAGTAACACTTTGGCAACGTTAAATAGGAAAATCCCAGGCGAAAGGACATGGTTTGATTTGCCTTGTCTGATAAAACTCAGTATCATGAGCATATGGAATCTATACTCGCATTCAATCATTTCCTCGGACCCAACACCCACCTGTACATGCAGGCAATTCTGCTGGTAATTATTGGGCTACTGGTTTTGACACCTATCAACCATATCCTGAAAAAACGCATTCGCATTCGTGAGAGCAAACGGGAGGAGGGGGCACCGGAAAGCAAAGGAAAATCGCTTGGATTACTCAGGTTTTTTCAGCGCATTGCCGTGCCACTTGCTTTTTTGGGGATACTATCCATTGCTGTGCAAATCGTTGCATTTGATACGCGCATAGAGAAAACCGTACAGGCAATCTTTGCCATTATCATGACTTTCATCATCGTGCGATCGGTGAATAAGGGAATAGAACTGGCTTTTTCCCGACACTTTGAACGGGAAGACAGTAATCATGATCAGGAAAAGAACCTCAAACCATTGTTGTCGCTGATAAAATTTTTACTGTGGATCGTTGGGGCAATATTCCTTCTGGCTAATCTTGGACTGGATGTTTCAACGGCTCTTGCTGGACTTGGCGTTGGTGGTATTGCTGTAGCTATAGCAGCTCAGGGCATACTGGGAGACCTCTTCAGTTATTTTGTCATATTCATGGACAAACCATTTGAACTCGGAGATTTTGTAGTCTTTGGCGATAAAGCCGGAGTGGTGGAAAAAATCGGCATTAAATCGAGTAGAATTCGTGTCCTCAGTGGTGAGGTACTGATTATTTCGAACTCTGATCTGATTGCCTCACGTATCCATAACTATAAACAGATGACCCGTCGGCGCGTAGTATTCTCCGTTGGAGTCACCTATGAAACAACGCAGGAACATGTGGAGGAAATCCCTTCTCTGATCAGATCAATCATCAACTCGGTAACAACCATTGAGGGCGTGGTCTGTGATCGCTCTCACTTCCAATCATTCGGTGCATATGCACTGAATTTCGAGACGGTTTACTATGTCCCGTCACCCGATTATGTGGTGTATATGGATGTTCAGCAGGAAATCTACCGGAATATATTCCGCACTTTCAATGAAAAGGGGATCGAGTTTGCCTATCCCACACAAAAACTGTACGCGGCACAGGAGAGCCCCTTCCAGGTCTCTACGACAGAAACCGTATCTACGTGAACAACCGTCATAACCTCCTATTCCTCTTAAATATATTTCAGACTTGAAATCTGTTCAGAATATGTCATACTGCACAAACCATCGGGAGGTGATTATGGCACATGACAAGGTAGATAGAGACGGAAGAGATTCCACTGAAAAGAAACCGTTGACGTCCATTAGCGGACGCCCTATCGCACATAATGAAAATATTCAGACTGCTGGTCGCCGTGGCGGCGTGATGATGCAGGATGCATGGTATCTGGAAAAAATGAGCCACTTCGATCGGGAAGTCATTCCCGAACGGCGTATGCATGCAAAAGGATCCGGGGCTTTCGGAACCTTTACCGTAACCCATGATATCACCAGATGGACAAAAGCCAGTCTGTTTGCTGAGGTAGGAAAGAAAACCGATATGTTTATCCGTTTCTCCACCGTTGCCGGAGAACGGGGGGCAGCCGATGCGGAACGCGATATCCGCGGGTTTGCCATGAAGTTCTATACTGATGAGGGAAACTGGGATCTGGTGGGAAATAATACTCCTGTGTTCTTCTTTAGAGACCCCATGCTGTTTCCCGATCTCAATCATGCAGTAAAACGCGATCCGAGAACCAATATGCGATCAGCTCAGAACAATTGGGATTTCTGGTCTGCACTTCCGGAGGCACTGCATCAGATAACCATAACCATGGGCGATCGAGGAATTCCAAAAAGCTATCGCCATATGAATGGCTATGGGTCACATACCTATTCACTGATCAATGCCGATAATCAGCGATTCTGGGTAAAATTTACTTTAAAAACGCAGCAGGGAATAGACTATCTGACGGATGCCGAGGCTGAAGAGCTTGTAGGAAGAGATCGGGAATCACACCAGAAGGATCTCTTTCAGGCAATTGAGCAGGGCAATTTCCCCAAGTGGACGATGTATGTCCAGATTATGACTGAAGAACAGGCACTTACCCATCCTGACAATCCCTTTGATCTGACTAAAGTATGGTACCACGATGATTACCCTTTGCATGAAGTGGGATTTGTTGAATTGAACCGTAATCCCGATAATTACTTTATGGATGTTGAACAGGCGGCTTTCAATCCGGCAAACAGTGTTCCGGGAATTGGCTATTCGCCTGATCGAATGCTGCAAGGCCGGCTGTTCGCCTATGGCGATGCACAACGGTATCGTCTTGGGGTCAACCATTATCAGATACCGGTAAATAAGAGTAAAGTGGAGACTCACCACTTCCATCGAGATGGCATGATGCGTGTAGACGGGAATTTCGGTGGTTCCGTCCATTACAATCCCAACTCCTATGGCATGTGGAAAGACCAGCCGGAGCTGGCTGAACCAGCCTATGATGGCCAGGGTCCCATTGACACCTATGATTTCAGAGAGGATGACGATCACTACTACGAACAGGCGGGTGCACTGTTTAATATCATGAAATCAGATGAGCAGCAGCGATTGTTTGCCAATACTGCCCGGAATATGCAGGGCACCACGGAGTTGGTGCAGAAACGGCACATCAGACACTGCTATCTTGCTGATCCGGCCTATGGGAAAGGCGTGGCAGAGGTACTTGGTATCGATATCGCTACTGTAGATATGGAAAATACGTACGGAGCAAGAGCTTAATTATTCACGGCAGGAGGTTATCTCCTGCCGAATTTTTCCGGTTACCGTCTGCTCAACTTCTCAGCTGTTCCCTTGTCTTTATAAGGGTATTCATCTCAAGAAAGCGCAACAATATAGTGGCATTTCGGTTGTGTCTGATCGCAACGATATACCTGTGCCTTTTAGTGGTCATTGCAGTTATTCCATATACATGTTATAATTACATTATTCAATGAAAGAATAATTGCTAAATGATGTGAGCAATCATTCGAACACAGACCCTCTGTGGGCATTTTTGTGCGAGTGCAGAATCAGTTCACCACGGTACAGTTTTCTGTCCCTTTGAGGGAGTATATCTAAGGATAATGTATGTCATTCACGGAATCAGAACAGCAAATAATCGATCGCTTCGAAAACGATGTCAGTGTGGATCGCTGGCGTGATTGGAAATGGCAGTTAAAGCATTGTGTCAAGGATGTTGATACCTTTGAAAAGCTGCTGGGCTACACATTCCCAGAAGAAAAGCGGAAGGATATTACTGCAACCATCAATAAGTTCCCCATGTCGATCACTCCCTATTATCTTTCCCTTATCGATACGACGTGTATCGAAGATGACCCCATTTTCAAGCAATCATTTCCCGATATACGTGAACTCGATATTGCTGAACATGATATGGAAGATCCATTACATGAAGATGGTGATAGCCCCGTAGATGGAATCACTCATCGTTATCCTGATCGTGTCCTCTTTTTGATCAGTAATACCTGTGCGATGTACTGCCGTCATTGTACACGTAAACGAAAAGTGGGAGATGTCGACAGTATCCCCAACCGTGAACAGATAGAAAAGGGGCTTGAGTATATTCGTAACACTCCACAGGTACGCGATGTACTGCTCAGCGGTGGTGATCCGCTGATGCTCTCCGATGATTACCTTGAGTGGATCCTGTCTGAATTACGGAAAATCGAACATGTCGAGATTATCAGAATCGGATCGAGAATTCCGGTTGTCCTCCCCTATCGGGTCACCGAGAAACTGGTTTCCATGTTGAAAAAATATCATCCGTTGTGGCTGAATACACAATTCAATCATCCACGGGAACTCACCCAGTCATCACGGAAAGCTATCAACATGCTCGCTGATGCTGGTATTCCATTAGGAAATCAGTCAGTGTTGCTCAATGATGTCAACGACTGTCCACGGATTATGAAAAAGCTGGTGCAAAAGCTCACCTATAGTCGTGTACGTCCGTATTACCTCTATCAATGTGATTTATCTGAGGGGCTTACCCATTTCAGAACTTCGGTGGGAAAGGGAATCGAGATTATGGAAAGCCTCCGGGGTCATACCAGCGGATTCGCTGTTCCCACGTATGTGATCGATGCTCCAGGAGGTGGAGGGAAAATTCCGGTAGGACCGAATTATCTGCTCTCCTGGTCAACCAATAAAGTGATTCTCAGAAACTTCGAGGGAGTGATCACGACGTATCGCGAACCTGATAATTACCGCTCCATTGCCTGTGATCGCGACTGTGACAACTGTTCACTGGAACTGAAAATGGCAGACTCTGATGAATATAAGGCACATGGTATCGAAAAACTCCTGTGCGACTATGATGACAGTTTCTCTCTGACGCCAGAAGGGTATGTCAGTGCAACAGAAGCATATATGGAGAGTCAGGACGATGCCTGATGTAAGTGAAAGAATGTACGGTGCATTGATCCAACATGGACCTGCTAGTAATCGTATCTACCTGATGGATATGGAGCATGCTGTAGCAGCAGAACTGGTTCCCGGGCTGCTGCAGCTAGCCGAGCAAAACGGATACACAAAAATATTCGCTAAGGTACCGTGTACTGAAAGTGCGGAGTTTGTTGCGGCGGGTTTTGAGATAGAAGCGATAGTCCCCCAGTTGTATCGGGGGACCACCGATGGACATTTTCTCGGCCTCTTTCTCGATAAGAGAAGGCGCGTAGAGGAACTTGCTCAGCAATATGATGAAGTGGCGGCTCTCGCACAATCAAAAGTCATTGCACCAGGTTCTTTTAAATCCCACCCTATGCGCCTCTGCACCCCTGGCGATGCTGAGGCTATGGCAGAGTTGTATCGTACGGTTTTTGATTCCTACCCGTTTCCTATCGATGATCCCTCATTTATTATCACCTCAATGCAGGAGGGAACGGTGTATGCAGGTCTCTGGGAAGAAGAGACCCTTGTTGCCCTAGCTTCAGCAGAATGCAATTTCGCACCGCATGCACAGTATGCGGAAATGACCGACTTCGCCACCTTGCCACCCTACCGGGGAAACGGTTACGCATCGCAGCTTCTTTCCTTCCTCGAACAGGAAGTCCGCAGCAGAGGGATCAACACGTTGTACACCATTGCCCGTGCAGTTTCACCGGGAATGAACTGTACATTTGCAAAAAGTGGATACACCTTCGGAGGAAGACTGAGAAATAACACACAGATTGCAGGAACCATTGAGAGTATGCATATCTGGTATAAGTGTTGATTCAGCTAATCTGCACCTTACTGACAAAATAGGCATGCATCACGGCATTGGTTGCTATGAGGCTGCTGGTAAACGGCTGCACGTCCAGAAGATTCAGTTGTGAGATCTGACCTCCCGATTCTTTCAGTATTACCGTACCTGCAGCAATATCATGATATCCAAGACCAAATTCAATGAATGCTTCACCACGCCCATGCGCTATGTAGCAGAGATGCAGAGCAGCTGAACCATAATCGCGCGTCTCTCCTGAATCGGCACATACAGCCTGATACACCGTCATGAATGCCGGAAGCCGATAACGGAATCGCAAAGGTGGACTGATCATAATTGCCGTATCATGAGGCTCTTCGATATGGGAAACAGCAATGGGAACACCGTTGCAGTGGGCACCTTTCCCCCGCTGCGCACTATAGAGCTCATCAGTGATAGGATCATACACAACTCCGACTATCGGATCCCACTGAGACATTTCATAAGCGATACTGATTGAAAAACCGGGAAGCCCGTGAATGTAGTTGGTGGTACCGTCGATCGGATCAATGATCCACGTGCCCCCGTCACCGTATGATTCATAGCCCATCTCTTCACCGAGGAAATTATCTTCGGGAAAACAGTCATGTAGATACTCTTTAATCATCCGTTCTGACTGTACATCCACCACCGTGACGAAATCATTAACTCCCTTTGCCGTAATTTCCAGATTTCCTTTCCGACTTTCCAACAGGAAGGCTCCTGCCTTCTGTGCAATTAGTTTTGCGGCCTCGAGTCGCTCGGTTAATTTTTGATCATGCATCATGACTCCCCCTGAACACTAAACCCAGTATGCACCCAAGGAGCAGTACTGAACAAGTAGCTGATATCAGGAAATAGTTGCAGATTCCCTACTCTCCCACTATACTTTCGATCATGAATAGTATCATAGTCTATCGGACAAAAACCGGTCACAGCCGGAAAATTGCCAACGCAATGGCTCAGACACTCGATATCAAGGCAGTAGACCTCAAAGAAGAGCCGAATATTCCTCCTGTTGATCTATTGTTTATTGTCGGCGGCATCTATGGAGGGAAGAGTAATCCTGATCTAATTGCTTTTGCCGAATCACTTGATGCCCAGCACGTTAAGCAGGCTGCTCTGATCACCTCCTGTGCAAGTCGGAAATTCTTTCAGAAAGAGGTCCGTGCAGCTTTAGTAGCAAAAGGGATAGAGGTAGCAACGGAGGAAGTGGTCTGCTGGGGAAGTTTTCTCATCTATGGATGGGGACATCCGAACCAACAGGATTATACTGCGGCTATCGAGTTTGCAAAAAAGTTACTATAACTCATGAAGTGCATTTTCTACAGCTTTTAATATCACCAGACTGCTGTAGGTAGCACCACTGACCACATCGAGCGTTACTCGCTGTTCCTGTACTATCCGGGGAACCAAAGCCTCGGCATCTTTACCTTGTCCTTGCCGGTGCTCGATCAGGGTGATGTCGGTAATACTATGATCTCGAACCGTCACGTCAACAACTACTTTCACCGGAAAAGCTGCGTACTCGCCTCGATATACTCCATCAGACAATTGGGTAAGATCAGGATCAGTGATCGTCATTGCAGAAAGCTGCTCTAATCCCTGCTGTACACGTTGGGTAAACACCCACATCATGATACTACCTGCAACAATGAGCAGAACAAGCACCAGTAAAACTATATAGCGCTTTTTAAGCATCAGTATCCTCCCGGCTTTTCCGTGAACGTACCCATCGTAAACCATAAAGAAATGTAAGAGTGATGGGGAACCCATGAACCACCAATATGGCTATGATATCCCTGCCCGTATGAAAAAACAACCAGAAGGCTATGGTGATCCCTGCATATCCGAAAGCTCCCCACAGCGGTCGATGCAATCCGATCATGGCACTGAGTGCAACCAATAAGCCAGGGATGCTATGTATCACAAAGGCTGATATCTGAGCCAGTGTGATGGGTTCAGTCGAGAAGACATCAATTCCCAACAGTATGAGAAACCCTGCATAGATCAGAGATACTGCAAGGAGAATGTACCGAGGCCGCCACAGTAACTTATGACGTTTTCTCATCAAGTGCTCCTGCAGATAAGTACATGTCATTATCTGATTTATTTCAACTCTTATCGAGTACTTATACAACAACTTCCTACATTTTTCCTTGCATTTTCTCAACTCATATACTATAACGACGATAGTACGCAAAACTGTTGAGGCTCCAGTGAAAAAGATCAAAACTCGAAGCTCTTCTGACACGAAAAAGTTGTTGCTCTCGTTTGTTGTCCTAACCATCATGGTATTTTCCATCATGGGGTTAGGTCTGTATAGCTCAAAGCAGACTCAGGCAGCAGCTCAGGAAAATAGTCGTGCACAGGAGGTAATCGGACAACTTGAAAAACTTCAGAAACAGCTTATCACCGTAGAACTGAACCAGTTACGCTATACCATGACTAAGCATGACCAGTACGTCATCGCTGCAGATGATGCAGCTCTAGCCTTTCAGACAACGATTGCAGACTTGATGCGCTCTCTTAACGATCAGGATGTACGATTTGAGCAGTTACGAGAGATACAAAACGGTTTTACCCGTTGGTTTGAACTGATCCGTCTCTCAGATGCTGAGGTAATCGGAAGTGGAGAACTTATACAGCAGTTGAAACAGACCATCGTAACAGAACAAGAAATCCTTATGCAGCTACAACAGGATTTTCATCAAAAGACGCGTTTGATCCACACCATCCTAATAATTGGGAATGGTTTACTTTTAACCATCTTCGGTGCGATGACCTACGGTGGAAATCGTTGGGTTCACGATTTTGAAGCGAGACGAAAAACTGCTGAACAGTCAATCCGTGCTGCAAATGAAAGTATGAAAGGGGTCATTGAGGCAACTCGTGCAGGGACCTGGGAGTGGGACCTTACTACGGGAACTTCAATATGCAATGACCGCTGGGCACAGATGATTGGCTATTCCCGAGACGAATTAGGAAACCTCCCACACGACACGTGGAGATCATTTATTCATCCTGATGACATTGAGCAGATGAATCAGAAAGTTGAAGAGACCCTTCAAGGCAAACAGGAATTCTATGAAGCGGAATTCAGAATGAAACACCGTGACGGCCATTGGGTTTGGATTATGGATCGAGGCAAGGTGATAGCATGGTCTCCTGAGGGAAGACCCATTCGTATGAACGGTACCCATACCGATATCACGGCTACAAAAAAAGCAGAAACCGAATTGCGACGTAGTGAAGCAAGCTATCGATCCCTGGTAGAACAGATGAATCAAGGGTTGTTGGTACTCACATCAGTGGTAGATCAACAGGGGAATTTGGCCGATTTTATCATTGAAAGTGTCAATGCTCAGTTTGCACACATCGTGAGAAGAACGACTCTTGCACTTACGGGAGCAAGAATTCGTGAAGTCGTACCACTTGGTGCAGATTTGTGGATACGTAAATTTAAAGAGGTCTCACTCCGGGGAACCCCGCAGGTATTCGAGCTATCACTGGATCAATATGGCAAATCGCTGAAACTCTCTGCCTATGTACCTGAAAAGGGAAAACTAGCAGCCATAGTCGAAGATATTACCCAGGCAAAAGCACTGCAGAACCAACTCTGGGTAGAAAAGGGACGATTGGAAACCACGCTGTTATCAGTCGGGGATGCAGTAATATCAACCGATGAATCAGGGAAAATCATCCTATTCAATTCCTCAGCAGAACAGCTGACCGGATGGCGAGAGGATCAAGCAATGCACCTACCGATTTCTCAAGTGCTGAATATTATAGGCGAACCGATTGTATCAGAAGCGATCTCTCAACGGAAAACGATAGAAGCCTCTGCACAAGCAACGCTTCACACCCGTGATGAGAGGTTGATAGCGGTGGAAGCGACGGCGTCCCCCATCCTGGGACCGATTGGCACCGTTAACGGAGTCATTGTGGTATTCCGCGATAATACAGAGAAGCGCCTAAAACAACAGCATATGGAAGAACTCACCTTCCGTGATCCGTTGACCGGTCTGCGTAACCGGAGAGCCTACGAGGCTGAAATAAAACGCTTGGATCACCGAAGGTGTTATCCCCTCATTCTGGTAGCTGCCGATGTGAATAATCTGAAATTAACCAACGATGCCTTCGGTCACGATGCGGGAGACTTGTTGCTGAGAACCGTTGCATCGGTACTCGTGACAGCCTGTCGGCCTCAGGATATCGTTGCTCGAATTGGCGGGGATGAATTTGTTCTCCTATTGCCCAATACCTATGCCACTGATGCAGAGCAGATGATTGATCAGTTGAATGAGGCCTTTGCCCAGCAATCAATACTTGATTTCCCTGTAGCTGTATCATTTGGATTTGCCGTGAAAACCACTGAAGAAGAGTTGTTAAAGGATTTATTCAGTACAGCCGAGAATTACATGTATCGAAAAAAAATTGCTGAACGACCAAGAAATCGAAAGATGATTGTGGATCAGTTGTTCAACACATTTATAGAACGTCATCCCGAAGAAATGATGCACGCACGATACGTAGAAGAACTCTGTCAGGAATTGGCCTATCGTGTTGGATTGAGTGATCTCGAAGTTGATCAGATTGCCCTTGCAGGAAAATTGCACGATATCGGGAAAGTGGCTCTTCAAGGGGAACTGTTGATCTCGGGAGGATTGACAGAGGAAATTGAAGGAACTACAGTACTGAGACATCCTGAGGTGAGCTTCAATATACTCAGTGCAGTGCCGCAGTATGCAGCGATTGGAGAAATTGTACTTGCACATCATGAGAGAATCGATGGAAACGGCTATCCGAGCGGACTCAGAGGCCATCAGATTCCCCTTGGGTCGCAGATTCTCGGTATGTGTGATTATTGGGCGATGTTACGATCAGAAAAGCCTACCGGATTGCAGCTGGTCGAGTCAGAGGCTTGGGAACGTCTGCAGCAGCAATCAGGAAAACGATTCGCTGAATCGTTGATACGCCTGTTTATAGATGAAGTCATCACCAGAGGAAATACATAATTTCAAGAGAGATCGATAATGACAAAAACCTATCGCATTTTCCTGTTGCTGATGATCGTGTTGCTTGTGTTACTCAGTGGTTGTAAAGCAAAGCAGGAGAATCAGGAGAAATCCGAAGAACTGACTTTACTGCGTGTAGGGATGATGAGTGCAGTTGATGCTGCTCCTTTTTATCTAGCACAACAGAAAGGATATTTTGCCGATGAAGGAGTATCGGTGGAGTTAGTACTGTTCACCAATGGTCAGCATCGACAGACTGCTCTGCAAACCAACCAGGTCGATGGTGTCATGACTGACTTAGTAGCTCTGATCACACAAGCAGGTGGCGATTTTCCTGTCAAAGGGACCATTTCCACCGATGGGCTGTTCCCCCTTTTATCTACAAAAGAAATAGCAGAACCACAAACTCTCAGTGCAGGCACGATGGAAATCAGTGTCACCAACTATCTGTTGGAACAATATTTAGACGATACACACACGCTTGAGAAGGTCTATATCAACGAAATCCCGGCTCGTCTGGAAGCTGTAGCCTCAGGTCAGCTGGATATTGGCATATTTCCCGAACCGTTTGCCTCTATCGGTGAACTACGCGGTTTAAATAAATGGGAATTTGCCGAAATTCCTGAGGAGAGCGTGAATATCATCGCATTCACTGAATCAGCTCTGCAGGAGAAAGTGGAGGAACTCCATCGATTTCATCGAGCCTATCAGCGCGCTGTACAGGATATTCAATCTGATCCGGATACGGCACGTGCTATTCTGATGGATTCGTTTGATCAGTTACCTGAATCGGTACGAGATCGCATGGGATTGCCCCAATACCAGAATGCACGGCTACCGAGTGATCAGTTCCTCCAGGAAATCGTCCAATGGACTGAGCATATTACCGGACAGTCGCACGATTTCACTCGAGAACAGTTGCTTGATGACCGCTTTGTCCAGGATCTATGATGCTTGCGATACAAGACGCGCAGGTAGACTATGGTAGTCATACTGCCTTTTCTCATTTTTCATTATCGGTGCATGTCGGTGAAACTATAAGCATATTGGGAAAAAGCGGATGCGGGAAAACAAGCCTTCTGTATGCGATTGCTTCACTTCTGCCCCTTGCATCGGGGACGATTGACCGATCAGTGGAAGCTGATCATTGTACTATCATGTTTCAACAGGATAATCTGCTCCCCTGGAAGAATGTTCTGGGGAATGTTCTGCTCGGACTTCCCGCGACCTATCGTGACGAAGCAGAAAAGCTGTTAGAGAGAGTGGGATTACAAGATCAGCTGCACCACTTTCCTCAACAGCTCAGCGGAGGCATGCGTCAGCGGGTGGCGTTGGCTCGAGCATTGGTGCGCAGACCACAAATCCTGCTTCTTGATGAACCATTGGCAGCACTGGATGAACAACAACGAGAACTCCTGCAGGATGATATTAAAACGTATGTACGTACACATCAGATAACGACGATCTTAGTAACTCACAGTATTCGGGAAGCTGCTTACATGGGTTCCCGTATTATTATCATGACACCTGGAGGTATCACCTGCCAGGCCGAAAACCCGTGGATTGATGACCCTGATTTGCGAACCAGAGATGAACTGTTCGGCTTAGAACAACAATTGCGCAGTGAACTGAGGGATACACTATGAGATATCTGAAAGGGATGTTCCTAGTGATTGTATTGTGGTATCTCATCGGGGCTCTGGTATCGTCTCCCATTATCCCGCTCCCGGATAAGGTATTATCGTACCTGCTTCTGCATGCAGATGAACATCGGATGGGACATCATCTTCTTACCTCACTGTATCGTATCCTGGGAGGACTTTCGATCGGCTTACTTCTCGGTACAACAGGTGGACTGCTCATCGGCCGCACCAGAGCACTTGATGCCGTGATTTCACCGGTACTGTACCTCTTGTATCCACTGCCTAAAATTGCCTTTCTTCCAGTGTTTATGGTCCTCTTCGGCATCGGCGACCTGTCAAAAATGATGCTTATTGCTACAATAGTATTCTTTCCGGCTGCAGTATCTGTCCGCGATGGAGTGCAGCATATTGCTCCACAGTATCTGCTTCTTGCCAGAGCATATCATCTCAGTGCACGACAGACATTTTCCGATATCGTGTGGCCGGCAGTGCTGCCATCCCTATTCTCCTCGATACGTATCACCCTGGGCATTTCGCTTTCAGTACTATTTATCAATGAGAGTTATGCAGCATCGCATGGATTAGGATATGCCATCATGAATAGCTGGATCATGGCTCAGTACACAGCTATGTATGCGGGAATTGTCATACTGAGTTTGCTCGGATTAACCCTGTACAGTGTCACCGATCTTATCGAGAAACAGGTGACCCATACGGATCATTGACATTAACGGTTGCACTGCAAGCGTGTCAGGGGTATCATAA